>JAVVEG010000005.1:0-126578 GCA_032251455.1 Pseudomonadales bacterium | reverse complement strand
CTCAGTTCCCGGCAATCGCCTCTTTCAGCGCCTTGCCGGCTCTGAAACTGGCACTTTTGCTGGCAGCTATGTGCAGCGTTGCTCCCGTCTGCGGATTCACGCCCGTGCGGGCAGCCCGGCTGACTGGCCGAAAACTGCCGAATCCGGGCAATGTGACCTGCTCACCCCGGGCCAGGGCATCCGTAATCTGGTCGAGCACTATCGAGATGGTTTCACCCGCTGTATTTCTGGTCATGCCGGTCTGGGCGGCGACAGCTGCCGCCAGTTCTGGTTTTTTCATTATTGCCTCTCCTTTTTTGTCCGTGCAGATTAATCGTGGCATTGCAGCCCTGATTTTGCGACCATTATTCCATGTCGGCAGCCGCATTTCTGTGATCTGCTGCGCGCCTGATAAAACCGAATTTTCCGATGGATCGCATCATGACCTCTTTCAACGCGCTGCTCAGCCGGTTTTCCAGCAAACTGCAACACCGTTATCCCAGCCTGATGGCAAAATTGCCTGCCTATATCCAATTGACCCGCATGCACCGGCCCATCGGTACACTGCTGCTGTTGTGGCCTACCCTGACCGCGCTCTGGCTGGCCGCCGAGGGTATTCCGGACTGGCATCTGCTGCTGATCTTCAGCCTTGGCACATTGCTGATGCGCTCTGCCGGCTGCTGCATCAATGATTTTGCCGACAGCCACATCGACGGTTCCGTGTTGCGGACAAAGGAGCGCCCCCTGGTCACAGGTCTGCTCAGTCGCCGGGAGGCGATGCTGGCCTTTCTGACGCTGGTCCTGCTCAGTTTCCTGTTGTTGATGTTCACCAACCGGCAAACCATCCTGCTGTCCTTCGGCGCTGTTGCCGTCGCGGCGCTCTACCCTTTCATGAAGCGCCATACCCATCTGCCCCAGGTAGTCCTGGGCATTGCTTTTTCCTGGGGGATACTGATGGCTTTCAGCGCCCAGCGCGAGGCAATTCCCCCTGCCGTCTGGTTGCTCTTTGTGGCCAACAGCCTGTGGACCGTGGCCTACGATACCGAATACGCCATGGTCGATCGCGAATACGATTTGAAGATCGGGGTGAAATCCACCGCCATTCTGTTTGGAGAAGCTGACCGCTTGATGATAGGCCTGTTGCAACTGATGTTTCTGTTCGCCCTGGTGCTGGCTGGCCTGCAATTCTCACTGGGCATGGCCTGGTATGCCGGGCTGCTGGTGGCGGCAGGGCTGCTGTTGCATCAACAGCAGCTGATTCGTGATCGCAGCCCGGAAGCCTGTTTCCGCGCCTTTCTCAACAATCACTGGGTGGGGTTGGCCATTTTTGTTGGTGCCATTCTGGCGGTCTGAGTTTTATTGCCTTTTGAATTGCTGTTTCGACTGCTGTTTCAATTGCTACGCAGGCGGCCATTCTGGATGTGAGGGCAGACTTTCGTCGTTAACCAGCCAGGCCCGGTCGTGAGCACGCCAGATGTGCATGGCCGGACGCACGCCAGGGTCCTCATCCAGGCTGGCTGCACGCAGTACCAGCAATTCCTGGCCCTGCTTTTCCGCCATCAGGTGTGAGCCGCAGACAGAGCAGAACCAGCGCTTCTTTCCTGGCGAAGATTCATAACAGCTGAGTTTGTCTTCACCCCGGGTCCAGTGGAAATCCTCACGCTGAATCCGAACCGAAGAATTGAACGCGGCCGAGTGCGCCTTCTGACAGGTCAGGCAGTGGCAGTGTGTGATCGGTTTTTCGATCCGATCAAGCTGGTACGCTACGGCGCCACACAGACAACTGCCTTTCATGTCATTTCCTCCTTTCTGTTCAGAACCCGCTTTTTTGCCTGTTTCCTGGCCAGGCTACCCTGGCCAGACCTTCAACTGAAGGCCTGTATGCCGGTCTGAGCGCGACCCAGGATCAAGGCGTGGATATCCTGTGTGCCTTCATAGGTATTCACCACCTCCAGGTTCTGCGCATGACGCATCACCGGGTACTCATCGGAGATGCCGTTACCGCCCAGCATGTCGCGGGCTTCACGGGCCACATCCAGCGCCTTCAGACAGGAGTTGCGCTTGAGCAGGGAGATCAGCGGCGGAGCCAGTTTGCCCTCATCGCGCAGACGAGTGGCCTGCAGGCAGGCGAGCAGGCCGATGGAAATCTCGGTCTGCATCACCGCCAGCTTCTTCTGGATCAACTGATTGGCCGCCAGTGGGCGGTTGAACTGCTTGCGGTCCAAGGTGTACTGCAGCGCGGTATGCCAGCAGGTTTCGGCGGCCCCCAACGCACCCCAGGCAATACCCAGGCGGGCAGAGTTCAGGCAACTGAACGGCCCCTTCAGACCCTGCACATGGGGCAGCAGGTTTTCTTCCGGCACGAACACCTCATCCATGACAATCTCGCCGGTGATGGAGGCACGCAAAGCCAGCTTGCCCTCGATCTTGGGTGCCGACAGACCCTTCATGCCCTTGTCCAGTACAAAACCGCGGATGATGCCTTCATCGTCCTTGGCCCAGACCACGAAAACATCCGCGATGGGGGAGTTGCTGATCCAGTTCTTGGCACCGCTGAGGCTGTAACCTCCTTCCACACTGCGGGCACGGGTGACCATGCCACTGGGGTCTGAGCCGTGATCGGGTTCGGTCAGGCCGAAGCAACCGATCCATTCCCCGGAAGCCAGCTTGGGCAGGTATTTCTGTTTCTGCGCTTCGGTGCCAAAGGCATAGATGGGATGCATCACCAGGCTGGATTGCACGCTGAACATGGAGCGATAACCCGAGTCCACCGCCTCCACTTCACGGGCAATCAGGCCGTAACTGACATAGGACACGCCCGGGCAGCCGTAGCCATCCAGCGCCGGCCCCAATAAACCGAGTGCGCCCATTTCGCGGAAGATGGCTGGATCCGTGTGTTCGTTGCGGTAGGCTTCGCGCACACGCGGCAGCAGTTTTTCCTGCGCATACTGTTTGGCGGTAGCGCGGATCATGCGCTCTTCTTCGGTTAACAGCTCATCCATTAAAAACGGATCCTGCCAGTTGAACTTGGCGTTGTCTGGTTTGGCAGACATAAAATGCTCCTGGACTCATGGGTTGAAAAAGTGATGCGTCCATCCCCCCCTGCTGTCAGCAATCCCTTTTGCCAAGACGTCGGGTCTTTCCGCATGTCGATCTGAAACAAGAGGCTGCATATTACCAACTTAGCCTCAGCGGCAAAAGCGGACTTTCATTAACAACGGACTTTCATCTACAACGAACTTTCAGGAATTTACCCCCTGTCGACCCCAGCTCTGGGCAATAGTGATAACATGCAGCACTTTCTCTTGAATGGCTGTGCCAGCTTATCAGCACCTGTGCCAGCCTGGCCGTCACACCTTGATACGACAGACTGTTTGCCATGGATGTAAGCGCGATTCTCGACCCCCTCAATGCCCCGCAGCGACAGGCTGTGGCCGCCCCTTCCGGCAATCTGCTGGTGCTGGCGGGTGCCGGCAGCGGCAAGACCCGGGTGCTGGTCCACCGCATTGCCTGGCTGATGCAGGCCGAGGGCGTCTCCCCTTACAGCATCCTGGCCGTGACCTTTACCAACAAGGCCGCCCGCGAGATGCGCAGCCGCATCGAACAGCTGTTGGGCCAGCCGGCGGCCGGCATGTGGGTGGGCACCTTTCATGGTCTGGCGCATCGCCTGTTGCGGGCGCACTGGCGCGAAGCCGGGTTGCAGGAAAACTTTCATATCCTGGACAGTGATGATCAGCTGCGTCTGATCAAGCGCCTGTGCCGCAGCCTCAGCATCGACGAGGACAAGTGGCCGCCGCGCCAGTTTCAGTGGTTCATCAACGAGCAAAAGGATGAAGGGCGGCGGGCAGCGCATATCGAGCCTTTGGGTGATGAGTTCATCCGCACCATGTTGACCCTCTACAGCGCCTATGAAGAGACCTGCAACCGGGGCGGCATGGTGGACTTCGGCGAGATCCTGCTGCGCGCCCACGAGCTGTGGCTGAAGAGCCCGCAACTGCTGGCACATTACCAGCGTCGCTTCCAGCATATCCTGGTGGACGAGTTTCAGGACACCAATGCCATCCAGTATGCCTGGATACGGGTCCTGGCCGGCACGGGCAGCCACCTGATGGTAGTGGGGGATGACGACCAGTCCATCTACGGCTGGCGGGGTGCCCGCATCGAAAACATCCAGCAGTTCAACACCGATTTCCCCGGCGCCGAGACCGTGCGTCTGGAGCAGAACTACCGCTCCACGGCGACCATCCTGAAGGCTGCCAACCGGCTGATTGCCAACAACCAGGGCCGCCTGGGCAAAGAGCTGTGGACCGAGGACGGCGAGGGCGAAAGCATCTCCCTGTACGAGGCCTTCAATGAGCAGGACGAAGCCCGCTTCATCGTCGAGCGCCTGCAGGACTGGCTGAACACCGGCAACCGGCTCAGCGATGCCGCCATTCTTTACCGCTCCAATGCCCAGTCCCGGGAACTGGAGGAAGCCCTGTTGCGCGTCGCGCTGCCCTATCGCATCTATGGCGGCCACCGTTTCTACGAGCGCCTGGAAATCCGCAATGCCCTGGCCTATCTGCGCCTGCTGCTGAACCGCAATGACGACACGGCCATGGAGCGCATCATCAATGTGCCCACCCGTGGCATTGGCGGGCGTACCCTGGACCTTATTCGTGAACAGGCCCGCTCGCAGCAGGTGTCCTTGTGGCAGGCCTGTCAACAGTGCCTGACGGGCCGGCTGCTGCCAAGCCGGGCTGGTGCGGCCGTGCAGGCCTTTCTGCGCCTGCTCGATGAGATGCAGGAGATTGCCAAAACCGACTCACTGGGCAGCACGGTGGAGAAGATCATCGCCCACAGCGGGCTGATTCCTCATCACCAGAAGGAGGGTGGCGAGAAAGCCCAGGGGCGCATCGAGAACCTGGAGGAACTGGTCAATGCCTGCAACAGTTTTGCCGAGGAGTTCGTGCAGGATACCGAGCTGGATGCAGACACCGAAGCCGATGTTCTTTTTGACAATGCCGGGGTCCTGGCCGCCTTCCTGGACCAGGCCGCGCTGGATGCAGGCGATAACCAGGCTGGCGAATCCGATGACGCGGTACAGTTGATGACGCTGCACTCCGCCAAGGGGCTGGAGTTTCAGCTGGTGTTCCTGGCGGGGATGGAGGAGGGACTGTTCCCGCACAAGATGTCGATGGAAAATCTCAATGGCCTGGAGGAGGAGCGGCGCCTGTGTTACGTGGGCATCACCCGGGCCATGAAGAAGCTGTATCTGAGCCATGCCGAATCGCGGCGGCTGCATGGGGAGATCATCCACCCCCGGGCATCGCGTTTTCTGCGCGAGATTCCGGCAGAGTTGATCGAACCGGTGCGGCTGAAGTCGACCATCAGCCGTCCTTTTCACACATCCTTCGCTGCTTCGCAGACCAGCGCCGCAAGATCGGCCTCCCTGAACAACGCACAAATACCTGACACCCCAATCAGCCTGGGTCAACGGGTGCGGCACGGCAAGTTCGGCGAGGGCGTGGTGCTGAACTATGAGGGCAGCGGCCCCAACGCCCGCGTCCAGGTCAGCTTTACCGAGGTCGGCAGCAAATGGCTGGTGCTTTCTCTGGCCCGTCTGGAGCCGGTTGGCTGACGGGATCCCAATCCGCCACGTAGTTTGCCGGGCCTGTCACACGCAATACCAGTTCCCCACTGTCTTGAAATCTACACAAAACCTTAACAGTAATGCCACGATACCGTCATCCCCGGCAGGCACCATGCGAGTCGGGCTGGGCTTCCTGCAATCGTATTCCTTTATTCAATCCCCGCCCGTTCTGTTCAAAAAACCTATCAAGTGAGGCTGACAATGCGTAATTTTCCGGTTCTGATACTCGGTTTGAGTACAGGTTCCTTGTTGTTTCCCGCCCTGGCCAATGCACAAAGCAGCAATGCCCAGGGTAATGAGAATGCGGTCGTTGAGGAAATCATCGTGACGGCACAACAGCGGGAGCAATCCATTCTGGATGTGCCCGTAACCATGGATGTGATCTCCGGCGAGTTTCTGGATCGCACCAATACCACTGAACTGGATGACCTGTCCCGTTTCATTCCCAACGTGGTTATCCAGGAGCAGGGGGTCAGTCTGCCCTCTTTCAATATCCGCGGCGTGACCGACGATTCCGCCAGTGTCACCACCACGCCCCGCATCTCGGTGTTCCAGGACGGTATTGATATCAGCAAGAAGACCGTGTCCAGCGTCGCCCTGTATGACATCGAGCGTATCGAGGTGCTGAAAGGCCCCCAGCCTACCCTGTTTGGTGTTGCCGCCGCCAATGGTGCCATCAGCATGATTTCGGCCCAGCCGACCGATGAGTTTGGCAGTAACATCCGGGCTGCCTTCAATACCGAAGATGGCGTTGATGTGCGCGGCATGGTCAATATCCCGATCAATGACATCTTTTCCTTTCGCCTGGCCGGGGCCTATCGGGACCAGGACGGCAACATCGACAACAAGGCCTGTGGTCCTGATTCCTTCAACCCTTCGGGCATGATCACGGATCACAATGGTGTGTCCCGATCCTGCACCGGCGGCGACCTCAACGGCATCTCGGTGGAAGCCTTGCGTGCCACCCTGAAAGCCAGTCTGGAAAATACCGATATCCTGTTGCGTGCCTCCATCGAGACCAACGAGCAACCAGGCATTTCCTTCAAGAGTGGTTCGATTGCCCCGCGCAACGGCAGCACCGACCCCTTCAAGAGTGCGGAGCTGGGCCTGGGTTCATTGATCGGGATCGATCGCGACCTGGAATCCTACGATGTGGCGATTACCCATCATTTCAATGACCGGTGGGCCTTGACCGTCGATGGCTATGTCAAGGATGTCGATCTGCAAGAGTATTTCGACGCCGATGGCACGGGTCTGCGTATCCAGGACGCTTTCTTCGAGAATAATGCCGACCTGTCCGGCTACGGTGCCCGTCTGGTCTACCGCTCCGGTGGTCGGTTCGAAGGCTTCCTGGGGTTCTCTTCGACTTCGGATGAATCAATTCTGCCTTTCGTGCAACTGGTCGACCCGGTGCTGCGCTCAACCTTTGATGCCCGCCTGGCCGAGCTGGAAATACAGTTTCCGAATATCCCGCTGATCAACGATGCGACCACCAACGCCTCGGTTGCCGAGATCGCAGCCGTCCGTCAAATGCTGGTCGATTCGTTGTTCAATGCCGATGGCACACCGATCAGTGACCCGGCCACTTCGGCAACGGCCATCAACGGTCCGTTTGTCTTCGAAGGCGAAATCGACATTCTTTCCTATGTGCTGGAAGGGTCCTATGACTTGACCGAAAAATTGAACCTGACTGCCGGGGTGCGCTTTATCGATGAATCACGCTACTCTCGGGATACCTTCTTCAACACCTTCACTGCGGCTGCCGAGAAGGATTTTACTGAAACCCTGCCCCGCGTCGCATTGAACTACCGCTACAACGACAACCTGACGCTGTACTTCAACTACGCAGAAGGCCGGCGCTCTCCTGTTGTCGATGTCAATCCTTTCGGCAGCACCTCCGTCATCAAGGCAGAAACCGTGGACAGTTTTGACATCGGGTTGAAATACTACGGTAACCGGCTGTCCTTTACCGCCGCCCTGTTTGCCTACACCTATCAGGACTTCCAGGAAAGCTTCACTGACGCCCAGACCCTGGAAAGCCGAACCGTGACGGTTGGCGACTCGGACATGTTCGGTTTCGAATCGACATTCGACTACCTGATCGACCCCAGCTTCAGTGTCGGCGCCACGCTCGGCTTGCTGGATGCCGAATTCGACGACAGTACCAGTGGCGGTGGTGCCTTTGATTTTGGCGGCAATACCTTCCGTCTGGCACCGGAAGTCAGTGGCTCTCTGTATGCCAATAAAACGGTCAGTATCGGCGCTTACCGGATGGAGATGGAAGTGATCAGCTCCTATCAGTCGGAAGTCTTTTTTGAAAGCAGTAACCGGCCGGAACTATCCCAAGACTCGTACTGGATCACCGATGCTTCCATCAAACTGAGCAAACAGAATCAACCCTGGAAAGTGGAGCTGTATGCGGACAACCTGTTTGACGAAGAATACCTGATCGATGCCGGCAACACCGGCGGCGGTTTCGGAATTCCCACCTTCGTCGCTGGCATGCCGTTTGTGGCCGGGGTCAGGCTGTACGCGGATTTTTGAGTCAGGGCCTGCAAGAGACACAGGAAGTGTCCGTGTTAGGAACCTGAATGAACCCGGCACCGGTAGTTGTTGCCCTTGTGAGGATATCACCAGGCAGTGGCAGTTACCGGTCCCGGGTTTTTATATAGGCGGTGATATCCGCCAGTTGCTGCGCGTTGAAGCGGCTGGCGACTTCGATCATTTTCAGCTTGTTTTCGTTTTCTTCGGCGAAATGCCTCTGACTGGCCGCAAAAGCCTTTAGCTGCGCAAGAATGTAGGGGCCTTCGAGATGGGTGATCGGTGGGCTTTTGGTGAACATGCGGCCCGCGGTGCTGGTATGACAACCGGCACAATGCTCCTCAAAGAGGGGCTCCCCTGCTTTTACATCGCCCGCCACGGTGGCAGTGGCGACCTGTTTCTTCTGGCGTGCGTAATGGCGGGCAATCAAGCTCAGTTGCTCTTCAGGCAGCGCCTTGGCCTCACTGACCATCTGTCGGCTGTATTGATCCACGGCAGCTGCCCCGCGCAAATCTGCCCGGAAATTCTGCAGTTGCTCGGTCAGATAGCTGCGCGGCAGGCCATTCAACACCGGAGCTCCGGATTGAATGGTCGAATCTGCGGCGTGGCAACTGTCACAGTTACGGATTGTGGCGGCCAGGGCTTCGTTGTCCTGTTTTTGTGCCAACGCAAGCCCAGACAGAAACATTGAGGGAATTGCAGACAGCAGCATGGCTGCATAAAGAGGGTTCTTCATGGGGGGAGTCTCCTGATCTCGACAAGATGAGGATAGCCCCGATGCCTTAAAAAAGACTTAAGGAACCTCTGATTACATCCTAAAGCGGTTCCGCCTCGACAAGAGTAAACAGTGGAATAAAACTATCGGGCTGGTAATCCAGCACCAGTCGAAACTGTAGTGTCTGCTCCCCGTCCAGAAAACTGACCCGCGGGATGACTATCTGCCGGGCAACAGGGTCAAACCGGGCAATTTCCGCCCCTGCCACAAAATCCCTTGCCTGCAGGGTATTAAGTTGCATCCAGCTGCCGACTTTATTGAGGAAGTTGAACGTTGCCGAGAAGTACTGCCCGTCCACTTCCACCAGGGGCACTACCAGTGAATCATTGTGATAGCGGGCTTCCAGTGGACCAAACTGCGGCTCCTGTTCACCGGTTCGAACCAGCCAGGTTGCTGTAGGAAAACCGAAGAGGGGCGTGAACTCGATAACCCCCATATGAGATCCGGCTGAAATCGGCCGGAAAAACTGCCCTGGGCGGAAAATCTGGTGATTGATCGCTGTATGGGCGGATTGCTGAACCGCAGGATAGGGAGGTTGATCGTCAACGACTCCGAAAAATACACCTGAAAAAATTATCGGTTCCTGTGGAGAGACAACACCAAACGTCCCCTCCAGGGTAATGCCAAATATATCCAGCAACTGGATCAATGCCTCATTTACCGAGTCATCGGACTGATAGATACGATGCCCTGGGATATCCGGCCGTGTACTGTGTAACACATTGCGCACCAGCTGCTCTACCTGGCTTGCCCGTGCCCGCCTGAAACCGGCGAAGGGTCCCCCTGCTCCAAGCTGTTCAAGAACCTGTGCGGGATCCTGGCCCAGAGTTGCTGCCAGGGGAAGCCAGTCATAGCCGGTGTTGGGATCGCGGATGACCGTAAACTGTTGTCCGTCCGCAGGGGGGATAGACTGTAATGGTTCTGTCGGTTTCGTCAGAACCCCAGGGTTGGGTGTTTCGCCTCCGGCCGGGTTGATCACCTGAATCCTGATCACATCCTGGCCAATGATCACTGAACCGTTGCGCTGATAGCTATCAGAGGTTCGCAGGTCCAGTTCGCCCAGACGCAGTTCCCCGCTGAAAAGAGTATCTGCTGTATAGAAAAAATTGCCGAGGTCTTGAACCAGGGATTGTCCGGGCGCCAGTTCTGACTGCCCCTGCAGAACACAGAGCTGCGTGCAACCTTGCCATTCATAAGACTCTCGATGAGACCCGGCACTCCAAGTGAAACGGGTAAAAGAGCTTATTGGCCTCAGCTCGACCATCTCGGTGCCCGTATTCTTGATGGTGGCCGTGACATTGAAAGGCTCGCCGGCCCAAATTTGTGGGGGATGCCTGAAATTTACCGTCAGCTCCGGCGGCACGAATGGCGGGAAATTAATTGTCAGTTCATCAAAAATCGCAGGATCTCCACTTCCATCCGCCGTGACCTGATAAGCGGCAATTCCATTGACCGGGATAGAAACCTGCTTACCCTGTAGATGGGTAGAGAGGTGGATATTGCTTAGAATCAACAGGGTATTTTGCGGGATTTCATCGATGGCCTGCAGGCGCCGGAAGGCCAGGGTCAGGTTCTCACCGGGCTTAACCGGAAAGCTCCCCTCGGGGTAAGGGCAAACGTTATCGTCTTCACATAATTCCGTCGCCTTGAACACTTTTTGTATATCACCGAAGGCAAGGCTTGCATCGGCATTCATATTGCTGCTGACACCAATGACCCCATTGAGGGTGATTCCCGAATCAGCTGGATTGGTTACCCGCAGCAGAATTTCCACCCCATCCCCCGGTTTCAGAAACCCGGTAGGGTTAACTACTGACACTTGGATGGCAGACTGGGCTGTCACCAGAACCGGACATAAACAAAGAAGAATGCCCGCTGAAATCCTGTCCCATCGCCGGTAAGAAAACAGCTGCAGCAAAAGACTCTCTATGGTGGATAGTACCTTATACATCCCTATGCACCCCCTCCTCATCAATTGATCTTCACCAGGCCGATCTGATTCGTGCTGCTCTGGTGAATCAACAGATTGCCATCGGCTGTCTTCCACATATTGCGAATGATACCCACGCCGGAAGGGATGGCCCAACTTTGAAAGCGTTCGCTGCGGGGATCGAAACGCACCAGGGCATCAGGCCGCATGGCGGATTCGTTATACCAGACAACGTCGTCAATGACGGCGATGGCATAGGGGTGGGAATCCGCGCCGCTGGGGGAGTCCCATTGCCTGATCTCACCGCTGGCCGGGTCCAGGCGGCCGATCTTGCCCAGGGTGGAGTTCACAAACCACACCTGGCCCTGGCTGTCCAGATCCAGGCGCCGGATGCGGGTACGGGCATCGGGTACTTCAAAATAAGACACTTCCAGGGTCTCTGGATGCATTCGCCCGATCTTGTTGGTCCCGTTGTAGGCCACCCAGAGACTGCCGTCGGGACCCACCTTGATACCGTAAGGCCGGGGTTCTGTCGCAACCTCCTGCAGGTCACCGGATGCCGGATTCAACCGGCCCAGCATACCGGCACCCTGAGCGGTGAAATACAGATTGCCATTGGGGTGGAAGGCTGCGGAGTGTGGGTCACGGGCCTCGGTCTTGTACTCGGTGATCCGGCCGCTGCGGGGGTCCAGCTTGCCGATGGAGGCATTGCTGTTGCCGGTATACCAAATATTGCCCTCAGCGTCCGGCACGATGGTATGCGGCCGGGCGGCCGGCGGCAGATGAAACTCCTCCATGACCCCTGTCTCCGGGTCCAGACGACCGGCCAGGCTGGCCCACATGCCAGTCCACCAGATGGAACCGTCCGGCGCTTCGGCGGGATCGCGGGAACGCTGGCCCAGAGTGGGCACCTGCCATTCGATGATTTCGATGTCCACATCACCAGCAATCAGATTGGGACGACGGCCGGGTTTTTCCGGAAAGTGGGCGGCAAGATACCGGGCCACGGTATCCGCCTGGGCATCAGGCAGGGCAATCATGGTGGCGAAGACGTGGCGCCATTCAGCCGCCGAGTTGTAGCCGGCAGACCCCACAATATTGTTGATGCCATGGCAGGATGTGCAGACCGCCAGCACCAGCTCTTTGCCCTCGCCTTCGGGCAGGCTCATGGCTCCACCCGGTTGCGCAGACACCAGTCCTGCGCCGAGAAGGCTGACAGCAAGCATTGAAGCAGCAAACCAGTTCTTCCACATGGCCGATACTCCTGTGTACAAATGAGTCAAAAGGATTCCCGGCCAGTGTATTGCATTCATCCAGAGCTGGAAATACTAAAATAAAAAGGCAACTACCTGGTTGCCTGTCAGCCAGTGCTCTGCTAGGATTTACGCAACCTGGAGGTTGCCTATGAAAAATGACACTGATCGGATAGTAAAAACCGTCCTGCTGCGCGCTCCCCTGGAACGGGTCTGGCAGGCCATCGTGAATGCAAGGGAATTCGGCGCCTGGTTTGGTGTTGAATTTGACGGGCCTTTTGTCGCCGGAGCAAAAACAAGCGGCCGTATCAGACCAACACAGGTGGATGCCAACGTGGCAAAACTGCAGGAGCCTCATGCTGGCATGGCCTGCGACTTCCTGGTGGAACGCATCGAAGCCATGACGCTGTTTTCGTTCCGCTGGCACCCCTATGCAATCGAGCCCGGGGGGGATTATTCGAAAGAGCCCACCACGCTCATAGAATTCGTCCTTGAGGACACAGCAGAGGGGGTGCAACTAACCATCACCGAATCCGGTTTTGACAAAATCCCTCTGGCGCGCCGTGCCGATGCCTTCGCGGCAAACGACGGTGGCTGGCAGATACAGACCACACTGATCAGCAAGTACCTGGCGCAGGCCGCCTGAGCACGGGACTCCCCTCATGACCCGGAGCAGAACCCGTACCGATACGCTGAGCGACACCGCCCCCTTGTTCATGGCCCTGGGCGACCCGACACGATTGCAGATTGTCGGGCGGCTGTGCCGCGAGGGGCCGCTGTCGGTAGCGCAGCTCACCGCGAGCTGCCCGGTGACAAGACAGGCCGTCAGCAAACACCTGCGGGTGCTGGCCGATGCCGGACTGGCCCAGGGTCGGCGCAAGGGTCGGGAACAGGTCTGGCAGATTCAGCCGCAGCGGCTGGATGAAGCCCGGCGCCACCTCGACTGCATCTCCACCCAGTGGGACGCGGCGCTGAGGCGGTTGCAGTCTTTGGTGGAGAAAAATGAGACAATCGCTGACTCTACACAAAGTTACATTAAGTGTAACTTTGTGTAGAGCTGAGGATGATTTCATCCCCAGCCATCAACATCAAATCCCGCTGCCAGCACGGGAGCCCAGAAAATCCAGAGCCAGCGCCGTCAGCGCGGTCACGCCGACCGGCAGGGCACGCTCGTCAGCGTAGAAATACGGTGAATGGTTTGGATACACCAAGGCCGGGTCATCCGCGCCGATACCCAGGAAGAAGAACATACCCGGCACCTCGTTGGCATAGTAGGAGAAATCCTCCGCGCCAGTGATCAGTGATGCTTCCGCAAAGCGCTCACCCGCGACACGTTGCAGTGTCGGCGACATGGCGCGGGTAAGCTGGGGATCGTTATAGGTTACCGGATAGCCCAGGTTGATACTGACATCCACGCTGGCACCGGCACTGGCGGCAATCTGGCTTGCTGTGCGCTCGACACGCTGATGAATCTGGCGCCGGGTTTCGGCATCAAAGGTGCGCAGGGTGCCAATCATTTCCACGGAGTCCGGAATGATGTTGCTGCGCAGGCCGCCGTTGATGGCGCCAACTGTCACAATGGAAGGTGTCAGCGTGGAGTCCAGCTGGCGGCTGGGAATGGTTTGCAGGCCCATTACAATCTGGGCCGCCACCACAATCGGGTCGATGCCTGCCCAGGGTGCCGCCCCGTGTGTCTGCTGGCCCTGGACACGAATACGGAAAGAGTCACTGGAGGCCATGGTGCCACCTTCGCGCACCGCAATCTGTCCGGCTGGAATCGGCCACACATGCAGACCAAACACCGCATCGGGTGTGAGTGTGTCGAACAAGCCTTCCTTGAGCATCAATTCAGCGCCACCTTCTTCACCCTCGGGTGCGCCTTCTTCGGCAGGCTGGAAAATAAACATCACGGTGCCGGGCAGCGTGTCCCGCATGCCGGCCAGGGCAGTGGCGGCGCCCAGCAGAATCGCCATGTGGTTATCGTGTCCGCAGGCATGCATCACGCCGACATCCTGCCCGTTGTACTGGGTGCGCACCTGTGAGGCAAACGACACCTCAACCTGCTCTTCAACCGGCAGCGCATCCATGTCCGCACGCAGCGCCACTACCGGGCCAGGGCGGCCACCGCGCAGGATGCCTACCACACCGGTATGGGCAATGCCGGTCTGCACATCCATGCCCAGCGCCTGCAGATGGTCGGCAATGATGCCCGCCGTGCGAAACTCCCGATTGCCGAGTTCCGGGTGCTGATGGAAATCACGTCGCCACTCGATCACCTGCGGCATCACCGCATTCACCTGCGCCTGCGCATCGGCAGGCAAGGCAGGCAGCTGCGCCGCAGCGATCTGACCCAGGAATACCAGAACCATCAACGTGTATCGCATCACCCGTCCTCCTTCTGAACACTGTTTTTGTGTAACCGGCCACCACGCTGGCCAGTATAGAGGCCAGCCGGGCATCAGGACAATGTGTTTGGCTTGGCGTTTGGCTTGGTGGGCCAACTCACCTTTCAGGAAGGAGGAATAAATTTATCGCCGAAATTATTGACCCGTGCCCATGGTTGAAGTGTGTTGCATGTCCATGGCGTCGCGGGAGCGATTACGCTCGGACCGTGTCAGTTTGCCGATGGCAGGACCGCCCTGGTTATAAATACCGCCGCGCAGGGCGAAGAGTAAATAGTCTGCTGCGTGTGAGTTATCTGCTTCCTTGCTGGTAAACAGGGCAACCGCCGCATCCATTTTGGTTTCACGGTCTTCCTCGTTCGGATAGGACAGGATATCTGCCACCACGGTTTCCAGAATATTCAGGTTATCCAGAATAATGGCCGCTTCCGGTGCCTGGGTGTACAGGTCGGGTGCAATCGCGGGGGCCATGGGCAATTCGCTGGGAGGAGGAAACATGCTCATGCCGCCGTCCGTGCCAATCTTGCTCCAGAAACGTTCCAGTACGGTATCCATGCTGTTGGTGAACTGCTTGTCCAGAGTCTCCAGGATTACGGCCTCAAGGGCCGCCAACTGCAACCATTGCTGGGTCCACATCAAACCACTCAAGCGGGGGAAGGCAGTCTTGAAACCCGTGGCCTGGTCATGCTCGAGCAGGAATTCGCCCGCCTTGGGCGAGCTTGACACTGAATGGCGGTCATCGCTGAGGTAGTCCGCGATGGCAGCCTGCACGGCCTGCTGTTTGTTGTTGATGCTGTTGTCCATGTAAATTTCGAACAGCTTGTTTTCAAAGTTTCGGCCACGACGCAACACGACGGAAGTGTGACGATTGATGGCAGCGTTGTTGACGTAGGCTTTGGCCGCTTCTTCATCGGCATGCCTGGCGCGCATGACTGCCAGCAACTTAATGCGTGCTTCCACTTCCATGTCTGGATAGGGACCGCTTGCCGCGTTCATGCTCATGGTCATGTTCATGCCACCATGATTCATCATCCCGCTGGCCATCATTTCACTCATGGTCATTCTTTTCATCATTTCCAGATGTTCGCGCACCCCCGCACGAACAGTCTTGTACGCAGGGTCAGCATTGATTGTGGCGATGGCTTCAAAGGTCTGTGCCTGCGTAATATCGAAGGCATTGAAAAGATCGGCGAGCTGCGGATATTCCTGTCGGATTTTATCGCCCGCCTGAGCAAGGCCTGCCTGCGGGACCAGGCTTGCAATTGCAGTGAATGCAATGGTGGTGAGCAGTGTTTTTGCTGGTTTGATCCAGCCTTGCTGGCTGTTTGTCATTTACCTTTCCTCATAAAAAAGCCCCGAATCATATAGCTAACCCGAGGCTTTTATTTTGCTTGTCGGAGGGTTACAGAACCTTAGTTACTGACCTTCACAGGGACATACGCATTAGACCAGCAGCACTGATTGTCAAACTGACTGTCGGGTGCCGCGAAGTTGTCGACACGCAGCCGGATGACATAGTCGCCTGGTTCCTGGAACGTGACGTTCGTGGTGACCTCAGTCCAGTCGCCGCTGCCACTCATGCTCTGTTGATCCGTTTCGCCGCGCTCCCTGCCCGTGACTTGCGGGTTGTCGAACAGGGGAGTCGCGCCAACGGGCCCTTGATGCATAATCCATTCTGTGCCCACCGGGAAGAATGGCGTTGCCACCTCATAGCCCCGGCGATCACCGCGGTCCTGAGCATACGCAGTCAAAGTTACCGGAGTGCCTACCCTGGCGTTGACCAGCGGGGCATGAATCCCTTCCCGGTCTGTCGCTTCAGGGCCGTTTCGATCGAAACGAATGGCGGGGTTCAATGACCCCATCGCAGCAGGATCCCGACTCATTTCGTACGCTGGCGAAGTAGCACGCCCTGGGATTGAGTAACTGTGACCGGCATGGTTCAGCGTCCACACGACTTCGGTGCCGGCCATTTCTGCAGGTACCGTCACGGCGAATACACCACGTTCCTGCCAACCGACAAAACCACGCCGGCTATACACCGGGAAATGGGTCGGCTGAGCCCCATCAAACTGCGCCGGTTCGATGTGATTATTGGGACCGAGCGGGATATCAACAATCTCTTGCCGGTTTCGGTTTACGAAACCAAAGATCATGGTGATGGAGCCATCCTCGTTTTTAATCCAGCCATTGAACATGGGACCAACGGCATCGCCGGAAGCCCTGGGCGCGGATAATTGATAGCCACGCAAGTGTTCCGGCAGTTGCGCATGCAGTGAAGGCGCCATTACCGCCCCTACCAGCGCAGCCCCAATGATTGCACTGCTTAGCCGTTTAAAATTTCTCATCGCTCACCTCCACCAGCTGAAGCCATGGTCGCCTGATCACGCTTTTCGCGTTCAGCAAGCAATTTTTCGTAGCCTTCGTCGTCCAGGTGAGTCACTGCAATCCAGGCATGTGACATCTCATCCGTGGTTCTTTGGCCTGCACCGACCCACTGATCCGGGTCAGGATTGCGTGGATTGTTTGCCGTATTATCAAACCAGGAAGTCAGGATGATTGTGGCGCCTGCTGGTATCAGTGGCTGAAAACCGTCTTCATAGGTGTGGCTGTGATTCCAGCCAGCATTCCAGTTAGATGCCTGGCTGAGGGTTTCACGTTTACCGGTTGCAGGATTGAAAACTTCCATGGACATCGCGACACCGCGCAGGTGCAAGTGCGGTTGCCAGCTGTCGATACGCACCGGATGATCGAAGGAATGGAAGCCCTGGGTCATCAAGGTGCCGTGAGGAGGGATGAGATAGTCACCGCCGCCATCCAGCGCATACAGACGCAGATCCTGCCGATAGGCTGTCTTCTCATCGAAGTCATCCTCTTCGTCGTAGTACCAGATGCCAACAGTTACCTGATCATCGGGTACCGCTTTGCCATCGGGATAATAGTGAATGCTCCAGCCTACCTTGGAGTTGGCTGGCGCAGTGCGGCAGGCACCCTTGGGGGTTTTTTCGCCAAGCTTGCCGTAGGCGTACTCGGACAGGCGGCCATAAGTGACCCAGTTACCTTCTTCATCCTGAACCAGGAAATGTGAATTCGCGTGGTGTGTTGAGCCATGGGCCGCAGCCGAAGGCAACGTCTCGACAGCCTTGATGCAGCGGGTCTCGGTGATACCCGTATCCACCTCGGGCTCCCACCACATATCCTGACCATTTGCCGGGACATCCCAGGGCGTGGATCTGATCAAATGATCCGGTGGGCCCAGCTCGGCGGCCAGACGCCATTCGCCAACCGCTGGGTACTCTCTGGGCGGTGGCAGTTCTTCCGGGTTACCCAGTGGCGAGCCCGCGTTCACCCAGTCGACAATGGTTTTGATGTCTGCGTCGGACAATCGCCAGTCATTCTTCAAATGCTGAACGCCGACATGGTTGTCGTACTGATACGGTGGCATTTCGCGCTGCTGTACTCTCAGCTGAATAAGGGGTGCCCAGGGACGGACTTCTTCATAAGAGGTAAAGGACATGGGACCAATCTGCCCGGGCTGATGGCAGATCTGGCAGTTATCCTGAATGATTCTTGAGACTTCTTTTGCATACGTGGGGTGTCCGGCTGTCGGCTCAGCGGCACCAGCGGCACCAGTGAACACAGGCAGCAAGGCCACCGCCGAAAACAGTCCAATTACTCTGTGCTTCATGATTCTCTCCCATTCGAGAAGTGACTTGATTACGGTGTCACCGCCAAGCAATATTCCATGCCTGGATTGTATTTCTACAGATACAGAAAGGAGTCTAGTTGGCTGAGCGCGGTTTATATTGATTTAAATCAAGAGAAGTGATGGGTTTTTCCAGGGAGGCTTATAAGCTCATCGATACCAGGAACCAGAAAACCCGCTAGTGCTTTAAACACTAGCGCATAGAAACCTTTACGCAAGAATTCCGTCTATGCGCAACTATATGGTGTGCATAAAGGTGGTTCTTGGATTTATGTATATATCATGATACATTAACGGCATTTAAAGCTATTTGAAGATAACACTATGCCTACTCCCCATCACCCGTCCTCCGCTGTCAAGCGCGTATTGCGGAAATTGGGTACAGATATCCGGGAAGCGCGGCAGAGGCGCCGGTTAACGATGGCAGTGGTCGCAGACCGGGCGTTTACCAGTCGGGCGACACTTCAGCGAGTCGAATCCGGTGATCCCGGCGTGAGCATTGGTATCTACGCCGCTGTTTTACAGGCCTTGGGTCTGCTCAAGGGGCTCGATCAACTTGCTGACCCCGCTCAGGATGAAATCGGGCAGGCCCTTTCTTCGGCAGCCTTGCCCAAACGTGTCCGGATGCCCAGTGCGACAAGGAAACGGTCTCATGACTGATGTCGAAGTCCACATTGATCTGGAAGGGCAAGTGCGTCGATTGGGCTTGTTGCGTCGGCAAATGTCACGTCGAAGTGAGACCGTTACCTTTGAATACGATCCGGCCTGGCTTGAGGATGCAAATCGGTTTTCAATCGAACCGGCACTGACGTTGACTGCGGGAACGTTTCCGCCACAGGCGGGACAGGCTATATTCGGTTCGATAGGTGACTCTGCACCGGATACCTGGGGCCGGCGCTTGATGCAACGTGCTGAGCGGCGTCTGGCGGAGAGGGAAGGACGGCAGGTACGCACCCTGGGGGAGTTACATTATCTGCTGGGTGTGGCGGACGAAACCCGGCTCGGTGCACTGCGTTTTCGTTGGAGTGGCGAGGAGGCATTCCAGGCGCCGGTACGTGAGGGTGTTCCGGCACTGGTTGAGCTCGGCCGCCTGTTGCAGATCACCGAGCGTATCGATCGTGACGAAGAAACGGACGAAGATCTTCGGCTGATTTTTGCACCGGGTTCGTCACTGGGTGGTGCCCGGCCCAAGGCGTCTGTGATCGATCAACACGGTCATTTGTCGATTGCGAAATTCCCCAAAGGGACTGATGACTACAGCATTGAAACCTGGGAGGAGATTGCGCTGAGACTGGCTGAGCGGGCGGGTATTGAGACACCGGAGCATCAATTGGTACAGGTTGCCGGAAAAGCGGTACTGTTGTCGCGTCGTTTCGATCGCGTCAATGGATGGCGCGTTCCCTTTCTGTCCGCGATGTCAATGACGGGATCGCAGGATGGTGAACGTGGCAGCTACCCTGAACTGGTTGATGCCCTGACAGCGCATGGAGTGCAAGCCAAAGCAGATGCGGTGCAGCTTTATCGTCGCGTGGCCTTCAATGTACTGGTGTCCAATGTTGACGATCATTTGCGCAACCACGGCTTTTTATGGGCAGGGCGGGGTGGCTGGGTGCTGTCGCCAGCGTATGATTTGAATCCGACGCCAGTGGATGTGAAAGCGCGCATCCTGACGACCAATATCGATCTCGATGAAGGCACTTGTTCGGTGGAGTTGCTCGAAGAAGCCTCGGAATACTTCGGTTTAGGCCGGAAAGCAGCACGTGTTGTTATCCGCGAGGTGGCGGAGGCTACCCGGACCTGGCAGTCGGTAGCTGCAGCGGTGGGTGCCCGGCGTACAGAGATCGCCCGGATGTCCAGTGCTTTTGAACACGAAGACCTGCAAGCGGCGTTGCAGCTATAGGTCCAGGCTATACAGCCGGAACAACATCTATGGTCTCTGAGCTTGATACCACGGTGCGTCAATAATCATGCGGCTGATGAACTTCACTCGGCCCGCGACATGACCAACGGTAGCGTGTGGACTTGATAGACACGCCCCCCCGTGACATCTACACCGACGCGCTGCTCGCTGTGTATGAGATGAACAGGATCGACCTGTTAAGAGACGTGTTCATCTAGGCTTATGAACGCTCCGCCGCCCGTTACGCCGCTGTCCGTCAGTCATTGGGCGACCCCGATCCATTCCGGCTGCAATACCGTGATGCCCTCCGGGCGGTCGTGGGCGAGATTGTGCGCCGGAGCTTAGGCCGAAAAGAGTCGATCGCTCACCTTGTCGCCTTTGCTCACGATAATGTTGAAACGGTAGATCACGACCGATTTCGTGAGATAGTAGAGAACGAACTTCTGGCCCTTTTGAAGTGTCCGTAAAGTCGGGGTAGAACTCCTCAGGAAGGAACTGCGCCTGCGCTTTGCCAGAGTGCAGAATGTGCAGATTGCACAACCGTTCTACTTCCGGCCTTTCCAACTGGTTCATTTTTCCCTGGAATCGCCCAGCGCCAGGACCAAAGAAGTGGAGCTTGCCGGTATTCGTCGCGAACTGGCGGAACGGATGCGTGAAATCATCATTGCACAAGGGGCGACTGCGATTACTGCGCAGCAGCAGAACAGTACCCCAACCGGGCAACCAACCACCACGCAAAGCCAGACTGCATTGCTGTACAGCGCCAGTGCGTCCAGACTGTTTCTGCACGGCGTCGCCAGCAACCGGATATGGTTGATTCTCGCCACGATATACGGACTGTCACAACAAGGGATGTTGGGCGAGTTGCTGGATCGGCTGCGCGCATCCGTGTTCCAGAACATCAGCGCCTCCTCGTATGCGCTGATGATTTGGATACCCGCGATTATGTTGGGGCTGCTTTGTGTCTCGGGTGTGCTCAGCCTGCTGCGTTACTACGACTACGCCCTGCGTAATGAAGAAGGACGTCTGTCCAGCACTGCCGGCATGCTTAACCTGCGGGAAGAGGCGCTGAAAAAGGAAAAGGTCACCGGCCTAGTTTTTCGGCAGACTGTGATTGGCCGCCCGTTCGACCTCTGGAGTCTGCTTGTCAGGCAGGCTGCAAGCACCAACACCAATCCGGTATTGACAGCGCCTTTTATGGTGCCGGGGCTCAGGCAATCAGAGTTCACGCTGGCCAATCAGGTAATGAATGGTGTGGCGCCGCTGCCGTCCTTGCAGGGGGTCAGTCCGGCCATGCGCCGCATTTTCTGGATCCGCCTGCTGTTGCCATTGTTGCTGCTGTTGATGATTCTCGGCTGGCTGTGGGGAATGACAGACTGGCGCACTGCCTCGGTTGCCCTGCTGATGCCGCTGCTCGCGGTGATGATACATCTGCGCTGGATACACTGGGCCTGGGCGCTGGACGATGAAAAAATGTGGGTGCGCCACGGCTTGCTGGGGCGGACTGTCGACTGTTTTCCCATCCGGCTGGTTCAGCACGTCTGCCTGCAACAAAATCCCTATCAGAGGCGACACGGACTGGCGACCCTGCTACTCACGCTGCCCCAGGGCACGATCATCATCCCGTTCATGGCGTTTTCCACCGCGTCAGATATCGCCAACCGGGTGTTGTACGTGGCAGAATCTGCCAACAGTCATCGTCTTTGAACGAATCTGCCTAGGAACCTGTCAGACTCAGGCAGCGGCAACCAGGGCATCATCCAGTTCATTGGCGCGCCTGGCCGCTTCCCGCTGTTGCATGCGAGCGACATAATCGGCGAACCCAGGCCGTGCATCGATCTGGTTCTGGGACAAGGCCCAACCAAGATTACTGGCCAGCACCAGGTCTGCGGTGGTAAAACTGTCGCCACAGATAAACGGCGATGACCCCAGGGCTCCCTCCAGAGTATTAGTCACATCCTCCAGCATCCCGCACCCAACCGACTGGGCGATTTTTTTATCGATTGTCCAATTGAAAGCCTTGGCGGACATGGCCATCTCAAGCGGGCCCGCGGCAAAAAACAGCCAGCGGTAATAGCTTCCCCGCAATGGACTGTCCAGCGCCGGGGCCAGACCTTTTTCAGGAAACCGGTCAGCCAGCCAGGTGCAGATGGCGACGGTTTCGGTAATGATGGTCTTGTCCGCCATCAGGGCGGGCACCTTGCCCATGGGATTGATGGCCAGATAATCCGGCGCCTTGATATCGCCATCATATCCGCGAACTTCCACATCGTAGGGTACCTGCAACTCCTCGAGCATCCAGCGCACGATACGGCCGCGGGACCAGGGATTGGTATAGAATTTCAGTTTGCTCATCAGGGTATCTCTATCGCTTGTTATTGATATCGAGGCCAGCTTAGCGCTTAAACAGGATAGAATCGGTCCTAATTAAAAACTACAATGCGAATTCTGTTTGAGGCGCGAAAGACTGATGTCCAATCCCACCACCCGTGTACTTGCCCTGCTCGAACTGCTGCAGACCCATGGCCACATGTCGGGGTCAGCTCTGGCCGAATGCCTCAAAGTGGATGTCCGTACAGTGCGACGCTATATCTGCGTCCTGGAAGAACTGGGGATACCGATAACCACTGAACAGGGGCGCTATGGCGGCTATATGCTGGTGCCCGGCTTCAAACTGCCTCCCATGATGTTCACCGATGCCGAGGCCCTGGCGCTATCGCTGGGGCTGCAGGCAGCGAGGCAGATGGGATTGGATGAGGCGGAGCCGGCGGTCGCCAGTGTGCGTGCCAAACTGGAGCGGGTAATGCCGGACAAGCTCAAGCGCCGTGTGCGCATCGCCAATGAAAACATCGATATCCAGCTTCCGCGCCGCCGGGGCAGTGAGAACAATCCCGCGCTACTGCCGCTGACACAGGCCATGCAGGCGCAGCATCGGGTTCGCTTCAGCTATCGCAGCCAGCAGGGTGATACCACCAACCGTAGGCTCGACCCCTATGGTTTGGTCTACCGTTTTGGCCGCTGGTACCTGTGCGGCTATTGTCATCTGCGCAAGGGCCTGCGCACTTTCAGGCTGGACCGCCTCGGCGTACTGACGCCGCTGAACGAAGAGTTTGAACGGCCGGCTGACTTCGATGCTGCCGACTACATAAACGGGAGCATCACCAATGCCTGGCGTCGTTTCCCGGTTACGGTGTTGCTGCATGCCGATATCTCCGCTACAGCCTGGCTCCTCAACGACGTGGAAGTCATGCTGGAACAGACCGAAGACGGCCTGCTGCTGAACACCGCCACTGAAAGCTACCCCTACTTCGCCGCCTGGCTGGGTTCCCTGCCATTTGACTTTACCATCATCGAACCACCGCAGTTGCAACAGGCGCTACTGGAGCATGCGCGGCGGCTGTTGCGAAGGGCAGAAAGCGGTTGACGGGTCACCGGGTGTAGCCGAAACGCTTCGAACCCCCCTTGTGAAAAAACCCGGTCCAGCGAGGTTTTTATTACCTATAATACGACGAATGCATAAGTCGATAAGTAATGAGTGATCATGAGCGATTCAGAATCCGGGTTCTATCATCAACTTATCCCGCTCAAGCATTTCGAGGATTTCGCCGAGTCATCGAATTTCAAGCCATTGCCCCAGGACTGGGTAATTTTCATTACCGATATCGAAAATTCCACCAGTGCTATCGCCAACGGTTTGTATAAAGAAGTCAACCTTATTGGCGCTGCCAGCATTACCCTGACAATGCAAGCACTGGGATTACAGGAAATCCCATTCGTCTTCGGTGGGGACGGCGCTTCTATCTGTGTGCATCAAGACCGGGCTGATGTCGTCAGTGAGGAACTGGCACGTCTGGCGAGTCTGGCAAGCACAAATTTTGGCTTGACCCTTCGAGTCGCCAGAATTCCCGTGAAGAAAATCATGGACGCCGGCAAACAGGTGCTGGTTAGTAAACTGGAAATCACCCGGGGGAAATTCATCGCTCTGTTCCATGGTGGTGGGTTGGCGATGGCCGACAAGCTTGCCAAAGAAAATATTGAACAATTCAAGGTTCAGCCCAGTTCGGAATCCATTGAAAGCCTGCAAGGCCTTTCCTGCCGATGGAGCCCAATGCCTTCAAAAAAAGGCGTGATAGTCAGCCTTCTGGTCAGTGCGCGGCAAGATAGTGAAATGGCAGTTTATGGCGAGTTCTTGCAACGCATGCGTGACATCCTGGAGGGGGACATTGCCAGCGCCAACCCCGTCCATCTGGATTCGAAGAACTACAAAACCTTTGCCCGGGCCCTTAAGGAAGAAAGTGCCTATCACCTGCATAAATTCAACTATTCTTTTTTGAAGCGGGTCTTGGGTATCGTAATCTCGGTGCTCATCTTCAGGTTCGGCATAAATCCAATAGCTCCCTTCTTTGACGGCGCGAAATACAAGAACTCGATTAGTGAACACAGTGACTATCGCAAGTTCGATGATGTGCTGCGCTTGATCATGGATTGCTCTGAGCAGCAATATCAGGAACTGCAAACTTGCTTGGATGCCGCCTACAGGAAAGGGCAGATTTACTATGGCTTGTTTGCCTCCAAAGAGGCGTTGATGACCTGTTTTGTTGAAAGCTCTGATCAGGGCGGACATTTGCATTTTGTGGACGGGGGCGACGGGGGGCTGACCATGGCGTCACGGCAGCTAAAACTCCAGTTGGGCGGCGGGTAAGCTGAAAAGTTGTGGCGCTCAGCATCTTCCTGGCCGACATCATTTCAACCGGATCCGCTTGTAAATAAAAAACTCAACCCTGTTCGTAACCCTTATACTTTGCGTCACTTTCAACCACCACCACTTATTGGAGTAACCATGATCACACTGCACGGCATCCCCCTCAGCAACTATTACAGCATCATCAAAATGGCCCTGCTTGAAAAAGGCATGGCGTTTGAGGAAGCCCTGGTTCGTCCCAATCAGGAACAGCCCTACCTGGACAAGAGCCCCATGGGCAAGGTGCCCTGCCTGGAAACCGGGCAGGGGTTTCTTACCGAGACGGATGTCATCCTGGACTATCTGGATGAATCCGGCACCGGCCCTCACCTTTTCCCGCAGGACCCTTTCGCGCGGGCCAAGGTGCGCGAACTCATGAAGTATTGCGAGCTTTACCTGGAGTTGCCCGCACGGCGGCTCTACGGGGAGGTGTTCTTCAACCAGCCGCCATTGAGCGATGAGCAGAAAAAGGAAATCCGCCAGCAACTGGAAAAAGGCTTTGCCGCCCTGGACCGGCTGGCAGCCTACGACCCGTACCTGGCAGGCAAGCAGCTCAGCGCTGCCGACCTCTATTTTCTGTACACTGTCGGGCTGGTCACGCGAGCCGTCAAAAAGGGGCTGGACTGGGACGTCTTCAGCCAGGCACCGAAAATCCGGGACTTGTTGACCCTGCTGGGCCAGCGCGAATCGGCACAGAAAATTGCCGCCGACCAGGCGGCATGAAAGTTACATAACCCCAGGGGCCGGGCTCACTCGATCTCGACCAGCACGTCTCCCGGCGTGACCCGGTCTCCCTTTTTGATGTGAACCGCCGTCACCTTGCCGGAGGCGGGCGCCTTGATTTCGGTCTCCATCTTCATGGCTTCGATGACCAGCACCGGGTCACCGGCAGCAACCTCAGCCCCCTTCTTGACCAGTACCTCGACAATATTGCCCGGCATGGCCGTGGTGACCTGACCTTCACGGGTCGCCTTCTCCCGTTTGCCGGCACCGTCTCCTTTATGGAACTCTCCCAGGGATTCCAGGGCAATTTCCTCGGGAACCCCATCGATAGTCATGAAGAAACGACGCTTGGTCTCACTGGTCGGGCTCGCCCCCGTCACATGCACATCGTAGCTTTCGCCATGGACGGTAATCTTGAATTCGGTGGAAATACTGCCCGTGGTCCCCACCCCCGGCAGGGGTTCCAGCGGTTCAGGCTGCAGGGTGCCGGCCTTGCGCTGTTCCAGATAGCTGCGGGCCTGGTCCGGGAACATGGCATAGGTCAGCACGTCTTCTTCACTGTCGGCCAACTCGCCGATCTGCTCCCTGAGCTTGTGGAATTCATTGCTCAGCAGATTGGCAGGGCGCTCCTCGATCAGCTCCTGATTGCCGACGGCGCGGCGCTGCAGTTCCCGGTTGATCTCACCGGGCGCCTTGCCGTACCAGCCCTGCAGGTATTTTTTCACCTCGTTGGTGATGTTCTCGTAGCGCTTGCCGGTCAGCACATTGGCAACCGCCTGGGCGCCTACCAGCTGGGAGGTGGGCGTGACCAGCGGGGGATAACCCAGGTCTTTGCGCACCTTGGGAATCTCGAGGAATACCTCGCGGATCTTCTCCAGCGCACCCTGTTCCTTGAGCTGGTTAGCCAGGTTGGACATCATCCCGCCAGGCACCTGGGACAACAGCACCCCGCTATCGACACCGTTGTATTCGCTTTCAAACTGATGATATTTCTTGCGCACCTCGCGGAAGTGGTGGTTGGCCTGCGCCAGCACTTCCAGATCAAGCCCGGTTTCGTAGCCCGCGTCCTGCAAGGCGGCCACCACCGATTCGGTCGGCGGGTGACTGGTCCCCCCAGCAAAGGCCGACAACGCAGTATCGATATGGTCGACGCCGGCATCCACCGCGGCCCAGTGACACATGGTGGCCATGCCCGAGGTGTAGTGGCTATGCAGGAACACCGGCAATTTCAGATTCTTTTTCAAGGCCTTCACCAGATCCGCCGTGGCGCTGGGAGTCAGCAAGCCAGCCATGTCCTTGATGGCAATGCTGTCCACCCCCATCTCCACCATGGCCCTGGCCTGATCCAGAAACGTCTGCGTGCCGTGCACCGGGCTGATGGTGTAGCAGAGGGTGCCCTGGGCATGCTTGCCGGCCTTTTTTACCGCCTTGATGCTGGTTTCCAGATTGCGCACGTCATTCATTGCATCGAAGATACGGAACACATCGATGCCGTTCTCGGCCGCTTTCTGGCAGAAGGCCTCTACCACATCATCGGCATAGTGCCGATAGCCCAGCAGGTTCTGGCCGCGCAACAGCATCTGCAGGCGGGTGTTGGGCAGGGCTTTCTTCAATTGCCGCAGCCGGGCCCAGGGGTCTTCCTTGAGAAAGCGCACACAGGCATCGAAGGTTGCCCCACCCCAGCATTCCAGTGACCAGTAGCCAGCCTGGTCCAGCCACTCGCAGGCCGGCAACATGTCCTCGGTGCGCATGCGGGTGGCGATCAGGGATTGGTGCGCATCCCGCAGAATGACGTCGGTGATATGGATCTTACGTTTGCCCATTATGGGTTCTCCCTGTTGGCTGTTTGCAGGCCAGTTACAAACCAGCCTGTGCGGCGATGGCGGTAGCGATGGCGGCGGCGATGGATTCCGGTCTGGATTTTGTACTGTATTCCAGCAGTTCCGGGTGGCTTTCCACAAAACTTGTGTCGAAATTGGCAGCGCGGAAATCCGCTTGCTGCAGAATCTGTTGATAATAGGGAATCGTGGTTTTGACGCCGTAAATGCCCATATCGTTCAGGGCCCGACGGCTGCGTTCCAGCAGCTCTTCCCAGTCCATGGCCCAGACAATCAGCTTGGCGCACATGGAGTCGTAGTAGGGCGGTATCTCGTAACCCGTATACATGGCGGCATCGGTGCGGACACCGGGACCGCCGGGCGAGTAGTAGCGGGTGACACGGCCGAAACTGGGCAGAAAACCGTTCTGCGGGTCCTCGGCATTGACACGGAACTGCACGGCAAAGCCCCGGTAGCTGATCTGGTCCTGGCGGTAACGCAGCGCCTCGCCGGCGGCGATACGAATCTGTTCCTTGACGATATCCACCCCCGTTATCGCTTCGGTGATGGTGTGCTCCACCTGCACCCGGGTATTCATCTCCATAAAATGGAAATTGCCCGCCTCATCCAGCAGAAACTCCACGGTGCCGGCGTTTTCATAGCCACAGCCCCTGGCCACCCGCACCGCCAGCTCGCCGATGTAGTTGCGCTGTTCTTCACTGAGCTGCGGCGAGGGCGCCAGCTCGATCAGTTTCTGGTTGCGACGCTGGACGGAACAGTCGCGTTCATAAAGGTGGATGACATTGCCATGGCTGTCCGCCAACACCTGCACTTCGATATGGCGCGGATTGACCACACATTTTTCCAGAAACACCTCGGCACTGCCAAAGGCCTTGCTGGCCTCCGAAATCACCCGGGGAAAGCTCTGGCGCAGCTCTTTCTCGCTGTCGCAGCGGCGAATGCCACGGCCCCCACCCCCTGAAGTCGCCTTGAGCATGACCGGGTAGCCGATATCGGCGGCCTGGCGCACCGCATCCTCGACATCCTTGAGGTTGCCATCACTGCCCGGGGTAACCGGCACCTTGGCCCGGATGGCTGTAGCGCGTGCCTCGGTCTTGTCGCCCATCATCTGGATTACCTCGGCCGAAGGACCAATGAAACGAATCCCGCGCTGCTTGCAAATGGCCGCCAGGCTCGCATTCTCGGACAGGAAACCATAGCCGGGGTGGAGCGCGTCACAGCCGGTTTCCACTGCAAGATTGACGATATGGTGGGGGTTGAGGTAACCAGACAAAGGGTCCTTGCTGATGCAGTAGGCCTCATCGGCCTTTTTCACGTGCAAGGAGTATTGGTCCGCTTCGGAATAAATCGCTACCGCCTTGATTCCCATCTCCTGACAGGCGCGGGCGATACGTACAGCGATCTCGCCACGATTGGCGATCAATACCTTCCTGATGGTCATGCCAGAGGTCCCCGGTGTTTATACTGACCGCCAAGCATAGCAAACAGCTCTGCCGTGGTACCAGCGCTGTCCTGTGCTTTTCTGTCTGCCTGTACAGATGATAGTATGTTGGCAACTATGCTATCGAGCATGCCGTTGATCATGTCACCGACCATGCCGTCGAGAGAATGAGGGGGTGTACCATGCAGGCTGCCAGAAACTTTCTACTGCTTATCCTGACCATCACGCTGAGCGCGCTCGCCGTCGCGCAGGACAGTGCCACCTACAAGCCGCCACGCACTGAGCACGACCACCCCGATCTTCAGGGTGTCTGGACCATCGCCACACTCACCAACCTGGAACGCGGACAGCAATTTGGCGGCTTGATCGTTCCGCCAGAACAAACCGCCCTTTTTGAACAGACCGTGGCAGCAGCCAATGCCGAGGCCGACCAGGCTATCGATCCCGACCGTCCTGCGCCGGAAGCTGGCGCTGGTGTTGGTGGCTATAACCGCTTCTGGATGGACCCCGGCAGCCAGCTGGCTCGTATCGATGGCCAGGCCCGCAGCTCCATTATCGTCATGCCGGAAAATGGACGTCTGCCCTGGAGTGAAGATGGCCTTCAAGCGCTGCGCTGGTGGGGCGAGCGGCCTGCACTGGATGGCCCGGAGATGCGCACGCTGGGTGAACGCTGCATGGTTGGTTTTGGCTCTTCGGGCGGACCACCGATGTTGCCGGTGCTGTACAACAACCACAGCCAGATCGTACAGACCGCGGATTACGTCATGATCCTGGCGGAAATGAATCACGATGCCCGCATCATCCGCCTGCGTGATACCCATCTGCCAGATACCTTCCAACCCTGGATGGGCGACTCCATAGGTTGGTACGAAGGCGATACCCTGGTGGTGGAGACCACCAACTTCCATCCCCAGCAAAGCTATCGCTTCTCGCTGCGGCATCGCCTCTATCTCTCACCAGATACCACCGTAACCGAACGCTTCACTCGTGTGGCTGAGGATCAGATACTGTACAGCTTTGCGGTTGACGACCCCAAAACCTACACCCAGGTCTGGCAGGGTGAGCTGCCGATGCGCAGGGTGGAGGATCGCATGTACGAATACGCCTGCCACGAAGGCAATTATTCCCTGCCCGGCATTCTTGCCGCAGCCAGGCTGGAGGACGCGCAGCAGGCGGATAGATAACCGGGTGTCGTGCCGGGCTGACCTAAATACATTCTGATCCAGGCGGATACAAGCTGTGCGCTGAAGCTGCGGAGTTAACCGATGTTACTCAGGTGTTGATTTGTGCCGGCATCATACGGGTAAATCCTGTGTCGAACACACCGTGAACACCAGGTCTGCTCGTCTGATCTTATAGGGTTTTTTGACACCGGGACTGATCAGGTAGTTGTTACCGGTTGGATACAACTCCCGGAAAGCCGTGAAGGACTTTGTCTCCAGTTTGTCGGGGTTGATCTTGCATTCCAGAGCATCGGCGGTGTTCCGCCCGCGTCGTATCACGAAATCCACCTCGCGCTGCGACTTGTCCTGCCAGTAGAAAATATCCTCGTCGCTATAGCGAAAACGCAGGGCATCCAGCACCAGATGCTCCCACAACAGACCACGATCATCATCCCGGATAGTATCCCAGCCTTTCTCGAAGGTAACGAAACCGGTGTCGAAGGCATAACACTTGGGCCGGCTGACAATTTCCCGTTTGCCACCACCGTGGAAGGGACGCAGCAGGGTCACGGCATGGGCAACCTGCATGGCCTCGATATGAGCCTTGACCGTGACGCGGCTCAGTTCACTCAGCTTGGCCAGCTGGCTGTAATCCACCAGTCCTCCACTCTGGCGCAGCAGCAGGCGAAACAGGCTGAGAAAGCCCTGGCGGTTGCGGATGCCGAACAGCTCCAGAATGTCGCGGGCATAGAAGCTGTCGATCCATTCATTGAAAAATGCCGGGTCTTTTTTCTCTGCCAGCAGGGGTTCGGGCAGGCCACCGTGCAGCAGGCGCCTATCCAGATCAGTCACCCCGAAAGGCTCGGCGCACTCCTCCCACAGCACCGGGCACAGGTGAATGGCCTGTTTGCGTCCGGTAAGGGAATCACGGAACTTGTGGGTGGCCGCCAGCGTGGAGGACCCTGTGGCCAGCACCTTCAGGTGGGGATAGGCGTCGGCGGCAATCTTCAACAGACGGCTGGGGTCTTCCAGGTGATGCACTTCGTCGAGAATCAGTGTACTGCCTGCTTCCTGTGCATCGAGAAACAGCTCGGGATCTTCCAGCGCCCGCACAGCGGAAGGCAGATCGCAGTTCATGTAAACAGCATCACCCAGCATGTGCGCCAGGGTTGTCTTGCCCGCCCGGCGCACACCGGACAGCCAGACCACCGAACGCCTGGACCAGGCTTGCTGGAGTCTCTTTAACCAAAGTGGGCGATTAATCATGCAGGTATACTAATCATTTAGACGGCTATATGTAAAGTATGATGTTGTGTGGGGCTGACCTCAATACATTCTGATCCAGGCGGATACAAGCTGTGCGCTGATGACCAGCAGGGCCAGGCTGAGCGCACTCATCAGCAAGGCCAGCACACCATAAGCGGCACGCCTGAGCCGCTGTCCCCAGCGCTGTCGCCACGGCATACCGGCATCCGGCCGAAGCGGAACCTGCACAAAGAAACTGAAAAAGGCATACAGGGTCAACAGCCACAGCAGCAGCAGGATGACCGGTATCTGATAACTATCAGCCGCCTGCTGCGAATCACTGAGGAACAACCACGCCAGCAGCATCAGCACAGGGAGCAGTGACCACTGCACTGGCCGGCGCAGAAACACATACTTCACGGCCAGTTGTTGCAGCCTGTCCAGCAGCATTATTACTCCCTCTTATTGCTTTGCGACATTGCGTTGTGTTATTGGCTTGCGCGGTCACGTCACACCCAGACAGCAGCCCATTGCACATGGCAAGAACCCGGCATTGCCTTTATACTTCCACTCACCGTTTATCAGTACCGGATACGCGCTGAGCAGTCGGCACAACCTTTGCCCAAATCCGGCCAAATAGCAAGCAAGAGACCGTTCACCCCTATGCCCCAAGAGCAGGATAAAAACCGGAATCCTCAGCAGGAAGTCGCAATGGAATCCACTCTCATTCCCGTTGTTGCCGGTTACAATGCCGAAGGCGACACCGTTTTTGAGCAGATCTGTGTCCAGCCGGTAGCTGAAGTCCGTGGCGAATTCCGCCTGTTGAAATCACCTGCCTTTGTCCGCGGTCTGGCCAGCGGCGACCGCATCCGCTACCCGACCGATACGCTCAATGGTTTCGAACTGATTCGCCACAGCGGCAATCTGTGTGTCCGCGTCCTGCGCAAGGAAAAACTGGATGAACTGGAGCAGGTGCTGACCGCCGAGATGGAAATGCTCGATGGCACGCTGGACCAGCAAAGCCCCGGCATCCTGGTATACAGCATTCATGTGTCCATCGGCTTCAGCCAGATCGAGGCCCTGATGGACCGCCTCATCGGCCAGTTCACCAACGCCGTATGGTATTACGGCAATGTCTATGATCCTGCGGATGGCGTTACTCCGCTGAACTGGTGGCAAGACTTCGCCCGCAGCATTTGATTAGGAAATCCCATGATCATTGTACTTTCACCTGCCAAATCACTGGACTTCGAGACCCCGCTGGACCGGCACGTTCGGCCAGACCGGTTTACCCAGCCCGTTTTGCTCGAACAGGCGAGTACACTGGTCACGACCATGCGCCAGAAAAGCCCGGAAGATTTATCCGAACTGATGAACATCAGCCCGGCCCTGGCCGAACTGAATGTGCAGCGTTTTGCCAACTGGCATACCCCGTTTGATACTGACAATGCGCGGCCAGCCCTGTTTGCATTTACCGGCGATGTGTATACCGGCCTGCAGGCCCGTAGTCTGAGCAGTCGGGATCTGGCTTTCGCGCAAAAGCATCTGCGCATCCTGTCCGGCCTGTACGGCTGCCTGAAACCCCTCGACCTGATTCAGGCCTATCGCCTGGAGATGGGCACTGCCTTGAAGCAGGGTTCACAGCAGTCACTTTATGCGTTCTGGGGACAGACCATTACCGCGCAGCTCAATCAGGATCTGGCCCAGGAAAAATCCGGCTTGCTGGTCAACCTGGCCTCAAAGGAGTACTTCAAGTCCGTCAAGGAAAATGAGCTGGACGCCACTGTCATCACCCCCGTGTTCAAGGATTTCAAGAATGGCCAGTACAAAGTCATCAGCTTCTTCGCCAAGAAGGCGCGCGGTTTGATGGCGGCCTATTTGATCAAGAACCGGCTGGAAAAAATCAGCGACTTGCTGTGCTTTGATCTGGACGGCTATCATTACAGTGCAAACGACTCCACCGATCATTCTCCCGTTTTTCTGCGTAAGGCCAGTCAATGAAAATCAGAATTCTGCTGACAGATGATGCCGTTTTCATCCGCGACCTGATCAAGCGCACACTGAAGAAGTTCCTGCCACAATGCGAAATTCTGGAAGCCTCTGACGGGAAAAAAGCACAGTCCATTCTTAATAAAACATCCTTCGATCTCATTCTCAGTGACTGGGAAATGCCTGGCATGAGTGGTGAGGAGTTGTTGACCTGGGTTCGTGCCCATGACAAACATGCGCAAACCCCTTTTATCATGATTACCAGTCTTGGTGACAAGTCGAACATTATGCGTGCCGTCGAGGCGGGCGTCAGTGATTATCTGGGCAAACCTTTTTCGGGTGAAGAGTTGATGCAGAAAGTGCAAAAGGCTTTGCACAAGGCGGGCAAGCTCAATACCGTCGCCCCGGTTGGGGGCCGCAGCACCGGCGCATTCAGTTCCCTGGAGATATTCAATCCCAACGCTGAACCCTCCATTCTGGGCTCGGCCAATACCCTGCTGAATGCCGGCACGGCCAATGCAGCAACTGCTCCCAAGACCCGGGGCACCGGATTGATAAAATGGCAAGACCGGCAACTCAAATGCATGATCAAGCAACTTGGCGTTGATGACATGGTGCTGGTTGCCCGTCGCAGTGATCCGTGTCCCGGAATTCTGCAGACTGTGCAGCTGGAATTATCTCCCGGCAATGATGTTGCCCGGCTTGTACATCTGGAGGCCTATGTGCATGCCATTGCTGCGGTGGAGAAAAAACCCGATGCTGAGTTTCTGGCCCTGACGGTTCGTTTTCTGGCCGACGCAGCAAGCCTGAAACAAGAGCTGGCGGCATTCCGTGGAGAGACGCCCAATGCATGATTCCGAGCTGCCTTTCAGTCAATCCTGCGAAAACAACAAGGGCCCTATCCTGCAGGTACTGCAAAAACATCTTATCCCTTCCACAGACGCATCCAGACAAGACCTTCGCCTGTTGGAAATTGCTGGTGGTACCGGCCAGCACGCAGCCTATTTTGCCGACCAGTTCCCTTTCCTGCACTGGCAATCTTCGGACATTCCGGCCAACAAGGATCGCTTGAACCTGCGTCTGGATGCCGCCAGACTGTCAAACCTGCCGCCTGCCATTACCCTGGATGTGTTGCAACCCACCTGGAATGTTGGGGTCTTCGATTATGTCTTTACTGCCAACAGCCTGCACATCATGCCTATTGAAGCGGTACATGCCTTTTTTGCCGCCCTACCCGGCGTGCTCAAAAATGGCGGCAAACTTTTTGTGTATGGGCCGTTCAAATATGGGGGTAACTTTTCCACACCCAGTAATGCCCGCTTTGATATCTGGTTGAAAGAGCAGAACCCTGTCAGTGGTATCCGGGATTTCGAGACGGTCTGTTCGCTGGCCTCAGCCGGAGGGCTGCAGCTGCTGGAGGACAATGCCATGCCCGCCAACAATCAACTCCTGGTGTGGCAGAAACAAGCGTGAACTGGCAAGCCTGATCAACCGGGTTTCCTGAACGGCAGCAATGTCGCTGCGCTGTTTTTATAAGACTCGACATAGCCCGCCTCCTGGCTCAAAAAATCGGCAATGGCCTCGCGGAAACGTGGGTCGGCAATCCAGTGGTTGGACCAGGTCGTGACCGGTTCAAACCCTCTCTGTATCTTGTGCTCCCCCTGCGCGCCGGAATCGAAGCGCTGCAGTTTGTGTTCTATGCAGTAATCGATACCCTGGTAGTAGCAGGTTTCGAAATGCAGAAAATCAAATTCCTGCAGACTGCCCCAGTAGCGGCCATACAATGTCGTTTCATCCCGGAAACTCAAGGCGCCGGCAATGCATGTCTCATTCTTGCTGGCGATAACCAGCACCAGATTGTCCTGCATGCTTCGCCCCACCTTACTGAAGAACTCCCGGCTCAAATAGCCTTGTTGCCCACGCACATGATAGGTGCTTTGATAAAAGAGGTAGAACTGATCCCATAGTTCTTCGGTAATTTCATTGCCCGCGAGATGCCTGAAGCTGATGCCTTGTTCGGCAACTGCCTTGCGTTCCTTTTTCAGATTCTTGCGCTTGCGTGAATTGAGTTGTCCCAGGAAGTCTTCGAATGTTGCGTAACCCCGGTTGAACCATTGGAACTGTGTGGCCCGCCGTTGCAGCATTCCTGCCTGCCGCAGTTGTTCGCTGAGCTCGGTCGGGGGAAAAAGCACATGCCAGGAACTGATCTTTTGTTCCAGTGCCAGCTTGCTGATTGCCTGCACAATCGTCGCTGTCATCTCTCCGCTGTCAACCCCTTCTGCAAACAGGAGACGTGGCCCGGTGCTGGGGGTGAACGGCACTGCCGTAAGCAGTTTGGGATAATAATTCAGGCCGTGTGTCCGATAGGCGTCCGCCCAGGACCAGTCGAAGACATACTCACCATAGGAATGGCTTTTCAGATAAAGCGGCATGGCGACCAACAAGTCATCTTCCTCGTTTTCAAGCAGAAGATGATGTGCTTGCCAGCCTGTTCGACTGCAGACACTGCCACTGCTTTCCAGCGCCAGGAGAAACTCATGCTGCAGAAAGGGGCCGGCCTTCTTTGCCAAAACATTCCAGCACAGTGGATCAATATCGGCAATTGCGTTCAGGAAGCGGATCTGTGCGGTGTGCTTGCCAGGATTTTGCATACGGTCTTGTTAGCCAGCATGGGGCAATGCTGCTATATTCCCCTTTCTATGGTTTTTATGCTTACTTTTTATCTCTTTTTTCAACTCACTACAGTGTACGGGAAACAGCGTGGATTCACAGGGTCCAATCAATAAAATCCGGGAGCAACGCGACAGTTTGCGCAAATCGGAACGCAAGGTGGCGGATTTCATCCTGTCCGACCCTTCTGCAGTCATCAATATGCGCATTGTTGATGTGGCCTCCAGGGCAGAAGTGAGTGAACCCACTGTTCTGCGTTTCTGCCGGGCCCTGGATTTTGAGGGCTTCCAGTCGTTCAAGCTGCAGCTGGCCCAGCATCTTGGTTCCAACCCCAATTACACGCAGTTCTCGGTAAGCGACAAGGACACCGTTGCTGACCTGAGCCACAAGGTTTTTGACTCCACCATCAGCTCCCTGCTTGCCGTGCGCGATGAACTGGACCCGCAGGCGCTGGAACAAGCCATCAATATCATTGGCAAGGCCAACCGGGTGGAATTCTATGGCTTTGGCGCCTCCGGCTCTGTGGCCGCCGATGCCCAGCACAAGTTCTTCCGGCTGCAGCTTTCGACGGCCGCCTATACAGACCCGCATATACAACACATGTCCGCCATTTCCCTGGGCAAACGGGATGTGGTGGTGGCAATCTCCCAATCCGGGCGCACCAAGGCCCTGATTCAGAGTGTCAAGCTGGCCATGGAAGCCGGGGCTACTGTCATCGGCCTGGCACCGCAGGATACCCCGCTAAGCAAACTGTGCAGCATTCCAATCCATGTGAACATGGAAGAGGACCTGCATGTCTTTACGCCAGTCTCTTCGCGCATTGCCCACTTGCTGGTGATCGACGTGCTGGCCATGGGGGTGGCACGCTACCGCAAACCTCTGCTCAAGGATCACCTGCGACGCATCAACAAAAGCCTGCGCGCCTTGCGGACTTGATGCCTGGAAAGCGTCTGATGAAATATCCGGACCAGTCAGCCGGTTTCTTTATTGTCGATGCAGTCAATTTTTCGCGGTACTATTACGTTGCTCATTCAACATTTCGACGCTTGCTTTTTTGAGGTAATCGATGCGATACATAGGGCTTATCACCGTACTTGTCTGTTCGATAGGCGTGGCCAGCGCTGCCGACAATGATAAATTTCCTGGTGTTAAATCACTGATGTCTGCCGAGGAGATTCAGGCCACTGGCCTGGAAAAACTTTCCGTGGAGGAGATCGAGGCATTGAATGCCTGGCTGGTACGCTATACGGCCCATGAGGCTTCCACGCTCAAAGGTCAGGTGGCTGAAATCCGCGAGGAAGTCAACCAGGGAATGCGTGACCGCATCGATGGCACTTTTACCGGGTGGGACGGAAATACTATCTTCAACCTGAAAAGCGGGCAGGTATGGCAACAGCGCAATGGCGGTATCTGGTCAACACGGATGACTGATCCCGAGGTGATTATCACGCGCAGATTTATGTGGTACTACCTGAGGGTGGAGGGAACCGGGCGCAGTATCGGGGTTACGCGTCTGCGTTGACTTTCCACACTGAGCTTTATCCTCTTTGATCTGTGCTGTCACTCCACCGTGACCGATTTTGCCAGATTTCTGGGGTGATCGACATCCGTGCCCTTGAGAATGGCGACATGGTAAGCCAGCAGCTGCAAAGGGATGGTGTAGATGATGGGTGCAAGAATATCAGGCACCGTGGGCACATTGATTACCCGGCAGTTTTCATCGTTATCGAAACCCGATGACTCATCAGCAAACACGAACAGCTTACCACCGCGGGCACTGACTTCCTGCAGATTGGCCTTGAGCTTGCCAAGCAGCTCATCGTTGGGCGCCACGGCGATCACTGGCATTTTGTCATCCACCAGGGCCAGTGGGCCATGCTTGAGCTCCCCAGCCGGATAGGCTTCGGCGTGGATATAGGAAATTTCCTTCAGCTTCAATGCCCCCTCTTTGCTTACCGGGTACTGAACCCCCCGGCCCAGAAACAGGGCATGGTGCTTGTCTGCCAGGCTCACTGACAATCGCTTGATCTCCGCATCCAGCTCCAGGGTCTTGCTGATGTAGTGCGGCAGTTGTGCCAGGGCCTTCACCAGCTCGGTCTCCCTTGCCTCACTCAGCCCATTGCGCCGACCCAGCGCAATGGCCAGCAGCAACAAGGCACAAAGCTGGGTGGTGAAGGCCTTGGTGGAGGCTACCCCAATCTCGCGTCCCGCTACCGTCAGCAGGCAAAAATCGGACTCACGCACCAGTGAACTGGTGGCCACATTGCAGATTGCCAGGCGCCCGACATAGGGTGCCTGCTGGGCATACCGGAGCGCCGCCAGGGTGTCCGCTGTTTCCCCGGACTGCGAAATGGATACAAACAGCGTCCCATCCTCCACCACCACATTGCGGTAACGATAGTCGCTGGCGATATCCACGCTGCACGGAATTCTGGCAATATTCTCCAGCCAGTAGCGCGTGATCAGACCGGCATGTGAGCTGGTGCCACAGGCGACGATCTGCACTCTCTTCACCTTGTCGAAAATGTCCCTGGCCCTGACACCAAAAGCTTCTTCCAGAATATGCGTATCGCTGATGCGACCATTCAGGGTATTGGCCACAGCGCGGACCTGTTCGTGAATCTCCTTCAGCATGAAGTGCCCAAACTCACCTTTGTCGATGTCAGCAATTTCACTGTTGATCTGGGTAACCGGCCGTTCAATTTTTTTACCGTCATGCCAAATGCTGATACTTTCCAGGGTGATTTCAGCCACATCCCCTTCTTCCAGATAAATAAAGCGGTCTGTTACCTGCCCCAGGGCGAGGGCATCGGAGGCAACGAAGTTTTCACCAATCCCAACACCGATAACCAGTGGACTGCCACTGCGTGCTACCACAATTCTATCTGGCATCTTTTTACTCATGACACACAGACCATAGGCGCCATGAAGCTTTTTTATTGTGCTGTTGACGGCATCGAGCAGGCCAAGCTTTTCTTTGTGACAAGCTTGATGAATCAGATGTACCACCGCTTCGGTATCTGTATCCGAAACAAAGGTATAGCCCTCCAAGCTCAATTGCTGACGCAGTGATTCATAATTTTCAATAATGCCATTATGTACCAGGGCGATTTCATTGTTGGAAAGGTGGGGGTGGGCATTGGTCTCATTGGGAACGCCGTGGGTTGCCCAGCGAGTGTGTGCAATACCCAGTTTTCCACGCAAGGGGCTTCTGTCCAGAGACTCGGCCAGTTTCTGTACCTTGCCGATGGTCTTGACACAGGCAATGCTGCCGTCACTCTCCGTGATCAAAGCCATGCCAGCGGAATCATAACCCCTGTATTCCAGCCGTCTCAGACCTTCAAGAAGAATTCCGGCAACATCTCTCTGCGCTACCGCAGCCACTATTCCACACATAATTTCCTCGATTATTTCTTCTCGGGTCGCTTCCACCCGTCAATATTTCTTTGTCGTTGCCGGGCTACTGCAAGATTTTTCTGCGGAACATCACTGGTAATCGTGGAGCCTGCCGCAACAGTAGCCTGTTTGCCAACGCTTACCGGTGCAACCAGAGAGGTGTTGGAGCCAATGAATGCACCATCTTCAATATGAGTAACATATTTATTGACGCCGTCGTAATTACAGGTAATGGTTCCCGCCCCGATATTGACTTCTGAACCAATTATGGCGTCGCCGGCATAACTGAGATGACTTATTTTACTTCCTGTTCCAATAGAGGTTTTCTTTGTTTCAACAAAGTTTCCTATTTTTACTTTTTCTTCAAGAATAGTGCCCTGTCTAATTCTTGCAAATGGCCCCACGCTGCATTTGCCTTTTATTTCGGCTCCCTCGATGACACTGTTGGCGAGTATTATGCAATCATCTCCGATAGAGCTGTTGCTTATCGACACATTGGGACCAATTCTAACTCGTTTTCCTAGTGATACCTTCCCCTGTAAAACTACATTGATATCTATTTCGCAATCTTCACCAAAAGCAAGCTCCCCACGCAAATCGAACCGTGCGGTATCAACAATTCCCATTCCCTTCAAGGCAAGCTCTTCGGCTTGTTTTTTTTGATAGTATCGTTCAAGTTTCGACAACTGCAATCGATCATTGATCCCTTGAACCTGATGCCTGTCACTGATGCAGAGGGTTTCGATGCCAGCTCCGTCTGCATGTGCCAGAGCAATGATATCTGTCAGGTAGTATTCGCCTTGTGCATTCCTGTTCTGAATTCTTTGCAGCCAGTCACACAAATTCCTTGCTTTGACTGCAATGATCCCACTGTTGATTTCAGTGATTTTTTTCTGTTGCTCCGACGCATCTTTTTCTTCAATGATTGCCAGCACAGAACCCTGTTGGTCGCGAACGATACGACCAAAGCCGAATGGTTCTGGTGTTTCCAGGGTCAGCACAGCAACTGCAGCACCAGTGAGTTTTTCAAGCAGGCTGTTCAGCGTTGACACCTTCAGCAAAGGCACATCGCCGTAGAGGATCAGTACATTGCTCTGCTGCATCAGTGCCGGCGCTGCCTGCATTACCGCATGTCCGGTACCCAACTGTTCTTTCTGTTCTACCCAGGCAAGCGTTTCATCTTCTTCAAAAGCCAGACGGATCTGCTCGGCCTGATAACCCACGACCAGATGAACCGTGTTTGCCTCCAGCTTTCTGGCCGCGTCAACTACATGCGCCAGCATTGGCTTGCCGCCAAGGGTGTGCAATACCTTGGGTTTCTGTGAATACATACGCGTGCCTTTACCGGCAGCAAGAATGATAACTTCCAGGTCCATGGTGATATCCAGCGTTGTTTATACAGATTATCAGGTATAAAAAAGGGCAGCCAAGGCCACCCTTTTACCGGTTTTCACTGTTAAAGTGAAGAACTACTTTCTAAGCTGTCTCAAAGCTCTGAGTTGCGCCGCCGCTTCGGCCAGCTGTGCTGCCGCACGACCATACTCGAACTCGGACTCCTTGTTGGCAATCGCTCGCTCGGCGTCCTGAATGGCTTCCAGCGCGGCCGCCTCATTGACATCATCTGCCCGCAGCGCGGTGTCTGCCAGAATGGTGACAACACCACTCTGCACTTCCAGATAACCACCCGAGACATAGAAGACTTCTTCCTCGCCTTCCCGCTTGACCACGCGCACCGGCCCTGGAATCAAGGCAGTCAGCAACGGTGCATGACCGGGTGCAACACCCATATCACCCAGGGTGCCGGTTGCCACCACCAGCTCGGCCAGTCCGGAGAAGATCTGTTTTTCCGCGCTTACGATGTCACAATGAATTGTCATCGCCATAACCAGTTCTCTTTGTTGGTGTTACTTGAGTTTCGCTGCCTTTTCGACCGCTTCCTCGATGCTGCCCACCATGTTGAAGGCCTGCTCGGGGATATGGTCATAATCGCCATTGAGAATACCCTTGAAGCCGGCAATCGTGTCTTTCAATGAAACGTATTTCCCTGGGGTGTTGGTGAATATCTCGGCAACGAAGAAGGGCTGCGACAGAAAGCGCTGTATCTTGCGGGCACGGGCCACGATCTGCTTGTCTTCCTCGGACAGCTCGTCCATACCCAGAATCGCGATGATGTCCTTGAGCTCTTTGTACCGCTGCAATACGGACTGAACGCCTCGGGCCACATCGTAGTGATCCTGACCAATGACCAATGGATCCAGCTGACGGGAGGTCGAATCCAGCGGATCGATCGCTGGGTAGATACCCAGTTCTGCAATCGAGCGTGACAGCACCACAGTCGCATCAAGGTGGGCAAAGGTGGTTGCCGGTGACGGGTCAGTCAGGTCGTCCGCAGGCACATAGACCGCCTGGATGGAGGTGATGGAACCGGTTTTGGTGGAGGTAATGCGCTCCTGCAAGACGCCCATCTCCTCGGCCAGTGTCGGCTGGTAACCCACCGCAGACGGCATCCGGCCAAGCAGTGCCGATACCTCGGTACCCGCAAGAGTATAGCGGTAGATGTTATCGACGAAGAACAACACGTCGCGGCCTTCGTCGCGGAATTTTTCCGCCATGGTCAGACCGGTCAGGGCCACACGCAGACGGTTGCCGGGTGGCTCATTCATCTGACCGTAGACCATTGCCACCTTGGAATTGCTCAGGTTTTCCATATCGATAACCTTGGATTCCTGCATCTCGTGGTAGAAGTCGTTGCCTTCCCGGGTACGCTCACCAACACCCGCAAATACCGACAAACCACTGTGCGCCTTGGCGATGTTGTTGATCAGCTCCATCATGTTTACGGTCTTGCCCACGCCCGCACCACCGAACAGACCTACCTTGCCGCCCTTGGCAAAGGGGCAGATCAGGTCAATTACCTTGATGCCGGTTTCCAGCAACTCATTGGAAGCGGCCAGCTCGTCATAGGCCGGCGCCTTGCGGTGAATCGGCATGCGCTCCTGTTCACCGATGTCGCCACGCTCATCGATGGGATTGCCGAGGACATCCATGATGCGGCCCAGGGTTTCGATGCCGACCGGAACCGAGATCGGCGCACCGGTATCGGTGACGTTCAAGCCACGAGACAAGCCCTCGGTGCTGCCCATCGCAATAGTACGAACCACCCCATCGCCCAGTTGCTGCTGTACTTCCAGTGTGGTTTCCCTGCCTTCGACTTTCAGTGCGTCGTAAACGCTGGGTACGGATTCCCTCGGGAATTGTACGTCGATTACCGCCCCAATGATTTGTACTATGCGACCGCTACTCATGTCCGGTTCCTCTTGATAACTTTTCAATAACTTTCAAATAAAGCCTGGATGATTCAACTCTGTTCTTCTGCCGGTTCACACCGCTGCAGCGCCGCCCACGATCTCGGACAGTTCCTGCGTGATCGATGCCTGGCGGGCCTTGTTGTACATCAGGCCCAGGTCTTCGATCAGCTCTCCGGCATTGTCGGTTGCGCTCTTCATGGCCATCATCCGCGCTGCCTGCTCGCAGGCATTGTTTTCCACAATGGCCTGGTACACCTGGCTCTCGATGTAACGCGTGAGCAGACCATCCAGCAGGGCTTCGGCCTGGGGCTCGTAGATATAGTCCCAGTGATGTTTGTAGGCCTGGTCTGCGGAAGGCTCCAGAGGTAACAACTGAGCAATTGTCGGTGATTGCAGCATGGTGTTGACGAAGGTGTTGCTGACGATATACAGCTTGTCGATGGCACCGCTGGAAAACTTGTCCAGCATCACCTTCACCGCGCCTATCACATCTTCCACTTCCGGAGCATCACCCAGGCCACGCACGGTAGCCACGACATTGCCGCCATAGTTGTTGAAGAAGGAGGTGGCCTTGGCACCAACTGCACAGAATTCGATGTCGACATTCTGTTTGCGCCATTCCTGCATTGCCTTGACCGTGGCCTTGAAGGCATTGATATTCAAGCCACCACACAGACCGCGATCGGTAGAGACCACGATATAACCCACGCGCTTGACCTCGCGTTCGCTGAAATACACGTGCCGGTACTCTGGCGTGGCATTGGCCACATGCCCGATCACTGCACGGATGCGAATAGCATAAGGTTTGCCTACTGCCATGCGCTCCTGCGCTTTGCGCATTTTGCTGGCAGCCACCATTTCCATGGCGCTGGTTATCTTCTGCGTGTTCTTGATGCTCGAGATCTTGGTTCGTATCTCTTTGCCACTAGCCATAATTCACCGTATTTCGCTCAGTAGTCACTGAAACCCTGTGCTTACCAGGTCTGCGTTGCCTTGAACTTCTCGATCGCAGCCTTGAACCGGCCAGCGATGTCGTCGTTGTAGTCGCCGGACTTGTTGACCTCGGCCAGCAACTCCGCGTGCTCACTCCTGGCATAGGACAGCAGCCCAGCCTCGAAGGCCACAACCTTGTTGAGCTCGACATCCTTGAGCATGCCCTCATTGGCGGCAAACAACACCAGGGCCATCTCTGCCACCGACAGGGGGGAATACTGAGACTGCTTCATCAGTTCGGTTACGCGCTGGCCATGCTCCAGTTGGGCACGAGTGGCATCGTCGAGGTCAGAAGCAAACTGGGCAAATGCTGCCAGCTCGCGGTACTGGGCCAGTGCGATACGGATACCGCCACCCAGCTTCTTGATGATCTTGGTCTGGGCCGCACCGCCTACACGCGATACCGACAGACCCGCATTGATCGCGGGCCGGATACCGGCGTTGAACAGGTTGCTTTCCAGGAATATCTGGCCATCGGTGATGGAAATCACGTTGGTTGGCACGAATGCGGACACGTCACCGGCCTGGGTCTCGATGATGGGCAGCGCAGTCAATGATCCGGTTTTACCTTTCACTTCACCCTTGGTGAACTGCTCCACATAATCTGCATTGACCCGTGAGGCGCGCTCGAGCAGCCGCGAGTGCAGGTAGAATACGTCGCCGGGATAGGCTTCACGGCCTGGCGGTCGGCGCAACAACAGAGAGATCTGGCGGTAGGCCCAGGCCTGTTTGGTCAGGTCATCGTAAATGATCAGGGCATCTTCACCCCGGTCCCGGTAGTATTCGCCCATGGAGCAACCGGCATAGGGCGCAATGAACTGCATGGAGGCCGGGTCGGACGCGCTGGCGGCAACCACGATGGTATATTCCATGGCACCGTGTTCTTCCAGTTTGTGTACTACATTGGCAATGGAGGACTGCTTTTGACCCACGGCGACGTAAATACACTTAACGCCCTTGCCTTTCTGGTTAATGATCGCATCCACCGCGACTGCCGTCTTGCCTACCTGGCGGTCGCCGATGATCAGCTCACGCTGGCCACGTCCAATCGGCACCATCGAGTCGATCGCCTTCAAGCCCGTCTGTACCGGTTGATCAACTGATTGCCGCGCGATGACACCGGGAGCTACTTTCTCAACCGGTGAAGTCAGTTTGGCAGCAACAGGGCCCTTGCCATCGATGGGCTTGCCCAGGGCATCCACTACGCGGCCTTCCAGTTCCGGGCCAACCGGCACCTCCAGAATGCGCTTGGTGCAGCGACAGGTTTGACCTTCGGCCAGGTTCTTGTAGTCTCCCAGTACCACAGCACCGACTGAATCACGTTCCAGGTTGAGCGCCATCCCAAAGACGCCACCCTCGAACTCGATCATCTCACCGTACATGACATCTTCTAGGCCATGAATACGGATGATGCCGTCAGAGACGCTGACAATGGTGCCTTCGTTGCTGGCCTGAACAGAGACATCAAGATTGTCTATCCGCTGTTTGATAATTTCACTGATTTCTGATGGATTCAGTTGTTGCATGCTTTTTCCCTCATTCCCAGCAGGTCTAGGAATTCATTGCTTCGGCTAATTTGGTCAACTTTCCACGAACTGAGCTGTCTATTACGGTGTCTCCGGCGCGGATGATGGCACCGCCAATCAAATGTTTGTCTACCGTGGTCTGCAGATTGATCTGCCGGCTCAGGCGTTTCTGCAGTGCTTCTGTCAGCTTTTTCACGGTGTCATCGCCCAGCGCAAACGCAGTGGACAACTCGACATCAACCGTTTTTTCCTGATTGGCTTTCAGGGCATTGAAGAGCCTGGCAATCTCGGGCAACAAAGGCAGACGACGATTCTCTGCCAGCAGTTGCACCAGGTTGATACCCTGTGGGGTGAGCTCGCTGTCACAAAGCCCAACCAACGTTTTGGCCTGTTTCTCGGCTGACATCGCCGGGGAGCTCAGCACGCGGTGAACCTTCTCATCCTGAGCCAGGCTGGCCAACAGGCCCAGCATTCTGGACCAGCTGTCCAGATCACCAGCAGCCAGGGCTACCTCGAAAGCCGCCTTGGCGTATGGTCTGGCTAATGTAATTGACTCTGCCATGGATACTCTCGTTTATAGCTCTGCAGCCAGTTTCTTGATCAAGTCTTCGTTGGCCGCCTGATCGATGGAGGCTTCCAGAATCTTCTCGGCACCAGCCACTGCAATTGCAGCAACTTCTGCACGCAAGGCTGCTTTTGCCCGCTGCAGTTCCATCTCGATTTCAGCCTTGGCGCCGGCAAGCAGACGCTGCCCCTCATCACGCGCCTTGTCTTTGGCATCATCAACAATCTGATTGGCGCGCTTGTTGGCCAGCTCGATGATTTCGGCGCTTTGCTTTTTGGCTTCGCGCAATTCCTCTGCAGCCTTGTTCTGAGCCAGACCCAGATCGCGCTGTGCCCGGTCTGCGGCCTCAAGACCGTCAGCGATCTTCTTCTGTCTCTCTTCCAGAATGCCGGTCACCGGTGGCCAGACATACTTCATGCAGAACCAGACGAAAAAGAAGAATGCTATCGATTGCCCGATAATGGTTGCATTCAAATCCATATCCGTACCCCTGAGTTTACGTTTCAGTTAAGCGACGCAGGCCGCTCTGTCACCTTATACGAACGGGTTTGCGAAGATGAACAGGAACGCCATACCCACGCCGATGATGGAGATTACGTCCACGAACGCAGCAACCAGGAAGAACTGGGTTTGCAGTTTGGGCGCAAGCTCGGGCTGACGGGCCGAACTCTCGATCAGCTTGCCACCGAGGCTGCCGAATGCAACCGCTGTTCCGGCACCACAGATGCCGAAAATGATGGATGCTGCAATCAAAGAAAAAGCCTGAATAGTTTCCATTTTTATCTCCAAGTTTTACAAAAGAACGAACTGTCTCATTTTAGTGATGGGTTTGATGTGCCTGATTCAGATAGACGATGGTCAGCATCATGAACAGGTACGCCTGCAGGGTTATCACAAGGATGTGGAATACGGCCCAGCCGAAATGCAGGGGCAGTTGCCAGTATCCGATCAGTGCAATAACCAGGAATATCACCTCACCGGCAAACAGGTTGCCATAGAGTCGCAGTGCCAGTGATACCGGCTTGGCGAGGAAGCCGGGTAATTCCAGAATGATGTTGAAGGGCATCGCCCATTTGCCAAAGGGGTGGAAGGCAAATTCGCCCAGAAAACCGCCAAGGCCCTTGATCTTGATGCTGTAGTAGATGATCAGGAAGAAGACGCTGACCGAAAACCCGAGTGTGATATTCAGGTCGGTGGTGGGTACGGCCTTGAAATACAGGTGTGAATCATTGGCCACCGTCTGCGCTACCATTGGAATCCAGTCTACCGGAACCAAGTCCATCAGGTTCATCAGGAATATCCAGCAGAAGATGGTCAGGGCCAGTGGGCCGATGAGCTCATTTTTGGCGAAAAAGGAATTCTTGACGTTGGTCTGTACCATCTCGACCATGTATTCAATGGCGTTTTGCAGGCCTCCAGGAACCCCCGTGGTGGCTTTGCGGCTGACAAAATAAAACAGGCCAACAAAAAGACAACCCAGTAGAACCGACATCAGCATCGAGTCCACATGAATCGACCAGAAGCCCATGGCCGTTGCCTCTTCTGCGCTGTGCGCAAATCCCCAATGTCCGTCTTCGGTTTTACCAAAAGTGAGGAACCCAAGGTGGTGCCGGACGTAGTCGGTTGCCGTTTCGTAGATTGGTGCGTTCGCGTCTGCCATAAGTCAATTTTGTTGTCTGTTCAGCAACAATTGCTGAGGGTTACTGTAATGAATCCCTTTATATCGAGTCTTTGAGTCTGGTCAACATCAGCAAGCCGCTCAGATGAACCAGCACGAACCCCCCGAAGAAGGCCAGTGTATGCAGTGGTTTTACATACATGAAAACCAGAGCAAAACCCGCACTTATAAGGGCGAGCTTGATTGCCTCGCCCGCATAAAATGCCTTGACAATGCTTGTTGTTGCCCTTGCGCCGCGATAGCGGAAAACCCTGTGGGCAAAATAGGCGTTCGGTACTGCTGAGATCAGACCGCCAAACAACATCGAGTATGCGGCAACCGTGGCGCCCAGCACGGCTGCCATTCCCGACAGGGCAATGGTTACCAGCATCTGGACCCGTGTTATCTTGTAGACCGGAGGGGCCTTTATGCTTGACATCTTGTTGAAATTTGTCAAACGCCCTCGACCCCCCGAGCATCCCCAAAGAATCCGCTGCACACAAAGCAGCGCATTATAGGTACTTTGGGCAAGCTTATCAACCATAAACAATGGTCATTTTATGTGGGCAAGTATGCCATCAAGCTCATCCAGGCTATTGTATTTCAAGGTGACTTTGCCCGCACCCTTGGTGCTGTGATGAATCCTGACCTGCGCGCCAAGTTTCTCGGAAAGACTGTCTTCCAGCTGCCGGATATCTGCATTTTCCACCTTTTTTTTCGGTGGTCTGTTATTTTCTTCCTGCAGGCGTCTGACCAGTGCTTCCGTCTGCCTGACGGACAGGCCTTTCCCGGCAACAGTCCTGGCCGTCTCGCTTTGGACCTGGTCCGGCAGTGAAAGCAGGGCCCGGGCATGACCCATCTCCAGGTCACCGTGTTCCAGCATCACCCGGACATCCGGGTTCAAACCGATCAGTCGCAACAGGTTGGCCACGGTTGCCCGGGACTTGCCCACAGCATCTGCCACTTCCTGCTGGGTCAGATGAAATTCATCCTGCAGTCGTTTGAGTGCAACCGCTTCTTCCATCGGGTTCAGGTTTTCCCGCTGAATATTTTCTATCAGCGCCATGGCGATGGCTGATTCATCGCTGACCGGTTTGATTATGGCGGGAATCGTGTCCAGCCCGGCCAGCTGGGTGGCCCGCCAGCGACGTTCGCCGGCGATTATTTCATAATGCGTGTCGGAAACCGGCCTGACGACTATTGGCTGCATGACGCCCTGCGCCTTGATGGAATCGGCCAGCTCCTGCAGCGCATCTTCGTGCATATCGGTGCGCGGCTGATATTTACCGCGTTGAATCAGATCTATGGGCAGGTGTTTCAGATCACCGTCTTTTTCCTTCGGGTTTGCCGGTTCAGTGCTTGCCAGCGCCGTCTCGGCCGATCTGGACAAAGAGGCTCCCAGCAATGCGTCCAGCCCTCTGCCCAATTTTCTTTTCCCTGCCATGTTCTTTACCAACTCGTTGTTTTGTGTTTTTTCAAACTGCTGCGGCGCGTTCGCTGCGCCTGAGCATTTCTCCGGCCAGCGCGAGGTACGCCAATGAACCACGGGATTGCCTGTCGTATTTCAGCACCGGCATTCCATAACTGGGGGCTTCCGCCAAGCGAATATTTCTTGGCACTACGGTTCTGTAGACCCGGTCACCAAAATGATGAAACAGCTGATTCGATACCTCCGAGGTCAGCTTGTTGCGGGGGTCATACATGGTGCGCAGTATCCCCTCTATCTGCAGCTGCGGGTTGTGACTGGCGCGAATGGCGTTGATGGTTTCAACCAGTGCTGACAGACCTTCCAGGGCATAGTATTCACACTGCATTGGAATGAGCACACCCTGCGCTGCCACCAGTGCGTTCAGGGTCAGCATATTCAATGACGGCGGGCAATCAATGACGATGTAGTCATAGCGCTGTTCCAGGCTTTGCAGGACGCGCCGCAGGATGCTTTCCCGGTTTTCATGGCCAAGCAGTTCTATTTCCGCCGCCGTCAGATCGCCGTTGGCCGGCAGGATGTCAAAGCCGTTATCTGCTGTTTGTACTATGGCATCGACACAGTTTGCCCCGGCTGTCAGCACGTCGTAGATTGACAGCTCAAGTTCCGCTTTATCAATGCCGCTGCCCATGGTGGCATTACCCTGAGGATCCATGTCCACCAGCAGAACCTGACGTTTGGTTGCCCTCAGTGAGGCTGCCAGATTGACTGATGTGGTGGTTTTGCCGACTCCACCCTTTTGATTGGCTATGGCCAGTATTCTTGTCACTGTGCGGACTCCGGTCCTTTTAGCTACATTATCAGCTGCATTTTAGCTGGCTGTTGTTAACTGCCTGTTGTTAACTGCTTGTTGCCTGGCTCGTTTTCTGCAAAGTGAGCAGGTGCCGTTCTGCTGGATCAAATGGAATGCTGACCCGGTCAACCGAGATTAGCTGGATATCTTCCGGCAGCGCATTGATTTCCGTTTTCGGGTATGCCCCCTTCATCGCCAGCCAGATCATGGCAGTTGCAGCATTTGCAACACCTGCAGAGCCACCTTGCAAATGACGTGTTTTCTCTATCAGATCAGCCAGGGAGGAAAATGCCCGACAAACGACAATATCAATTTGTGCGGGGCTTTGGTAGTGCTCTACCCGGCAATTTTCAACCTCGATGTTTTTCAGCCCCAGGGTAAACGCCGCCTGGAAGACAAAGCGGGTTTTCTTCCCATTGCTGTCCAACAAGACAAACCGGATATCGGGAAAACAAATGGCCAGCGGAATACCCGGCAAGCCTGGCCCGGTACCAACATCGAGCACGGTATGAACCGTTTTGATCCGGTCCTGCAGCAAGGGTTGCAGACTCAGGCTATCCAGCAGGTGACGCGAGACCATCGCCGCCGGATCACGCACGGCTGAAAGATTGAAGTGCCTGTTCCATTTGCTCAGTAACTGAAGATATGCGTTCAGGAGTTCTATCTGCCGATCCGTCAGGCTTAGACCCATGGTCTTCAAACCCTGACGCAGAGAAGACTCATCTGCCATGTTCGTATCTCATGCGGATTTCTTGCTGAGCGCCTGGTGTTTTTTCAGGTAGATCAACAACAGGGAAATAGCGGCCGGCGTGATCCCCGGAATACGGCTGGCCTGGGCTATACTGCCTGGGCGGGCAGTACTCAGCTTGTGTTTGAGTTCGTTGGAGAGCCCCTGAATTGGCAGATAATCAAAGTCATCCGGCAACAGGGTGGTTTCCTGACGTTTCAGTTTCCTGATGTCATCCGCCTGACGATTGATATAACCCTGGTATTTGATCTGTATTTCCACCTGTTCCCTTACCTGAGCCGGAATACCCTCTGCCTGATTCAGCTGCGCTGAATCCTTGCTCAGCGTCATCAACTCCTGGTAATCGAGCTCTGGTCGTGCCAGTAAATCGGCCAGGCTGTACTCCCGCGACAGGGGTTTTTCCAGGACGCTGCTTATTTTTCGTCCCGCCGCAGAGTCCGGTTGAATCCACACCTTGCGCAAGCGATTCATTTCCTTGTCGATCGCTTCGCGTTTCTCGTTGAAAGCCTGCCAGCGCTGCTCATCGACCACACCCAGCTTGCGACCGGTTTCAGTCAGGCGCAGATCTGCATTGTCTTCCCGCAGCAGAAGCCGGTATTCCGCCCGGCTGGTAAACATGCGATACGGTTCATTGGTGCCAAGTGTAATCAGATCATCGACCAGCACACCAAGATAAGCCTGCTCTCGTCCTGGGCACCAGCTTTCCCTGCCCTGGACTGCCAGAGCGGCATTGATACCCGCCAGCAAGCCCTGTGCAGCCGCCTCTTCATAGCCGGTGGTGCCATTGATCTGGCCGGCAAAATACAGACCTTTGATGAAGCGGGTTTCCAGCGAATACTGCAGATCCCTGGGGTCAAAAAAATCATACTCTATGGCATAGCCAGGCCGGGTAATATGAGCATTTTCAAACCCTTTGATCTGCCTGATCATTGCCAGCTGCACATCGAACGGAAGGCTGGTGGAAATTCCGTTGGGGTACAGTTCATTGGTGGTGAGCCCTTCCGGCTCCACAAAAATCTGATGCGAATTTTTATCGGCAAAGCGCATGACCTTGTCTTCGATCGACGGACAATAACGCGGGCCCAGCCCTTCAATTACACCGGTATACATGGGTGAGCGGTCAAGCCCGGCACGAATGATGTCGTGGCAGCGTTCGTTGGTCGCCGTGATATGGCAGTTCACCTGTTGCGGATGATCGGCTGTCTTGCCCAGATAGGACATCACCGGCACCGGCGTATCACCAGCCTGAGCTTCCATCACCGAAAAATCCACAGAACGTGCATCGATGCGTGGTGGGGTCCCCGTTTTCAGCCGCCCCACCCGGAACGGCAGTGCCCGCAGACGTTGTGCCAGGGCTATCGAGGGGGGGTCACCAGCCCGTCCCCCGGCATGATTTTCCAGCCCAATGTGTATCTTGCCACCGAGAAAGGTTCCTGTAGTCAGCACGACCGCAGGCGCATGAAAACGCAAGCCCATTTGCGTGACCACACCACACACCGCATCATTTTCCACCACAAGATCGTCAACAGCCTGCTGGAAAATATCCAGATTCTCCTGGTTTTCCAGGATGTTGCGAATTGCAGCCTTGTACAGCAATCTGTCGGCCTGGGCCCGTGTCGCCCGCACGGCAGGGCCTTTGCTGCTGTTGAGAACGCGAAACTGGATACCGGCCAGATCGGTTGCCCTGGCCATGGCTCCACCCAGGGCATCGATTTCCTTGACCAGATGGCTTTTGCCAATACCACCGATAGCCGGGTTGCATGACATTTGCCCAAGCGTTTCGATGTTGTGGCTCACCAGCAGGGTTTTCGCACCCATGCGCGCTGCCGCCAATGCGGCCTCGGTACCGGCGTGGCCACCACCCACGACAATGACATCGTATTTTCTGGAAAAATCCATACTTCACCTGAACAAGTGGAAACACAAGGAAACGGGCCGACAAGTATACGGCTTCGCCATGAAATTTAAAGTGATGATGGTCAAAATAATCCACAGAGATGATTTATTTTTTTTACTAATTAAAAACTATATAAAGAGAAAGAAAGAATATAAAGATATAGATATTGTTATTAAATATAGTCATCGCCTTTTCTGATGATAACTAATAAAAACTATTTAAAATCATAGCATTGGAATAAGTATAAGCCGGTGGGGAAGAGGTTCTCAAACTGCGGATAAGCCTTTGGTATGCTGTTGACAGAACACCTCCTTATCAACAGCTCTTTTTTTTCCAGAATTTACTCACTGAGTTATGCACTGCTTTTGTGGAGTTATGCACAAGATAAAATAAAGTGATGTCAGCTGATATTTTTACTGTGGAACTATTTCCCCACACAAAAACTGGAGAAAATCCTGCCCAGAAGCTCATCAGTACTGAATTCCCCGGTTATCTCACCCAGATACTGGTGAGCATGACGCAGGTCTTCCGCTACCAGCTCTCCGGCCTGATGCCGATCCAATTGTTCAAGCCCCCGGGCAAGCTCCAGGCGAGCCTTGCGCAAAGCCTCCAGATGACGGCTGCGAGCAATAAACCCCCCTTCAGCATCGGCCTGGTAACCCATGCATTGTTTCAGATGTTCGCGCAATGCCTGAAGTCCGTACTGGTGTTTGGCAGAAACAGCAAGCAATGGAGCATCGGCTGGTTTGTCTTGCCAGCTTGTGGGCAAGCTGTTTGGAGCAAGCAGATCGATTTTGTTGAAAATCAGGCTCAGCCGGCCCTTTTTCAAAGGCTCTTCCAATTGCGCAAAGCCGGTGCTGTGCAGATACTCTGCCAGTTGATCCGGAGCAGGTTGTTCGCTGGCAGCATCGATGATCAACAAGATACGATCAGCTTCGCTTATCGCCTTCAGGGCTCGTCTGATACCCTCCTGTTCAACGGGATCCGTGCTGTTGCGCAGACCTGCAGTATCGGTAATATGCAAAGGCATCCCATCGATGCCTATCTGTTCGTGGAGTATGTCACGGGTGGTGCCGGCGATATCGGTTACGATTGCGGATTCGCGCCCTGCCAGTGCATTCAACAGGCTTGATTTGCCGACATTGGGTTTTCCGGCAATGACCACAGACATTCCCTCTTTGAGGATGGCCCCTTGTTTGGCTTGCGCAATGACTCCGTCAAGTTGAGCAATGATCGTGCTTAGCCTCTGGCTGGTCTTACCTGCACTGAGAAAGTCGATGTCCTCCTCGGAAAAATCAATCGAGGCTTCGATGTAAACCCGCAAAGCGGTAATCTCTTCCACCAGATTATGGATCAGGTTTGAGAACTCACCTTGCAGGGTACGCAGAGCACTTCTTGCTGCCTGTGCGCTACAGGAATCAATCAGATCTGCAATGGCTTCAGCCTGCGTCAGATCCATCTTGTTGTTGAGGAAAGCCCGCTCGGAAAACTCGCCGGGTCTGGCCAGCCTGCCACCGAGTTCAAGAACAAGATTCAGCAGGCGCTCGAGAACGAAATAACCCCCATGCGCCTGCAGCTCAAGCACATCTTCGCCGGTGAACGAATCTGGGCCGGGGAAGAAAAGGGCAATGCCGGAATCGACGACTGCACCGGAGAGGTCATTGAAATCCGAATAGACGGCATATCTGGGTCTGGGCAGGCGCCGCAGTATTTTTTCGGCCATTGTCCGGCACAGGGGGCCGGATATTCTGATTATGCCAACGCCTCCCCTGCCGGGGGGCGTTGCCAGCGCACAAATGGTATCGCTATCGATGAGGGATGACATGATTGTGCTCGCGCAGTAATCAGGTTTTTCGGGCTTCCTTTTCTGCAAACTCAAGCTCAATTTTGCGGGTGATATACCATTGCTGGACGATCCCGATAACGCTGTTGGCAAGCCAGTACAGAACCAGCCCGGCCGGGAACCAAAGAAAGAAGACAGTCATCGCCACGGGCATAAAGCGCATTATCTTTGCCTGCATCGGGTCTGAGGGCGCCGGGCTCAAATAAGACTGGGCAAACATCGAGGCACCCATCAACAAAGGCAGGACAAAATAGGGGTCCATAACCGAAAGGTCATCAATCCAGAGCATGAACGGGGCGTGTCGCAGCTCGACACTTTCCATCAAAACCCAATACAGCGCAATGAATACGGGCATTTGTACCAACATGGGCAAACAGCCGCCGAACGGGTTTATTTTTTCTTTCTGGTACAGCTCCATGGTTGCTTTTTGCAACTTCATCTTGTCATCACCATAACGCTCCTTCAACTGGCTCATTTTCGGCATTACCCGCCGCATATTCGCCATGGAGCGATAACTGGTCGCAGAAAGTTTGTAGAAAATACCTTTGACAACAACGGTCAACAAAAGAATCGACCACCCATAATTGCCGACAAGATTGTTTATTTGTCTGAGCAGCCAGTAAATGGGAGAGGCGATAAACCAGAGCCAGCCATAGTCGATGGTCAGGTCCAGATTGTCAGCGACTTCCCGCAAGGTGTACTGATCTTTCGGCCCGGCATAAAACTGCACCGTTCTTGTGTTGGTAGAACCTGGCGGCACAGTGAAGGCCGCGCTGGTAAAACCGCCGATGTATTCGTTCAGGGAGTTTTTGCGCAGGGAAAAATTATTGAGCGTATCCGTGGGTGAAACCCAGGCAGATAAAAAATAATGTTGGCTGAAGGCAATCCAGCCGCCACTCATTTGATAATCGGGCCGATTGTTGTCGATATCGGAAAAATTGATTTTGATATACGGATCATCCGGGGTTGTGATGGCAAAACCCAGGAACGAACTCATACCAACGCCACCGGTTTGGCTGGGATCAGCAAAGTTGCCTCGTTTTATCTGGGCAAAAAGATTGGCCTGCCAGTTGCGTTCACTGCGGTTATTGATCAGATAACTGACATTGACCAGATAGCTGCCGCGTTCAAACTCAAAACGTTTGGTGACCGCTATGTTCTCTGGTGTCTGGTAAGTGAGATCAACTCGAAGCGAGTCCTCGCTGGTATTCAGAAGGTACTCATTGGCGGCGGCTTGGAAAAGTGGCCGGGTGCTGGCATCGATACCATCAGGGCCAATAAGTCCACTTTGGGCAACATAGTTGCGTAATGATCCGCTTTCCAGCAGAACGAATGGGTTTTCTGTCTCATCAAGTTGCTGTTGATGTTCTGGCAAGGAAGCAAAAACGATATCGCCACCCCTGAGATCGATCTGCATGTTCAGTACATCGGTTTTGATAGAAACCAGTGTATTCTGATTCGGGGTGCTGGCGGTGGTGCTGGGTGGTGTCGAACCAAGAGTTGGAATATCAGCAGGAACAGATGCGGGGGTATCTGAAGCATCCAGCACCTGCGGAGCGGCCGGCACATCGGATAAATCCACGGACGCGGGAATTTCGCTTGGTTCTAACTGCTGTGGGGGCTGAGTTGGGTAGTCGGTTTGCCAGGCCAGGAGCAGCAAATAGGTAACTACTGCCAGCCCACCAAGAATAATGTATCGAATTGAGTCCATGGTTAATTTGCTACTGTGTTGAGTTCCGGGATGAAGGGCTCCGGTCTGGCTTTTCAGGAACCAAATCGATGCCACCAGGGTGCCAGGGGTGGCAGGAAAGAATTCTTTTTGCGCCAAGGCCACAACCCCGGATTAGACCATGACGGGCAATGGCTTCCTGGGTGTAATGGGAGCAGCTGGGATAAAAACGGCATTGGTTGCCTATCAGCAGACTCAGCGTGCATTGGTATACCGAGATCAATTTGATGGCAGCGCGTTCCAGCATTTCAGCAAACCTGACTGTTATTGAGTGTAGTTTTGGCTCGTTTCTGAACCAGATCATGCCATAGTCTGTCGAGCTGAAGGCTTAGTTGATCATTTGCCATCAATCCCAGACCGGTGCGCGCTAGAATAACGATGTCCAGGCCCTTGAGCAAATACTGATTGGTGCGGAAGGACTCTCGAATCAGCCTTTTTACCCGGTTTCTGGCGACAGCAGTTTTTATATGTTTTTTGGCTATAACCAGGCCCAGCCGGGGGGACGGGGAATTGTTGTCCATGGCCAGCACAAGTATTTGCGAACAGGATACCTTATAGCGGGCACTCTGGAAGACTTGCTGATAATCTCGGGCATGCAGCAAGCGCAGTTGTTTGCCGAATTGAAAGCCAGCACTGGACACGTGGTTTGTACAACTTCCAGAAATGGATTGTGGAACCGGATTCAGATGTTCTCTGCTTCCGGCATCCATACAGCGTATTGATCTGATGGATGTCAGGCGGAGAGCTTGGCTCTGCCCTGGGCGCGACGACGCTTGATGACCAGACGGCCACCACGGGTAGCCATACGGGCACGGAAACCATGTGTGCGTGCACGTTTAATCAAACTGGGTTGGAAAGTTCTTTTCATGTTGGCTGTCCCGGTAAAACAGTAGTAACTGCAATGGCTGTTTACAAATGCGCGTATTAAATCGTTCGGCGCGAGGTAAAATGAGCGCGAATTCTATTTGTTTTGTACAAGGATTGCAATCACTTGGCGATATTTACTGGAAGCCGGCACAGCGAGAAAAAGCAAGCTCCCGGTAAACATAGCAGGCATGCAGGTTTACCCGGATAATAACAAGTTATCCACAGCTTTTCATCATAGACACGGCGGCGATCTGTCCTGCGGCAAAGTAGGGAAAACATCGGTAAATTCCAGTAAAAAACGTGTAACTATCTAATAATAAACAAGAAAAAAAGGAACAAAAAACAAGTTTCAAATGTTCTCGGGGTGTGGATAACTTTTCTGCTGCAGAGTAGAATCCTTTCTCAAATCAGGATCTGAATGATAATAAAAGGGTGATATACCGTGTTCGCACCACACTGGCAGAATTGTGTTGATAATCTGAAAAGTGAGCTATCCTCCCAGCAATTTAACACCTGGATAAGACCTCTGCAGGCGGAAAGCAACAATAATCTGCTGATTTTGCTGGCACCCAATCGGTTTGTACTTGATTGGGTCAAGGACAAGTTTCTCAACAGAATTAAAGAGTTGGTCAATGACTCTGCGGACAGGCAAGGGATCGATGTGATTCTGGAGATTGGACACCGGGAGCAACGACAAGAGCAAGAGGCGCTTAAACCCGCTCAGATAACAACAGACGCCAGAAGCAATGGCCTCTCCCGTCCAGCGTATGATCATCCTCCTCAAAGCTACGCCCCGCAAACCACAACAGGCACAGTCCGCGGCAATACCGAGGTCAATCCTGTGATTCGCCGCTCAACCCGGAATATGGAGGTTCTGATCGAGGGCAAGCTAAGACACAAGGGAAGCCTTAATCCCGATAATACCTTCGATAACTTCATCGAGGGGAAATCCAACCAACTGGCTCGTGCTGCTGCCCTGCAGGTGGCTGAAAATCCAGGTGGAGCCTATAATCCCTTATTCATTTACGGCGGGGTTGGCCTGGGTAAAACCCACCTGATGCATGCCATTGGCAATTTCCTGATGGAACGCAAACCTGGCGCCAAGGTCGTTTACCTGCACTCGGAAACGTTTGTCGCCACCATGGTCACTGCCCTGCAATTGAATGCAATCAACGAGTTCAAGCGGTATTATCGCTCTGTTGACGCCTTGTTGATCGATGATATCCAGTTTTTTGCCGGCAAGGAGCGTTCGCAGGAAGAATTCTTTCATACCTTCAATGCCCTGCTTGAAGGGGGCCAGCAAATAATTCTCACCAGCGATAAATACCACAAAGAAATCAATGGCTTAGAAGAAAGATTGAAATCAAGATTCGGTTGGGGTCTCTCGGTAGCCGTGGAGCCACCGGAGTTGGAGACCAGGGCGGCCATTCTTATCAACAAGGCGGCACAATCCAATGTTGAACTGCCGAATGATGCCGCGATGTTCATTGCCCAGCGCTTGCGCTCGCATGTGCGTGAACTTGAAGGAGCCTTGAAAAAGGTTATTGTGCATGCCCGGTTTGTTGGCAGACCAATTGGTTTGGAACTGGTCAGGGAGGCACTGAAGGATTTATTTGCATTGCACGACAAGCTGGTCACAATAGACAACATACAGCGATCTGTGGCCGAATATTACAAGATAAAAATGGCGGATATGCTTTCCAAACGACGCAATCGCTCGGTAGCCCGGCCCCGGCAGATGGCCATGTGCCTTTCCAAGGAGCTTACCAACCATAGCTTGCCCGAGATTGGGGATGCCTTTGGTGGCAGAGACCATACAACAGTCCTGCACGCCTGCAAGCAGGTCAAGAAGCTGAGAGGTGCCTCTCAGGATCTTGCCGAAGATTACAATAATCTGTTGCGTGCGCTGGCAACCTGAGGTTCAGGCACAGCACAGGAAACAGATACCGGATCATCAATATTGGATGCAAGTGAGTACAGACATGAAATTTACCGTCTCCAGGGATGCTTTGATCAAACCACTCCAACAGGCAGCAGGTGTTGTTGAACGACGCCACACCTTGCCGGTGCTGGCCAATGTATTACTTGTGCTGGAAAATGATCAGTTATCACTAACTGGCACCGATCTTGAGGTTGAAATGATTGGTATTGTTGCCGTTGATCCGGGAAGTGTAGCGGGTGAGATCACTGTACCAGCCAGGAAACTGATGGATATATGCAAGTCCTTGCCCGAAAATGCACAACTGCAGTTTTCACTGGAGGATGACAAGGCTACGATCAAGGCGGGACGCAGCCGTTTTACTCTGGCTACTTTGCCAGCCAGAGATTTTCCAAATACCGAGGATGAACCCGGCACTTTCGAGCTTGGGATTGACGGCAAACAACTCAAGCGTCTGTTGGACAGCTGCAGCTTTGCCATGGCACAGCAGGATGTGCGCTACTACCTTAATGGGATGCTGTTTGAGGTCACTGATCAGCATTTACGGGTTGTGGCAACTGACGGACATCGACTGGCCATGCAGACACTGTCCCTGGAGAATGCAATAAGTCAGGACTTGCAACTGATATTCCCACGCAAGGCAGTTACTGAATTAAGCCGCCTTTTAACTGATGTCGATGGTGAGGTAACCCTGGTTTTTGGTTCCAACCTGGTCCGTGCAAGAATGCGGGATTTTGTATTTACCTCCAAACTGGTTGAAGGCAAGTTTCCTGATTACAATCGGGTATTACCCAAGGGAAGTGACAAAACAGTCACTGCCGACAGATTGATCTTAAAACAGGCATTCAATCGGGCCTCAATTTTGTCCAATGAAAAATACCGGGGAGTCAAAATTCTGCTCAGCACTGATGAGATGCAGATTCTTGCCAACAACCCTGAACAGGAAGAAGCAGAAGAGATCATTTCTGCTTCTTATCAAGGAGAGCCTCTTGAGATCGGATTCAATGTCAGTTATCTGCTTGATGTGCTCAATGTACTTGATTGTGAGCAGGTGAAAATAAGTCTTGCAGACTCCAACAGCAGCGCCCTGCTTGAAGGGGTTTCGGATGATGATGCGGTTTACGTTGTCATGCCGATGCGCCTTTGAGGCAAACACTGTCAGTGTTTTTTACTTAAATGACCACGATTCAACGCTTCGAAGTAGATCAGCTGCGCAATCTGCTTGATGTTAAAATTATGCCTTCTGCAGGCATCAATGTGCTGCATGGCAGTAATGGCAGCGGCAAGACCAGTTTGTTGGAAGCAGTCTACATGCTCGGCGTTGGCCGCTCTTTCCGAAGCAATCGGCTGGACCCGGTCATCAACGAACATGCTGATCAATGTGTCGTCTATGCCGAGCTTGAGGGTCAGCTAAGCATCGGCTTCAGCAAGTCCCGTAAGAATGCCCATATCCTGAAACTCCAAGGCAACAAGCAGCGAAACTGGTCTGATGTTGCCCGACACATGCCGCTTCAAATAATTAATTCGGACAGTTTTCTTTTACTTGAGGGCGGCCCAGGAATACGGCGACGATTTCTTGATTGGGGAGTGTTCCACGTGGAACAGGACTTTCTCAATAACTGGCGTAATGCGGGTAAGTGCCTTGCCAACAGGAATCAGCTGCTGAAAATGGATCGCCTGGATACTCAGCAACTGCTTGCCTGGGATAATGAGTTTACTGAACTGGCAACAAAAATTGACGAGGCACGGCAGCATTACATAGAAGAGTTCATTCCGCAGGCGATACAGACGGTTGCTGAGTTGATTGAAATCTCAGATCTTGGTTTCAGTTATTATCGCGGTTGGGCTGAATCAAAGAGCTATTCGGAGGTGTTACTTTCGGAGCGAGAAAAGGATCAGCGTTATGGAAGCACACAGTTTGGTCCTCATCGGGCTGATATCCATATTCGCGTTGGCCGTAGGCCTGCTGCCGAAGTGTTATCCAGGGGTCAGCAAAAACTCCTGGTCAGTGCACTTAAGATAGCCCAGGGAATATTCCTTTCCAGACAAAGCGGAAGATCAGGCGTCTATTTGGTTGATGACCTGCCCTCGGAGCTGGATGTGCCCAACAGGGCACGAGTGTGTGGTCTTTTGCATGAGCTTGATGCCCAGGTATTCATGAGTTGTGTTGATATTAATGAGCTTGAAAATAAAGGCGTTTCTGTAGCCATAGACAGAAAGTTTCACGTGGAACATGGTAAAATACGCGTTACAGATTGACGGGTATCAACGACGCGAGTGTGTAAACCGCAACAAGATGCAAATAATAAACACGCGCAATGGTTTTGCTTCAATAAGGTTTTGGGAGTAGGAGTATGTCACAGTCATCAACGTATGACTCCAATAGCATCAAGGTTCTGAAAGGTCTGGATGCGGTGAGAAAACGTCCAGGCATGTATATCGGTGATACCGATGATGGTACTGGCCTGCACCATATGGTGTTTGAGCTGGTGGATAATTCCATAGACGAGGCGCTGGCCGGGCATTGTGACGAAATCAAGGTGGTTATTCATCCAGGAGAAACAATCACAGTTTCGGATAATGGTCGTGGAATCCCAACAGAAATGCACAGCGAAGGCGTTTCGGCAGCAGAAGTGATCATGACGGTTTTGCATGCCGGTGGGAAATTTGATGACAATAGCTACAAGGTATCAGGCGGGCTGCACGGAGTAGGCGTCTCTGTAGTTAATGCCCTGTCCGAAGAGCTGAAGTTGACCATCCGCAGAGGCGGTAAGGTTTATGAGCAGAATTATGTCCATGGGGTTCCGCAGGCACCTCTGGCCGTGGTCGGTGACACATCAAGCACCGGAACCGAATGCCATTTCAAACCCTCGGCAGCCACCTTCAGCAATATTGAATTTCATTACGACATTTTGGCAAAAAAACTGCGCGAACTGGCCTTTTTGAATGCGGGCGTCAAGATCCAGCTCAAGGATGAGCGTAGTGGGAAAGTGGATAATTTCTGTTACCAGGGAGGATTGCGTGCATTTGTTGAGTACCTGAACACCAATAAAACAGCGATAAACAAGATATTCCATTTTATTTCCGAGCGAAAGGAAGATGGCATTACCGTAGAAGTTGCCCTGCAATGGAATGACACGTACCAGGAAAATATTTTCCCGTACACCAATAATATTCCGCAAAAAGACGGTGGCACACACCTGGCTGGATTCCGTGGTGCGTTGACCCGGGTGCTGAAAACCTATATCGACAAGGAATTGGCAGCAAAGAAAGCCAAAGAGATCGTCACCACGGGCGACGATGCCCGGGAAGGGCTGACAGCCATTATTTCAGTTAAAGTGCCAGACCCCAAATTCTCCTCACAAACCAAGGACAAGCTGGTTTCCTCCGAGGTGCGTCAGGTGGTTGAGCAAGAGATGGCCAATTTTTTTACCGATTATTTGATGGAAAACCCCCTGGAAGCCAAACAGATTGTTGGCAAGATGATCGATGCGGCAAGAGCCAGAGAGGCAGCACGCAAGGCGCGTGAAATGACGCGTCGCAAAGGCGCACTCGATATCGCAGGCTTGCCGGGGAAACTGGCGGACTGCCAGGAAAAGGACCCGGCACTTTCAGAGATTTACATTGTCGAGGGTGACTCGGCCGGTGGTTCTGCCAAACAGGGGCGCAACCGAAAAAACCAGGCTATCCTGCCCTTGAAGGGAAAAATCCTGAATGTCGAAAAAGCACGCTTTGACAAGATGCTCAGTTCGGCTGAAATCGGTACGCTGATCAAGGCCTTGGGCTGCGGTATCGGAAACGATGAGTTCTCTCCCGCCAATCTGCGCTACCACTACATCATCATCATGACGGATGCCGATGTGGACGGCTCTCATATCAGGACCTTGCTGCTGACCTTCTTTTTCCGGCAAATGCGGGAACTGGTTGAGCAGGGCCATATCTATATTGCCCAGCCGCCACTGTACAAGGTGCGTAAAGGCAAACATGAGCAATACTTAAAAGATGACGACGAGTTAGCGAATTATCAAACCCAAATCGCGTTAGATGGCGCAAGTTTGTATGTCAACCCAGAAGCTCCGGCCATTACCGGTGATGCGCTGGAGAACATGGTGATGCTGTACAACAACACCTATGCCATCATCAAACGCCTGGACCGGCTGTATCCAGCCGAGATCCTTGAGGCGATGATTTTTACTCGCCCACTGGATATCAACAACCTCAGTGAAACTGAGGCCAGGAATTGGTCTATCGAGCTGGCAGCCAGCCTCGAAAAAATACACCCCAAAACCAGCCTGGCCTATACGATCACGGTACGTGAAGATGCCGAGAGACATATTTTCCTGCCGCATGTGCATCACTCCCTGCATGGTCTGCTGCGTGACTACCAATTCACCAGGGATTTCTTCAGCTCCGGCGAATACCGGGCCATAAACAACCTGGGGAGTACACTGGATGGTCTGATCGAAGAAGGGGCCTATGTCCAGCGCGGAGAACGCAAGCAGGAGATTCGCAGTTTTGCCGAAGGGCTGTCCTGGCTGACCAACGATGCCATGAAAGGGCATTATCTGCAACGCTACAAAGGTTTGGGTGAGATGAATCCAAGCCAGTTATGGGAAACCACTATGGATCCGGAAACCCGGCGTATGCTCCAGGTCACCATCGAGGACGCCATCAGTGCGGACCAGTTGTTTACAACCCTGATGGGAGATCACGTGGAGCCGCGCCGCGAATTCATTGAGTCCAATGCCCTGGCAGCCCAGAATCTGGATATTTGAAGACGCGGCAAGAACAAAGCCCAGCAACAAAACCGATTGACAGTCGGTTTTGTTGCTGTATTCTTTCCGCTGTCACTCCCCAATAAAGGCAAGACCATGCAGCTTGGCGAACTGGAGAAACTCCTGCTTGAGTATCTGTGGCAGGTGCAGGTGGCTGATGCAAAACAGGTGCATCGGCATTTTGAGCCCATTCGCGGGGGCAGCCTCAATACAATCCAATCAACACTGGACAGACTGTTCAAGAAAGGCCTGTTGCATCGCTCCAAGTCAGGATATGCCTTTTATTACTCCCCGGCAGTTGAGCGCAGGGAGTTGATCGGATCCCTCATTCAATCGCTGACCGCCGAATTCGCCAGACAGGATGCCAATGCTGTGCTGGAGGCATTTGTTGACATTTCAGCAACGCTGGACGAAGAAAGTCTTCAGCGTCTGGAAAAGATGATTGCGGAAAAAAAGGCGCTGGAGCAAGGCGGAGGCAGTTGATGGATGGTGTAATCAGTCAAATCACACATATTCTGTTTGTTGTCTGTGCAGCAATATTAGGAGTAGCTCTGCTAACGGCCTTTTTTGCTCCCTCACTGATACGCTGGATTGCGCGCTATACCCCTCAGGACAGACTCACGCTGTTGGAACTCTACGCCATCCTCCCCCTGGCAGGCGGGATTTTCGCCGGCACAATGGCAGCCTTACCCACATTGAGTCATGCCTTGAACATTGCGGTTGACCATTGTCATGACAGCACTGCCTGCTGGTGGCGAGAAGCCCCACATGCGGTTCCCCCCGGGCAGATGCTGGTGATGGGTCTGATAGCGATGAGCGCAGTATGGGCGATGCTGACGGCGTTCAGGCAGTGGCAGCGTGCCCACAGATTAAGCAGTCAGCTTGCGCTTGGCAGCTGTGGTGCGGTGGGACAAAACATCAAATTGATTGATTCCAGGCGCATCATTGCGTTCTCTACAGGCCTGTTGAAACCATTTGCGGTGATATCCACAGGGTTGGCTAGGCGCCTGACAGCCGATCAGCTTGCCATTGTCTGCCTGCATGAGCAGCTACACACGGAAAATCGGGACAATTGGCACAAGTGGTTGTTCAATGTGCTGAGCATGTTCCACTGGATGGGTGTGCGGCGGTCCCTGCTTAGTGAATACGCGCTTTCGCTGGAACTGCGGGTGGATGAGCAGGTCGCCAGGCAAGTGGATAATCGCATTGCGGTTGCAGAAACCATTGTCGCTGTCCAACGATTGACGCAAGGCGATCAGCAGAGCGCGGCCTGTTGCTATTTCGCCGGCAGCAGTACAGAGCGGCGAGTGCTGCATTTGCTCAACAGTAAGATATCCTCCTCCCTGCCCCGCCATTTACTGGCCACATTCATCTTTTGCGGTATCGCTGCAGCAAGTAGCTCCGCCTTGCTCTTTCATGACGTATTCGACGCCCTGATTATTTAATCGTCGCCTGAATATCCTCCGCGGACAGACAACTATGAACATAATTCTCCGAGCAGAAAAACACAGCAAAAACCGAGTGGCAATCGGCTTTGTGGCAGCAATGCTCGGCCTCACGTCGCTTGCGGTCAGTAGCGCAGAGGAAGAACAAGCCCAGACGAACACCCTCACGCTGCAAGAGGCCATTCTGTCTACAGTGACACAAAACCCCGAATTGCTGGCTTTTGGTTATGCCTTGCGGGCTCAGGACGGGCGTATCCTGCAAGCGGGCTTATCACCGCGTCCGCAGTTGAACATCAATGTGGAAGATGTGCTGGGCGACGGAGCAGCGCAGGGGCTGTCCGGCGCGGAAGTCACCGTTTCCATTGCCTGGGTCGTTGAGGGTGAGCTGAAACAGCGGCGTATCGATGTGGCAAGGGCGGGGTCGCTGGCGCTGGCGGCAGAGGCAGAGATCATGCGGCTTGATGCGGCGGCGGTTACCGCACGTCATTATATTCAGGCACTGGCTCACCAGTTGCGGCGTGACTTTGCCGATCAGGCAGTGGCACTTGCCGAGGAAACCGTTGTCGGCGTTGAGCGCCGCGTTGAAGCGGGTACGGCATCGTCCGCAGAGCTCTCACGGGCTCGGGCGGAACTGGCGCGACGGGCTCTGTCACGGGAAGATATTAATCACGAGCTCAATGCCACCTTTCACCGGCTTGCTGCACAATGGGGAGCATTGACACCCGCTTTCTCCAGAGTGGTGGGCAATCCGCTGGTTTTGCCGGAAATAGAGTCTTTTGACACACTGCGCGCAAAAATTGAACAAACCCCCGATCTCAACCGTTTCCTCTCTGAACAACGCGTAGCCGAAGCGGTTCTGCGTCTGGAACAGGCTCGCAGCAAAGAGCCTTGGCGCTTCAGTGCAGGGGTGCGGCGCTTGCAAGGCAGCAGCGATAGCGGGTTCACCGCCGGAGTGACCATTCCGCTTGACCGGGGCAATCGCAATCAGGGCCGAATAGCCGAATCAAGGGCAAGAATTGAACAGAGCGTCGCAGAGGAAACCGCCGCTCGCATTCGAATCCAGACCAATTTGCTGGTTTTGTACCTGGAGATGGAACATAGCATCCATCGGGTCCAGACCCTGAGTGAACAGGTTGTGCCGCGGGTTGAACAAGCGCTGGAAGAAACCCGGCGCGCCTATGAGTTGGGCAGCTACAGCTATCTGGAGTGGCTGCAGGTGCAGGAAGAATTGCTTGAGGCGCGCAACGAGCTGGTTCAGGCCAGTGTCGAGGCTCACCAGCGCATGATTGAAATCGAACGGATTACCGGTATGCGTATCGCGCAGCAAACTCCATCCTTATGAGGCAGACTATGCATTCACCAAAATCGATGTTCAGAGTCCTTGTTCTGGCCCCTCTTCTCGCCCTTCTCCTCACCCTTCTTCTCACTGCCTGTGCAGATGAGCAACAACAGGGTTCATCTGAGGTGTCGGCGGAAGCAATAGCAGAACCGATCACCGGTCCGAATGGCGGCCGCCTGCTTACAGACGGTGATTTTGCCCTGGAGCTGGCGATTTTCGAAACCGGCGTGCCTCCCGAATATCATGCCTGGGCGAGCAGAGATGGTACTGCACTGCCGCCGCAAACGGTTGACCTGCAGGTAAGGCTTACCCGTCTGGGCGGGATCGTGGATACCATCAATTTCGTCCCTCAGAATGACATGCTGCGTGGCGATACCGTCATTTATGAGCCGCATTCCTTTATTGTCACTATCAACGCCGAACATGCCGGACAACGCTACCAATGGCAGTACGAAAGCTTTGAAGGGCGCACCAGAATCGAGCCTGCCGTTCGCGAAGCCCTGGGCATTGCCACCGAGGTGGCTGGCCCGGCGGTGATCGAACAAACGGTGACGGCCTATGGCCAGATCACCCACAATACCGCAGGGCTGAGTCCGGTCAGCGCACGCTTTGAAGGCACGCTGAAAGCGGTTCATGCCACTATTGGTGAGCGGGTCATTGCCGGCCAGGTATTGGCGGATATCGAAAGCAACCAGAGTTTGAACAATTACCGGCTTGAAGCGCCGATCAGTGGCCTGGTCATCGAACGCAATGCCAACCCTGGCGAGCAGACCAATGGCAGGCAATTGTTCACTATTCTGGATACCTCCACTGTCTGGGCCGATATTGCGGTGTTCCCGGCCGACCAGGCTGCTGTCGCGGTCGGGGCGCCAGTGGAGATCACTACCGCAAGGGCTGCGCATCCCCGCAATGGCACCATCGCGATGATTCTGCCCAGGGTACAGGCCAACCAGGCGGTGACGGCGCGCGTCGTGCTGGAAAATGAAGACGGTGCCCTGATCCCCGGCACCTGGGTGACGGCACAAATCAAGGTGGGGGAATTCGAGGTGCCATTGGCGGTACGGCGGGAAGGATTGCAATCATTCCGGGATTTTACCGTGGTATACGCACAGATTGGTGACGAATATGAAGTCCGTATGCTGGACCTGGGCCGACAATCCGGCGAATGGGTGGAGGTGCTGGGCGGTTTGTCAGCAGGGACACGTTATGTCACGCAGAACAGCTATATCCTGAAAGCCGATATAGAAAAATCCGGCGCCTCTCACGACCACTGAGCTAAAACCACTTAGCCAAAACCGCTTGGCCAAAACCGCTTGGCCAAAACCAATAGGGACTTATCATGCTGGATTGGATAATCAATTTCTCGCTGGCCCGCCGCGGTCTGATGATCGTGTTGGTCATGCTGTTGATGGGTCTTGGTCTGTGGAACTTCAACCGCCTGCCGATTGATGCCGTACCGGACATCACCAATGTGCAGGTAGTGGTCAATACGGCGGCCCCCGGCTACACCCCATTGGAAGCCGAACAGCGCATTTCCTTTCCCGTGGAAAATGCGCTCAGCGGCATGCCGAGCCTGTCCTACACCCGCTCGGTGTCACGTTATGGCTTGTCACAGGTGACTGCTGTATTTGAGGAAGGAACCGACATCTATTTTGCCAGGCAACAGGTGAGCGAGCGCCTGCTTGCAGCAAGAAGCAGTCTGCCCGAGACCCTGGACCCGATTCTTGGCCCAATTGCCAGTGGCCTGGGTGAGATTTTCATGTTTACCGTGGATGCCGAGTCGGGTGCGCAAAATGCGGATGGCAGCCTGATAACGCCCACAGAGTTACGCTCGGTACATGATTGGATCATCCGTCCCCAGCTGCTGCGTGTACCGGGGGTGGTCGAGGTCAATCCGATTGGGGGCTTCAAGAAAGAGATTCTGGTGGCACCCGATCCCGCTAAATTGTTGAGCTTCGGGCTGGACAGCAGAGACCTTTTGCGGGCCTTGGAAAGCAATAACAATAATCGCGGTGCGGGATTCATTGAAAACAAGGGTTCGCAGTTGCTGATGCGTGTGCCCGGTCAGGCCGAAAGCCTGGATGATTTACGCAATATCGTCATCAAACAAGTCGACAGTATCCCGGTGCGGGTGGCGGATGTGGCAACGGTGACGGTTGGCAGTGAGTTGCGGTCGGGCGCAGCCACGCAGGATGGTCATGAAGTGGTGATGAGCACTGTGTTCATGCTGATCGGTGAGAACAGCCGGGAGGTTGCCAGTGCGGTGGCAGCCAGACTCGAGGAAATCAAGGCAAGCTTGCCTGAGGGGATCAGTGTGACAGCGGTATACGACCGCACCAGCCTGGTCGACAAAACACTGCAAACTGTGCAGAAGAATTTGCTGGAAGGCGCCCTGCTGGTTATCGCTGTCCTTTTTCTGTTGCTGGGCAATCTGCGCGCGGCTTTGCTAACGGCAGCCATTATCCCGATTGCCATGCTGATGACGATTACCGGCATGGTGGAAACTGGCGTCAGCGCCAATTTGATGAGTCTGGGCGCGCTGGACTTTGGCTTGATCATCGATGGCAGTGTGATCATTGTGGAAAACTGCCTGCGACGCCTCAGTGAAGCCGGCGGGCAGGGAAAACTGGAATTGAAACGGCGTCTTGAAGTGGTTGCGACGGCTACTCGGGAAGTGATTCGCCCCGCCTTGTTCGGGGTATTCATCATTACCGCCGTCTATATTCCGATCTTTGCCCTGGAAGGCGTGGAAGGCAAAATGTTCCACCCGATGGCGATCACGGTTGTGATCGCGCTGTTGAGCGGCATGCTGCTCTCCATTACCTTTGTTCCTGCCTGTGTGGCACTGTTGTTCAGCAAGCCGGTGACCGAGAAGAAGAATCTGTTGATGTCGGCGGCCCGCCTGGTATACCGGCCCGTATTGAAACTGGCCCTGCAGTTGCGTTGGGGTGTTTTGATGTTGGCCCTGATTCTGGTTGCCGCAAGTGCCTCGCTGGCAGGCCGCCTGGGTAGCGAGTTCATTCCCAATCTCGATGAGGGTGATATTGCCATGCATGCCCTGCGCATCCCGGGCACATCGCTGCAACAGGCCATCGATCTGCAGCTTATGCTGGAAGAGGAAATCAGGCGGTTGCCTGAAGTGGAGCGCGTGTTTTCCAAGATCGGCAGCGCCGAAGTGGCTACGGACCCGATGCCACCCAGCGTGGCAGACACGTTCATCATTCTCAAGGAACGCGAGTTCTGGCCAGATCCGAACAAAGAGAAAGCGACTGTCGTGGCTCAGATCGAAGCCCTGGTAGAGCCGGTTCCCGGCAACCGCTATGAGTTCCTGCAGCCTATCCAGATGCGCTTCAATGAACTGATTGCCGGTGTTCGCAGCGAGTTGGCCGTCAAGGTGTTCGGTGACGACTTCGATCAGTTGATTGCGATTGGCGAGCAGTTGGAAGCGGCCATCAGCAGTGTTCCGGGAGCGGCGGATGTGGCCGTGGAACAGGCCACCGGATTACCCGTGATGACCTTTATGCCCCGCCGTGAGGTGATGGGACGATTGGGCATCAGTATGAGTCAGTTGCAGGATACGGTGGCAATGGCGCTTGGGGGCGCGGTTGCAGGACTGTTTTATGAGGGCGATCAACGCTCGGATATTGTCGTGCGCCTGCCTGAAAAGCTGCGCCAGAATCCTGACAGCTACCGCTATCTCCCAGTTTCCTTGCCGGATGGCAGCCAGGTGCCGCTGGGCGAGTTAGCCGAGATCAGTGTTGGCGTGGGCTATAACCAGGTCTACAGGGAAAATGGCAAACGGCGAGTGGTGGTCACTGCCAATGTGCGCGGCCGTGATCTGGGTTCTTTTGTTGCTGAAGTGCAGCAGGCCGTGACGGGCAGGGTTGAAATTCCGCCGGGTTACTGGGTGGAATACGACGGCACCTTCGAGCAATTGCAGTCGGCGACGCAGCGCCTGCTTGTGGTAGTGCCTGTTACCCTGGTGCTGATTGCGATTTTGTTGATGATGGCGCTGAACTCTTTGCGCGATGCCGCCATCATATTCTCCGGTGTGCCGTTGGCCCTGACGGGTGGCGTGTTGGCCCTGGTATTGCGCGGTATTCCGTTTTCGATTTCGGCAGGGGTCGGCTTCATTGCTTTGTCGGGCATTGCCGTACTCAATGGTCTGGTAATGCTCTCCTTCATTCGTGATCTGCGCGGACAGGGCATGCCGCTGGATGAGGCGATTACAGCCGGCGCGCTCAGCCGGCTGAGACCGGTACTGATGACAGCCCTGGTAGCGTCCCTGGGTTTTCTGCCCATGGCCTTGAATACCGGCATTGGTTCCGAGGTTCAGCGGCCACTGGCAACCGTGGTGATTGGCGGGATTCTCTCTTCAACCTTGCTGACACTGATAGTCCTGCCCGCACTTTACCGGATAGGACATACCTGGACTCGCCGCAGCAACAGTGGCTAAGCCGGAATCTCTGTTACAAAACCATTATGCTGACAGCGGATGGGCGTTTATCCAGGACTCAAACTCGGCATTGACCTCAGTGGAGTTGCGCCCTGCCACCGGAATGGGTGTGCCGATTTCGACATCGATGATGCCGGGGTATTTAAGCCAGGTTCCCGGCGGCCAGCAATGTCCGGCATTGTGGATAACCGGCACAATCGGTGTGCCGGAGGCCACTGCCAGTTGTGCGCCACCCCTGGAGAATCTTCGTTTGTCACCGCGGTGGGTTCGGGTACCTTCTGGAAAGATGACCACGGAGATACCTTCCTTTAGCCGCAAGGGTCCTTCGGTGAGCAAGTACTTGCTTGCCTTGCGCGGGTTGCTGCGATCTATGGCAATCGGGCGTTGCAAGCGCATGGCCCAGCCCCAGAAAGGGATGTTCAGCAATTCCTTTTTGATGATGGGGCAGACAGGAGAGAACAGATAGTACAGGAGCACGGTCTCCCAGGCGCTCTGATGATTGCTCAGTACTACCACCGGGCCGTGAGGCAATGTTTCCAGGCCCTTGATCCGGTAGCGGATGCCGCAACAAAGCTGTAACCAGAAAAGCACGAAGCGACACCACAGGGCATAGGGCTGAAAGCGCTTGCGGACGGGTAGCATCCAGGAGGTCAACAGGCACCAGAGCGAAATGAGGATGGTGGCTACACCGTATCCGGCATAAAAGAGCAAAGAGCGAATTTGGAGGATCAACAGTCTCATGCCGCCTTGCCTGTGAAGGTATCGACGAAGGCCGCCAGATCATCGAAGATATCGACGCCGTCCAGTTCATTCTCGCTGGCTTCAGCCTGGGTTTGCAGCCCTTTCCCGGTTTTCACCAGCACCGGCCTGCAGCCAGCAAGCCGGGCAGCAATCAGGTCTTTCATACTGTCTCCAACAAACGGGGCGTTCTGCACAGAGACGCCAAATTCACATTCAATCCGGGTCAGCAGACCAATGGCCGGCTTCCGGCAGTCACAGTCTGCTTCCGGGCCATGCGGACAATAAAAGATGCCGTGCAGGGTGCCGCCTGCCGATTCAACCAGGCCACACAAGGTCTGGTGGATGCGGGCCAGTTCAAACTCATCGAACAGTTGGCGGGCGATGCCGGATTGATTGCTGGCCACCACCACGGTATAGCCCGCCTGGCTCAAGCGGGCAATGGCGTCGATGCTGCCCGGTATCGGTACCCACTCGGCAAGGGATTTTATATAGTCGTCAGAATCTTCATTGATGACACCATCACGATCCAGAATGACGATTTTCGACTCTGTGCTTGCTGCTGTGCTGGACACTATGCTCAAACCGTATGCAGACAGGAGATATCGGCCACTTTCAAGAACAGCTCCCGCAGCTGACCCAGCAAGGCCAGGCGGTTATTGCGCAGCGCTTCATCATCAGCCATGACCAGCACCTCATCAAAGAAGGTATCGACCGCTGTCCGGATAGTGGCCAGCAAGGCCAGTCCGCGGGTATAGTCGCCCGCAGCAAACAAGGGACCGGTTTCTTCCGCTTTTACTGTCAGGATGCGGGCCAGCTCGATTTCAGCCGGCTCCACCAGCAAAGCCGGATTCAGAGGCTGGCGCACATCACCCCCCTGCTTCTGCAGGATATTGGAAACACGCTTGTTGGCAGCGGCCAGTGCCTGGGCTTCCGGCAAGGCACTGAAGGCCTGGACGGCATGAATGCGCCGGTTGAAATCATGCGGGCTGCGTGGTTTCAACACGAAAACGGACTGGAACACCTCGGCGCTGACGGCCTCGGCCTGATACCAGGCGCGGAACCGTTCCAACAGAAACTCAAACACCTGGGTGCTGGTCCCGGCAGCCACATCAATCTGCCCGGAATAAGTGGTAACAGATTGCTCGATAGCCGCGGGCAGATCAAGCGCCAGTTGTTTTTCGACCAGGATGCGTAGCACGCCCAGTGCCGCCCGCCGCAGCGCGAACGGATCCCGCGAACCGGTGGGGGGCTGACCGATGGCAAACAGGCCGGTCATGGTGTCCAGTTTCTCGGCCAGGGCCAGCACACAACCGGTCCTGGTCTGTGGCAGCTCATCACCCGAGAAGCGCGGCAGGTACTGCTCGTTCAGTGCAGCGGCCACTTCCTCCGGCTCCTGGTCATGACGGGCATAATGAGCGCCCATGATGCCCTGCAGCTCAGCGAACTCAGCGACCATATTGCTGAGCAAATCGCATTTGGCCAGCATGGCGGCGCGTTCACACCAGTCGGGCTGCGCTCCCAGCTGGGTGGCAATGAAGCGGGCCAGTGCCGCAACGCGAACGGATTTATCGTAGACACTGCCCAGGTCTTGCTGGAAGATAATGCTCTTGAGTTGCTCCTGCCTGGATGCGAGCGGATGCTTGCGATCACTTGCAAAGAAGAAGGCCGCATCAGCCAGACGTGGCCGGATGACGCGCTCATTGCCGGCGACAACCTGGGCCGGGTCGAGGCTGTCAAGATTGCTGACGGCAATGAAAAACGGCAGCATCTGGCCGGCATCATCCAGCACATAAAAACATTTCTGATGGGTTTTAAGGGAAGAGATCAATGCCTCCGCAGGCACCTGCAAAAACGCCTCATCAAAGTGACCGGTCAGGGCAACCGGCCATTCAACCATGCTGCAGACCTCGTCCAGCAGATCTTCATCGATGACCACCCTTGCCTTCAGGGCAGTGCCTTCGCGTTCGATCAGGGCACGGATCTTCTCTTTGCGTTGCTGATAATCGGCCAGCACCTTGCCGGTGGTTTGCAATTGGTTGGCATAATCTGCCGGTGAGTTGATGGTGATGGCTTGAGGGTGATGAAAGCGATGTCCGCGGGTTTCGCGCCCGGAGGCAATACCCAGAATCCGGGTGTTGATGACCTCGTCTCCAAACAGCATGACTACCCAGTGCACGGGTCGGACGAATTCTTCCCGGCTGCTGCCCCAGCGCATTTTCCGCGGAATCGGCAGTCGGCTGAGCGCCTGGGTGACCAATTCAGGCAGCAGGTCGGCAGTCTTGCGCCCTTGCTTGACGGAGCGATAAGCCAGTTTTTCAGTACTGTCTTTCTGCACGGTTTGCAGAGCGGCCAGCTCAACCCCGCAGGAGCGGGCGAAACCGAGCGCCGCAGGCGTGGGCTTGCCGGAGGCATCATAGGCTGCATTGACGGCCGGCCCGATGCGCTCGCTGGCGGTGTCTTCCTGGTAAGACTGCAAGGCGTTGACACGAAGGGCAAGACGGCGGGGTGCCGCAAAGGCATCGATGCTGTCAAAACCCAGTTGAGCCGCCTGGAGTCCCTTGTGCAAACCGGCGGAGAAGGCCTGGGAGAGTGTCAACAGGGCTTTTGGCGGTAGCTCGCCACAGCCAATTTCAACTAAAAAATCGTGTGCGCTCATGATGTCCTGTCAGAGATTGTGATCGGTGGCTTCAGTGCCCAGAATTTCGGTTCGCAGTGCCTTGCTTGCAAGTGGAAAACCCAGGGCGCGACGGCTGTTGTAATAGGCCTCTGCGACCAGCCGGGACAAGGTGCGCACCCGCAGGATATAGCGTTGCCGTTCGGTCACCGAGATGGCATGGCGGGCATCCAGCAGATTGAAATAATGCGAGGCTTTCAATACCTGCTCATAAGCCGGCAGGGCAAATCCTTTCTCGATGAGCAGCTGGCATTGCTGTTCGCAGTCATTGAAATTGCGAAACAGGATGTCGGTATCGGCCAATTCAAAATTATAGGCTGACATTTCCACTTCGTTCTGCCGGAACACATCGCCATAGGTCACTATGCCGTCCGGGCCTTCGGTCCAGACGATGTCATAGATACTGTCCACACCCTGCAGGTACATGGCGATGCGTTCAATTCCGTAAGTGATCTCGCCGCTCACCGGATAACATTCCAGGCCGCCCACCTGCTGGAAATAGGTAAACTGCGTCACTTCCATGCCATTGAGCCAGACTTCCCAGCCCAGCCCCCAGGCGCCCAGTGTGGGGGATTCCCAGTTGTCCTCGACAAAGCGGATGTCATGAATCAGCGGATTGATGCCCAGATGCTCCAGCGAGGCCAGGTACAATTCCTGAATATCGGGCGGGGATGGCTTGAGGATTACCTGAAACTGATAATAATGCTGCAAGCGGTTTGGATTTTCACCATAGCGGCCGTCAGTGGGACGTCGGCTGGGTTGCACATAGGCGGTATTCCAGCTTTCCGGGCCAATGGCGCGCAAAAAGGTGGCTGGATGAAAGGTGCCGGCTCCCACTTCGATATCCAGAGGCTGCATCAACACACAACCGCGATCGGCCCAGAATTGTTGCAGGGCGAGAATCAGTCCTTGAAAGGTTTTCAGATCGGGAGAGGAAGCGGCGGCAGACAAAATGGCTCCGGGATAATCAGCTGTGAAAAGCGACGATTATCCGCGATTACACGGCTAATATCCACACCTGTGCTACCGTTGTGCCACCGCGCTGAGGTAGAATCCATGCGCCTCAAAAACAAGCCAGGGGGGCTGGCCTATCAAAACCTTCGATTTAATGCTCTTGAAAGCGATCTTGCTGTTGCTGCGGTTTCTGCCTTTGTGGTTGCTCCATTGCCTGGGGTATCTGGCTGGCTGGGGGCTGTTCCTGTTGCCGAACAAGTTTCGCTGGATCACCCTGTGCAATCTCACCCTGTGTTTCCCGGAGATGACTGTCACCGAGCGCAATCGTCTGGCCCGGAAGAGCCTGACCGAGACCGCCAGGACTGCCCTGGAGCTGGGTAAAACCTGGCTGGCACCCTGTAACAGGATGAGCAAACTGGTGGTGGCAGTCAGGGGAGGAGAACTGCTGGAGTCTGCCTTGAACACGGGTAAAGGGGTGATACTGATAGTACCCCACCTGGGCAGTTGGGAGCTTTTTGGCCTCAATATAACCCGCTACGGCAATATTACCTCTTTATACAAACCACCCAAGCAGCATGCTTTGGGGGAGGCGATAAAGGGGTTCCGCTCACGGAGTGGTGCCACGCTGGTTCCCACCAACAAACAAGGTGTCATGTTATTGCTCAAGGCGCTGAAGGCAGGCGAAATGGTTGGCATCCTGCCGGATCAGCAACCTGAACGCGGCAGCGGGGTTTTTGCTCCCTTCTTTGGCGTGGATGCCCTGACCATGACGCTGGTGCCCAAGCTGGCAGCCAGAACCGGTGCCAGTGTAGTTTGTGGTTATGTCCGCAGGCTGCCTGGCAGTGTCGGTTTTGAAATGGTCTTCCTGCCGGCTGAGCCCGGGATCGATGATCAGGACCCCGTGCGGGCAGCCACAGCCCTGAACCGCAGTGTGGAAAAATGTGTAAGGGAAGCTCCCGCACAGTACCAGTGGGAATACAAACGCTTCAAGGAAAGACCAGAAGGCGATGCGCGGCGCCTGTATGCCCGGGGGAGTTGACGGCTGTCGCACCCCTCTTTTTATTTCCAGCCACCCATACTCTCAGAAGTCTCCCGTTACCGAAAGCTCCACGGAAGCTCCCCCGCTATCATTAAGCGCTCGACTCCCCGCGGTTGCTGAAACCGGTCCTCCCCACCGGCTATCCCCAAGGTGTACCGGGTTGCTCCCCAGCGCCCCGTTTTTGACACGCTGCCGGCCGGATTCACGGTATCGGTGTTTTCCGTGGTGCGCCCCTTTATCTCCCAGCGCAATGCATCCACATCCTCGCCAAGAATGACATTGACGGCTACTGCCTGGCCGCGCAGATCAAGCCCGCCTGTCTCGCCGCGGATCAGGTCGATGCGCGAAACGGCGGATGCCGGAATGCGGCCAAGAATCTCCCCTGCGCTGTCATTCTTGGTGCTGGGACGCTCCCCGTTGATGAGAATATTGCCAGCGGTGCCGCCAAAGCCCCGCAGTTGCCCACCTTCTTCCAAAGTAAAGCCAGGCACTTGTTCGACCATATCCAGCGCGGTAACGGGATTGTAAGGCGTGAAAAAACGGGCCTCGAAGGTGATGGATTCGTTGTTGCCGGTGACGGGGGAGGCGAAGGAACCGACGGCAATGTCATTGGGTGCAGCGTCAGCCTGCGCCAGCACCGAGGCGGGGAAGGCGAGAATCAGAATGACGATAAACGTCAATGAGCAGAAAACGCAAAAGCCTGGCCGGATGGATGCCGAAACAGGCGTATTGCTTTTCCATTGTCGGAAAAGGCTGATCATGGCCGGAACCGCAGATGGGGTAAAAGAATTACACCCTGCCCTCGACAGCCCTGCCCAATCTTTCTGCGACCACGGCCCAGTTGATGTTTCTGAAAAAGGCATCCAGGTATTGCCCCGTGGCTGCTCCGAAATCCATGTGGTAGGAATGTTCATACATGTCCATGACCAGGAGGGGGATTGACGCTGCCGGGGCGTGCATGTGATCCCACATCCAGTAATTTTCCAGGGTTTGCGCATGAACATTCCACGCCAGCATTACCCAGCCGGAGCCGCCGCCCAGTCCGGCACCGATCCTGCGGAACTCCTTTTCCCAGTTTTGTGTGCTGCCGAAAGCGCGGGCCAGTTCCCGGTCCAGCTCCCCGTCACGGCTGCCGGGCGCAGCCATATTGTCGAAATAATATTCATGTAAAACCACGGAACCGGTGCGCATCAGATGCTCACGCTTCAAATCGTTATAGACGAAAGCGGGCAGGTCATCATCTGCCAGTGCCGTTTGCAGACGCTGTTTGATCGTATTCAAGGCGCGCACGGAACCGCCGTAATTGTTCTGCCAGTGGGACAGGATAAGACCTTCCGACAGGCCATCGAGTTGAGATGGATCAAAGGGCAGGGGTTTTAATTCCAGATTGCTCTGGAACGCATCCGGCACCTGTGCCCGTTGTTGACCCCAGGCGGGCATTGACGCCAAAGCAGGCAAGGCCATTGCGCCCAGTGCTGCGGATTTCAGAAAAGTGCGTTTGGTGTGATTGGTCATACAGAACCTCCTGGGTTTGCCAGATAGCTGTAGATTAAATTTTGAGGCCTGGAAAGGTCGGGTCCTGCTGTCTGGAATTCCGCTTGACCGGAAACTGACTAGAAAAAAGAGAAGCCAACCTGGAACAGGCGCTCTACTTCAGGAATGCGTTTTTTGTCGACCAGGAAGAGAATAACATGGTCTTCCGGTTCGATGACGATATCGTCATGCGCGATCAACACCTCGTTGGCTCGCACAATGGCGCCGATGGTGGTGCCCTGGGGCAGATCGATATTTTCCAGGGTCTTGCCGATCACCTTGGAGGACTGCCGGTCACCATGTGCGACCGCTTCCAGTGCCTCGGCTGCACCACGGCGCAGTGAGTGAACGTTCACAATATCACCCTTTCTGACATGCGCCAGCAAGGTGCCGATGGTGGCCAGCTGGGGGGAGATGGCAATATCGATCTCCCCGCCCTGCACCAGGTCCACATAGGCCGGATTGTTGATGAGGGTCATCACCTTGCGCGCCCCCAGGCGTTTGGCCAGCATTGAGGACATGATATTGGCTTCGTCATCATTGGTCAGGGCCAGGAAAACGTCGGTCTGTTCGATGTTCTCTTCTTGCAGCAGCTCCTGGTCCGAGGACTCGCCATTGAGCACGATGGCTTTGTTCAGGCGCTCGGCCAGGTAGGCGCAGCGTGCCGGATTGCGCTCGATGATCTTGACCTGATAGCGTGATTCGATGGCCTCGGCCAGACGGGCACCGATATTGCCACCACCGGCAATCAGCAGGCGTTTGTAAGGTTTATCCAGGCGCCGCAGCTCACCAATCACCGCGCGGATATTTTCCTGGGCGGCAATAAAGAAGACCTCGTCATCAGCTTCAATGACGGTGGATCCTTCGGGAATGATTGGCCTGTTGCGCCGGAAGATGGCCGCCACACGGGTATCGATAGCAGGCATGTGTTCGCGCAACAAGCGGATTTCCTGGCCTACCAGCGGCCCGCCATAATAGGCGCGAACGGCAACAAGCTGCACCCTGCCGTCAGCAAAATCCAGCACCTGCAGGGAGCCAGGAAGGTCAATCAGGCGGGCGATATAGTTGGAGACCAGGTGCTCAGGGCTGATGACCAGGTCCACGGCAATGCCTTCCGGCGAGAACAGGCCCTCAGCGGCCAGGTAGGAGCCGGAGCGCAGGCGGCAGATTTTCTTGGGGGTCTTGAACAGGGTAAAGGCAATCTGGCAGGCCACCATATTGACTTCATCATTTTCCGAAACTGCGAGGATCATATCAGCATCCTCTGCACCGGCAGCAATCAATACATCAGGATGGGAAGGCCAACCCACGGTAATGCCGACATCCATGCGGTCTTTCATGTCGCGCAGCAGTTCCGGGTCCGGATCGATGACGGTGATATCGTTGGCTTCGCTGGCCAGGTTCTCCGCCAGTGACACACTGACCTGATTGGCCCCGAGAATCAGAATTTTCATGGCGGCGGCTAGCGCTCCCTTTTCCGTAATCTGGCAAAATAAAATCCGTCTGGACCGTGCTCTGTCGGCAGCAGCTGGCGCCCGATGCCACATTCTACTCCCCATGGGGCGACAATGGCTTCTTCTTTGGCATCATCATGTGCTGCCACAAAGCCCTGCAGCAAGACGCTGTTTTCTGCGGGCAGTATCGAGCAGGTAGAGTACAACATCAATCCACCGGGGTTAAGGCATGGCCACAGTTTTTGCAGCAGACGTTGCTGCTGGGCAAGCAGCCCGGGAATGTCGGTTTCCCGGCGCAGAATCTTGATATCGGGTTGTCGCCGGATGATGCCGGTTGCCGAACAGGGAGCGTCGAGCAGGATGCGATCAAACCCCCGGCCATCCCACCATTGCTCCGGCGCACCGGCATCCGCCTGGCGGATGTCTGCCCACAGACCCAGCCGGGAAAGGTTCTGTTCGATCCGGGGCAGTCGTTTTGGCTCCAGCTCCAGGGCCAGCAGGTCGACCCCGGGTTCCTGTTCAAGAATGGCTGCGGTCTTCCCGCCAGGGGCGGCACAGGCATCCAGAATACGCTGCCCGGCCTGCAAGAGCAGCAGCTCTGGAATCAGTTGCGAGGCTTCATCCTGGATACTGACGGCCCCTACCTCGAAAGCAGGCAACTGCTCTACGGCAAGCGGTTCATCCAGGAATATGGACGTCGCGGCCAGAGTACCGGCTTGACAATCGATACCCTGTGCACGCAGAGCCTGCAGATAAGCCTCGCGGGAAGTGTGTTGCCGGTTGCTGCGCAAGGTCATTGGCGGGTGCTGGTTATTGGCGGTCAGAATCTGTTGCCAGCAGTCCGGCCAGGCCTGGCGCAATTGGCTGATTAACCACGGCGGATGGGCGAAGCGAGTGCTGTCCTGCTGCTCGGCAGCGTGGACCAGTTGCTGTTGCTGGCGCAGAAAATTACGCAGTACGGCGTTGACCAGGGCTCGCGCCCAGGGTTTTTTCAGTGCAGTACAGGCCGCAACCGTCTCGTTGACCACGGCGTAATCCGGCACCCGCAGGAAGTGCAGTTGATAAAGACCGATCAACAGCAGCGCATGGATATCCTGGTCTTTGCTTTTCAGGGGTTTTTGCAACAGTTGTTGAGCAAAAAAAGCAAGCTGGAAATACCAGCGACAGGTCCCGAAGCACATCTCGCGCAGCAAGGCCCGCTCTGGAATACTGTCAATCTCGGCGGCCAGGCTGGCCAGCGAACCTTGATGCGAAAGAAGCTGGCTCAACAGTCTGGCGGCCCTGGCCCGCACATCGGTGGTTTTCATGGCTGGGTATCATCGCTCTGGAATCGGCTGGCAACGGCAAAGCGATTCGTGTTGGTATTCAGCAGATCCTGAATTCGCACCGGGTTCTTCCCCGGAAATTGAACCTGCTGTATCAGCAGTGTGGAATCGGCGCAGGCTACTTGCAGACCTTCACGGGAACAGGCCAGCAGGGTGCCGCCAGCAGGAATGCCAGTATCGGCGGTGGCGAAAGTGTGTGCCAGGGTTTGTGAATGCGCCTGGGCCTGCAGAATACGCAGGCGTTCACCCTGGAAAAAGGTGTAAGCCGGGTTGCGTCCGATACCGGCCCTGACCTGTCGTTCAATCTGTGCCGCTGGTTGCGACCAGTCGATCAGAGCCTCCTCCTTTTTCAGCTTGGCCGCATAGGTACTGAGGCTGTCATCCTGCGGCCGGGCTTGTTCACGCAGAGTATGGAAATGATCAAGGCTGTGCAGCAAAGCCTGGCAACCCAGCGCAGTCAGGGCGTTTTCCAGGGCAATCCGATCCATGTCAGCAGTGATGGGCAAGCGGGCTTGATACAGCATATCCCCGGTATCCAGCCCGGCATCCATCTGCATGATGGTAATGCCGCTTTCGCGGTCACCGGCCAACAAGGCTCTTTCTATCGGCGCGGCCCCTCGCCAGCGCGGCAACAGGGAAGCATGGACATTGATGCAGCCAAAACGGGGGGTGGCAAGAATTGATGGGGGCAGTAACAGGCCGTAGGCCACCACGACCATCAGGTCAGCAGCAAACGCGGCCAGTTTCTTCTGTTCGGCTTCGCTGCGCAGGGATTGTGCCTGCACCAGCGGCAGTTGATTGGCCTCGGCCAGTTGCTTTACCGGGCTTGCCACCAGGTGTTTGCCGCGGCCTGCCGGGCGGTCTGGTTGAGTATAGACGGCCACCAGTCTGTGTCTGCTTGCCAGCAGAGCCTGCAGATGAGCCGCAGCAAACGCCGGGGTTCCGGCAAAAACAAGGTTGAGCGGCTCCATGAGTGCGGCCTTAGGCGGACAACTTGTGTTGTTTTTCCAGTTTGCTGCGAATACGTTGCCGTTTCAGCGTGCTCAGGTAATCCACAAACAGTTTTCCTTGCAGGTGATCGCATTCATGCTGGATGCAGGTGGCCAGCAGCCCTTCTGTTTCCAGCGTGAACGGATTGCCGTCGCGGTCCAGGGCCTTGACCCGCACCTTGCGCGGGCGGCAGACCGTTTCATAATAGCCGGGAACGGAAAGGCAGCCCTCGTCATATTCGGCCAGCTCCTGGTCCAGGATTTCCAGTTCCGGGTTGATGAACACCAGAGGGGTGTCCTTGTTTTCCGAAACATCAATCACGATCAGTTGTTTGTGGAAATCCACCTGGGTTGCTGCCAGCCCTATGCCCGGGGCCTCGTACATGGTTTCAAACATGTCGTCGATCACCCGCCGCAGGGCATCATTTACTTCAGCCACGGGCGCCGCTTTCTTGCGCAATCTGGGGTCAGGGAACTCCAGAATTTCTAACTTGGCCATATCGGTTCAGTCATCCCAAAAGTTGCTGTGAATGTTGATGATGAATTAAAACACAATTCTGTGAACTGCTTTTGGTGCATATTATACCTTATTGCTACACTATAATGACTGTGGAGCCACTCTGGAACCCTGAAAATGAAAAGGCAAAAGATGTTCGATTCGTCATTCAGCCAATATACCGCCTGGTCTTTGCGATTGGCTTCAGCGCTGCGCGCGGCTTTACTGCTGGCCCTGCCCTTGATTGCCTGGACACCGCTCCAGGCCCAGCCACAAACACAGACACAATCGGCTGAGGACCGGCCAATCACCCGTTTGAGTCCGAGTATCCGGGTTACCCCCCTGCCGGCATCGGTGCCGGAAATCAGCCGTGGCAGCATCGAAAATTTCCTGTTGGGCAACCGCCTGGTAAGCCAGGAAGAGTTTGAGGCAGCGCCCGCGATAGTGGCTGCAACCGGTCGCAACCTGGTCATTGGCAGTGGCGATGAAATCTATGTATCCGGAATCTGGCCTGAAGACATCAACCGGTTTGACATTGTCCGCAGTGGCAACAGCTACGTGCATCCACAAAGTGGAGATACACTCGGGTTTGAGGTGGTGACTGTCGGTGCGGCGACCCTGGTCCCCGCAGCTGCCAATAGTGTCTCATCAGCGGCTCCGGGAGCTGCCTCAAAAGGCAAGGAGGACGCCGACAATGAGGTCAGAACCGCTCGGATTCTCAGTAATACGGTGGAAATCAAGGCGGGTGACCGCTTGTTGCCCAGGGTGAACGAAAGCCTGGTTCACACCTATTACCCGGTGCCGGCCCAGATTGAAGCGCCTGGGCAGATCATCGGTCTGCTGGGTGAATCCAGCCTGGCGGCGCAGTTCGACTCTGTCGTCATCGACCTGGGCAGCACGCAAGGCTTGAAGGTTGGTGATCTGTTGTCGATTCATGAGGCCGAGGGCACGGTCAGCAATCCGCTGGGTCGGGGCAATGTGGGCATCCCCGGGCAGGAAGTCGGGGTGCTGATGGTATACCGCATTTTTGAAAATCTCAGCTATGGTCTGATTTTGAGCTCAACGCTCCCCGCTTCGGTTGCTTACCAGGTTCGTCCGGGCCGTTAAGAGTTTCCGGGGCAAAAGGGTTAAGAGGTTAAGACAGAGCGCCTGGCAGCAGCCAGCAACGGCTTCAAGCGATCAAGGAAGATTCGCCATGACAAATCAGGAAGATCTGCTGGACTGGCTTTGCCTGTTCCATAGCGCCGGGCTCCCGGCAACAAATCTGCGTGCCCTTCTGGACCGATTCGGCTCCGCCAGCGCAATACTTGATGCAGACCGCAATCAGCTATCGGCAATCGGGATATCGCCCGTGGCCCAGCGCGCCATCCGCAGTTGCCGATTGTCAAGCAGCCCAGCCCGGCAACGCGCACAGCAAGATCTCCACTGGCAAGAGTCCCAGCCGGATCATGCCATTGTGACGCTGGCCGACAAGGCTTACCCGGCCATGTTGCGAAGCACTGTGGACCCACCCCCCGTGCTTTATGTCAAAGGCGACCCACAGGCGATGAGCCACCCGCAACTGGCCCTGGTGGGCAGCCGGGCCTGTTCCCGGTATGGCGAGGAAGTTGCCATGCGCCTTGCTGCCGAATTGGGCCGGGCCGGGTTCTGTATCTGCAGTGGACTGGCAGCAGGGATTGATGCTGCTGCGCACAGGGCCGCCCTGCAAAGCGGTGCCCACACGGTGGCCGTATTGGGCAATGGCATCGATACGGTTTATCCCCCAGGCAATGCAAAACTTGCCGGCAAAGTCAGGGCCCAGGGTGCCCTGGTGTCCGAGTTTGCGCGTGATCAGGGGCCTCGGCGGGCGTACTTCCCGCAACGCAACCGGCTGATCAGCGGTCTTAGCCTCGGCGTGATCGTGGTGGAGGCGACCCTGCGCAGCGGCTCATTGATCACGGCCCGGTTTGCCCTGGAACAAAACCGCGAAGTATTTGCCGTTCCTGGCTCCGTCAATAATCCGGGCAGCCGCGGCTGCCATCGCCTGTTGCGCGAAGGGGCAAAGCTGGTCGAGTCGGCAGAGGATGTGCTGTCTGAAATCGTGGCCCTGGCGCAGGGTCAGCTGCAATGGTTGCAGTCCGGCACAGCAGCGGACGGACAAAGCCCTGCCGCACTCGACAGGCAAAGGGAGAACACACTGGATGCCACCGAGAAATCGATACTGTCAGTGCTGGAAGACGAGCCGGCCAGCCTGGATTGCCTGCTGCGCCACACCCAGAGTCCGACTCAGGTGCTTACCGAAAAACTGTTACAGCTTGAATTGAAAGGATTGATCGAGTGTGTCACCGGAGGATATCGCCGCTGTTGACGGGCTGGTACTGGCAGGCTTGCATCACCGCTGAGACTGCTGTAATTTCACCCGGATTTTCTCTCTTTGCCGCTTGCAGGAACCCCCCGCAATCATGACGACTTTTCAAATCAGACAGGCCGTGCGCCTGATGCGCTGTGGTGGCGTGATAGCCTATCCTACCGAGGCAGTCTGGGGGCTTGGTTGCGACCCGCACAATTACCAGGCCTGCCAGGTCTTGTTGCAGATCAAACAGCGACCGGTTGAAAAAGGTATGATACTGGTCGCAGCAGATATGCAACAGCTTGACGGCTTGCTGGAACCGCTGACCGCAGCGCAACGACAATGCCTGGCAGCGAGCTGGCCTGGTCCGCACACCTGGCTGGTTCCAGACCCCTTGCAGTCAGTGCCCTGGTGGGTTCGCGGTGACCATCACAGTGTTGCCGTCAGAGTAAGCGCTCATCCGGTGGTGAAGGCTCTGTGCGAGGCGTTTGGTGGCCCGGTGGTCTCGACTTCGGCCAACAGGGCAGGCAAAGCTCCGGCGACAAGCCGGGTTCAGCTGGAAAAAGCCATTGGCAGAGGGCTGGATTATGTGTTGCCAGGGAAACTGGGGGGTAACGACAAGCCTTCCACGATTTCTGATCTGTTGAGTGGACAGCGAATTCGCTGACCTGCCCTAAGTGCCTGATGCTCTGAGGCTTGTATTAAAAAGGCCAGCAGTAAATGGAGAAACCACAATGACACAGAAACAGTACACCGATCCGGCTATCCCAGAACCGGCCGCCCCGGAACCGATAGCCCCAGAAAAAGTCGGTGAAGAGCAGATTCAGGCGGTCAAAAGCTGGTTGTTGGACCTGCAGCAGCAGATCTGCGCGGGTCTGGCAGCAATCGATGGCAAGCAGCAGTTCATCACCGACAGCTGGCAGCGCGAGGCCGGAGGCAGTGGCATTACCCGCGTGATCAGTGACGGGGCGGTGTTCGAAAAAGGTGGCGTCAATTTTTCCCATGTCTACGGCGACTCCCTGCCCCCATCGGCCTCGGCAACCCGCCCGGAAATGGCCGGGCGCTCCTATCAGGCCATGGGGGTATCGCTGGTCATTCACCCGGATAATCCTTTCGTGCCCACCTCACATGCCAATTTCCGTTTTTTCATTGCCGAAAAGCCGGGCGAGGCACCGGTATGGTGGTTCGGTGGCGGCTATGACCTGACCCCTTATTACGGCGATGAAGCCGATTGCCGGCACTGGCATGCCACGGCCAAGGCCGCCTGTGACCCGTTCGGCCAGGAAATCTATCCCGAGTTCAAACACGCCTGCGACGAGTATTTTTACCTGCGTCACCGGGAAGAGGCCCGCGGCATCGGCGGACTGTTTTTTGACGACTTCAATCGCATGGGCTTCCAGCGCAGCTTCGCTCTGGTGCAATCGATCGGCAACAGTTATCTGCCGGCCTATGCCCCCATTGTCGAACGACAGAAGCACCACGCCTTCGAGGCAAACCACAAGCAATTCCAGCGTTATCGCCGTGGCCGCTATGTTGAGTTCAATCTGGTTTATGACCGGGGCACCCTGTTCGGCCTGCAGTCGGGGGTGGGCCGGATTGAATCCATTCTGATGTCCTTGCCACCGGAAGTCAGTTGGGTGTACGACTGGCACCCGCAACCCGGTTCTGAGGAGCAACGGTTGTATACTGATTTTCTGCCGCACCGGGAATGGGTCTGATCATGGCGCAAGCGGCACGCTATGCCGTTTTTGGTCACCCTGTTGCGCACAGCAAATCACCCTTTATTCATACCCGGTTTGCCCGGCAGTGCCAGCAAGACCTGAGCTATACGGCGATAGAGGTTGAACCGGAACAGTTCGAAGCAGCAGTGAACGGATTTTTTGCGGCAGGCGGGGCAGGCCTGAATATCACTGTGCCCTTCAAGGAACGGGCCTGGCAGATGGCCGGGAAGCTCTCGGCGCGGGCCCGGCTTGCCGGGGCAGTCAATACCCTGTATCAGGAGGCAGGTCAGCTGAGCGGTGACAATACCGATGGCGTGGGTCTGGTCAGGGACCTGCTCAACAACCAGGGTGGCCAGCTTCATGGTGCAAGGATACTGATACTGGGTGCCGGCGGCGCAGTGCGCGGGGTGCTGCCGGCCCTGCTGGAGCAGCAACCCGCCAGCATCACCATTGCCAATCGAACGCTGAGCCGGGCCCGGCAACTGGTCGATCGGTTTGCTGCGCTCGGCTCACTCCACAGTTGTGGCTTTGAGCAGTTGCAAGGCCCCGCCTATGATCTGATCATCAACGCGACCTCGGCCGGGCTCAGTGGCCAGATGCCGGCAATCCCGACAGTCGTGGCTGCCCCCCATACCTGGTGTTACGACATGGTCTACGCTGACCACGAAACCCCTTTCCAGCGCTGGGGCAGGCAGCAGCATGCTGCCAGAAACTTGTCCGGCGTGGGTATGCTGGTAGAGCAGGCAGCCGAAGCCTTTTATCTCTGGCGAGGGGTCAGGCCAGATACCGGCGAACTGATCAGGGAGCTGGGCGGTTGTGGAAGGCCGGACGTTCAATCCTGAGCAGAACCAGTCAGATACTGGTTCTTGAGGTCCACATACTTGCTGGCTGTGTAGCTGAAATAGTCCAGCTCACTGGCAGTCAATGCACGCACCTGCCTGACCGGCGAACCCACGTAAAGATAACCACTCTGCAAGTGCTTGCCGGGCGGAACCAGACTGCCCCCGCCGATGACCACCCGGGACTCCACATGGGCGCCATCCATGACGATACTGCCCATGCCGACCAGTACCTGGTTTTCGATGACACAGCCGTGCAGCATGACCCTGTGTCCCACCGTGACCTCGTCTCCGATAAGGCAGGGAAAGCCTCCAGGGTTGAATGGGCCATCGTGGGTGACATGAATCACCGTGCCGTCCTGAATGCTGGTTCTGCTGCCGATCCGAATCCGGTGGATATCCCCTCGAATAACCACCAATGGCCAGATCGATGAATCTGCGCCAATCTCGATATCACCGATAAGCACGGCCGAATCGTCTACCATTACCTGCTGGCCCAGCCGGGGAGTGTGGGGGCCGAAAGCGCGTATCGTCATGAATAATGCCTCGTGAGTATTGACAGCGGCAGTATACAATCCGAGCATGTGCAGTCCAGCCTTATCCCCGGACATTCCGGTCACCAGCGACTTCCTTCAACATAAAAACTCTCAGGACCAAAACGTGAAACAGGACAACCCATTGCTCCAGACCAACTGCTTGCCCGCCTTCAAGACCATCAAGCCGGAACATGTGAAGCCAGCACTTACTTCGGTGCTGGCCAGCAACAGGGCTCAGTTGGAGGCCGTGCTTGCCGACCCGCGCAACCAGCAGGCTCCGGACTGGAACAGCCTGATGTTGCCGCTGGAAGAAGGTGAAGACAGCTTGAATCAGCTGTGGTCAACCGTAAGCCATCTGCATGCGGTCATGAATACCCCGCAGCTGCGGGCTGCCTATAACGAATGTCAGCCCCTGGTCACAGCTTTTTCCACTGAGCTGGGCCAGAACAGTGCGCTGCATGCCTGTGTGCAGCGGCTGTATGCGCGGCGTGAAGAACTGGCCCTGGACAGCTCACAGCAGAAAATTCTGCAGGACAGGCTGCTGGATTTCAAACTGGCCGGTGTCACTCTGCCTGCTGCAGAGAAAACCCGGTTTGCCGAACTGGAAAACCGGCTGGCAGAGCTGGCAACACAATTCAGCAACAATGTTCTGGATGCCACCATGGCCTGGTCCAAACACATCACCAATGAAAACCTGCTTGCCGGCCTGTCGGCGCAGGCGCGGCAGACGGCAGTCACGCTTGCCCAGAGCAAAGGCTTGGACGGCGCTGTACTCACGCTGGATGCCCCCTGTTATCTGGCGGTAATGAGCACGGCAGACAATCAGGCCCTGCGCCGGGAAATGTATGAAGCCTTCACCGCCCGCGCTTCGGAGCTGGATTCTCCGACTGGGGAATGGGATAACCGTGGCGTGATCGATGAGATTCTGTGCTGCCGCGCCGAACTGGCAGAGTTGCTGGGTTATGCAAGTTATGCTGAATTGTCCCTGGCACGCAAGATGGCCGCTTCAGTAGACAGGGTTCAGGATTTTCTGGATGACCTGATAGAAAGCAGTCTTGCTCCGGCCAAGGCTGAATTTGAGGAGTTGCAGCAGTTCGTTCGGACGGAATATCAGCAGGATGTGGTCAATGCCTGGGACGTCAGCTACTACAGCGAAAAACTAAGACAACGCAAATTCAATATCTCCCAGGAAGAGTTGCGGGCTTACTTCCCGGTGGAACGGGTCAAGCAAGGCTTGTTTGAGATTATCAAGCGGCTCTATGGCGTGAGTATCAGCAGGAATACCCGTGTCGATACCTGGCATGAGCAGGTTGAATTCTACGATATCCATCGCGACGGAGAATTGATAGCTCAGTGCTATCTGGACCTGTTCAGCCGGGAAGGTAAACGCCAGGGGGCGTGGATGGCAGACTGTCGCGGCCGCAGGCTAAGCCGGGACCGGCGCTGGCAATTACCGGTAGCCTATCTGGTCTGCAATTTCAACGCGCCTGGCGCCGACAGCCCCTCCCTGCTCACGCATAATGAAGTCACCACGCTGTTCCATGAATTCGGCCATGGCCTGCATCATCTCCTGACCCGGGAAAACTACCTGGCCAGTTCCGGCATCAATGGTGTTGCCTGGGATGCGGTCGAGTTGCCCAGCCAGTTGATGGAAAACTGGTGCTGGCAAAGTCAGAGCATTGCCCTGATTTCCGGGCACTACCAGACCGGTGAGGTGTTGCCCGACGCAATACTGCAACGCCTGTTGGCGGCGCGCAATTTCCAGGCGGGTATGCGCAGTGTGCGCCAGCTTGAGTTCGCCCTGTTTGATTTCCGCCTGCACCATGAAGCCAGGGTTGATGCCATCAGGGCAGAACAAGCCGGTGGATTCCTTGCCCGCATTCTGCAACAGACCCGGGCCAGAACCCAGGTTTATCCGGTCCCGGCGAGCAATCGGTTCCAGAACAGTTTCAACCATATCTTTGCCGGAGGTTATGCCGCCGGCTACTACTCCTACAAATGGGCGGAGGTTCTTTCTGCCGATGTTTTTTCCAGGTTTGCAGATGCTGGGATCTTTGACACCGAGACCAGCACCCGCTTTTTAGACAAGATATTGTCAAAAGGAGGTGGTCGCGATGCGCTGACTCTTTTTGTCGATTTCATGGGGCGCGAACCCGACCCAACAGCCCTGTTGGAGCAGGAAGGCTTGAGCAGGATCGCAGCCAGAGCTGACGAAGAAAATGGCAAAAACGCAGGAATTTGATTTACAACAAGGGCTGATCAGATCATTTCGCGGATAATTACGCCTGTTTCGATCAAAATTTCAGTTGAGATTTTTCCCAAAAGGTAGCTTTGTCAAGGATAGTAAACCCGAACAAGTTGTTGTTATAATGCGCCGGCTAATTGCATCCGCAGGTTTTGGGCAGGTTGGCACTTCATCAGACCTCTTCTGGAAGTCACTTGTTCGTAGTATGTGGTAATCAGTTGTCAATTCATTGAAGTCCGACGCACTGCGACAAGTGCGCACAGATAAAAAATAACGAAAAGCATTTTCTTAAACTATGGAGACACGGCGAATGTTGCCTAAAGCAAAGCTGTGGTTAGGCCTGGTGATGAGCGTTGCCACCTTCTGGAGTGTCAATCTTCAGGCAGCCTGGGAGCTGAACATGCCCCAGGGTGTAACCGAAATCAGTCGAGAGACTTACGATCTTCACATGCAGATCCTGTGGTGGTGCGTTGCCATAGGCGTCGTGGTATTTGGGGTGATGCTGTATTCCATCATTCTCCACCGCAAAGACCGCGGCGCGGTATCCGCTACCTTTCATGAAAGCACCAAGGTGGAAATCGTCTGGACACTCATCCCCTTCATCATTCTCATCCTGATGGCGATACCGGCAACCCGTGTATTGACTCAAGCCTACGATGCCTCCGAGTCCGATCTGGACATTCAGGTGGTTGGCTATCAGTGGCGCTGGGAATACCGATATCTGCGTGATGATCCGCAGGAAGAGGAAGTGTCTTTTTTCAGTGTGATGAGCACCCCGCGCGAAGAAATCGCCAACCAGTTGCCCAAGAGCGAGAACTATCTGCTTGATGTCGATAATCCATTGGTGATTCCGGTCAACAAGAAAGTGCGTTTTCTGGTCACGGCCAATGATGTCATTCACTCCTGGTGGGTGCCGGATTTTGCTGTCAAGAAAGATGCCATTCCCGGGTTCATCAATGAAACCTGGGTCATTGTCGAAGAACCCGGTATTTACCGCGGCCAATGTACCGAACTGTGCGGCATTGACCACGGCTTCATGCCGATTGTTGTGCATGTGCTGGAACAGGAAGAATACGACGCCTGGTACGCGGGCAGGCAGGAAGAAGCCCGCCAGTTGCGTGAACTGGCCAACAGTGAGTTCGGCTCCATCGAGGAGGCTCTCAGCCAGGGCGAGCAGGTTTACCAGCAGAACTGTGTAGCCTGTCACCAGCCAGAAGGCACCGGCATGCCACCCGCCTTTCCGGCCTTGTCCGGCAGTCCGGTCGCTACCGGTAATCAGCGTGCCAATATCGATCTGCTGATCAACGGTGTGCCGGGAACGGCAATGGCCGCCTATGGCCGGCAACTGAACCCGATTGATCTGGCCGCCGTGCTGACCTACATCAGAAATTCCTTTGGCAATGCCACAGGTGATCTGATTCAGCCGGCACAAGTCAACGCAATTCTACAGGAAGGACAGTAAAACCCATGAGCGCACACGACGATCATCACCACGGTCCCGCGAAAGGCTTATCGCGCTGGTTATTCACAACCAACCACAAGGATATCGGCACACTTTACCTGTGGTTCAGTTTTGCCATGTTCCTGCTGGGTGGCACCTTCGCCATGGTTATCCGGGCAGAGCTGTTCCAGCCGGGCTTGCAGTTTGTGGACCCCAACTTCTTCAACCAGATGACCACCATGCACGGTCTGGTCATGGTATTCGGTGCGGTCATGCCGGCCTTCGTCGGTCTGGCCAACTGGATGATTCCGATGATGATTGGCGCGCCGGACATGGCCTTGCCACGCATGAACAACTGGAGTTTCTGGATTCTGCCCTTCGCTTTCGCGATGCTGTCGTCAACCCTGTTGATGGATTCCGGAGCACCCAACTTCGGTTGGACCTTCTATGCCCCGCTGTCGACGACCTATGCCCCGTCCTCAGTGACTTTCTTCATATTTGCGGTACACATCATGGGTGCCTCGTCCATCATGGGTTCGATCAACATCATCGCCACTATTCTCAATATGCGTGCCCCTGGCATGACGCTGATGAAGATGCCGTTGTTCGTCTGGACCTGGCTGATCACCGCCTACCTGCTGATTGCAGTGATGCCGGTACTGGCCGGTGTGGTGACCATGATGCTGTTCGATATTCACTTCGGCACCAGTTTCTTCAATGCAGCGGGTGGTGGTGACCCGGTGCTGTTCCAGCACCTGTTCTGGTTCTTTGGCCACCCGGAAGTCTACATCATGATTCTGCCGGCCTTCGGTGTTATTTCTGCGATCATCCCGACCTTCGCCAGGAAGCGCCTGTTTGGTTACGACTCCATGGTTTATGCCACGGCCTCGATTGCCTTTCTGTCTTTCATCGTCTGGGCGCACCACATGTTTACCGTCGGCATGCCGCTGGCAGGTGAGCTGTTCTTCATGTACGCCACCATGCTGATTGCCGTGCCCACCGGGGTAAAAGTATTCAACTGGGTGTCCACCATGTTCCGGGGTTCCATGACCTTCGAAACCCCCATGCTGTTTGCGATTGCCTTCGTGGTGCTGTTCACCATGGGCGGGTTTACCGGACTGATGCTGGCCATCACCCCGGCAGACTTCCAATACCACGATACTTACTTCGTAGTGGCACACTTCCATTATGTGCTGGTGCCTGGAGCCGTGTTCTCGATCATGGCGGCGGCTTATTACTGGCTGCCGAAGTGGACCGGGTATATGTATGACGAACGGCTGGGCAAGCTGCATTTCTGGATGTCCTTCATCGGCGTCAACATCCTGTTCTTCCCGCAGCACTTCCTGGGTCTGGCCGGCATGCCGCGCCGCATTCCCGATTATGCCCTGCAGTTTGCCGACTTCAACTGGATCTCCAGCGTTGGGGGTTTCCTGTTCGGGGCCTCTCAATTGATCCTGCTGGTGGTCGTCATCAAATGTATCAAAGGTGGCAAAAAGGCTACGGCTGAAGTCTGGGAAGGCGCCAGGGGTCTGGAATGGACGGTGCCTTCGCCAGCACCCTACCACACCTTTACAACACCACCAGACCCGAAACACATTCACGCGCAATAAAACGGGAGCTGACAATGAACGATCACAACCGGCAGGAGAATATCAGCACAGGCAACAAACGCCTGGCGGCAAAGCTGGCCCTGGCAGTAGTGGGTATGTTTGCCTTTGGTTTTGCGCTGGTGCCTCTTTATGATGTGATCTGTGACATTACCGGTCTGAACGGCAAAACAGCCGGGCGTTACGAGTCATCCGAAGCCGAGCTGGTGGTCAATCAGACGCGCAGTATCCAGGTACAGTTCATGGCGCAGAATGCGGCCGGCATGCAGTGGGAGTTCCGGCCCAATGAACCATTGGTCACTGTCAGTCCCGGAGAAATCAGGGTCATCAGCTACAAGGCGCGCAATCCAACCGACAAGGTCATGGTTGGTCAGGCCATTCCCAGCATTGCGCCCAATGCCGCAGCACAACATCTGAACAAGCTGGAATGTTTCTGCTTCCAGGAACAGGTGTTGCAGCCAGGTGAAGAAGTGGATATGGCAATTCGTTTCTTTGTTGATGAAGCCATCTCTGAGCGTATCAACAAACTCACCTTGTCCTACTCGCTTTACGACATCACCGCGAGCAGCAAGGCAGGCAAGGAAATCGCAAGCAACAGATAACAGAAGTTTCAGACCTTTGGAGAAAGCAACAATGGCCAGCGCAAGCGCCCATGAAACCTATTACGTACCTGAACAGACAAAACTGCCTTTTTTCGCATCGATCGGCTTATTCCTGACCGTTTATGGTCTGGGCAATGTGCTCAATGATATCAAGGCCAGCAGCACCTCCGCCTCCACCTGGACGGCGCTGATTGGTTTTACCCTGCTTGCCTTTGTTCTGTTCCAGTGGTTCAGCACCGTCATTCGTGAAAACCATGCCGGCATGAACAGTGATCAGCTTAAACGCTCTTACGTCTGGGGTATGGGCTGGTTCATTTTTTCTGAGGTGATGTTCTTTGCCGCCTTTTTTGGCGCGCTGTTCTATGTGCGTACCTTCGTCGTGCCCTGGCTGGGCGGCGAAGGCGATAAAGCCATAACGGGTGAGATGTTATGGCCGGAGTTCGAGGCAGTCTGGCCGGTGTTGAGCAACCCGGATGCTGCCCGCTTTGTCGGTCCGCAGGAAGGTCTGGATGTACATGAATGGAGCCTGGGCTTTTTTGCCGGCTACCTGCCCTTCTGGAATACAGTTATCCTGATCACTTCCAGTGTAACCGTGCATTTTGCCCACACCGCCCTGAAAGCTGAAAACCGCAAGGGACTGATCCAGTGGTTGAGTGTGACAGTGGCCCTGGGTGTAATCTTCCTGTTCCTGCAGGGCCTGGAATATGTCGAAGCCTATGATCACTATGGCGTCACCCTGGATTCGGGCATCTACGGTTCGACATTTTTCCTGCTGACCGGGTTCCATGGCTTTCACGTGACGCTGGGCACCTTTATGCTGGCCATGATTCTGTTGCGCGCCATCAAGGGACACTTCAAACCCGACGACCATTTCGGCTTTGAAGCTGCCTCCTGGTACTGGCACTTTGTGGATGTGGTCTGGGTAGGCCTGTTTGTCTTCGTTTATCTGCTGTGATGTCTGGCAACAGCAACTAAGGGTCTGCTGGCAGCCTGCTTGTGTAATGACGGCACTGCCTGCAGCCTGATCGATTCATCCTGCCCGCTCACAGCCACGGTGCCTGCAGGCTGAGTTCTCCGGTCAACAGACCATAGACCACACATCCCATAAGAATAACGGCCAGCGTTACCCGCACCCCCAGGGCATACAAGGTACGTTTTGAGCGGCCCTTGTCCTGATAGAAGAAAATAAAACCCAGGATCAGGCTGGTCAGGATTCCGGCAAGCAGCAGGACTATAATTGTTTTCAGCATGTCAGGTACCGAACAGATTGGAAAACCGGATCATAGCAAATGTTGAGTTTCAGACTGAACTGGAAAATCGCCCTGTTCACTTTTGCCCTGCTGCCACTGTTGCTGTTATTGGGGTTCTGGCAATTGGACCGTGAGCAGGAAAAACGTGAGCTGCAGGCGGTGTTTGATCGTCGTCTTCAGGATGAACCGGTTGCCCTGGTCGAGCTTGATCCTGACGACAGCAATGAGCTGGCCTATCGGAAGGTGGTACTGCGTGGCCAGTTTGATAATGCGCGCTATTTTCTGCTCGATAACCGGATTCATGCCAGCAGGGTCGGGTTTGAGGTCATCATGCCATTCAGTATGAACAGCGGTGCGGCAGCGCAAACCGTGCTGATCAACAGGGGCTGGCTACCGGCGGGTGCAAACCGGGAGGAATTGCCTGTCCCTGCGCCAGTGAACGGCGAACAGCAGGTAACGGCCACAGTTTATGTGCCGACAGCGCCAGCCTTTATGCTGGGTCATGAAGACGACGAGGCAGAAAACAGCTGGCCACGATTGGTGCAGACTGCCGAGGTGGCATGGATGGCAGCCCAGCTGCAAGAAGAAACCGTGTTTCCCTACACGCTCAGGTTGGCAGAGGGTTCTGCGGGCTTGTTGCAGCCCAACTGGCCCTTGCTGAACATGATGCCGGAAAAACACCGGGCCTATGCCGTGCAATGGTTTGCCATGGCAGCCGTATTGCTGCTTTTATTCATCACCAGTTGTTTTGGCACAGAACGGAAAACCAATGATGCGTCCTGAACTGAAAAGCAAATTGAAACTGAGCTTCCTGCTGCTGATTACTGCCCTGCCGGTGTCCGTTGCCACGATTTCATTCAATGCCGCGCTCAATTCCGGCAGCATGGGTGGCACGGTGAACAATGGCGTGCTGATCCAGCCCCCAGCGGATATCACGGCGCTGGAAATGCGCGATGAAGAAGGTGATCCGCAGTTTCGACGTTTCGAGGAAATGATCGAAGGTATTCAGGCGGAAGAGTATCAGCCCCGGCCCTGGTTGATGATCTACCTGAGCGCACAAACCTGTGCGGAGGAATGCCAACAACGAATCCATTATCTCAAGCAACTGCATATCACGCTGGGCAAGAACATACCCCGGGTTCGGCGCTATTACCTGCATGTCGATGAGCAGGCCATCAGCCCCCAGCAACGCAGCTTGTTGCGGGAGCAGTATCAAAGCATGGGCCTGGCTTTTGCCAGTCAGGAGAATATTCGGGCCAATTTGCAGCAGGCTGGTGTGGAAATTGACCTGGAAAACAACAACTACGTCTTTCTGGTAGACCCGGTGGGCAATGTCATGATGTATTACACCGACCAGCACAGCCATGAACAGATCAAGGCTGATCTGGACCGGCTGTTGAAATACTCAAGTCTGGGGTGATCGGCATTGCCGCTCAGTCATGAGCGGCAGCTTCACTGTGCAGGGAGGTTGGTACCGCATTGGCATCGTGGCCAAAAAATTCAACACGCGAGAAGAAGGTGTAATCCCCTTCAACTGCCATGAACATAATCAACACCAGTAGAACCATCGGTGGTCCCAGGATGGTGAAGATCAGGGCCATGCGTTCCCACATCACGTGCATGAAGATGGCAATGATAAAACCGGCCTTCAACAGCATGAAAATGATGATCAGCGTCCAGCGCAGATAGCCCTGCAGGTTGATGTAATCAACCATATAGCTCATGGTGCTCAGGACGAACAGCAAGATCCAGATTTTGAGATAGATACCCAGCGGATGTTGTTGGCCAGCTTCAGCAGACATCGGCAGCACTCCTTACCAAAGATAGAAAAATGCAAAAATGAATACCCAGACAAGATCCACAAAGTGCCAGTACAGGCCAGTGATCTCGACTATCTCATACCCCTTTTTCTCGTAATCACCGCGCGCCACCTTGCGGGCAATGATCGACAGGTAGATGACCCCGGCAGTCACGTGCAGGCCGTGGAACCCGGTCACCATGAAAAAGACAGAACCAAATTGCGGTGCGCCCATCGGATTGCCCCAGGGCCTGACTCCTTCTGAAATCAGCTTGGTCCACTCGAAGGCCTGCATACCCACGAACGAAGCTCCCAGAGCCGCTGTTGCCAACATCAGGTACACCGTCTTTTTACGGTCGCGGCGATAGCCATAATTGACCGCCAGCGCCATGGTGCCACTGCTGGTGATGAGGATGAAGGTCATGATGGCGATCAGAATCAGTGGGATAGGATCGCTGCCGAACAACGATAGCGCGAAGACTTCACTGGCAAATGGCCAGGGTTCGGTGGTGGTCATGCGTACCGTCATGTATCCCACCAGGAAGCAGGAGAAAATGAAGGTATCACTGACCAGGAATATCCACATCATGGCCTTGCCCCACGGCACATGATAAGCCTGTTTGTCGGCAGACCAGTCATCTACCATGCCGGTTACGCCATCCCTTGTTCCGGGATTTGCTGCGATGTTCTCACTCATACTCCAGGTTCCCTTGTTATCAGCCAGAATGCTTGAATTTCAACGCGTGTGGTTCAGGTGTTTGCCAGCATGGCAAACAGGGCAATCCATATCAGTAACAGGAAATGCCAATACAATGTGCACAGCTCGATGCGCAGTGCCTGCTGCGGAATATCTTCGGTGCGCAACATGGCCAGGACCGCCCGGCTCCAAACCCAGAGCCCGCCCAACAGGTGAGCAATGTGCAGGCCAGTCATCAGGTAGAAAAAGGCATTGGCCGGGTTGCTGGCCAGGAAATAACCTTGTGTGGACAACTGTTGCCAGGCCATGACCTGACCGGCAATAAACGCCAGCGCCAGCATCCCGCCGACAAGGAACAGGGTCCGTGTCCTGGCCAGGGAGCCCGCCTTGCTGGCAGCCCGTGAAAACTGGAAAAAGACACTGCTGAGAACCAGCAGGCCAGTATTCAGCCACAGCAGTCCAGGTTTGTTGACGGGAATCCAGTCCCCCAGTTCCATGCGCAGGTAGTAGGTGACCGTGAACAGGGAGAACAGAACGCAGACCACTGCCATGAAAAAAAACAATGCCAGTTTTTCGCTGGGCATGGCAAAGCTGGGTCTGGGGTCAAGCCCTCCCAGCAGTCCCTGGGTTTCCCAGGGTTTGTTGGTTACCTGTTTATACATACTCATGCGGGCCACTCCTCTGTAATGCCCTGAATGGCCTCAGCTCATTCTGATTCGTTCTCTTCTTCCACAGAAGGGCTTTGCGTAGCCGGCACATTCTGGGGGATAAAATCTTCCTCGGAGCCAGGCACACTGTAATCATACGCCCAGCGATAGACCCCAGGCAGTTCCTTGCCCCAGTTGCCATGCTTGGGTGGTGTATCCGGTGTCTGCCATTCCAGGCTGGTGGCTCCCCAGGGGTTGGGCCCGGCTTTGTCACCGTTGCGCAAGCTCCAGAAGATATTGATGAAGAACAGAATCTGGATGACACCAACAAACAGCGCAGCAATGGTGATGTTGGCGTTCAGGGCCTGGGCTGAGGCAGGAATGAAATCCGTGTTGCCCATGGCGTAGTAGCGTCGTGGTACACCCAGGAAGCCAAGATAGTGCATCGGCAGGTAAATGGCATAGGTGCCAAGGAAGGTGCACCAAAAATGGATCTTGCCGAGGGTTTCATTGAACATGCGGCCAGTCACCTTCGGATACCAGTGATAGAGTGCTGCGAACAGAACCAGGATGGGAGACACGCCCATCACCATATGGAAGTGGGCCACCACGAAATAGGTATCGGACAGGGGCAGATCGATAACCACATTGCCCAGGAACAGTCCGGTCAGCCCGCCATGGATAAAGGTAAAGATGAAACCGATGGCGAACAGCATGGGCGTATTCAGGCGAATATTGCCTTCCCACAGGGTCAGCACCCAGTTGTACACCTTCAACGCGGTAGGAATCGCGATGATCAGGGTGGTGGTGGCGAAGAAGAAGCCGAAGTACGGGTTCATACCGCTGACATACATATGGTGTGCCCAGACGATGAAGCTGAGCCCGCCAATGGCAATGATCGCCCAGACCATCATGCGATAGCCGAAGATATTCTTGCGGGCATGGCAGCTGAGCACATCCGAGACCAGACCGAAGGCTGGCAGGGCAACGATATACACTTCCGGGTGACCAAAGAACCAGAACAGGTGCTGGAACAGGATGGGGCTGCCCCCGTTATATTCAAGTTGCTCCCCGGCCTGCATGACGGCAGGCATGAAGAAGCTGGTGCCCAGGGTCAGGTCGAAGGTCATCATGATGGCGCTGACCAGCAGAGCCGGGAAAGCGAACAGGCCGAGTACCGTGGCCACAAAGATGCCCCAGACGGACAGGGGCAGGCGCATCAGGGTCATGCCCCGGGTACGCGCCTGCAAAATAGTGGTGACGTAATTCAGGCCGCCCATGGTGAAGGCCACGATGAACACGCCCAGGGAAACCAGCATCAGCAGGATGCCCATATCGGAGCCCGGTGTGCCAGCTGTAATGGCCTGGGGTGGATACAGGGTCCAGCCGGCGCCGGTAGGCCCGCCGGTGACAAAGAAGCTGCTCATCAGAATGATCACCGAGAGCAGATAGAACCAGAAGCTGAGCATGTTCAGGAATGGGAACACCATATCCCTGGCACCACACATCAACGGGATCAGGTAATTGCCGAAGCCACCCAGGAACAACGCCGTCAACAGGTAGATAACCATGATCATGCCGTGCATGGTCACGGCCTGGTAGTAAAACGCTGGATCGATCAGTGAGAAGGTGTCGGGAAAACCCAGCTGCAGGCGCATGATGCCCGAGAGCACCAGGGCCACCAGACCTACCAGAATGGCGGTGCCGCCATACTGGATGGCGATGACCTTATGGTCCTGGCTCCAGATGTACTTGGTGACAAAACTGTGCGGGTCATGAAGTTCATGTACCTGATCTGCAAATGGAACGTATGCCATGACTACTTCCTCCTGAACCCTTAGCGCAAAGAATTGATATAGCTGAGTACATCTTCAAGTTGTTGCTGGTTGCGCATGGCAGTGGCCATGGAAACCATCTGTTCACCGTAATCATCGTCGCGATGGTTGCCACGGATGCCGGCTTTGAAATTATTCAATTGCACAGCCATGTACCAGTCTTCCATCGCGATCAGGCTGGGCGCATCGGTGGCCCAGCTGCCACTGCCGTCACGGCCATGACAGGCGGCGCAGTTGGCATTGTAGATACGCTGCCCATTGCCGGCATCGCCAGTGATGGATGTGGTCGGGGCTGTTTCCGGCAGGCTGGCAATATAGGCGGCCACATTGTTGATGGCGGTATCATCGGCCAGCATACCAGCCATGGGGGCCATCATCTGGCCATAGGTGTCATCGGGATTGGCGCCGCGAATGCCTTCTTGGTAGTACTTCAACTGCCGGCTGATATACCAGGGCTGCAGGCCATTGAGCTTGGGTGCGTTCAGCGCCGGATTGCCCTGCCCCTGAGCACCATGACAGCTGGCACAGGTGGCATACAGGGTGGCCCCGGCATTGACATCACTGCGCGCAAGAGCCATGGCCGAGGTCTCGGCAAAAGTGGGTTGGTCTGCCAGCCAGGCTTCGTAATCGGATTCGGAGACAACATTGACGGTGCCGCGCATCACATGATGGCCGATACCGCAAAGCTCTTCGCAGAGGATGTCATAGCTGCCGATTTCGGTCGGGGTGAACCAGAGATAGGAGACCGTGCCCGGCACCAGGTCCATCTTCACGCGGAATTGCGGAACGGTGTAGTTGTGCAGCACGTCCTTGGAGCGCAGCAAGGCCTTGACGGGCTTGTCTACCGGCAAATACATCACCGGCTTCTTGACCAGAATATCATCCTGGCCATTGGGGTCTTCCGGGTTGACGCCAAAGGGGTTCACTTCGCTGATATGCGAGACATCGACGGTGCCAAGAACGCCATCTGCGCCAGGGTAACGGAAGCTCCACTGCCATTGCTGGCCCACCACCTCGTACTCGGTGGCCTCTTCCGGCACAGTGACAAAACTGGCCCAGACCAACAGGCCCGGAGCCAGCATGGCAATGACGCCGATCGCCGTGAAGACAGACAGGCCAATCTCCAGTTTGGCGTTTTCGGGCTCATAGATCGCCTTCTGTCCTTCTTTGTGGCGGAAGCGCCAGATGCTGTACGCCATGAACAGGTTCACGGCAACAAAGACGATACCGGTGACCACGAAGGTAAGATTGATGGTGAAATCAACGCTGCTCCAATTGGAGGCAATCGGGGTGAACCACCAGGGGCTGGCAAAATGAAAGACCAAAGAACCAACCACCAATAGAACCAGTGCTACTGCGATAGCCATACGCTGATATTCCTTGTAAGAGATGGGAATGAGCCATGCCGCCGCCAGAGCGGAGCCGTTTGATCAAGGGATGTTGCTGCGGGCCGGAAATCGGCAAGCAAAAGCGAGCTGGCCAGATTCTGGTCAGCATACTTTAAGAAAACTGGGAACAGGACAGGGATTTTCATCGCAGGGACACACTGGAAAGGCGTGGCTGCAATGAAGGGATATCGTTGCTGTCTTGCTTGTTGTTAATGCTACTGTCTACAACACAAACCGGGTTTATTCTTGCCTGGAATGTCCTGACTTCAGGGTTGTTACAGTCACGCAGTTGACTACGAACGGTACAGATAATCACGTTCACAACGTCGTTCCCTCCTTTATTATTATTTACCGGATGGGGTACTCAACGTCAGACTCAGATCGTTGATATCGAGATCCTTCCGATTGGTCTGTCCCTGACGGTGACAACGTCTCTTCCGAATCCTTGATCTGCTGGCATGCTATCTCATTGTCGAAATGGCCGCAAGTTTAAATTTCTGCTCCTGTCAACCTGACCGGAGGCCGAAAAACACCAGCATACGGCCTCTTCAGGCCGCAGGGTCAAAATCAGGAAACCAGTTTGAGGTCGGCAAACGGGTTCAGGAAATGCGGATCAACAGCGGACAATGATGCTTCGTTGTGACGTTCCGACATCATGGCTTTGATCTTGTCCTCTTCATGTTTTTTGGCATAGATCAGGATCAGGTATTTGCCGCTTTCAATCTCATCATGGAAGGCCGCCAGTTTTTTGTTCTCACTGGCGATGCCGGTCAGCCCGCCCACCCAGGCGCCGAAACAGCTGATGACAAACACGATGGCAAGGTAGCCCAGCAGAGGCATATCCGGCCCGAACGGTTGCAGGGCAGAGGTCAGGCCGGCCAATACCAGCCCGGAAACAAAACCAAAGCTGGCACCAATCAGGCCATAGCGGATCACATCGAGAGTCTCCAGATAATTACTGGAGTGCAGGCGTTTCTTGCTCAGGCCACTCTCGTCCTTGCTGACGATGTGCAGGAACCAGTCATCAATGCCTATGGCATGTAGGTCGTCGGAGATTTCCTGGGTGCTTTTCAGAGACGGTGACAGGTAATAAATGCATTTCATCCAACTTCTCCTTCGGTTACGCGGGTGCGTATGTGCCGATGCTCTTTTTCTTGGGTTGATATTTACTTTACTACGCCAAAAGAAAAAGTCACCAACTTTTTGTCGTTGTCCGTAAAAGCCTTGATCGAGTTCGGATTGCCCGGGTTGACGCTTGTGATTTGAAGTGAAACATGGTTGAATTCTGCTTCTTTTTTGAGGTTCCGTTGAGCTGTCGGGGCCAGCACTGCGCCTGCAATCCTGCACGCCGAACCGAGTAAGTGCCTGTGACCGAGTTAGCCAGAAGCCAGTCAGTCAACTGGCGCGATTATTACGAGATGTGCAAGCCACGGGTGGTCATGCTGATGATTCTGACCGCCATGGTGGGAATGTTTCTGGCCGTGCCCGGCATGGTTCCCCTGGATGTATTGATTCTCGGCAATATCGGTATAGCCCTGGTGGCTGCCTCCGGCGCCGTGGTCAATCACCTGATCGATCACAAGGTCGATCAACTTATGCGACGGACCCATAACCGGCCTATTCCGCAGGGGCGGGTGGATTTGCGCCAGGCAGGGGTGTTTGCTGCGCTCATCGGTGTGGCTGGCATGCTGATTCTGCTGTTCTGGGTGAATCCGCTTTGCGCCTGGCTTACCCTGGCCTCATTCATCGGCTACGCCTTCATTTATACCGGGTACCTGAAGCGGGCCACACCGCAGAATATAGTCATTGGCGGTCTCTCTGGTGCAATGCCCCCCCTGTTGGGCTGGTCAGCCGTCACCGGCACCATCGAGCCGGGTGCCCTGATTCTGGTGCTGATCATCTTTGCCTGGACACCGCCTCATTTCTGGGCGCTGGCAATCCATCGCAAGGACGAGTATGCCAAGACCGGCATACCGATGTTGCCGGTAACCCACGGTGAGCACCTGACCAAGATTCATATCATTCTGTACACCATCCTCATGATCCTGATCAGCATATTGCCTTACCTGACGGGGATGAGTGGGCCGTTGTACCTGCTCGCGGCCGTGGTGCTGGGGGCAGGGTTTCTGTTCTGGTCGCTGCGCCTGTTGTATCGGCCGGGGCCGTCCACCGCGATGGATACCTTCCGCTATTCCATTATCTACCTGATGGTTCTTTTCGTGGTGCTGCTGGTTGACCATTATCTCTGAAAACCTGTCGTTGCAGATGTCAATGCAAAAGCCATTGCAGCGACCATTGAACAAAGTCGATTCCAAATGAACAGAAATATCAAATTGACCGTTGGTCTGTGTTTGCTCTTTGTCGTGCTGGTGCTGGTGCTGACCTATTTCCGGATCAGCAGGAACAGCCAGGGTGCTGCTCAGGCGGGCAGCATGAGTCCGGAGCAATTGCGCGAGGTGGGTGCGCTGGTCTACGACAAGCCGGTGCCCCTGTCAGCGTTTACCCTGCAGGATCACGACGGCCAGCCGTTTACCCTGGATTCGCTGCGCGGCAAATGGAGCCTGCTGTTTTTCGGCTTCACCTCCTGCCCGGATATCTGTCCCCTGACCCTCAATGAGCTGGCGAAGTTCTATCGCAGCGCAGCGGTCGAGCCCTTCCGCTCCGACACAGACATCATCATGGTCAGCGTTGATCCCCTGCGTGATACTCAGGAAAAAATGGCAGCCTACGTTACCGGGTTTGACCCTGATTTTACCGGTGTGCGTGGCGACCACGCCGCCATATCAGCTCTGGCCAAGGAACTGTATGTGGCCCATTCCAGTCCACCAGCCGCCGGGGCCAGCCATGACTATCTGATCGATCACAGTGGCAATATCCTGGTCATCAACCCGCAGGGCGATTATCACGGCTTCCTGGAATCATCCATCAAGGCAGACAACATCGGCCAGGCCTACCGGGAAATACGGGCGCGCTACCAGGACTGAATCAGCGGCTGTTGCCAGCAGGCAAAGGCGCCAGGTGAAACAACAGGAAGAGACTGCAGGCCACAGCGACGATGGAAGGTCCTGCCGGGGTGTCCCAGTAATAGGAAATCAACAGACCGCACAGCACCGACAGACAGCCGGTGACGCTGGCACCAAAAGCCATCTGTTCGGGCGTGCTGGCAAAACGTCTGGCCGCTGCTGGTGGGATGATCAACAGCGAAGTAATCAGAAGCACGCCGACTATTTTCATTGAGACGGCAATCAGCAAGGCAATCAGAATTACCAGCAAGGCATGCAGCCTTTCCACCGCCACCCCTTCCACCTGAGCCAGTTCCCTGTGCACGGTCAGGGTCAGGAAGCGATTCCAGTAAATCTTCAAACAGACTGCCACTGCGCACGAGGCGAAAATGATCCAGTACATATCAAGCTGGGTTACCGTGAGCAGATCACCGAAAAGATAGGCGTTCAGGTTTATCTGCACCCGGTCGGACAGGGACAGGATCAGCAAGCCGAAGGCCAGGGTGCTGTGGGCCAGGATGCCCAGCAGGGTGTCGGTGGGCAGGCTGCGGTTTTTCTGCATCGCCAGCAGCAGCACGGCAAACAGCACACAGCTGACGATTATGGCCAGCTGCAACTGAATGTCCAGCAAGATGCCCAGGGCAATGCCCAGCAAAGCCGAGTGCGCCAGTGTGTCACCAAAATAGGACATTCGGCGCCATACGACAAAGGAGCCAAGTGGCCCAGCCAGGGCGGCAATGAACAGACCGGAGACAAGTGCACGAAAAATAAAATCAGCCATTGGGTTTCTCGATGATCTCACCGTCGAGATCATGCCGGTGATTATGGTGGTGTGTATAGATGGCCAGGTTCTCCGCCTCTCGTTTGCCAAACATGGCCAGATAAGAAGGATCATTGCTCACATTTTCCGGTTTGCCATGACAGCAGATGTGCTGGTTCAGGCAGATCACCTCGTCGGTGTTGGCCATCACCAGATGCAGGTCGTGGGAGATCATCAGCACGCTGCAGTTGTGCCGGTCGCGGATGGTATTGATCAGTTGGTAGAATTCTGCCTGCCCGACCACGTCCACGCCCTGGGCCGGCTCATCGAGTACCAGCAATTGGGGCGACTGAATCAATGCCCTTGCCAGCAGCACCCGTTGCAATTCGCCGCCGGAAAGTGCGCTGATCTGCCGCTGCATCAGATGGGCGATACGGATTTCCTGCACCAGTTCGGCAACCGGTCTCTGCCGGGCGTGGTAAGCCAGTTGCAGAAAGCGTTCAACAGTCATGGGCAGGGTGGGTTCTATATGCAGCTTCTGCGGCATATAGCCGATGCGCAGGCCCGGTTGGCGCCACACCTGGCCCTGATCCGCCGGCACCAGCCCCAGCACGATACGCACCAGGGTGGTTTTGCCGGCACCATTGGGGCCGATCAGGGTGAGCACCTGCCTGGGTTGCAGCTGGAGGGTGATATTGTGCAACACCGGACGACCATGAAAGCTTTTGCAGACCTGTTCGATGCTGATTAATGTGTCTGAACGTAAATTCGAACCCACGACGATGTCCTTGTGCCAGATTGGTGCCAACTGGTCTTGTCCCTACAGGGAAGAAAGGTAGAAGTGCCGGTTTACCCCCTGTCATGACAATGGTATATCATAGCACTCCTTTTCCGCCGCCAAGAAAACCCCTGCGCTGTGAACAGACCCTTATGTACAAGATGAACAGAATTCACCTCCTGCTGCTTCTGCTGCTGACGGCACTGCCCGTGAGCCAGAGCACGGCCCAGGTGCAGGTGCTGGCCAGCATCAAACCGCTCCAGCTGATCGTGGCCGCTATTACCGACGGGGTCTCCACGCCGGGGCTGCTGATCAGCGGCAATCAGTCCTACCACCATTTCACGCTGCGGCCGTCCAGTGTCCGTGCGGTCAATGCCGCGCAGTTGCTGGTCTGGGTCGGGCCGGAACTGGAAACCTACCTGACTGATCTGTACCAGGAACAGGCCAGCAAAAAACCGGTGCTGCAGATGACGGCCCTGCCCGGGCTGATCCGTCATCCCCGGCTGGAAACCGCTCTGCCGCAGCAGGCAGAAGAGACACAATCCGAGCACGTTGAAGCTGAGCATGCACATCGGCATGCCGGTGAATACGATGGCCATGTCTGGCTGGACACGCGCAATGCCGCGCTGCTGGCAGTTGCCGTCAGCGAGCAGCTGCAGGCGCTGGACCCCGACCATGCCGCACGTTATGCCGCCAATCTTGAACGTTTCCAGCAAGCCCTGGCAGCATTGGCCAGGCAGACGGCAGCCCTGATGGCTCCCCTGACGGCTCCCGTGACGACAGCCGAGGGCAATCGGCCTTTTGCCGTTTACCATAATGCGTTTCAATATTTCGAGAAGCAGTATGGCTTGCGGGCCAGCCTGGTCTTTGTCGAAGAGGAAGATGTTCAGCCCGGCATTCGTCATCTGCTGGCCTTGCGGGAAAGCCTGGCTGAAATCCAGCCTGGCTGCCTGCTGCAAGATGTTGGCGCCAACCCGGCCACGGTGGCCACGGTGCTGGGCGATTATGTGCTGAAACGGCAGACAGTGGACATCATCGGGTTGACGCTGGCGGCAGAACCCGGGGCTTTTGTGCAACTGCTCAGCGGGGTGGCTGCCGATTTTCAGAGTTGCCTGCAGCCATGAGGCAGCACCGGCAACAGTTATGCAAAGCTACATGGCACAGGCACATGGCAAAGCCACACGGAAGCAGAAAAATGAGAGCAAATAAATGAGTGCAGACAAACCCCTGGTGCTGGTGGATGGCTCCTCCTATCTGTTCCGCGCCTTCCACGCACTGCCACCCTTGCGCAATCGCAAGGGTCAGGACACTGGCGCCATCAAGGGTGTCATCAGCATGTTGCGCCGGCTCCGCACTGATTATCCGGGCAGTCCCATTGCTGTCGTCTTCGATGCCAAGGGCAAGACCTTCCGCAATGACATCTATGCCGAGTACAAGGCACATCGCCCGCCCATGCCGGATGAGCTGCGCAGCCAGATAGCACCCATCCACGACATCATTACCGCCATGGGTCTGCCGCTGCTGGTCATCGACAAGGTTGAGGCTGATGATGTCATCGGCACCCTGGCAACCCAGGCAACTCGTGACCAGCGTCATACTGTGGTCTCCACCGGCGACAAGGATCTGGCCCAGTTGGTCAGTGACCATGTGGCCTTGATCAATACCATGAGCAATGAGTACCTGGACCGGGAAGGTGTCCTCAGCAAATTCAGCCTGCCCCCGGAGAGCATCATCGATTATCTGGCTCTTACTGGCGACAAGGTGGACAACATTCCGGGGGTCCCCGGGGTTGGCCCGAAGACGGCCATCAAATGGCTGCAGGAATACGGCACGGTGGAGCAGCTGCTGGCCAATGCCGACAAGATTGGCGGCAAGATCGGCGAGCGCCTGCGCGAGAATATCGACTCGGTCTGGCTTTCCCGTGAACTGGCCACCATCAAGTGCGATGTTGAGCTGGATGTCGATATCCATGCGCTGATCCCGCAGCCGGAAGATAAATCGCGGTTGCTGGCCCTGTTTCGCGAACTGGAATTCAAGACCTGGATCAAGGAGCTGGAAACGGCTCTGGGCAACGCCGCCGATGAACAGGGTGCAGACTCGGCCCAAACCAGTACTCAAACCAATTCCCCGACCGTCACAGACCCTGACCGCACTCCGGCGCTGGCAGAGAAGCAGTCCGCAGTCAGCGCCGACTATCAGCTGGTGACTGATGAGTCGGGCCTCGATGCCTGTATCCGTGCCCTGCAGGTTGCCGGCAGTTGCGCCCTGTCAGTGGAAACCGACGGGGCGCATTTCATGCAGACCAGCCTGATTGGTATTGCACTGGCTACGGCACCGGGCCAGGCCTGGTATATCCCGCTGGGGCATGATCTGCTGGACAACCCGGCCCAGCTGGACCGCAACAGCACCCTGGCCAGGCTGAAACCACTGCTGGAGAGTCGCAAGCTGGCCAAGGCCGGGCACGATTGCAAGCACCTCACGCATGTATTGCAGAATTACGACATCAGGCTGGCAGGCTGCAAGATGGATGTGTTGCTGGCATCCTATGTACTGAACTCCGTGGCCATCGATCACCAGCTCTCGCACATGGCCGCGTTCTATCTGGATCTGGCCCCGGTGACGCTGGACTCCCTGCTTGGCAGCGGCCGCAAAAAGCTGATGTTCAGCCAGCTTGCCCTGGATCAGGCCACTGCCTATGCCGCCCAGCGTGCCGATCATGTTCTGCGGCTGCGTGATTTCCTGCAGACCCGGCTCGCTGCCAATGCCAGGCTGGCCGGGCTTTTTCATTATTATGAGATGGCTCTGTTCCCGGTGCTTCAGCGCATGGAGCGCACCGGCATCCGGCTTGACCCGGAACTGCTCGGGCACCAGAGTCAGGCACTGGCAACGCGGCTCAAGGAGTTGCAACGTGAGGTCTATGCCCTGGCCGGGGAGGAATTCAATCTGGGTTCCCCCAAACAATTGCAGACCATTTTCTACGACAAGATGAAACTGCCGGTACTCAAGAAAACTCCCAAGGGTCAGCCTTCGACCGCCGAACCGGTATTGCAGGAGCTGGCGCTGGACTATGAATTGCCCAAACTCATCATCGAGCACCGGGGTCTCAGCAAGCTGAAGTCCACCTATACTGACAAACTGCCCCTGGACATCAACAAGACCACGGGGCGCATTCACTCCAGCTTTCAGCAGGCGGTTGCCGCCACCGGACGCCTGTCCTCGACCGATCCCAACCTGCAGAACATCCCGATCCGAACCCCGGAAGGGCGCAAGGTCAGGCAGGCTTTCATCGCGACTCCCGGCTACAAGCTGCTGGCCGCCGATTATTCTCAGGTGGAGTTGCGCATCATGGCCCATCTGTCCCAGGACAAGGGCCTGCTGCAGGCCTTCGCCGAGGCCCAGGATGTCCACCGCGCCACGGCGGCAGAAGTCTTCGGCATACCCCTGGAAGAGGTCAGTGCCGAACAGCGCCGCCGCGCCAAGGCCATCAATTTTGGCCTGATCTACGGCATGTCGGCCTTCGGTTTGGCCAAACAACTGGGCATCGAGCGCAGCGATGCACAGCACTACGTGGACAGGTATTTCGAGAAATACCCCGGCGTGCGCGAATACATGGACCAGACTCGCGCCCTGGCCGATGAGCAGGGCTATGTGGAAACCCTGTTTGGCCGGCGTTTGTATCTGCCCGATATTCATGCCGCCAACGGCATGCTGCGCCAGGCCGCGCAACGCACCGCCATCAATGCGCCGATGCAGGGCACGGCGGCCGATATCATCAAGCAGGCCATGGTCGATATCGATCACTGGCTGGAAACCGGTGTGCTGGATGCAAAAATGGTGCTGCAGGTGCATGACGAGCTGGTGTTCGAGGTGGCCCAGGCGGATATCGATCTGCTGGCCGCCGGTGTCAGGTTCCGCATGGCCAGCGCCGCCGCCCTGGATGTTCCTCTGGTGGTGGATATCGGTATCGGCAACAACTGGGATGAAGCCCATTGATGCATTCGTTCAAACACGTACTCACAAGCAAAAAATCAGCCTTTGATGGATTGATGCCTTGCAACAGGACAAAGCCGTGATCAATTTCAGTGCCGTCAGTTTTGCCACCAGCGCCGCCGCCCTGCACGACTGCCCTCAGGACAGTGTGCGCGAGGTCGCCTTCGCCGGACGTTCCAACGCCGGCAAATCCAGCGCCATCAATACCCTGACCAATCAGACCCGGCTGGCCCGCACCAGCAAGACGCCGGGGCGCACGCAGCTGATCAATTTTTTCACCGTGGCACCCGGGCGCTATCTGGTGGATCTGCCCGGCTACGGTTTTGCCAAGGTGCCGTTATCGGTGAAGCTGCAGTGGCAGCAACATCTGGAGCAATACCTGAATGCCCGCGAAGCACTGGTGGGCCTGGTGCTGCTGACGGATATCCGCCACGCCTTCAAAGAGTTCGATCTGTTGATGATCGACTGGGCGCGGCAGTCGCAGTTGCCGCTGCATATCCTGCTGACCAAGTCCGACAAGCTGAAACGCGGGGCGGCACAGAACGCCTTGCTGGCAGCCCGCAAGGAGCTGATGGACATGCCGGGGGTGAGCATTCAGCTGTTTTCTTCGCTGAGCCGGGCGGGGATTGATACCCTGCATGCGCAGCTGGTCGGCTGGCTGGAGGGCGATGGCTCTGCCGCCAGCACTGCCGACGAGACCACGTAGTTAGAGCTTAGGGGGGCGGCAAGCCGGTCACCGAGGTTTGCGTTGACCTGCCTTTTGTTCTATATTTGTACATGTTTTTTGTACAATCTGAAGGGTGCCACCCATGGAAACCGTCAACATTAGTGACCTAAGAGCCAACCTGCTGAAATATCTGGAGAAAGCTAATTCTGGACAGCAAATTACTGTGACCACAAATGGGAAGGTGCTGGCTACCTTATCACCCCCGGTGCAGAAGCGTGAGGAGGCAAAAACTCAGCTCAGCGCGCTTGCAGCAACTGCAAAGATTCATGATGTGACAAGCCCAATACAAGTTGATTGGGACGCTGCGTAATGGTTTTGCTCGACACATGCGCAATCATCTGGGACGCTCTGGATCAAAGTCAGCTTAGTAGTAAAGCCAAAAAAGCGATAGATCGGGCTGACCAGAATAACGCGCTGGTAATTTCTGCGATCTCAATTTGGGAAATCGCAATGCTGGTCAAAAAGGGAAGAATCAAGATAGAGACTACTGCCGCCCACTTCCTGAACCTTTACCTTCAATCCCGCAATGTTTCGGTAATTCAAATATCCCCGGAAATTGCGGAGTTATCCACTCATTTTGGATCTGACATCAGTAATGACCCAGCAGATCGATTAATTGCGGCCACATCGATTATTCACAATGCACAGCTTGTAACCGCAGACCAAAAACTTATAGACAGTGAGCTGGTCGACACCTTGTGGTAGGCAAAAGGAGCACGCTGCTTCCACTTCTTCTATTGTCCGGTACTGCACGTCCAGTCAGAGTGCCACCCCTGGGTTCATACCAGCGCCAGCAGCATCACCACGAGCCCCGCTAGACCGATGCCAAACGACAATGAGCGCAGGTAGGGTATGCCAATGAGGTAGATGGTGGTGAAAGCAATGCGTGCACCGAGGAAAATCCAGGCGCCCAGCGCAGCCTGTGCATTTGCCTGCAAGGGGCCCGAGCTTGCAAGTATCAGCAGGGGTAATGCCATCGCCAGAGCCTGCAGATGGTTGTCCAGGACACGCTGGCATCTGCGCATGAATGCAGTGGGTTCCCGTGCTTCGTCGCGATTGCCCAGGCCATAGTGCCAGCCGTGCGTCAAGGGCACTGTCATACCCTGGATGGAGATGATCAGCAGTGTCAGCAGTGAGAGCCCCAACAGGACTTCATCGATCGGTGTCATGCGCTTCCCCTCGGTAATTGAACCTGCGCCATAGTGGCGGCTAAATACGGGCCACGCAACTACCAGACAGGTAATACCAAGACGCAAAGGTGGAGGTTCCATGTACGAGCCTGCCGCCAGCACAGGAGAGCACACAAGCACGTTGCAAAAGCGGCACCAAAGCGACTCCCACCAAGCCCCGATTTAGGTTATACTTTTCCGCCGCTCCTGATATGGGGATCACCACCGGTCCCCATCCAGAGCCCGCAGAAAAACCCGGATCAACCAGACATTCAGTAAAAAGTGGACTATTCATGAACAAATTAGTGATCTCACTGGCCGCAAGCCTGGCTCTGGCCGCCCTCAGCAGTGCAGTCTACGCCGCCGGTGATGCCGCCGCCGGGGAACGCAAGGTAGCTGTTTGCGCCGCCTGCCACGGCAGTGACGGCAACAGCCAGACCGCACTTTACCCCAAACTGGCCGGTCAGAACGAAGCCTACACTTTCAAGCAATTGCAGGACATCCAGAGCGGTGCCCGCAGCGTGGCCCTGATGACTGGCCTCCTCAACAGCATGAGCGAGCAGGACCTGCAGGACATCGCCGCCTTCTATGCCAGCCAGGAAATAACCCTGGAAGGTGCTGATCCGGAGCTGGTCGACACCGGTGCCTCTATTTACCGGGCCGGCATCAAGGATCTTGGCGTCGCAGCCTGCACCGCCTGCCACTCCCCCACCGGCAAAGGCAATGCCCCGGCCGGATTCCCTGCAATAGGCGGGCAGCATGCGGACTACCTGATCACGCAACTGAAAGCGTTTCGCTCCGGTGAGCGCAGCAATGATGGCGACACCATGCCCATGCGCATTGTGACCGAGCGCCTGACCGACAAGGAAATCGAAGCTCTGGCCAGCTTCATGTCCGGCTTGCACTGAGTTTCTGCAAGCATCGCTTTGTGGGAATGGCTGGCAGCAATTTCGGTCTTCTGTTAGGGTAATTGCAGTGTCCGTCCGTGAGAACATGGCAAACCGAACGAGAGAATTTATCTGCTAAGAGGTGGAAGAAAATGAGCAAGTCCATTGGTAAATATCTGGCAGCCCTGTTGCTGCTCGCCCCGATCGCAATCTCGGTTCATGCACAGCCGGAGAAATATCTGCCCGGCACCCACTACATTGTGTTGGAAACACCGCAACGTACTGCCGATCCGGAAAAGATCGAAGTCATGGAAATATTCTGGTATGGCTGTGGCCACTGTTTCCGCTTCCAGCCGCTGGTCGAAAACTGGCATGCCAACATGGCGGACGACATCGTATTCGTGCAACTGCCCGCAGTCTGGAATTCCCTGATGCAGGTCCATGCCCAGGCCTTTTACACGGCCGAAGCCATGGGAGTGTTGCCACAGGTGCACACGCCGCTGTTCAATGCCCTGAACCTGGAAGGCAACCGTTTGCAGAACGAACGTCAGATAGCCACGTTGTTTGCCAAATACGGTGTCAATGAAGAGGAGTTCGGCAAGGTGTTCAACTCCTTCTCGGTGCGCACCAAGGTCAACCAGCTGGAGCGCAAGATGCGCGATTACCAGATACAAAGCACGCCCAATATGTCCGTCAATGGCAAGTACCTGATTTCCACCAACGAGGCCGTAAGAACGCAGCAGGAGATGCTGGACGTGGTGGACTTCCTGGTTGCCAAAGAGCGCGCCGCGCGCTAACGGCAGGCTGACATGGCCCTGCGGAATCAAGGAACTGATGAAGCAGCGCGCTGGAAAGCGAAATTTCTGGATGCGCTGGAAGACAGCGAAAAGCAGCAGAAACAGTATCAATCCCGCATCCGCCTGCTCCGCCGGGGCTTACTTGGCGTAAGCCTGGCCGGGGATGGCCTGGACTCAACGCTGGACGGTGAACTCAATGAACTGCGTGCCCTGTTGCGTGCGCAGGACACGGAGTCCGGCATCGAGATCCTGCTCGATCGCATTGAAAAATCCGTGGTCAGGCTCGACTCCCAGAAAGAGGAAAGCAGCTGGGCCATTGCCCGCGCCCTGGAATCGAGTACCGAGCAGTTGCAGGCAGCGGCCCTGTCCCGTTCCCTGAAGAAGCAACTGCGTAACTATGCCCGTGCCCTGCCGGCCCAGCTCAAGGATGCCGGCGATCTCAGCGAACCGATTACCCAGTTTTTGGAGCTTGCCCGCGCTGCGGTCAGGGAGTTGGGTCAGGTACCAGATTCGCTGGCAGAAAAGCCCGGTTTCCTGCGCCGGCTGTTTTTTGGTGACGACAGTGCGACGGGCAGCAAACCCAATCAATCCCAGGCAAATGAAACCCAGTCTGAATTGCCCACTGCAGCCAAACAACAAGCAGACCGGGAGTGGATCAAGCGGGCGGCAGATCAATCCGAGCCGGCACAGAGTCAAGCAGCAACAGCGGTAGATGTTGAGGCAGAGTCGGCGGCAGGGCAGCAGTCACTGCTGCAGGAAAACTCTGCTATCGAGCCGATGCCAGCCGCCAGTTTCCCTGAAGCCAGTTCCTCAGAAGCAATAGCTGAAGCACCCAAAACTCCCGAAACAACAGAACTACCTGCTTCAGAAAAAGAAGCCGAACCCGGGTTCTCCTACATTGCAGGGCATGCGGAACCGCTGTTGCTGCGCATTCTGGAAAATATCTATATTGCCGAACAATCGCTTGCGCTTGCAGCCGAGGTTCGCAACCAGATTGGCAAGGGCCTGAACTGGTACGATTTTGTTGCCGTGCTGGAAGACATCGCCGCCATCATCGCCAGCGCCATCGACCAGGAGCGCACCGATTTCCAGGATTTTCTCGGCGAAATCAATGCCAGTCTGGGGCAGGTTCAACAATTTGTGCTGGCCAATGAGGCGTACCGGCAGCGCACCCGTGCCGCTGAGTCCAAACTGGACCAGCAGATGCGCACGCAGGTTGGCAGCCTGACCGAAACGGTCAGCAGCAGCGACAATATCCAGGAATTGAAACAGGCGGTTCAAGGTCAGTTGCAGACTTTGCTGGCAACGGTTGATGATTTCCGGGCTGACCGTGCTCAGGACGAAGAGCAGCTGGCCACCGAGACGGCCCGCTTGCAAACAAGGATAGAAGACCTGGAAAAGGAATCTGCCGAGTTGCGCGAACATCTGCAAACCCAACAGCAAAACGCCTCCACCGATGCCCTTACCGAGCTGCCCAACCGGGCCAGCTATGACCGACAGATCCGCGCCCTGTGCCGGCAGGCAGCGACCACCCGCGAGGAGCACAGTCTGGTGGTCTGCGATGTCGATCTGTTCAAAGGCATCAACGACAACTATGGCCATTTGGCTGGCGACAAGGTATTGAAACTGCTGGCCCGGGAGCTTGCCAGCAGTTTGCGCAGCAGCGATTTTGTGGCTCGCTATGGCGGTGAGGAGTTCGTGATCATCCTCCAGTCTACGCCAGTCTCGCTGGCCAAGGAGATCATGGAAAAGCAGCGCCTGGCCATCAGCCAGATACCGTTCCATTTCAAGGAGCAACAGGTGCAGATAACCATGTCTTACGGTATCACCGGCCTGCTACCGCAGGATACCCCGGATACACTGTTCGAGCGGGCCGACAAGGCTCTGTATGCGGCCAAGAAAGCAGGTCGTAACCGCATCGTGCAACTATGAAAAAAATGCCTCTCTGAAAAACTTTTTGCCGTTCCGGCACGACCTACAGACAGGTCATGGGAACAGTAAGCGTAATTCCCTATAATCCAGCCACCGTCAAAAGCGTCACGCAAAAGACATCACAAGGAACATAGCTTGTCTGGACCGGATCTTGCCAACTGGAAAAACAAACTGGAAAGTTTCCTGCCCGCCAGCTGGCAGCAACGTTTTTCCAGTGCGGGTGCGCGCCATAAATTGCTGAACCGGGTCAATCGGGCCTTGCTGGTTTTTGATGGCCAGCTGCTTGACCTGGCTTCCGGGCGCAGCAGCCCCCTGGCGCCGGCAACGGACCCGGTGCCCGCCGAGCTTATTGCCCAGACTGCCGCGCAACTCTTGCAGTCAGATATTCCCGGCAACAGCACCGACAAAGACCCGCCCGTCCTGCTGCTGTTGCTGCCTTCGTCAGAGTTTCTGATAACCCCGTTCAGTATGCCCGGGGTCAGCCGCGACAACCTGAAATCCGCACTATCCCTGCAAGCCTATACGCTGCTCCCCGGTTATGAACAAACCCTGTCCCTGGCGGTGAACAACAACACAGCCCCGGCGCAACAGGCCGATGCCGGGCACCGGGACGCCGGGCAGCCGGATGAACATCCCGAAACCGCCCTGTGGCTGCCACAACAGCGTATCGATGCCCTGTTCCAGGCCTTTGCCGAACAAGGGTTGTTCCTGGCGGGCATCATGCCCAGAGTGCTGGCGGCGGCCGTTGCCAATGGGGGCAATTGCCGGATCAGCGAAACCGACGCTTCAACCACGGTAGCGCTGGATTACCTGGCCACGGACAGCCCAGCCGATGGCAGCATTGTGCGCTGGTTGCAGATCGGCAATCAGGATCTGCAGCAAGAGGTGTTCAGCCAGCAATGGCAGCAACAGATCGATTCCGCCTCTGCCTCCGAAGCTCTGCCGGTGACCAGTCTGCACAGTGGCAAGGACTATCAGGCCGTGCTGCCAGCCGTGCACGCCCACCGGCATTACAGCTTCATTCCCGCTGGCGCTGCGGCGGTGCTGGCCCAGCAGACCAAAGGCAAACGCCTGCTGGCCCTGAGCGCTGCTGCCGGCGTGGTTCTGCTGCTGGCCGCAGTGCCCTTCATGCTGCAATCGCTGCAGGCAAGATTGCAGTTGGCCGAGCTGGCCGAGCTGCGTGAACAGGCGAGCCAGGCCCGTGCCGACCAGGCCCGGGTACGTGAATTCGAACAGGACTGGGGCGTGTTCCTGGAATATCCCCGGCAGAATCTGCCCACAGTGTTGACCAATCTGCAGACGGCAATCAGCCCCGGCTATCTCACTGCACTGAACATTGAACAAGGCGCCATCTCGCTGGAAGGCGACAGCCCGGACCCACAAAGCCTGCTGGAACTGCTGGAGCAGAACCCGTTGTTCACCGAAGTCGATTTTGCCCGGGCCACCAATAATCAACGCTACTTCATCGATCTGCGCTTGAGCACGGCAGATTTTGCCGGCTACCAGGCCTGGTATTTTCCGGATGCGCGCAACCGGTAGCGCACATCCAGCAACATATAACCGGTAGCAAATAACCGGTAGCAAAAGCACCGAACAGGATGACCGAGATATGCTGAACTCGCGGGAAAAGAAACTGTTGCTGATCAGTGCCGTCATCGCCCTGGTCTTTCTGGCCGGGCGTGGCCTGCCGTTGGTGCAGGACTGGTATGCCGAACGCGGGCAGGTCATCGAGCAGATAGCCATGGACGTGGCACGGGAACAGCAACTGCTGGCCGATGCCGAACTCTGGAGCCAGCGCCGGCAGGAGATCGAAGCCCGTGCGCAGGCGATGAGCAGTCAGGTGTTCCAGGAAACCACCGTGCCCTTGCTCTCGGCCAGCATCCAGCGTCTGGTCCGTGAACATGCCTCCGCCAGTGACATCAATATTTCCGGTGCCAGCCTGGCCGAATCCCTGGCGACCGAGGGCTGGTTGCTGGTGCAGCAGGAAATGAGTTTCAGCATGAGCGATCAAAGCAATACCCTGGCCTTTCTCGAACGGCTGGAAAACTCGCAGCCATACCTGGCCGTCAGTGAATTCACCATGCGCCGTGTCCGCAATCAATACACCGGCAGCCTCACGGTAGTCGGCTTCAGCCGCAGCGGCAGCGCCGCTCCGGTGCTGGAGGCAAGACGATGAGCAGGCAGGAAATGATCAGTCTGCCGGTATTCAGCCAGCTGCTGGAGCCGACTGGCATTGCCCCGGCCCTGGATTTCAACGACAGCAATACCCTGGTCTGTGAAACCCTGCCGGAGATTGAACTGCGAGCCAGAATCCGCTTCATTCTGGGCCAGGACACCCGCTTTCAGCCCGGGCCTGCGGATGAAGTCCGCCGCCTGATCCGGCACTGGCGGGCGGAGTTGTCGCCCACCATCGACAGCTCGGAAGTCGACTACGTCTCCGGTTTCGTGGATGACGAAGACCTCAAGGACATGGCCTCCGAGGCACCCATCATTCGCCTGGTCAACCACCTGTTTGCCCGGGCCCTGGACCTGAATGCCAGCGACATCCATTTTGAGCCCAATGAAGATCATCTGGACGTGCGCTGCCGGGTCGATGGCATCATGACCCGCATCGAACGCCTGCCGATCAAGATTCATACGGCGGTCGCTTCCCGCTTGAAGCTGATGGCGCGGCTGGATATCGGCGAAAAACGCCTGCCCCAGGACGGTCGCATCGATGCCCGCATCGGCAGCAAGCAACTGGACATGCGCGTGTCCACCCTGCCTGGCGTGCACGGTGAGTCCATTGTGCTGCGCATACTCGACCGCAGCGACACGGCGGTTACCCTGCAACAGCTGGGCATGCCCGAGAGCATACTCAAGAATTACCAGAAGATGATCACCCAACCCCATGGCATGATCCTGATCACCGGGCCCACCGGCAGCGGCAAAACCACCACGCTGTATGCCACGCTGGAAAAGATCAACAGCGAAAAGCAGAAAATCATCACCGTCGAGGACCCGGTGGAATATCAGCTGGAAGGCATCACCCAGATCCAGGCCAATCCAGCCATCGGCCTGAGTTTCGCCGCCGGGCTGCGCTCCATCGTGCGCCAGGACCCGGATGTATTGATGGTGGGGGAGATTCGCGACCACGAGACAGCAGAGATCGCCATCGAATCGGCCCTCACCGGGCATCTGGTGTTCTCCACCCTGCATACCAACGATGCCGCCGGTGCCGTTACCCGCTTGCAGGACATGGGCGTGGAGGGCTATCTGATCAGCTCCAGTCTGCTGGCCGTGCAGGCCCAGCGCCTGGTGCGCCGGGTCTGTACCGATTGCGCCCACGAGCTGCCCCTGTCCGCAGACGAGGCCGCCGTGCTGGAGATCAAGCAGGACGATTATCCCAGGGTACGCCGTGGCGAAGGCTGTGATCGCTGCGGCAATACCGGCTACCGTGGCCGCATCGGTCTGTACGAGCTGATGCTGATGTCCGATGCCATCCGCCATGAAATCGCCACCGGCAGCGATGCCAATATCATCCGGGCCCAGGCCATCCGCGAAGGCATGAAAACCCTGCGCCAGGACGCGCTGGAGAAACTCGCCGCCGGCCTGACCACACCGGAAGAAGTTGTGAGGGTAACCAGAGCGCTATGAACCCAGGCTACTACAATTACCAGGCCTATGATGCCCAGGGCAGAATGCAGAGCGGTCAGTTGAGCGCCGAGTCTGAGCGCGAAGCACTGAAGATGCTGCAGGGCAGAAAGCTGGTTCCGGTCAGCATCACCCAGGCCAGCAGGGCTGCGGGTGAGGGAGGACGGCGCAGGCGGATTAAAACCAGTGACCTGCTCGATTTCACCACCGGGCTGTGTACGCTGGTGGAAGCCAGGGTGCCGATTGACAGGGCCCTGCGCCTGCTCGAAGGCATTACCGAGTCTGCCGCCATGCGCCAGTTGGTAGAAGCCATGCGCCGCGATGTCAAGGAAGGCCGCTCACTGGCCGATGCCATGGAAACCCGCCCGGAAGTGTTCTCCAATATGTATATCAATATTGTTCGCGCCGGTGAGGAAGGCGGCATTCTGCATCAGTTGCTGCCCGATCTTGCCAGCTTCCTGGAAACCTCGGCCAAGACCCGGCAGGCAGTGATATCCGCCCTGGTCTATCCGTTGGTGCTGCTGGTCACCGGGGTGATTTCCGTGTTCCTGCTGTTGGTCTTCGTGGTGCCGCAATTTGCCATCATGTTCCAGGACGCCGGCACGCAGATACCGGCCTCGGCCGCCTTCCTGCTGGCCCTCAGCGATCTGCTGCAACGCTATGGCTATCTGCTGGTTCTGGCTGTCGGGCTGATGGTGCTGTGGTGGAAACGTCTGGACCGGACACCCGCCAGCAAACTGAAAAAAGACCGCTTTCTGCTCACCCTGCCTTTGCTGGGGCCGCTGCTGTTGTATCGGGACTGCGCCGTCTTTGCCCGCACCCTGGGCGCCTTGCTGGAGGCCGGTATCCCCTTGATACGGGCCTTGCGGGTGGCGCGCGAAGTGGTCGGCAACACGGAACTGACCCAGCACCTGCTGCAGGTGGAGGAGGACGTGCGCGGCGGGGCCGGCCTGGGCCTGTCGCTGGAGCGCAGCAATCGCTTTCCGACCCTGCTGCATCAACTGATTGCGGTGGGGGAAGAATCCGGGCGCACCGGCAGTATTCTGCTGAAAACAGCGGAGACCTTCGACAACCAGGTCAAGAGCCAGATGCAGAACCTGGTTGCGGCCTTGCAGCCGGCACTGATCCTGTTTCTGGGTATCGCCGTCGGGGGTATCACCATTACCATGTTGTCTGCCGTGTTCAGCATGAACACAGTGGATTTTTGAACGAATGAACAGGAGTATCAAGGTGACAGGACAAACATCAGGCATGAGTTCAGGACGCGCACTGGCCAGCATCCCGCTGGCCCTGCTGCTGGCCTCCTGCGCCGGCATGCAGCAAGGGAGTGGCCAGTTGCCGGCAGCCGGTGCGACCACACCGATTCCACGCATCAGCACGACAGCCAATGCGGCTGTGGTAGAGGGTACGGAGCTGGCCGACACGGAAGCGGCACAGGCTGCCTTGCAGGAGCGGCAGGCCCTGGTCGATGCCATCAACCGCGATGGCCAGCCACCGGCACTGCGCGGGTTCAGGGAGGCCCCGCTGCTGCCCGGCCAGAGCGAGGGCGAGAACGTCGTCGAGCTGAATTATGAACAGGCCGATCTGCGCACGATTCTGGAAGAGCTGGGCGGGGTGCTGGAGCTGTCCATGGTTATTGATCCGAGCATTGATAGCCAGGTCAGTATGCGCACCTCGGCCGAGCGCCCGCTGCGAAGAGAAGATATCTGGCCCCTGTTGCGATTGCTGACCCGGGAAGCCGGGGTCAGCCTGGAACAGGTCGGCAACATCTGGTACGCCCGCCAGCAGCAATCCAATCTGCCTCAGGAGATCACCCTGGCCCAGGATCTGGGCGCTGGCTCGGCCAGCATGATCATGCAGATAACCCCACTGGTCTACATCTCCGTGCAGTCCGCACTGGAATTGCTGCAACCCTTGCTGGAGCCTGGGGGCCGGGTCACCCGCATAAACAATACCAATACACTGGCGCTTACTGCGCTGGAATCGCAACTGGTGCGGGTCAATGAACTACTGGCCCTGGTGGATTCCGATCCTTTCCAGAATCAGGGTATTCAGCTGTATCAACTGCAGCATGCCAATGCCGCCGACCTGGCCACCGAGCTGACCGATATCCTGAACATGATCGAAGGCGACTCACCGGCGTATCAGGTGCGTGGCCTGGAGCGCATCAATGCCTTGCTGGTCACGGCACCGGCCAACCGGGGCTTTACCGAGATCAGCCGCTGGGTCCGGATTCTGGATGCCGAACAGCAAGAGCAGTCGGAACAGCTGTTCCATTACCGGGTCAAAAACCTGAACTCGCAGGACCTGGCCGCCACCCTGACCGAGGTGTTTTCCCTGGACGAAGAAGAACAGGCTGCGCGCAGCCAGGCAAACGCCCGTCAGCAGTTTACCAGCCAGGGTCTGAGCCGACTGCAGACGGTGGGTGCCGACGGACTCCGGGCCGGTCAGAACGCAGGCGCTGATACGGCTGCAGGTGCTGGCTCCGGTTCTGGTTCTGCTGCGGCCGCAACGGGCGGCACAGATTCTACCGCGCCGGCAGCCGCCAATGCCCAGGCCATTTCCGCCAACCTGCAGGTAAGCATCGTTGCCGACGTGGCCACCAACAGCCTGCTGATTCGCAGCAATCCGCGCGATTACCGACAGTTGCTGACCACCATCAATCAACTGGACAGCGTACCCTTACAGGTCATGATCAATGCCGTCATTGCCCAGATCACCCTGACCAATGAAACCCGGTTTGGTGTGGACTGGTCGCGGATTGCCGAAAATGCTGCGCTGGATGATATTTCCACCACGACCACGACCAACTTTTTGCCCGGTAATCTGGGCGGTCTGCTGTTCACCAAATCCTTTCTCGACGGCGCCGCCCGGGTCGAGGCCACGCTGGAGGCCATTGCCACCAACAATGATGTGCGGTTGCTGGCCCGGCCTTCGCTGACGGTGCTCAACAACCAGGAAGGCAATATCCTGATCGGCTCGCAGATACCGGTGCAGTCCGGACAGGAAACCACAGTCGGCGGCAATACCGTACGCAATATCCAGTTTCGCGATACCGGTATCCGCCTGACCATCACGCCCCGGATCAATGCCGATGGCGTGGTCAATCTAACCATTTCCCAGGAGCTGTCCTCGGTGGATGCCAATACCGGCATCGATAACAACCCGATTTTCCAGAACCAGGAAATTACCACCACGGTGGTGGTGCGCGATGGAGAAAATATCGTCCTTGGAGGTCTGATACAATCCAATGCCAGTGATTTGAATACTGGCGTCCCGGGTCTCAACCGCATTCCCGGCCTGGGCCGTCTGTTTTCCTTCCAGGAGGATATCGAGGAGCGCAAGGAGCTGTTCATCGTGCTGCGTCCGGAGATCGTCAATCTCAATGACCGTGACGGCAGCCAGTACCAGGCCATCGTGCAGCGCTTCGAGCTGGTGGCGGAAATAATCAATGACCAGGTGCTCTGATGCAGACACCCGAACAGAACACCCAAGCAGAGCACCCAAGCAGAGCACCCGAACAGAAGCAAGAGGACAGGACAATGACTTCGACAAGAACACGCAGACAAGCCGGGTTCACCATCATCGAGCTGCTTATCGTGATGGCAATCCTGGGCATGCTGGCCGTCATGGTGGCGCCAAATCTGTTCAGCAAGGCCGACAGCGCACGCCGCGATGCCGCCCTGTCCCAGATCTCCGCAGTGGGCTCCGCCCTGGCCGCCCACCGTCTGGATGTGGGGCAGTACCCGGATACCCTGGAAGGCCTGGTGCGCAATACCAGCGGACGGTCGACCTGGGATGGCCCGTATATCCGCAGCGAAGTCCCCCCCGACCCCTGGGGCAATGAGTATGTCTACAACTCTACCGGCAGCCAGTACTCACTTATCTCCTACGGTGCCGACGGCAGGCCGGGCGGTGAGGACAATGATGCGGATATCGGCAACTGACAGCCTGAACTGCGTCAACCAGCGCGGCTTTACGCTGCTGGAACTGATGCTGGTGCTGGTCATCCTGGCCTTGGGCAGTCTGCTGCTGGTGCCGAATATCGGGGCCCTGGACGAGCGCAGTTTCCCGGCCCAGATTCGGTCTGGCAGCAATCAGCTCAATTACGCCCGGCGCACGGCGGTGGTCACGGGTCAGCCCCAGGCAGCCCGCTTCCAGCTACAGCCAGCAACAGCAGACAACGCTGACGCAGCCCAGGAACAGACACCCGTGTGGCAATCCGGCAGTATCGCTGCGGAATACATCGATGCCAGCGGGCAGGCGCAGCCGGACCTGGAGGCCATCGATATCCTGTTCTATCCCGAAGGTGGCAGCACCGGTGGCGAACTCCATTTCAGTCAGGGGCGGCGTCAGGCCAGCATCCAGATTGACCCTTTCTCCGGACGTATCACCACCGCACTGGAATGACGGAGTGCTTTCATGAAGACAGCAAGCAGAGCGCAGACAAGGCAGGCCGGCTTCACCCTGCTGGAGGTGATGATTGCCCTGACCATCACCGGATTCGTGCTCGGCGGCCTGTTTACCCTGGCCGGTGGCAGCAAGCAACTGGCCTGGCGCTCGCAGGACAATCTGCTGCAGGCAGTGCAGGCCCGGGCCCAGATCAATTTCGCTCTGCTCAATGATGAGTACGGCGAGCTGGAACCCGTGCTGGCGGACGCGCCGTATCGGCGCACGGCAGAGGACTTGCTGGAGGCACCGGAACGCAAGACCCAGGCCACGGTTTTTGCCCTGCAACACTATGCCGTGGAAAATGAACAAACCACCCGGGTCATCACCGGGTCGCGCTGGGTGACACTGGAGTTGCCGCAATGAAGAGCTTTCATTCGCGCACAGCTCTACGCCCACCTGAACCGGACCCAAGGCGGCAACAAGGCTTCACCTTGCTGGAACTGCTGCTGGCCATGAGCCTCACCGCACTGTTGCTGGGTCTGCTCAGTGCCGGTGTCTATGGTCTGGTGCGGGACTGGGACGACAACGCGGCCGGCCTGGACCGGAGCCTGGATCAAACCATCGCCATCCTGCAGATTGAACGTGCCCTGCAGGGGGCCTTTCCGCATGGTTACCGTGATCCCGAAACGCTGGGTCAGGTCGTCTATTTTAGCGGTGAACCTGAGCAGCTGAGCTGGGTCTCCACGGTATCCCCGCAACGTGATGCCGGCCTGATGGCCTGGCAACTGGAGTCCGACCCGCAACAAGGCGTACTGTTGCGTTTGGCTCCTGCGTTCACCGATGACCCACAACCCCGTCTGCAGCAGCGCGAAGCCATCGTTTTGCTGCCCGGCTACAGCGCCAGCTTCAGCTATCTGTTCAACGTGGGAAATGGCCTGGATAAAGTCTGGCGCGAGCAGTGGTCCGGCGCCACGGAACTGCGTCTGCCCCAGGCCGTGCATGTGCGCCTGACACCGCTGGCCGCTGATGCACCCCCGCCAGCAGATACCGAACTGGATATCGTGGCCCCTATTTATGCCGCCGAACACCGCCGCATCCGTCCGGCCAATACCTTGTTTTCCCCGCAGCTTTCGGCACCGGCACAATCATCAGCAGCACAGCCATTCCGGGGAGGCAACTGATGCGCCCAGTCAGACGTCAGCGTGGTGCAGTCATCATCATCGTGCTCTGGACATCGGTGCTGCTGACCATTCTGGTCACCGTCATGGCCGCCAAGGTGCAGTTGTCGGCGCGCACGGCCCTGCACAACCAGACGGCCAGTTTCGATTTGGCCGCCATCATGACCGCCATGAACCATGCCGAGATGGAGTTGATGCTGGAGCGCATGGCCATCCCGGTAGGTTTTCAGCCGGAAACGGACAGCGAGGGTCAGTTCCGCATTCCCGCCTACCGTTTCAATGGCCAGCCCTTGACCCTGGCCTACCCGGTGGACGAAGAAATGGTGGTGAGAATCTATGACCATGCCGGCAAGATCAATCTGAACCGGATGCCACGGGAGCAGATGCGATTGTTGATTGAAAATCGCCTGGGTGAGGGGCATGATCCGGATCAGGTGGAGCAGCTGCTGGGTGCCTGGACCGACTGGACGGATCTGAATGACATCGCCAATATCAATGGCGCTGAAAACGCCTATTACCAGAATCTGGACCCGCCCTATTCCGCCCGCAACAATCCCGAACTGGAAACCGTGGCTGAGCTCAGACTGATCCGTGGCTTCGATGAACTGTTCAGGGGGGTAGACCTGGAGGCGGCATTTACCGTCCACGGTAACGGCCGCACGGTGAACCTGAACCTGGCTACCCGGGAGGCCATGCAACTGCTGCCTGGCATGGACGAGGAATTGATCGAGCAGATCATTGCCTTGCGCCAGGAGAAAGATTTCAGGAACAAGGCAGAAGTGGGAGAATTGGTACCTCTTGAGCAGATGACGGAATTGTCCAACTGGATAGGCAATAATACGTCCAGCTTCTACTCCATCTATGTCTACCCAAAATCTGCTGAGTTTGATACCGTTTACGCCTACCGGCAGATCATCGAAGTACGTTCCTTTTCCAGCCGGGGTCAGGTCTACGAGGTAGACCCCTATGCGCGGTTACCAGCGTTTTAGGGGGCTTGAATAAGCCTATGACCACTCTGCGGGGACATAGACTTTCTGAAACAAATAAATCGCCAAGTGCAACCCATTACCACCGTAACGGCAAATACTGAGTGAAATACAAGGGCATCACGATGTTGGTTTTCTCTAGCACAGAAGAGCCTTGTGTGCCGGTTAATTTGAACGTTTTGTTCGGTGCGCACTTTTCTATGTAGGACGCCAGCGATCTAGCTCGTGTGCGTTTGCCGCTTTTTACTTCGACTGGGACAATATCACCTTCATCCGTTGCAAGGATAAATTCAATTTCAGCGCGGGCGTCATTCCAGGAATAGCTCGGATCAACACCAAGGGCAGTCAGTTCTTGCTGAACAAAGTTTTCCGCAACGTAACCTTTGTATTCGTAGCTTTGCTGCTTGATTTCTTTATAGCTGCTGCCCAGCATATAATTTAGCAGACCCACATCAAACAGAAACAGCTTTACCATATTCTCTTTTTTATAAGCAGCCAGAGGGGTTTTCGGCTGACCTTCAATAGGGTAGTTCGCCAAGGCCAAGCGGCAGCATTTTAACCAGTGGATTGCGGTTTCAAAATTGTTGTACCGAGATTTACGCCCGTGGACGTTTTTAAATTTAAAGCGTTTAACTGACTCGTCAGTAGCGAGTGATAGCTGTGCAGGAATGCTATTGAATACCGATTCGATCAGCGTTGCATCGACCTTACCTGCGTATTTGCCGAAATCGCGGCGATACCCTTCGATTAAATCGGCATGAATTTTAGATACCTTTTCAACGCGTTCTAAAATGCTCAAGTCTTTATATTGATACCAAGCGGCAACGGCTTCTGGCATGCCACTTGGTAAAAAAATAGTCCGTCAGCTTATCCATCAATTTACTGTGCGCCGCTGCGGAGTTTGCTTGTGTATTAAATGCTTTGATCAAGGCAGGCTCCCCTGAAGCATATATAAATTCTTGGAAGGTTAATGGGCGTAAGTTGTATTGTTCGACCTGACCGACAGGGAAAGTATTCAACAAACCAATGTTTGAGCCACTGGCCGCGACAAAGTAAGAGGAGGCTTTTTCGGCAAAATACTTCAATGAGGTGACGGCTCGTTCACACTCGCCAATCTCATCTAAGATCAACAGGTCTGTTTCTGGGTTGAACACTTGGTTGGTGATCAGCTCAATGTTCATCAGCAGCTCGTCTGGAGAAAGTGAGCTATCGAATGCCTCTTTGTAAGCAGGATTCTCCAGGAAGTCGATACGAAGGATGTTCGCAAAGGTGTTGCCAAACAACTTTTGCAGCAAGAATGTTTTACCCGTTTGCCTTGCCCCATCTATCAATAAGGGCTTACGCATGGGTTGGTTTTTCCATGCCATTAATGCGTTGAGTAAAGTGCGTTGCACCGTCTTTTCCTGCCTGCAAGGAAGTTAACTAGTCAATACCATAACGCATTCTATATTTTTATGCGCTAAAAAATGTAATTATCAGCACTATTATGCGCATAAAAGTGCTGTAAGTAACTATCTTAG
>JAVVEG010000004.1:191837-198696 GCA_032251455.1 Pseudomonadales bacterium | reverse complement strand
GGTGGATTTGCCACAACCCGAAGGCCCGGTAATGGCGACGAACTCGCCGGGATTGATCTCGAATGACAGATCCGACAGGGTATTGGCCGAAGCACCCGGGTAGCGGTAATACAGCTTCTGTACAGAAAGTGCCAGGTGTTGCACACGAGGGACCAGCGTATTGGTTTCCAGATCCGTTTCCCTGGGAGTAAAGGTGATATCAGCCAGACGTTCCAGTTGCAACTTCACCAGACGTATCTCTACCAGCTTTGGAATCATGCTGTTCAGCGAAGTGATGAAATGCTGTTTCAGAAACACAAAGCCGATCAGTTGGCCGATACTCAGCTCGCCCTGGTAGATCAGCCGGGTGCCAAAATACAGCGTCACCACATGATCGATACCAAAGATCAGTATCTGCAGCGCATTGATCCGGTTCTGCAGGCGACCCAGGTCCACCCCGGCATTGAGCATGCCGACATAATGATTCTGCCAGTCGGCCGCCCGAGCGCGTTCCAGCCCGTAAATACGGGTGGTGTTGATGGAGCGGATAATGTCCAGAAAGACAGATTTCTGGTTGGCGTCAGCAACGATGACTTCATGCCGCAACAGGCGCTCGGCCTGCATCAACAACAGACGAATCAGCAGGAACAGGACAATCAGCAACAGGGACAGACTGGCCAGCAGGGGACTGTACAGATACAGGGCAATCAGGGTGCTCACGGAGAGCAGCCCATCCACCACCACGCTTAGCATGTCATTGGTGACCAGTTGGCGAATCAGGTTGACGGATTCGAAACGGGAAACGATTTCGCCGCTGTGCCGGTTCTCGAAATAGCGGATTGGCAAGCGGATCAGATGACGCAGGACATTGCCGGCCATCTGGAAATCGAGCTGGTTGCCGAAATACAGCAACACGATGCCGCGCAGATAGCTGAGAACGGTCTTGATCAGGGCCAGTACCAGAAACGCGATGGCGATGACCAGGATCAGATCCGGGTCGTTGCGGGTGAGCCCCTGGTCAATGGTGATCTGCACGTAGAACGGAGTGATCAGCGCAATCAGCTGAATGAACACCGAGAGCAGCAGCACCTGGATGACATTGGCCCAGAAATCTGTCGAGATATGGAACAGCTCCGCAAGCCTGTTGATTTTAACCGGCAGGGAAACCGGGAAATTCTTGCCGGGCAGAAACTCGACCGCGATACCGGTGAATTTGCGACTGATGTCGGGCAGGGCATATTTTCTGACTCCAACCGCCGGGTCGTGAATGATGGCGTAGCGGCGGGTCAGCTTCTTGAGTACGACAAAATGATTCAGGTCCCAGTGCAGGATGGCCGGCAGCGTCAACTGGCGAAGATCCTCCAGTTCCAGGCGCAGGGCGCGGGCGGACAGCTCGAGCTTCTGGGCAATGTCCAGAATCCGGTTCAGCGTGGCACCGCCGATGCCCAGCGGGAAGTTCAGCCGCAGCGTGTTCAGGTCGGATTTCAGTCCGTGGAAGCTGGCGATCATGGCGACGCAGGCAAGGCCGCATTCACCTTTTTCGGCCTGGAGCATGACGGGGAGTTTCTTGCGGATCAGTTTCATGGGAGAGAGTTTCACTTTTCGAGAACACGGAGCAGGGGGTCGAGCAGGTAGCGCAGCAGCGCCTTGTCAGCGAGAACTATTTCCGCCGAGAACAGCATGCTGGGACGGAAGCGGTGTTGGGGCTGTGGTCCGGCCTGTTGCTGCTGCAGCCGGGCCTTGACCAGGAACATGGCCTCGTTGCCGGGCACCGGCAAGGGACTGCGGCGCGGGTCTGTACTGCTTTCGGCAATGACCGTGATGCTGGCGGCGAACAAGCCGAACTGCTGATAGTCGAAGGCATCGAAATTAAGCAGGACTTCCTGGCCGACAGTGACCGAGCCGATAGCGCCCGCAGGCAGGTACAGCCTGGCCTCCAGCAGCTCATGCTGGGGAATTATGTTGAAGGCAGGAATATCCGGGTGGGCCCGTTCCCCGGAAGCCACCTGCAGAGAACTGAGCATGCCGGTGACTGGTGCCAGCAGGGTTTGTTTCTGCAGCAGAGCCAACTCATCGAGTTCATAGGCAACGGCAGCGAGTTCAGCTTCCAGCTCCAGACTGGTTTGACGATGTTCCACAGGCAGTTGCTGTTGCCGGGCAAGATTGTCGGCAAGGTGCTGCCTGTTGAGTTGCAGATTGCGAGAGACTGCATGGCCGTGTTCCTGCAGGCTCAGGTGACGATCGAGTTGCTGGCGGTAGGCAGCTGCGGAAAGATGGTTCTGCTGCAACAACTGGCGGCTGGCGGTGGTTTCCTGTGTGCTCAGTTGCAGGCGTTGTTGATAGACCTGCCACTCGGCCTGGATCTGGTCGATCTCGCTGCGCAGGAAGTGTTCTTTTTCCCGAAGCTGCTGCAGGCTGGCCAACCCTTTGCGGACATGGATATTGAGCTGTTCCTGCAGTTGTCTGTGCCGCTTGAGCAGATGAGCCTGGCGCACCTGTTCCCGGTTGCTGCCTGGCCGGGTATCGCCCTCAACATTGGCCAATACGAAGGCGACAGTGTCCCCGGCCTGCACCGTGTCGCCCTCGGCAAAACCTGCCTGTTCATAAATGCCGGCGCCAGGTGGATAAACCGAAATGACGCCACTGGCCGGCAACAGCACCCCGCGCACAGCGAAGCTGGACTTGAAGTTGTTCAAACCGGCAAACAAGACCAGACTCAGTACGACACTCAGGATGAAACTGGTATAAACCCACAGGGGCACGGGTTGATGAAACATCGGTTTGCCCGCCTGCGGACTGAAGCCGGTCTGCAGGGCATCCTGCCGGAATAAAGAGTTGGTTTCTGCCATTACTGGTCTCCCTGATGTTGCTGCCAGGGTGCTGGTTCAGGCGGCTGACTTGCGGTAGTGCATGACCAGCAGGATCAATTCCTCCACCGTTTCCAGGTTGAACAACAGGTGTTCGGGAATTTCGATCTCGAATGCAGTTTCGGTTTCAAAAATCAGTTGCACCAGTTTCAGGGAATCGATGCCCAGGGCGGCAAAGCATTGGTCATTGCGTTGTTGCTCCGGGGGCAACTTCCGGTCGGTAACCAGTTCGATAAATTGCCAGATGCGCTTGCTGATATGGGTGTCCATGAAAACCTCCTTGTTTTCCTTTGAGCTACTTTCCTTTGGGCTATTTTCCTTGGGGCTACTTTCCTTTGAGTTAGGCGTGTTGAACGTCAGGGCTGGCCGCAATGTCGTAATATGCGGGCAGTAGGTTCAGATAGCGCCATTGTTCAGGGTGTCGGATAAAGTGTCTTTCAAAGAAGGAGACAAGGCGCTGTGTTATCCGGCGAGTAGCTGCTTCCCTGGATTCGGAATGAACCGCTCTGGCCTGAATCAGCCGACCGGTCTGGAGCTGGTGGCGACTGCCGTCATGGTAGGCGATGACTGGCAGTATTGGGCAGGCAGCCAGCAGGGCGATGTCTGCCAGTGCCCGCGGAAAACGAGCGGGCTGGCCCAGCAGATCGATCTCGATGGTCTCTGCCTGAGCAGGGGGCAGATCGCAAAACAGCACGACCGTGGTATTGCCCTGGCGGAGTCTGGCCACCAATTCGATGGGGCGGGTTTGGTGGCTGTCGAGGAAATGGGTGTTGCCCGCGCTGCCTGCCGTGTCCAATAGCCGACTTTCGTTGTGGCTTTGCAGTTGACGCACAATCAGGCGGTGCCGTCCAGGTACCGTGTGTCTGGCCAGGCGGGCATAAGCATTGCTGTAATCACCGAAGTGATAGGCGGCGAGGATGCGCGAGTGGCAATCGCTCATGCTGTACTGCCGATAGTCGTCTTCCTGTGCCCACTGGAACTGCTGCTCCAGTTGTCGGGCTTGTTCCGTTGTAAGCGTCAGGTGTCTGCGTTTATCTGCCAGATAGGTGAGTATCTCGTGTTGGCGCAAAAGGTTTTGGCAATGGGAAAACGGTTCTGCCAGCCGGGCCGCGAGATACTCGGCCAGATATTCCTGCCACCTGGCTTTCTGCAAACTATCCTCGTGCCTGGATGATTCAAGCAGCAGGGCAAGCCTAGCCAGATGATGCAGCAGAACGGCATTCTCGTTCTGCCTGCGGTCGAACCAGACTTTTTGCATCAACCGGTCCAGCGCATGAAGACAGCACGCTGTGCCTGATTTTTTACAGTCCATCAGAAGCGCAGCAAGAAAGTGATTCATGTGCGGCCTTCCTTGCCGCTTGAATAATCTTCAAGCCGGTCTTTATCTGTATTGTCATCGTTGCTGGAGATGAAGCCAGGTGCCTGTCGATGACAGTATTGCTGCCAGGCGCCAGTTTCATGCAGCGCCAGACAACGGCTACGGATCGGTTTGCCGCTGGTGGTCAGGGGCAGGCTGTTGGCAGGAAGCAGGATTATTTGCTGCGGACTGCATCCGATAAGGCGCCAGGTATCCGTACCCAGGCTGGCAATCAGATCTGCTGCCTGCTGTTGTGGGTTTCGACACAATTCGGCGACAAGAATCAATTGTGACGAGTCATTGCCGGCCAGGGCTTCAGTCCCGGTTTCAGTTCTGGGTTCAGGCTGCAACAACAGCAGGCGCTGAATATCCGGACGGGCATGGGGATTCAGCAGCAGGCATTCCAAGGGTTCTGCCTGCAATAATCTGCCGTGAAGCTTGAGACGACCAGGCTTGCGTCCGCTGAAATACAGGGCGGATCGATAGATGAAGCCCAGGTCTCCTGTTCTGAGCAGATCGGGTCTTGCCGATGATGGCGGCGCAGGATAATACCCGGCCACCGAGTCGTTACTGATGCAGATCTCGCCAATGTCGCCTTCTGCACACTCCCGCAGGCTGTGTTCGTGCATGATTCTGACTCCGGCGCTGGCCACCTCGGTGCCAAGACAGACAGAGGTGCCAGCCTGCCGATCCTGCACATGAGTGCGCAAGCCCTGATGACCACAGACAAAGAGTGTGGCCTCGGCCAGGCCATAACAGGCGAAGAAACTTTCAGGCTTCAGGCCATATGGCTGCAGGGCGCTCAGCAAAGCGGCAGTGGTGCTGGCGTTGATCAATTCCGAACCACTGTAGAGCAGACGCAGACAGCTGAGGTCGATGCTGCCGACAGCGGGTCGGGTCTGTGCAAGTGCCTGCAGACACCGCTGCAAACCGAAGTTGGGTGCGCCACTGACGCTAACTGCGAAGGTGGACATGGCGGACAGCCAGTCCAGCGGTCTGGCGATGAAATGGGCGGGCGCCATGAAGTAAGTGCTCATGCCGGTGAACAGAGACTGAATGATATGGCCGATCAAACCCATATCATGATGGAAAGGCAACCAGCTCAAGGTGATGTCGCGGGGGGTCAAGCCCATTGCCGTGCGAATGCTGGCGGAATTGGCCAGGATATTTCGGTGCGATATCTGTATGCCCTTGGGCAGGCCGGTTGTGCCCGAACTGAACTGCAAAAAGGCGATGGCATTGGCTTGCGGAGTTGGTCTTTGCCAGGGCTGTGTGCTTTTGGTCTGCGTTGCCTGTTGCTCACAGGACGCTTGTGCATTGGCAGGATACAGTTGTTCATAAAACAGCACCTGCACGGCATCGGTGGAGCTCAGATTCTGTTCAAGAGTCTTGCCGAATCGGGCCAGGGTGATGACGTATCGGAATTCCAGTTTCTTCAGCAGTTCGTCCAGCACCGGCCATTCACCTTTCCTGGGCAGAGGTCTGCAGGCCGGGATGACATCGGCCAGAATGCAGGCCAGGAAACAATGAATGAATGCGTAACCGTGCGGCAATACCAGCAAGACCGGTTCCCTGGCCGGTAGCCGGTCTTGCAGGCTGGCAGCCAGCGCCACTGCCTGTTGAAAAAGTGCGTGGAAACTGATGCTTTGCTGCGGTTGCAGACGTCTGTCCAGAAAGCAAAAAACCGGTTTGTCGGCAAATTCATGCTGTTGCTGTTCCAGGAGTTCAATCAGAGTATTCATACTGCTTTGGGTTCCGGCTGTTGCTGCGAATCTATTGTTAAGGCTATGGTTCAGTTCACTGGTTCAATGCAATGGTGCAGTCCAGTGCTGCCCGGTTTCAGCCCTGCTGCCGTCAGCGCACGCTGCAAGCGTTTCTGCAGCTGTGATGCCATATTTTTCTGCTGCAGGAGATGCAACCGCAGATGCCGACGGAACGCGACAATTTCCCAGTCATGCTGCCGCGCAATCTGCAGGCAGACGCTGAAGTCATTGCGGAGGGAATACACGGCATCGAAGACAAAGCGTGGATAATCCTGGCGTGGTGAATCGGGTTCCCGGAGTAATTGTTGTTTGATCAGCAAGGGCCCCAGGCTGACGTGTCGGGCTTCGTCCTGGAGAATTCTGCGCAGACCCTGTTGCAGCAGTTCGAGGCGGGAATGGGCGAGCAACTGTTGAAAACGGACCAGGGCCAGGTTCTCGATGATGAGTTGGCAGACCAGCAGTTTTTCCATGCGGGATTCACTGGCGACTGCTTCATCGATCAGATGCTGCAGGGCAGGCGAGGCGGGTTGGATCTGCGCGTCGAGCTTGCCGAACAACAGCTGAAAGAATTCGACATGGCGCGCCTCTTCAAAAACCTGAGCGCCAAGACTCAGCTTTTCCGCACTTTTTTCCGCCGTGGCGGCAAGTTGTGCGGCCAGGGTCAGGGCAGCAAGTTCGCCGTGATAGATATCACTGAGCAGGAAAATGAACAGCTTCCAGGCCAATAGATTCCGTTCGGGTGCCGGAAGTTTTTCGAAGGCCGGAAAACCGATCCAGACCAGCAGTTCGGGGGCAAGCGGTGAGCGGCTGAAGCAAACTTTGGCTTGCCAGTTCACACTCTCGGCCACCTGCCAGCTGTGCTTGACTGCAAGCTGGTACAGCCGCTGGGTTTC
>JAVVEG010000004.1:61458-191737 GCA_032251455.1 Pseudomonadales bacterium | reverse complement strand
ACACACAAGTGCTGATTATGGCCGATGCCGGAACCGACGCAGAGCAGGTGCTCAACCTGTTGCGTCGGACCGGCTTGGCGGTTCAGGCCTGCAAGATCAGAACTGCCACAGAGTTGCAGGAACAACTGGGCAAGCGACAGTGGGATCTGCTGTTGCTATTGCCAATGGGACCACAGGAGTCGCTGGGGTCGTTGCTGGAGTCGCTGCTGGGTTCGCTAGAGCTGCGCGCGCTGCTGCAACAGGCCGATCAGGATATTCCGGTAATCCTGCTCTGTGCGCAGCAAGTCGATGCCGGTTTCTACCCCGGTCTGCGCGAACAGGGGGTGGAGGATGTACTGGCGATGCCCGATCCGGATGATCCCTTGTTTCGTGAGCAACTGGGCCTCTGTGTCAAGCGAGAACTGGCTAACCTCAGGCAGCGCCGGATGCGGCGGCAACTGGCGACCAGCTTCAGGGAACTGGAGAAACGGTATCAGCATTTGCTGGCCAGTGCCGTTGAAGCCATCTGTTATCTGCAGGATGGTGTGCATGTCTATGCCAACCAGGCCTATATGGAACTGTTTGCCTATGCCGCGGTTGAGGACATGGTCAGTATTCCCCTGCTGGATCTGGTGGCCGAGGAGGAGCAGGGTGTCGTACGGCAGTTTCTGGGCCGGCAGCAGAAGGGGACAGCCACCTGCAGCTTCCGGGCTCTGCGCAAGGACGGCAGCCTGTTCAAGGCTACCATGGAGATCGCCGTCGTGCCGTATGAAGGGCAACGTGCCCTGCAAGTCATCATCAGACCCGCCAGCGGCAATCCGCAACTGCAGAACGCGGTCAGGGCCATCCATCATCGTGATCTGCTGACCGGCCTGCTCAACCGCAACAGCACCCTGCGGGAAATAGAGCTGGCCATCAGCGATGCGGTATACGACAGCAAGCCGGCCAGCGTATTGTTGCTGCAGTTACAGTACCTGGATGAGGTAACGCTGGTGATTGGTCGCTCAGCCGCCAATCTGTTGCTGGCCGATGTGGGCAATCTATTAGCAAGCCTGTTGCCGCCAGGGGTGGTGGCGGGCAGGGTGACCGCGAATGAACTGGTGGTGTTGTTGTCCGGCAGTGATCGCGCCGAGGTTGATCACGTAGATGGTGATCACGCCGATGCCGGTTCAGCAAGCCATGAGGACAGGGTTCAACTGCTGGTCGCGGATTTCAATCGGGGTCTGGTTCCACTGGCGCCAAGAAATCTGCGTCTGCTGGCCCGGCATGGACTGGCCGCAGTGAATGGCGAGGCCAGTGATGCCGGGATCATTGTCGATCGTGCCCGCCGCAACCTGTTGCAGCGTGAACATGAGCAACAAGCCGTTGCGACTGACGGGGGTAGCCCCGCACGCAGGGAGGTCCTGCCGCTGCTGCACAAGGCTTTGGCGGATGATGGTTTTGTGCTGGCCTTTCAGCCGATTGTGAGCCTGAAGGCTGAGGGTCTTGAGCATTATGAAGTACGGATTCGGCTGCGTCCGCCCAGCCACGGTGACAACTCCGGCTTGCTTCATCCCAGGGATTTTATGGAAATTGCCAATCAGCACGGCCTGGGTGAACCGATCGATCAATGGGTGATCCGGCAAGTGATGGAAATATTTCGCCAGCGCGAAAACCCACAGTTGCGCCTGACCGTAAACCTGACCCAGAACTCCATGAGCAGTGCCACGCTCCTGCCCTGGCTGGCCTCACAACTGCATGATTACCGGCAGATAGCCGAGCAACTGGTGTTGCAGATCAGCGAGCTGGATATGGTCAGTGCCCCGGACTGCGTGGCCGGGTTCAGTGCCCGGATGCAGGAGCTGAATCTGCCTTTATCGGTGACTCATTTTGGCTGCAGCCTGAACCCGTTCCGTCAATTGTCGGCTGTACAGGCGCAGTACGTGAAGCTGGACAAGGCGCTGCTGGACCAGATCACTGTGGATTTTGAGCAGCGGGAGAAATTGCAGGTCACGGTCAGTGGCCTGCATGCACAGGGGGTGATGGTGATTGCGCCAATGATTGACCGGATCGAGCTGTTGCCCTTGCTGTGGCAGGCAAATGTGAATATGGTACAGGGCAATTGCCTGCAGGAGCCCAGCGAAAGCATGAATTTCGATTTTTTGCAGGATGAAGAAATTACTCTGGATTCCTATTCGTCATGAACCTGTTCTGGTAGCAACACGCCTATGTCTGCAGAGAACCCGCGCCGGATTGGTCAGTTTTTCGCTCTTGTCAGCAGCGGTATCGTGCTGTTGGCGATGAGCGTTTTCTGGCTGGTCACCAATTACCATACCGAAAATATCCTGCGTCAGCAGGCCGACAGCCTGGGGGATACCCTGGCCCGGCAAACGGCCATCCTGACTACGGAACTGGTCCTGTCCAATGATCTGATCAGCATGAATGTGCTGCTCAATCAGCTGACGCGTGATGCCGCTGTTCTGCAGGCGGCCGTGCTTACTGTGGATGACCAGGTGCTGGCCATCTCCGGCAATTCGCTGGGTGGTGCCAACGGTGTGGAAGGCAGCCAGGTGTTTCGCAGTTATGTTGCCCCTATTGCGCTGCAGGGGTCGCTGGCAGGTTATGTGCGCATCAATCTGGATGAAAGTCACATCGAGCGCGGCGTCACCCGCAATTTCAATTTTCTGTTGCTGGCGCTGCTATTGTTGCTGGTGATGACCGTGGCGGTAACCTATGCCCTGGCGCGGCACTACATCAGTGATCCCCTGCAGATGCTCGAATCCTGCCTGCAGGAGATGCGCAAGGGCACGATTGAACTGAGCCCCTATGCCGACCGGGAGGATGAAGTGGGTGCAGTGATCCGGCAATACAACGCGCTGGCCCATGAACGGGCTCGCGGGCCAGAAGACTGAACATCAGCCGATTCTATCCAACCAGGCACTTCAACCAAGTGCTTCAATCAAGCGCCTCAACCAGCCACTTCAACCCGGTCCACATTCTGGAAGCCGCGCGGCAGCTTGTTGCCACGCCGTCCCCGTTCACCCCGGTAATGATCCAGGTCCGAGGCTTTCAGGGTCAGATGGCGGCGGCCGGCATGGACAGTAAGGCTGTCACTGCTGCCGAGCAGCGCCAGGGCGATGACATACTCGATCCGGTCAGCAACTCTTGCGGTAGGGATATTGATGATTTTGTTGCCCTTGCCCTTGCTCAGCACCGGCAAGTCGGCCAGGGCAAAGGCCAGCATGCGGCCTTCGTTGCTGATGGCAACCACGGTATCGGTTTGATAATCCCGAACCAGCACCGGGGGCAATACCCGGCTGCCCTTGGGCAGGTTCAGCGCAGCCTTGCCGGCCTTGTTTTTGCTCTGCAACTCGGCGGCGGTGGTGACAAAACCGTAACCGGCATCGCTGGCCAGCAAGATCTGTTGTTTGTCATCGGCCATGAGCACCGCTTCAAAGCGGGCTCCCGAGGGGGGCGAGAGGCGTCCGCTGAGGGGCTCACCCTGGCCGCGCGCCGACGGCAGGCTGTGTGCTGCCAATGAATAGGTGCGTCCGGTCGAATCCAGGAAAATGGCAGTCTGGTTGCTTTTGCCCAGGGCCGCCATGCGGAAGGAATCACCAGACTTGTATTGCAGTGTGGTCGGGTCCAGCTCATGACCCTTGCCGGCCCTGACCCAGCCACTGTTGGAGAGGATGACCGTGACCGGTTCAGTGGAGATCAGTTCGGTTTCACTGAAGGCCTGGGCTTCCGGTCGGTTGACCAGCTGGCTGCGGCGATCATCCCCGTAATTCTCTGCATCATCGATCAGTTCTTTCTTGATCAGTGTCTTCAGGCGTACTGCTGAACCAAGAATCTGCTCCAGCTTCTGCCGTTCCTGGTCGAGCTCTTCCTGTTCGGTCTTTATCTTGACCTCTTCAAGACGTGCCAGGTGACGCAATTTCAGTTCCAGGATGGCTTCCGCCTGGCGGTCGGATAAACCAAAACGTGACATCAGGACCGGTTTGGGCTTGTCCTCGGTACGGATGATATGGATCACCTCATCGATATTGAGGAAGGCGATCAACAAGCCTTCCAGCAGATGCAGGCGGTCGAGTACGCGATCCAGCCGGTTCTGCAGGCGACGCCTGACGGTGACGGTGCGGAACTGCAGCCATTCCTGCAACAGGCTCTTGATATCCTTGACCTGGGGCCGGCCATTGATACCAATCATGTTGAAATTGGCCCGGTAATTCTTTTCCAGGTCGGTGGTGGCAAACAGGTGCAGCATCAGATCGTCGATATCCACGCGATTCGATTTGGGCACAATAATGATGCGAGTCGGGTTTTCATGGTCTGATTCATCACGCAGATCAACCACCATGGGTAACTTTTTCTTCTGCATCTGGGCGGCAATCTGTTCCAGAATGCGGGCACCGGAAACCTGGTAGGGCAGCGCGGTTATCACGATATCGCCATTGTCCGTGGTGTATCTGGCCCTGGCCCGGATGGAGCCCTTGCCGGTTTCATACAGGGTGCGCAACTCTTCGCGGGGAGTAATGATTTCCGCCTCGGTGGGGAAATCCGGCCCCTTGATATGCTCGCACAGATCGGTGGTGCTGGCGTGCGGATTGTCCAGCAGATGCACACAGGCACTGACCACTTCGCGCAGATTATGGGGCGGAATATCGGTCGCCATGCCCACGGCAATACCACTGCCACCATTGAGCAGTACATTGGGCACCCGTGCCGGCAGCAGCTCCGGTTCTTCCAGGGTACCGTCGAAGTTGGGTCGCCAGTCAACCGTGCCGTGGCCCAGTTCGCTGAGCAGCAGTTCGGCATATTTCTGCAGCCTGGATTCGGTATAGCGCATGGCCGCAAAGGATTTTGGGTCATCGGCCGAGCCCCAGTTGCCCTGACCATCGACCAGGGGATAGCGGTAGCTGAAGGGCTGAGCCATCAACACCATGGCCTCGTAACAGGCGGAGTCCCCGTGCGGGTGAAATTTACCGATGACATCACCGATGGTGCGTGCCGATTTCTTGAACTTGGCTGAAGCCTTCAGACCCAATTCGGACATGGCATAGATGATGCGCCGCTGCACCGGCTTCAGGCCGTCGCCGATATGTGGCAGGGCCCGGTCATTGATGACGTACATGGAGTAGTTCAGGTAAGCCTGCTGGGAGTAACTCTTCAGGGCGATCTGTTCAACGCCGTCCTGGTTGATCGTGATGTTCATGGTCATAAGCGGAGGTGGAACCGGTCATCGGGAAATGGAAATGAAGGCGCTGTTATAGCATATTCTGCCAGTGCAGCAGTAGTGCGTATCAGTGTGCTGTGATCAGGGCACGGGTATCATCAGGCCAGCTTCACTGCTCCAGTTTGCGATAAAGGGAACGCACACTGATGCCGGCGATGGCGGCGGCTTTTTCCTTGTCGCCGGCACAGGCCTTGAGTACGCGATCCAGATAGAGAGCCTGGCTGGTCTTCAGGTCGGGCAGGGGCTCGTTGGTCGCCGGGACGGTCGGGTCGATATCCAGACAGTTGCGAATGACCTTGCCATCGATGACAGGTGTGTTGGCCAGTACCATGGCGCGGGCCAGGATATTGCGCAGTTCACGAATATTGCCGGTGTAATGATGTTCCTGCAGGGTTCGGATGGCCGAGTCAGTGAGTACGCAGCGCCCGCTCCTGTCCATTTTCTGCATGATGGAGCTGGCCAGTACCGGAATATCGCTGTTGCGCTCCTGCAGTGAGGGCATGCGAATGGGGAATACGTTGATCCGATAGTACAGGTCCTGCCGGAAACGGCCCTGACGCACCATGTCAAAGAGGTTCTTGTGGGTGGCGCAAACCAGGCGGAAGTCGGTCCGTTTCAGCTCGCGGCTGCCCACCGGGCGGTAGGTGCCGGTTTCGATCAGGCGCAACAGCTTGACCTGCATCTCCAGGGGTACATCGCCGATCTCGTCAAGAAACAGGGTGCCGCCATCAGCGGCTTCAACCAGGCCTGGGGCGTTATAGCTTGCTCCGGTAAACGCCCCTTTCACATGCCCGAACAGCTCGCTTTCAAACAAGGTCTCGGTCAGGCCTGAACACTCCAGCGTGACCATCGGCCTGGCTGCCCGGGCACTGGCTCGGTGGATGGCCAGGGCCGCCAGTTCCTTGCCGGTACCGGATTCGCCCAGCAGCAAGACCGATGCATCGGTTGGACCCACGCGGGTGATGCCTTCCAGCATGGCATTGAACGCGGGGCTGCTCCCCACCATGTCGGCGGTGCTGATTTCGGCGCTGGCCAGCGGTACCGGTTTCAACAGTTCGACAAAATATTTCAGGCTGCCATCGGTTGCCTTGATGGGCAGCATCTCCACATCCACGTGCTCCCTGCCGCGCGGGGTCTGATGGATATGCAGCACTCTTTCCTTGGCCCCTGAGGCTCGGGCAGCACTCAGGGGGCAGCTCTCGCCGGCCTGATCGCAAGGCACTTCGTAGCCATGCGAGATGCGATAACAGTGGGGTGACTGCTGTTGATCGATCTCGCCAAAACTGTCGCGATAATGCTGGTTGGTGGCCAGTATCCGGTAATCGGTACTGACCAGGATCGCCGGCACCTCAAAGCCATTCAGCATGGCTGCCAGGTCGGCCTGCACATCGGAGGCGATAAGGTTCATGGGCTTTCTTGAATAATTGCCAGAAATGACAAGTATCTTGCCATTTATGGCATAAGCTTGCCACAGCAAACAAGGCATGAACCGTAAACTTCCCCGGTGATTTATATTTAATTTATACAAATCAATTTGTTGCGAAAAACAACAGGATTTTTCAAGCCTTGGCATGCAGTCTGCAAATGTTGTCTATAAGAGCTGTCTACAAGAGCTGGCTTGCCAGTGTACCCAATGGAGAAACAACATGAGCGGCCCAGTAAAACCCGAAGTCTTTCCCTTCTTTGACAGGCAGACCTCCACCTTTTCCTATATCGTCAAAGATCCGGGCTCCAGGGCCTGTGCCGTGGTGGATTCAGTGATGAACCTGGACTACAACGCAGGACGCATCACCAGCACCTCAGCGGATGAAATCATTGAGCACATCCGCAAACATAAACTGGAGCTGCAGTGGCTGATAGAAACACATGTCCACGCCGACCATCTGTCTGCCGCACCGTATATCCAGGAAAAACTGGGCGGCAGACTGGGCATTGGTTCTCATGTCGCCAGAGTGCAGGCTGTGTTTGGCAGGATCTTCAATGCCGGCATCGAGTTTGCACGCGATGGCTCCCAGTTTGATCAGCTGTTTGCCGACCGTGATACCTACTCGATTGGTCAGCTTACCGGCACTGCCATCCACACGCCGGGGCACACGCCAGCCTGCATGACCCATCTGATCGGTGATGCCGCGTTTGTTGGCGATACCCTGTTCATGCCCGATGCCGGTACAGCACGCGCCGATTTTCCGGGCGGTGATGCCCGTACCCTGTATCGTTCCATCATGAAGGTGCTGAGCCTGCCGGCAGAGACCCGCCTGTTCATGTGCCACGACTATCCGCCGGACGGGCGTGAGGTGGAGTACGAAACAACGGTGGCTGCGGAAAAGGCCACCAATATTCATGTCCACGAGGGCATCACGGAAGACGAGTTTGTGGCCCTGCGCGAGGCGCGGGATGCCACGCTGGAAATGCCGACATTGATACTGCCGTCATTGCAGGTGAACATGCGTGCGGGGCATCTTCCGCCCGCAGAGGACAACAACACGGTTTATCTGAAAGTACCAATCAACGCACTGTAAGCCCGATTGGCGGTTGCCATAAAAGGCGATTGCTACAAAAGGTGATAGTTATAAAAATTGAATGAGGTGGTCATGATGCAACAGCAAGAGACGCAGTTTGAGATAGTGATTGTCGGTGCCGGTGCGGCCGGTATTTCCGTAGCCTCCAGCCTGCTGTCGCGGCGCAGGGGGCTGCGTATTGCGCTGATCGATCCGGCAGCCGTGCATTATTACCAGCCCGGTTTTACCATGATCGGTGGCGGCGTCTTCAATGCTGAGCAGGTCAGGCGGCCCATGGCTGCGCTGATCCCCAAAGGTGTGACCTGGATACAGGCTGCCGTATCCGGGTTTGAGCCAGAGCAGAATCAGGTGGTGCTGGAAAATGGCACGAAGATCGCTTACACACGACTGATTGTCTGCCCTGGCATCAAACTGGACTGGGCGGCGATTGAAGGCTTGACCGAGACATTGGGGCGCAATGGCGTCACTTCCAACTATAGGGCCGACCTGGCACCTTACACCTGGGAACTGGTCAGTGGCATGCAATCAGGCAAGGCGGTCTTCACCCAGCCGCCCATGCCCATCAAATGTGCCGGGGCGCCGCAGAAAGCCCTGTACCTGGCGGCAGACCACTGGTACCGTCATGGGCTGATCAACAAGGTGCAAATCAGTTTCTACAATGCCGGGGCGGTGTTGTTCGGGGTCAAGGAGTATGTGCCCGCCCTGCAATCCTATATGGACAGGTACGAGGCGAAGATCCATTACACGCATAATCTGGTCAAGGTGGACGGCGAGCAGAAACTGGCCTGGTTTGAAACCACGGCTGCAGACGGCAAGCGGTATTCTCATGAAACGGCCTTTGATATGCTGCATGTGTGCCCACCACAAAGCGCTCCGGACTTTATCCGCAACAGTCCGCTGGCCGATGCGGCTGGCTGGGTTGATGTTGATCCGGGCACGCTGCAACACAGGCGTCATGCCAATATCTGGGGCCTGGGGGATGCCACCAATACCCCCAATGCCAAGACTGCTGCAGCCGTGCGCAAGCAGGTGCCCGTGGTGGCCGCGAATATCGTGGCCGACATCAAGGGTCAGGCGCAGGCCTGTCGCTACGATGGTTATGGCTCATGTCCACTGACCGTGGAGCGCGGCAAGATTGTGCTGGCGGAGTTTGCCTACGGGGGTAAATTGATGCCCACCCTGCCGACCTGGATGCTGGATGGCACCAGGCCGACCGCCATGGCCTGGCATATGAAGAAAAGTCTGTTGCCAGCCCTGTACTGGCACGGCATGCTCAAGGGGCATGAGCTGCTGGTCAAGCCAGTGGCGGGTTGATGCCCGTTTGTTGTCGCCTGACATTAGCTGTTGCATGACGTTTACTGTTGCATGAAGAGTGGGAGAGCTGCATGGCCTGGATCATCACAAAATATTTTCTGACCGCGGCAGTGGTGGTGCTGGTGTCGGAGGTCGCCAAACGCAGCGACAAACTGGGCGCTTTTATCGCCGCCTTGCCACTGGTCACGGTGCTGGCGCTGATCTGGTTGCAGCTGGAGCAGCAACCAGCAGAAAAGATTGCCAACCATGCCTGGTACACCTTCTGGTACGTCATTCCCACCTTGCCGATGTTTCTGGCCTTTCCAGTCTTGCTGCCCCGCCTGGGTTTCTGGCCCACCTTGCTGTTGTGCGTGATCATCACCGTGGTCTGCTTCGGCCTGTTTGCCCTGCTGGTGCGGCGCATTGGTATTGAATTGCTGTAAAGAGCCACGAACAGCTCCATTGCCGTTCTGGTGTTCAACTGGCCTCGTTCCCGGCTTCCACTTTCGCCTGTTTACCAGTCAGGCATAAATCTGCTATTTTCGTTGCTCTCACGTCGATTTGTCGTACCTTCAGCTGATCAGTGGATAAAAACGCCGGTCAGCCAGCAATAATAACAACAACGCAGCAAACAAGAAGGAGCAGGGATATGGCTTCAGTACGAGTTCTGGCAGGCACCCGCAAGGGGGCGTTCATTCTGAGCGCCGATGAAAGTCGCAGCAAATGGACCATCGAAGGGCCGTTTTTCGGGGGCTGGGAAATCTATCATGTGGCAGGTTCAAAGGCTGATCCGGACCGCCTGTACGCATCCCAGTCCAGCGCCTGGTTCGGGCAGATCATTCAGCGTTCGGACGATGGCGGCAAGACCTGGGCGCAGCCGGATGGGGGTGAGGAGCCGGGCATCAATCCTGATGGCAGCCCTCGTGGCATCAGCAACAAATTTCTGTATGACAGCAGCGCGGAAACCGGCGCCGAACTGAGCACGCACCAATGGTATGACGGCAGCCTGAAGCCCTGGGAGTTCAAGCGCATCTGGCATCTGGAGCCTGCGCCAGGCGATCCGGATACTGTCTATGCAGGGGCAGAGGACGCCGCGCTGTTCCGCAGTACAGATGGCGGCATCAGCTGGCACGAGCTGTCCGGATTGCGTGGCCATGGTACCGGCCCTTTATGGCAACCCGGGGCCGGAGGCATGTGTCTGCACACGATCCTGCTTGATCCGGCCAACCCCGAGCGTATCTTTGTCGCGATTTCGGCCGCCGGAGCGTTTCGTACCGAGGATGGCGGCAAGACCTGGCAACCGATCAACAAAGGGCTCAACTCCCTGTACATCCCTGACCCGCAAGCGGAAGTAGGGCATTGCGTGCATCGCCTGGCCCGGCATCCTGCGCGCCCGGAGGTGCTTTACATGCAGAAACACTGGGATGTGATGCGCAGCGACGATGCCGGTGATAACTGGTATGAGGTCAGCGACAATCTGCCCAGCGATTTCGGCTTTGTGATCGATGTGCATGCCCACGACCCGGACACCATTTACGTGGTGCCGATTCTCAGCGATATGCAGCATTATCCCCCCGACGGCAAGCTGCGGGTGTACCGCAGCCGTGGTGGTGGCAATGCCTGGGAAGAGCTGGGCAAGGGCCTGCCGGAAAAAAACTGTTATGTGAACGTGCTGCGCGATGCGATGGCAGTGGATACGCTGGATGAATGCGGCATCTACTTCGGCACCACCGGCGGCCAGATCTACTGCTCCCCGGACAGTGGCGACAATTGGGTCGAGATCGCTTCGCACCTGCCGCCCGTGCTGTCTGTGGAAGTACAGAGCTTGCGCTGAGCACTACCGGAGGACTCAATCGTGACAGTGCGTGTCATTCTTCCCAGTGGGCTGCAGAGCCTGGCGCACTGTGGCGCCAGCGTTGATCTGGAGGTCAGTGCCCCGGTCACCCAGCGCACCGTGCTGCGGGCCCTGGAAGCGCGCTATCCCATGCTGCGCGGGGCAATCGTCGATCATGCCACCGGTAAGCGCCGGCCGCTGCTGCGCTTTTTTGCCGGTCGGCAGGATCTCAGCCACCAGGACCTGGATGCGCCACTGTCAGCAGAGGTGGCCAGCGGGCGTGATGAATTCATTATCGTGGGTGCGATTGCGGGGGGTTAGAACCCGCGTCCGGGTGCAGCATGAACCACAACCATGTCAGTTGATCCCAAAGCCCTGTTGACCGGCCTGTTCCAGACGGCTGTTGCGGCAGCCCATCCCCGGCAGGTGCTGGCTCCGCATTTGCCAGCTGTCACGCCGGGCCGTACTGTCGTAATCGGGGCCGGCAAGGCCGCTGCGGCGATGGCGGCAAGCCTTGAAACCGTCTGGCCGGGCGAGATCAGCGGGCTGGTGGTCACCCGCTACGGTCACGGCGCCCAATGCCGACAGATCGAGGTGGTCGAAGCCGCTCATCCTGTGCCGGATGAGGCCAGTGAACGGGTTGCCCGTCGTGTTCTTGAACTGGTCAGTGGTCTGGGCGCCGAGGATCAGGTGATCTTCCTGCTTTCCGGTGGGGGTTCTTCCCTGCTGGCCCTGCCCGCCGAGGGGCTGACCCTGCAGGACAAGCAACAGATCGGCAAGGCTCTGCTGCGCAGCGGTGCCGCCATCGCTGAAATCAACTGTGTGCGCAAGCACCTGTCTGCCATCAAGGGCGGTCGGCTGGCAGCGGCCTGTTACCCGGCCCGCGTCCATACCCTTGCCATTTCCGATGTGCCCGGTGATGATCCGGCAGTGATTGCCTCCGGCCCCACCGTGGCCGATCCCTCCACGTCGGCACAGGCATTGACGATCCTGACCCGGTACGGCATTGACGTGCCGACTCATGTCCGTGCCTGGCTGGAGAACCCACGCGCCGAGACAATCAAGCCGGGTGATCCCGGTTTGGCGCATAGCCATTTCCGCGTGATTGCCTCGTCGCTACAGGCCTTGCAGGCTGCGGCGCAGCAAGCTGCCAGCCAGGGCATTACACCGTTGGTGCTGGGAGAGCTGACCGGAGAGTCCCGCGACGTGGCCAGAGAGCATGCCGACATCGTACGCCAGGTGCGCAGGCAGGGCCAGCCGCTCAAGCCGCCCTGCGTGATCCTGTCCGGTGGCGAAACCACAGTCACGGTACGTGGCCAGGGGCGCGGAGGGCGCTGCACCGAGTTCCTGCTCAGCCTGACCGAATGTCTACAGGGAGAGGCGGGTATCTGGGCGCTGGCTGCTGATACCGATGGCATTGACGGCACCGAGGATAACGCCGGCGCACTGATGACGCCGCAAACCTGGCAGCAGGCGCTGGAGCTGGGGCTCCGGGCGGCAGACTTTCTGAACAACAATGACAGCTACAACTACTTCAAGGCAGTGGACAGCCTGATCATGACCGGCCCGACCCGCACCAACGTCAACGATTTCCGGGCGATTTTGATTTTGTGACAGGGGTGGGTTTGTCCCGTAAGTTGCCCCACTTTAGATACCCACCACACCTTGCGTTACGCCCATTGTTGTCCTGTTTTGCTGATTTAGGCTGATTTGTTGAGTCCAGCCAGAACTGCCCTGAAGCTCTCCAGTCCAGCCTCCAGATTCTCGATAATTTCCTCAGCCAGTTCATCCGGCTCCGGCAGGTTATCGAGGTCTGTCAAGCTTTTGTCCTTCAGCCAGAACACATCCAGGCTGGCTTTGTCGCGGGCAATCAGTTCTTCGTAGCGGTACTTTCGCCAACGCACGATCTTAACACACAGCAACAGATGGAATCATATCCCAGACCTGGCCACCCAGCTCGCGGCCATTGGCCTTTTTGTTGCGTTGCTGACCGTCAGCACCCCAGGCGCCCCATTGCTTGAAGAAGAAGTCTACACCGGCATCCAGGCACTGATTGCGTACATTCATGGCCCAAGCCTCTTTCATCGGGCGCGCACCCCGACCTGACTCACCACCGACAATAACCCATTGGATGCCTGCCAGCTCGAGCCTGCCCAGCTCCTCTAGCAATGGCTCAACGGACAGAAAGCGGGTTTTGGCGTTGATGGCAACCAGATCGGGAATCCGTGGTTTGCCGTACTTGCGATCCTCTACCGACACACCCAACCAGGCGTTGTCAGGCACAGTACGCGTGGCAAAATAGTCGCGCATATTGGCGCTGCGCTTGGTCAGAATCTGATAGGTGTGTTGAGGTGTGGCACGAATCACATCCATGACCTGATCAATAAACGATGGCGGCACCCCGTCCTGAAATAGATCACTCATGGAATTGACAAAATACATGGTAGGTTTTCGGCGCCGCAGCGGCTGACCGAGGCGTTCCGGCAGAAGGCTCAATGCAAAGCCGTTTTCGTATCCCGGCGCACCCATCGCTTGCAGCCGTCGGGCCATGGTTTCGGCATAGCAGTGCTTGCAACCGGGGGAGACCTTAACGCAGCCGGTGACAGGGTTCCAGGTTTGTTCTGTCCATTCGATTTTGCTCATGGCGCAAATGAACCTACCTTTGAGTCCGAGATGAAACCCACCATGCATAATCTGGTGAATCTTTGCGCGGTGCAAACCGCGCCAAATCTTCAATTCGGCGGATAACCTCAGCGAGTCGGGCGACATACGCTACATCAAGGCTTGCCCACACGCGCAGAACCTCTGCCGTCGAGATCGTGGCGACATTGACATCCGGCCTCGCGGCAAGTCGCATTGCTTTGCGATCATCCGTCAAAAGCGTGTACCCACGACATTTGGCAATCGCCAGTGCTTGGGCCTCACCATCATCCACCTCGCAGGCAAAATCCAGATAGTCAGTCATTTCCTCGTCCGAAACTGGCGCAACAAGTCCCATCACTGCATTGTCAACAAGCTGCCCCATATCCAAAGGAACAACAACTGTCGAACCATCTTCGCCGAACTCACGAGTGTGTTCGGCCTCTCTCATTACTGCTTCACAAAGATGCCACTTCCAACCGATAGTCGACAATTCGGACAAGCCACCCCATCCGGTGTGCAGGTTTATAAGCGAACAGCAATCAATAATTCGTCCCTGAATCATTTCTTACCCCGCTGCACCAGCTAACAGTGAACGCGACAGAGAGAAGGTCACTGAAGTCGCATCATCATTGTCGGAGGGGGTCTTGGAGCATTGCTCAACGATTTCGCGTGCCTGGATTCGCGAGCAGCGCAGCAGCCGGGCCAATTGCCCTTCGGTGATCAGCGCGTTCTCAAATGCCTCGACAGCCAGCAGTTTGTAGCGCTGCGGGTACGGTTCCAGAGAATCGTGATTGCTTGCGGGTTCGACTCCGGCTTCTTGCTTCAAGTCCTTCATTGGCACCCGCGCTTCGTTGATTGCGTCCCAACTGCCACGGGGTATCAGGCCAAGGGACTCCAGACGCAGCGCCATGGCTTGCATGGAAACCGCAAAATAGTCCGCCATGCGACACAGGTCAGCTACCTTGAAATCTCCGCTGCGCTCGATCTCATTATAAAAGCGGCGCTGGACGCCAGTTTCCGGCATCAGAAACGCTGCGGCAAAGGCATCGGCGAAACGCTCGCTGTGCGGTTTGCGCTGCATGGGTTTGACATAGTCCACGCCGGGCTTGTCGCGGTCCAGTAGAAAGTGACCGTACTCGTGAGCAATGGTCCAGTTGCGGCGCTCTTGCGGATGAACGCGATTGATCAATATGCAATACCCAAAATCGGGAACAAACACATAGAGTCCAGACAGATTGGAGTCCAGTTTTTCCATAAAAACATGGACACCCACTTCTTCAAGGATTTTCCGAGGAGTACATACTGGCTGATACAATCCGAGATTTAATCGTGACCGCTCCTCATGGGCGCAGTGCTCTGCAAAGCGTTCAACAGGGCTCGGTGCGCTTCTTAAGCGCGGCGGGAATGAAGTAACTGCTTGACTCTCGACTAAAGACTCCAGAAAGCTGTAATCATCAATATAGGCAGACAAGAGCTCAATAGCGGATCTCAGTTCAGGCTGATCGCTGGCAGACATATCCAGACCAGCGCGCAAATGCGGAGTCAGTGGTTGCGGACGTGAAGCATTTCGGAGCAGGTTATTCAGTGGCACCTTGTACAGCGCGGCCAATTTGAGCAGTTCGCCCTGTTTCGGTCGGCGAGTACCTTTTTCCATGGCAATGAAAGTCGGGCGGCTCATTTCCAGATGAGTCGCTGCTTCCTCCTGTGTCAATCCGGTTGCCTTCCTTGCTGCAGTCAGTCGCTCGGCCAGCCCGGCCAGTTCCAGGCTTTCGTATTTCATAAGACCTCCTCGTCATTGCACGGTATTAACTACCATTGCAGATAGGGATCTTATAAGCCCTGAAATATTACAAAGTCAATATTTTAATTAGTTTTTATTTTACATTATTGGGCAAATTGCTGAAAACGTGCAAGTGCGACCCAGCCTGAACGAACTTACTGCCAGTTCTGCGGGTGCACACTCCAGCCTGACCTGGGCACAGAATTGCTCACACAATGCTTGTTCGTTCAAGTGCTCAATCATGCTGACACCCCATCCTAAGGCCACAGGAGAAATCTCTGTGCCCTATTCAGAAGCCTATTCAGAAACCCCTCAACTCCCGTACCCGTGCCGCCATGCCGGAAATCACATCGGCAACCACCGAGATCTCCTCTTCAACCAGATCATACTGTCGTTCTTCTATGGCCTCTCTTACCCCGGGAATGGTCTTGACCCCGTAGCCAGTATAAAACCCAGGGGCATAGATATGGTGGGTAAACCAGGGCCGGCCTGGCAGACCCTCATTCCGGGTCAGTTCCCGCTCACTGGTGTAGAGCAGCTTGTTTTCCGCCTCTGATGCCGGCAAGCCACTGGCTGCCACTTCTGCGTAGTCGGTTGCTGCCTTCTGCAGTGTATCCAGTGCGTTTTTCAGTGGAGCAAAGTTGAAAAAAGGCACTTCCTCTTTTTTGCGGGGAGCCACCATGCTGCGGGTTGGATCCAGTGCCAGCTGGTAGACGCCGGAATCGATACGCGCATTGGTAGACAGGGTTTGCTGGCGCATGGACTCTGCCAGCTCCTCAATCTCATCAACATAAAGACCGATATTGTCAGCCAGGCCGGTGAACTCGAATGGGAGTCGCGGCGCATTGGCCAGGCGCAGGGTGGCGCGGCCCGCAACTTGTGCCAGCGCAACGCCATACGCCATGCCGGGATCGCGGAACCTGGTGTAGTGCTCATAGGTATCGTACAGGGTATGGTAGCTGCCATCGTCAGCCTCACCACCAAAACCGATGTTCAGCGAAGCAATGCCCAGATGTTGCAGAAAGGGGGAATAGTCTGAGCCTGAGCCCAGCGGACTGATGCGCATATCGGCACGACTCTTCAACTCGGCGCGCGCGTCGGCATTGCCATTGACTTCGATCCGTGCGCGGCGTCTTTCTGCGACTGACACTCCGGTCTGTGGATCCTTCACGTCACGCATAAGCTCGTTGGCCATCTTCTCCAGCACATGACTGCCGCCGATGTTAACGAAGCCGCGGCTGTTGCCGTCGCTATTGATGTAAGCCACGGCCCGTTCATCCAGCACCGGGGCATGGTGCTCAACCCATTCCGTGGAGCCGATCAGGCCCTGCTCTTCTGAATCCCAGGCGGCATAGACCACCGTGCGTTTGGGTCCATTGCCTGCGGCCGCCAGTTCCGCCAGGGCCTTGGCCTCGCTCATTAATGCCACCAGCCCTGAGAGAGGGTCGGCAGCACCGTGATTCCAGCCATCATGGTGGTTGCCACGAATGACCCACTGGTCTGGATACTCGGAGCCCTCCAGGCGCGCGATCACGTTATAGGCAGGCACCATGTCCCAATTGAATTCAAGCTTCATTCGCACCCGTGCCGGGCCCGGCCCCAGGTGGTAGGTAATCGGCAGACCACCACGCCATTCACTGGGTACCACTTCCCCGCCCATTGCTGACAACAGGGGTAGTGCGTCGCGGTAGGAAATCGGCAGCACCGGTATTTTGGTAATGGTAGGCGCATCACTCCTGTCCAGACGCTCCGCCCCCTCGGTTGCGCCAACGAAAGGCGTCAGGACATCGCCAGGGTAAGTGGGCATATCCATGACCGAGCCGCGCTGTACGGCACTTTCGTGCTTGAAAGGACCGTCGGGGTAGGTATCACCCGCACCGTAGCCATCATCTGCTGGATCGGAATAGATAATAGTGCCAATTGCCCCTTTCTCTGCAGCCAGTTTGGGCTTGATGCCGCGCCAGGACCCACCGTAGCGGGAGATGGCAATCTTTCCTTCGACACTGATGCCATAGCGTTCCAGAATTTCATAATCGGCTGGGGTGCCATAATTAACGAAGACCAGTTCGCCTTCCACTTCTCCATCGATGGAAAAGGCATTGTAAGGCGGCAGTAAATTATCGATTCTCGATGTACTGGGATCCTCCGGCAGCGGGTCTTCTGTCAGTCCGGCCGTGTAACGGCTTGGTGCAAGCAACTCCAGCTCCCGGGTACGCGGCGAGGGAAACAGCACCTGGTATTCAGCGATCTCCACATCATAGCCCCACTCCTCAAAGCGCTCCGCCACGAAATCCACGACGGCTCTGCCGGCGGCAGTCCCGACATGATGAGGATCCCGGGAGAGAATACGTAACCATTCATCGAGATCCGTGGCTGACAGGCGGGAGTCGTAATCCGCTTCCAGTTCCAGCTGTGCGGCAGCGCTGGATTCGTCAAACCCGAGCAGTGACTGAGCACTGGCCATTCCGCTGATACATGAGCCAAGCCCGATCAACATCAAAATACGCAACATGGTGGTTTTCTCCCTGACAGGTTTGCAGTTGCTGCCAGTATCATGCCAAAGACTGATGAATTGCAAACCGTTGCAGCCAGCCCGCGTAGCTGGGATACCAGAAGATGCGATTCAGGCGCGCGATGCCATCCGGTTTTGCTGTTTCGCGGAACAGGCCAACCACCTTCACGCCGAAGGCTGGTTCAAATGTAACCCAGGCTTCACGGCCTGTGGCTACAACGATCTACCCTGAGCGCTGCCGGCCGCGCACCTCACGCTGACCCCGCCCCAGGTGCTGCGCTACAGCATTGTTGATCAGTGTCTGACCAGCGCTGTCACGAAGCGTCAGAATGGATTCCGGATGAAACTGCACCGCCATCACCGGCAGGTCCCGGTGTTCAATCGCCATCACAGCACCATCCTCACTGCGCGCGGTCACCCGCAGGGGACCAGGTATCTTTTCTGTCACCAGCGAATGATAGCGACCGGCTCTGAATTCCTGATCAATCCCCTCGAATAAGGCAGTCTGCTCATGACGTATGCGGGAGGATTTGCCATGCATGGGATAGTCCAACTGAGCCAGACTGCCGCCAAAATATTCCACCAGTCCTTGCAGGCCAAGACAGACGCCAAATACCGGCACGTTCTTTTGCAGGGCAAGCTCAATGGTCTCCGCCATGGCAAAATCCGCAGGTTTACCAGGCCCCGGCGAGAGAATGAGCAGGTCGACAGGATGTTGTTGCAGGTAACGGCGCGCGGGGCCGGGCCTGAGCGTCAGCACCTCCATGCCGGTCGCACGGAAATAGGCCGCCAGGTTATGCACGAAGGAATCCTGATGATCCACCATCAGGGCCATGCTGCCGAGTCCGGGTTTCTCAGTGGCTGGCGTCTGCTCAATCTCATCGACTCTCTCCCGCGCCCCCTGCTCCCCCCGTACGGCGGCAATCAGGGCGGCGGCTTTGAGCCGGGTTTCCGCCTCTTCCGCCTCGGGCTCCGAATCAATCAACAGGGTGGCGCCGGCGCGGATCTCTGCCACACCTTCCTTGAGGCGGATGGTGCGCAGGGTCAGACCGGTATTCATGTCACCATTACAGCCCAGATAACCCAGCGCGCCGCCATACCACAGGCGCGGCGATTTCTCGTGTTTCTCGATGAACTGCATGGCTGCCAGCTTGGGCGCCCCGGTCACCGTGACCGCCCAGGTATGGGCGAGAAACCCGTCCAGGGCATCGAAGTCGGCCCGCAGGGTGCCCTTGACGTGGTCGACGGTATGAATCAGCCGCGAATACATTTCGATCTGGCGGCGACCCACCACCCGCACCGAACCGGTTTCGCAAACCCGAGCCTTGTCGTTGCGATCCACATCGGTACACATGGACAGTTCTGATTCGTCCTTGGCCGAATTCAGCAACGTCCTGATCTGCTCGGCATCGTCGATGGCATCTGTTCCCCGGCGGATGGTCCCGGAGATCGGACAAGTCTCGATCTGCCGGCCCTCCACGCGCACGAACATCTCCGGCGAGGCGGCGATCAGATACTCCTGTTCACCGAGATTCATCAGCGCGCCATAAGGAGCCGGATTACTGGACTGCAGACGGCGAAAGACTGCCCCGGGCTGATCAGTACAGGGCTCGTAAAAAGTCTGACCCGGCACCACTTCGAATAAATCACCGCGACGGAAATGCTCATGGGCACGGCGCACCTGGGCGGCGAACTCGCCCGGGGCGTGATCACCACTTCTCGGAACACTAATGGACGGCGTATAGGCCACTTTCTCGCCGCTGCGCCGGAAACCACCCGTGGTCTCGGTACGCTGATTCGAGTCCCAGCCCTTACAATTAAAGTCATAGTCATAGCGGATGGCCTCTTTGGACCTATGATCCGCCACCATGATCTGGTCGGGGAAATACAGCACCAGATCACGCTGCCCGGCTGCGCGCTGTTGAAAGCGCTTGATGTCTTCGAACTGGAAAGTCAGATCATAGCCAAACGCACCATAGAACCCGAGATAGGGATCATTACGCACCGAGAACCCCGCGATCAGCTCGCGCATGATACTGAAAACGCTGGGCCGGCGACTGCGTTGCTCTTCGGGAAGGTCTTCCCCGGGCTCAACCACTTCGAATTCGATTGCCTCACTGCGACTGGTCATGGAGGCAATGGATTGCACGTCTTTGAGAACCCTGGCAAATTCCGGCAGGAGGATCTCACCGCGCCGGTTAAGTGCTTCGATACGCAGTTGGCGTTGACGCCCGATAAGCTGGATCGGAGGATTCACAAAGCCGATGTCCCAGCGCGTGTAGCGCCCCGGGTATTCGAAACTGGAAGCGAGCAGCACGCCCCGTTGTGAATTCATGGCCTCGGCCAGTTCCGCACTGGCACTGCCATAATCGAGGCGCACGGCACTGCGACGCACGCCGATACCGTCACCGCACTGGAATTGGATTTGAGTCTGGATTTGCATCGCCAGGTCCTTGTTGCCGGACAACCCAGGGAAATGGCGAGTGATTGAATTTTACGAGCAATAGACCGCCATAACCCGGGGCGGCCAGTAGAAGAGGTTTAGATTTGACTCTCCTGGCAGCCCGCTGTGCGGTACCACCAGAAAAAAGTGTGTCGGGTCATCATGTTTGCAATCGTCAACTGTGTGAACAGTGGCACGATGATGCGCCTGTGCTGCCAGCTTGTCAACCGTGCCCAGTCGGGGATTCTGCGTGATCGAATCGCTCGCATCTTCATTCACAGCGACGGCGTTGATCAGGAAGTGGCCATGCGGCGAGACCATCTCCCCAGCGTACCTTATGTTGTCAGCAGTCTTTCAAGGTAAGGCAGGATGACCGCAGTCATGATGATGGCCTGGCTCCAGATAAAAACCCGATGGTTACTGTCTACTTTGGATTCCAATTGGGCGAAACGTTTTTCCCAGCGCGTGTTTTGCGCGGAAAACTCCTCGGCAAAACGCGTATCCATATAGGCCCGCTCTTCCGCAAGACGCGTATCCATATACGCCTTCTGCTCCGCAAACTGGGCGGCCAGATAGTCTTTGGTAACCAGCGAATCCAGATTCACATTAAATGCCTCGGTGAGCACTTCCGCCTGCACTTCAGCCAATGAAAGTGGCATCCCTGCATCTTCCAGGCGGCGCACAAACTTGTGCGTATCAAACGTCGTGATGGCCATTTTACAATCCCTGTATTGAATCCATGTTCCTGAAGTGTAGTCGAGAATGGGGCAGTAGCAAAATCAATTTCAGTCAGCTTCCGCGTATTCTTGGCTTCTTTTCATGTCAGTAACGTGAAGTGGATTCGTGTCGTCGTCCAGCTAGCCATCAGGCCTGCTCGGGGGTAGACTCGTAAAGAAGCTTACACCTTCATCCATGGCGTTGATCAGGAAGTGGCCATGCGGCGAGATCATCGCCCCAGCGTACCTTATGTTGTCAGTAGTCTTTCAAGGTAAGGCAGGATGACCGCCGCCATGATGATGGCCTGGCTCCAGATAAAAACCCGATGGTTACTGTCTACTTTGGATTCCAATTGGGCGAAACGTTTTTCCCAGCGCGTGTTTTGCGCGGAAAACTCCTCGGCAAAACGCGTATCCATATAGGCCCTCTGCTCCGCAAACCGGGCGGCCAGATAGTCTTTGGTAACCAGCGAATCCAGATTCACATTAAATGCCTCGGTGAGCACTTCCGCCTGCACTTCAGCCAATGAAAGTGGCATCCCTGCATCTTCCAGGCGGCGCACAAACTTGTGCGTATCAAACGTCGTGATGGCCATTTTACAATCCCTGTATTGAATCCATGTTCCTGAAGTGTAGTCGAGAATGGAGCAGTAGCAAAATCAATTTCAGGTTCAGGTTCTTTGAGCCATTCTGAAGCTGCCGGCAGTTTGTAAATAATCAGCCAGGCTGGCGGGTATTTCTGGCCTGCCAATGTGATAACCCTGTAGTATGTCGCACCCCATATCGATCAATATGTCTGCTGTTTCCTGGTTTTCCACACCTTCCGCTACTACCTTGGCGCCCAGGTTATGACCCAGTTCGATACTTGCCCTGGTCAGCTGTAAATTCCTTTCGATGCTCGTAATGTCGTTAATAAACATACGATCTATTTTAATTTCATTAAAATTGAATGCCTTTAGATATTCCAGCGACGAGTAACCAGTCCCGTAATCATCCAGCGCCAGTTTGACTCCTGCCTTTTTCAGATAATCCACATTCCGCTGGACACGTTCGATTTCCTGGATCAATGCCGTTTCTGTTATTTCCACAGTCAGTTGATTTATATTGTCTCCAGCGTTCTCTACAATGCGCTCTACCAAAGCAGTATTAGTCAGATCGTTGGCGGAAAGATTGATCGAGAGACAAAGTTTGGTGGAGAGAGCAGAGCTTTGATCCATTAAGGTACAAACATGTTTGATTGCAGCATCGGTGATTGCGCTGACATTGCCAATCTGTTCTGCCCAGACAACAAAATCACCCGGGGAAACCCAGCCATAACCAGGGTGGTGCCAACGCACCAGCATTTCATGACTTGATACACGTTTTTCGTTGACCCAGTATTGAGGCTGCAGTGCCCACTGAAGCTGGTTTTTTGCCAATACCACTTCAAGATCCGACATCAGCTGAATTTTTTGTGGGTCGGGTTTCATTGAATCAGAGAACAGCAGCAACTGTGAGCCGGATTTCTTGGCATTGGACAGGGCCAGCCTGGCCTGCTGTATCAATTGCGCGTCGGTGGTCCCGTCCTCCGGATAGGTAGCAAGCCCTCCACTCACGCGAACATGCACAGTCATGCCTGCAACAATGAGATTTTGACTGATGGCTGGGATGATACTCTGCACCTGTGAGAGCGCATCAATCCGGCTATTAATATCTTCCAGCACGAATGCAAATTGCCCGTCGCCCAGATAGGCGGTGTAGCTAGAGACTGATTGATTGAGAACCTTGGCGAATTGCCTGACCAATTCCTCACCTGCATCGTCATTGATAGCGTCCCGAATGGTGTCAAGATTGTGCAAGCCAAGAATGGCAACTGCAATGCTACGCTGAGGTTTACTCGTCTGAGCTAATTTCTGTCTGATGTGCTTGGTGAACTTTCTGCGGTTTGGGAACCCGGTTATTGAATCATGGTTGTATAGACGTATGGCTTTTTCTCTCGTTTCCCGCAACAAATTGCCACGATGCACGGCGGTTAGTGTGGCTTTATGGAGCTGACCACGTGACTTTAACAGACTCCAAATGGTCAATATTGCAATTAATACCAGGGGAAGCACAATCCACATGGCAGTTTGCAGCGCATCACGAATACTGGTTTCCGATTCAGGCACAAGCCATTGCTGCCGTAGAGTGGCAATTGTGTTATTGCGCTGCATTTGAATAATCACGCTGTTGATATCGCTCACAAGCTCAGGTCTTTCCGGGTTAACCGCAAAAGCGTATGTTGCTGGCAGAATCGGTGGACTAATAGCCGCCATATTGTCATGTCCAGCAGCTTGGATACCATACCAGCCAATGGCGGATGGAAGCAGGGCAAGATCTGCTTCGCCAGCCTGCACCATGTCCAGTGCCGCAGCTTCACTGGAAGCATCGACTATGATTATCTGTCTGTTCTGCCGCGCAATCTCTTGCGTTGCGAATGCACCATTCTCGGCAGCGATACGAAACCCTGATAATGACTCAATGCCGTTGTAGCTGGTAGTGCCAGTAAGCCCAAAAAGGAGATGATATTCGATATTTATTGGATAGGAGAAAAGGTAATCCTGGTTGCGTTCCTCCGATACGAACATGGGAACAACATCGACATCACCGGCGAGCAGCGCCTGCTGGATAGTTGCCCAGTTATCCAATCGGAACTCTATGTTCCAGGCCAACTGAGAGGCTGCTTCTTTAAATATGTCGATGTCGAACCCGGTAACGTCACCCTGATCATCAAAGAAGTGGAAGGGAGGGTAGTGATCAGAACCGCCGAAGGTCACCGTATCTTTGGCCAAGGCAGGTGTAGCCACAAGGCAGGTGGAAACTATTGATGTTATGGGAAGGATAAAGTTTAAAAATAGGGAAGAGCAGCCTGGGTTATGCACATTCTGTCCTTTAGAGACTGTGGCAAGTAAGGTAAAAGTGCTTTTTATGCAAACCAATTTGCGTCTCTACACAATTATTAACATACAATTTCAGTTGCAGGGGCAACATCAAATTGCTCCAAAACTGTGAACTGGATCACATAATTGATGTTTCAGTTATCAAGAAGTGCTCGGGAGTCGTATCACCAAGTGGTGCTGCCATGAAAGCACATGCATCTGCCCATAATGAGTGACAAAAACGCCAGCTTCGACAACTCCCGCATCCCCATACTGGACACCCACCACACCCTGCGAGTATTCTCCGACCACCTCATTGTGACTGGAAAGGACTGCCGCTGTGACTGTTGTGGAAGCCAGAAACCTCGTCAAGACCTACCCGAAGCCGGGCAGCAAGACCGAATTTTTCAATGCCGTCGATGGGGTTTCCCTGCAGATCGAGAGCGGCGAGATCTACGGCATCCTGGGGCCGAATGGCGCCGGCAAGACCACCACGCTGGAAATGCTGGAGGGGCTGACTGACATCGATTCCGGGGAGGCATTCATCAATGGCCTCAGCGTCAATACCGCCCCCTATGAGGTGAAGAAGATCATCGGCGTGCAACTGCAGGCCAATGAGTACTTCGACAATCTGTCGCTGCAGGAGCTGCTGCGGCTGTTCGGGCAATTGTATGGCCGGCGCATCGATGCCCTGGAGTTGCTGGGGCGGGTGAACCTGACCGAGAAAGCTGCCGCCAAACCGGCCAATCTTTCCGGGGGACAGAAACAGCGCTTTTCCATTGCCTGTGCGCTGGTGAATGATCCGGTGGTGTTGTTTCTGGACGAGCCCACCACAGGGCTTGACCCGCAGGCCAAGCGCAGCCTGTGGAATCTGGTGCGAGATCTCAACCGCAGCGGCATGAGCATTGTGCTGACCACGCACAATATGGAAGAGGCCGAAACCCTGTGCCGCCGCATCACCATCATGGATCACGGCAAGGTGATTGCCAGCGATACCCCGGACCGGCTGATCCAACAATTCGCACCGGAACCTCCGGCGCGGCCTTTGCATGGCAGCCTGGAAGATGTGTTTCTGGCACTCACTGGCCACGGTTTGCGGGAGTAAGGCATTAATGAAAAGCGACACGAACCCCACCCGTTCTCCCAATCTGATACTGAGCCTGGCCAGTGTCTTCTTGAAGATTTTCCTGCGCGATCGCCAGGCGATTTTCTTCAGCCTGTTCTTTCCGATTATCTTCATGCTGGTGTTTGGCCTGTTGAACAATGATGAGGCCGATCCGATCGAGATGGGCATAGCCAACCTGTCCGGCAGCACGCTGTCCACACAATTCATGGCCCTGCTGGACAATAATCCCCTGTTCACGGTCACTGTGGGCGAGGAAGCCGCTTTGCGGGAGCAACTGGTGGCAGGTGAGTTCGGCATGGTGCTGGTCATCCCTGAATCCTTTCAGGCCACGGAGGGCAGCAGCGAGCTGGCAGTGCTGGTGGATGCCGCCCAGGTGCAGCAGCTGGGCCTGGTGATGCCAGTGCTGGAGCAGGTGCTGTTGAGTATCGAGCGGGAACTGCGCAATACCCAGCCGATGTTCACCCTGACGCTGGTGGATGTGAAGGCACGCTCCCAGCGTTATCTGGATTTCCTGATTCCCGGGCTGCTGGCCTTTACCCTGATGCAGGTGGCCATAGCGGGCAGTGGATTCAATATAGTGGAATATCGCCGCAAAGGGATTCTGAAGCGCCTGTTCGTCACCCCGGTGCGGCCGCGTGACTTCATTTCCGGCATTGTACTCTCGCGCATGGTTCTGTGCCTGATGCAGCTGTCGGTCTTGCTGGGCGTTGCCGTGCTGTTGCTGGATGTTGCCATTGTTGGCAGCTATGTGTCGCTTTACGGAATCATCATTCTGGGGTGTTTCATCTTCCTGTGCCTGGGCTTCATGCTGGGCAGTCTGGCGAAGACACAGCAGGCCATCATGGCCTTGGGTAATCTGGTGATTTTCCCGCAGATATTCCTTTCCGGTGTGTTCTACCCGGTGAGCAGCCTGCCTGGCTTCATGCAGCCGATTGCCTCGGTGCTGCCGCTGACCTTCGTCACCAATGCCCTGCGTGACATTGCCAACGACGGGCTCTCTCTGCTGGCAACCGGCGTGGACCTGCTGGGCATCCTGGTGTGGCTGCTGATTGCTTTCATTGCTGCAACCCGCTTGTTCGTGTGGAAGGAAGTGGCGGCTTGAGGCGTAAAATGCCCCAAGATCATCAGGACTGAGTCAGGACCTGCTGCTGCCGTATTCTGTCAGTGATCCAGCCAGCTGGCGTCATCCGGGGGCGGTTCAGCGCCATTGACGACGGTATTGCTGCGGCGACGTTCTTCGGCAGCGCGGGCACTTGCCAGTACATCTGCGGGAATTTCTCCACCGACAACAATGCCCCGCTTGCGGGTTGGCGCATAGTAGATACGGGCATTGGCCATTTCATCGGTGGTTGCCGGGCCATATTCCACACTGGCCGTGGGGTCAGGGTTATACGGATTTCCAGCTGAATTGTCGAACCACCAGCTCATGTGCAGGGTGGATCCGGCCGGGATGTACTTGGGCTCTTTGTATTCGTACAGGAACTGCCAGTTGAAATCGTACCTGGGGACCCACAACAGCGTTTCGCGCTCGCCGTCCGGGTATTCCAGTTCGTAGCGCATGGCCTTGCCACGATAATGCATATGTGGCCCCATGGAGAGCAGGTAGATGTCCTCCTCCACGGCAAAGGTATTATTGACCTCGAAGTTGGGATCTCCTGGCGGAATGGTCCAGCCACTGTGCGGCAGCAGATTGGTTTCCACCACATGGTCGATCACGGCACCGTCCTGGTAGAACTCGAACCCGGCAGAGGTATTGTCGTACACAGCGGTATCCGGACCAGAATTCTTGTGGAAATGCATGTTGACGGTAATGAAGGGATCTTCCGGTAACAGCACTCCCCAGCCCGGTGGATAGGTGAAGGGCCCCCGGCCCGGTACACCCACACCCATATGGCTGGAAACAATATGATGTACCCATGGGCCGCCGGGATTCAGTTCGGCTTTGGCAATCCATTTCGGTTCGGTATGTTCGCCTTCCGGAATGAGCATTTGATAAGTCGGCTGCCAGTCTTCCACATCGTCACCCACATAGACCGGTGATTCATAAGCGACGATCAAATCCGGATTGCCAATCCACCAACCGGTGGGGGGAGGTGGTGCAACGGTCAGTGCGCCATGCTTCTGGGCGTCTGCCGGATCCCCTTCGGGTGCTCCAGCGTCTATCCAGGCCAGCAGAGTGGCCTTTTCACTGGCCTCCAGATAGCGTTCACCCTTGAATTGTCCCTGGTGTCGCTGGTGTGCTCCCCAGGGGGGCATATAGCCGCTTTCGACAGCGCGCTTGATCAAAGGTGCCCAGGGTCGCACTTCGGCGTAAGTGGCCAGCGACATGGGCGCCGTGATGCCGCCGACTTTGGGGCCATTGAGCTGGTGGCAGGCTACGCAATTCTTTTGAAAGATGGGGAGTGTGTCGGCATAGAAAGTGGGCACATCATTGGCGTGGGCCTGTACCGCCAGGGCTGACAGTGCGAGATATAGCAGGGGTGTTCCAGATTTCATGGGTTTACCCTCTTTTATTTGGACGATACTAATCTAATGACACGGCCAGGCAATGTCCAGCAGAGTTCGGAATAAGACGATCGTCTCTGCAGGCTGCTTATGGACTTACCCCAGACCTCCTTAAGCTGGCTTTAAGTTTGCAAGTCGATAATCAGGACTCCTTTACAAAGTGAGCCCTGTTATGTCTACACCTGTTTCTCTGGCGTTTTCGGATAAATACGATCAAGCCCATGCCGAAGCCTACTGGCACAAACACCGCAGCGGTATTGCCCGACGTCTGTCTGACTGGCGTGACCAACAACTGGCCCGCTGGGCCCTGGCGCAGGCTGGTCAGCCCAGACAGGTGCTGGACTTGCCTTGTGGCGCAGGACGCTTCTGGCCGACTCTGCTGAGCCAGCCTCAGCGCCAACTGATAGCCGCAGACAATGCCGAAGGCATGCTCGAGGTGGCCCGGCGGGTACACAGCCCCGCCACCCTGGCGCGCGTTCAATTGCTGCATACCTCCGCCTTTGCCATCGATTTGCCTGATCACAGCGTCGACAGTGTGTTCTGTATGCGCCTGTTGCACCACATTGAAGATAATGAGCATCGCCTGTTGCTGTTGCGCGAGTGTCATCGCGTCACGCGTGACAGCCTCATTATCTCGCTGTGGGTAGATGGCAATATCAAGGCCCGTCGCCGTGCGCGCCTGGAAACACGTCGTGCGGCAAGAGCAAAGGACAGCGGGACAAACAACAACCGCTTCGTTGCCCGTCGCCGCGACATCGAACACCTGTTTGCCGTGGCAGGTTTCAGGATTCAGAGTCATCAGGATTTTTTGCCGGGCTATGCCATGTGGCGGGTCTATGTCCTGCGCTGCGACCCGCGTTCAGTGGTGACTGCATGAGCAGTCAGTCCCCAGCACAAACTGTTGCCGCGACAGACCTGTTCCGATTCTGGTGGCAGCTGCCTGGCGAGTGGGTTGAACCACCCAATATAAGGCGTGGCGGCTGGAGCGGGGTCAAGCTGAGTCACTGGCAAAACCACACCCTGTACATCAAACGCCAGTCCCGTCATCTGTGCCGCGACTGGCGTCATCCGCTGGGCTGGCCAACCCTGTGTCGAGAACACAGCAATCTGCAGCAGCTGCGCACACTGGGTATCGGCTGTCCCACACCGTTGTTCAGTGGTCGCCTGGGCAATTCAGCAATACTGGTGCTGGAAGCCCTCGAAGGCTTTACAGCGCTCGACCAGCTGAGCCTGGCAACATCGGCCTCGCGTGAAAGCCTGGCCCGGTCATTGGGTGAAAGCCTCGGCCGGCTGCATCGCCATTGCCTGCAACATAGCAGCCTGTACGCCAAACACGTGTTCGTTCGCCCGCAGGCTGATCAGTGGCAGATCGCCCTGATCGATCTGGAAAAAATGCGGCGCTGCATCAGCGCCAAGTTCTGCGCCAGACACGACCTGAGCCAACTGCGCCGACACCAGAACCTGTTTGACAGCAGGGACTGGGATGTCTTGCTGGAGGCGCATGAGCAGAACTTTTCAGTGACTTTTTAAGGCACTGCTGCATTTAAGACACTGCTGCGTTGTCATGCAGCTACAGCTTGTTTATGCTGTGCCTCCATTCATTTTCACGCACTGGCACAGTCAACGGGACGCAACACCATGAAGCAGGCAAGCATAGAGCAGGATAACCCCCAGGCACTGTGGCGTCCTTCACAGCAACGTATCGCCGAGGCCGGGATCACCCGTTACCGCCATTGGCTGAAAGAGACACATGGTCTGGAATTTCCGGATTATGAGTCCTTGTGGGAATGGTCGGTCACCCGCATTGAAGATTTCTGGGCGAGCATCTGGGAGTTTTGTGGTGTCATCGCTCATCAGCCCTATGAAACGGTTCTGGTGGAGCGCAAAATGCCGGGTGCGCGCTGGTTTGAGGGTGCCACACTCAACTACGCCGAGCACAGTCTCGCCTTTGGACTCAAACCTGAGTCCGCGCATCAGCCTGCCATTCTCTTTCAGTCCGAGCTGGTGCCGCGTGCGGAAGTTTCCTGGCTGACGCTGACCGGGCAGGTTGGTTCGATCGCTGCCATGCTAAAAAAACTGGGTCTGCAACAGGGCGATCGCGCGGTTGCCTACATGCCCAATATCCCGCAGACGGTTGCTGCGATGCTTGCGGTGAGCAGTCAGGGCGGTATCTGGTCGGTGACGGCGCCGGACATGGGTGCGGCCGGAGTGCTGGACCGCTTCCGCCAGATCGAACCGAAGATTCTGTTCGCCGTCGATGGCTACCGTTATGGCGGCAAGGACTTTGACCGTCGCGATGTGGTGCGGGAACTGGTGCGTGAGCTGCCCAGTCTGGAAGCGGTGATCTTTGTCCCCTACCTGAACCAAGATGCAGAGATTGATTTCGATTTTGTCGAAACGCCTGCAAGAGAAAAACCTGCAAGAAAAGTGACGGTGGTTTCGTTCCAGGAAGCAGTCAGCAATCCGCAACCGGTACAGTTTGTCCCGGTACCTTTTTCGCAGCCCCTGTGGATTGTCTATTCCTCCGGCACCACCGGCATGCCGAAACCGATTGTGCATGGTCATGGCGGGGTGGTGCTCCAGACTTTGAAAACCGGACTGCTGCACGGTGACTCCAATCCCGGCGACCGGGCCTTCTGGTTTTCCTCGACCAACTGGATCATGTGGAATTCGGTGGTCAACGGCTTGATCAATGGGGTGACGATCATGCTTTTCGATGGCAACCCAGGGTATCCGGATGCAAGCACGCTGTGGCGTTACGCCGAGCGTGAAAAAGCCACCTCATTCGGTACCAGCCCTGCGTTCATCAACAACTGTATCAAGGCGGGCATCAGTCCGCGTGAGCAGTTCGATCTCAGTTCCCTGCGCTCCGTCGGTTGTACCGGAGCACCGCTGAGCGAGGAGGGGTATTACTGGGTCTATGACAAGGTGAGCCCGGATGTGCGTCTGGGTTGCATTTCCGGTGGCACCGACCCGGGAGCCTGTTTCCTGACCACCTGTTCGACCCTGCCCATTTATCCAGGTGAGATGCAATGCCGCGAGCTGGGTGTTGCCGCCTATGCCTTCAATGAGGGAGGCAAGCCGGTGCTGGATGAGGTTGGGGAGCTGGTGATGACCGAGCCCATCCCGTCCATGCCCTTGTTCTTCTGGGGCGACACTGACGGTTCACGCTACTTTGACAGCTATTTCACCACCTGGCCCGGGGTCTGGGTGCATGGTGATTGGCTGCGCCTGATTTCACGTCCTGAGTCAGTGACGGGCATCATTTATGGCCGCTCGGATTCGACCATCAATCGGCATGGTATCCGCATGGGAACCAGTGAGATCTACCGCGTGGTTGAGGAACTCGATGAGGTGATGGACTCCCTGGTCATCGATCTGGAATACCTGCAGCGGGAGTCCTATATGGCCCTGTTCATTGTCTTGCGTGATCCAGCCAACCCCGAGGAGGTAGGCGCCAACGGTCCGGCCCCTGATGGCAGGCAGGCCGGGCAGGCGGCACGTACCCTCAAGCCTGATCCGGCTGAAACCGGTGTCCCGGCGCAGTTGCGAGCCCGGCTGATGGAGGCGATTCGCAGCAAACTGTCATCTCGCCACCTGCCCAATGAAATCTTCGCCATTCCAGCGGTTCCACGCACGCTGTCGGGCAAGAAGCTGGAAATACCGGTGAAGAAAATCCTGTTGGGACATGAGGTGAACAAGGCCGTGAACCGGGATTCCATGGGGAATCCGGGGTCGATAGACTGGTTCGTCGGGTTTGCAGCAGGACGGGGAACCTCGTAGCTCGATCATTACTCTGCGCTGGACACGGCTCCGGGAGGCGGGAGGGGGAGGTGTAGTATAGCGGACACGGCCGTGGATACATCCCTGTAGGCCTCGGTTCGCGCCATCCCTGGCGCTCAACGGTCCGCTATACTACACCTCCCCCTCCCGCCTCCCGGGGCTGTGCCCTCCAGAGAGTTGCGCGGATTTCATCTCGTCACAGCGAATTCCCGGCGTTTTCAACTTGCTTGTGGAATAGGGATTGCTTATTCTTGCCCCTGTTCGACTACCCTGGGCTGTTTTGCAAATTTTCACTGTTCAGCTGGTGTAGTTTATCTATGAAGGACGCATGGCCAGCCCGGTCGACGCGAGGCAAGGAAAACGGAAAAACCAAATAAAGAAAATGGTTGTGCACGATATAAAAAAGACATGATATTGGGAGAGTCCTAGATGACAACGACAAAAAGATTGATTTCCACACTCATTGCGAGTGTCGGCTTTCTTGCCTGCGCCCAGACAGTGTGGAGCCAGTCCGGCACCAGTGTTGATGAGGGGGATTGGCCAGATTACAACGGCAACATGGCCGCCCAGCGCTACTCGCCGCTGGATCAAATCAACGCTGATAATGTCGGTTCCTTGCGGATTGCCTGGCGTTTTTCGACAGCAAGTTTCGGCCCTTCCCCTGAATTCAATAACACCTCCACGCCACTTGAAGTGGATGGCGTTCTCTACGCCACGATGGGTGCCACGCGCAACGTGGCTGCAATCGATGCCACCAGCGGGCAATTACTGTGGCTGTGGCGACCGCAGGAAGGGGAACGCTATGATACTGCGCCGCGCAAGGGTGCTGGTCGGGGTGTGGCCTTTTGGCGCAATGGCGATGAAAAACGCATTTTGACCATTACTCCCGGTTTTTTGCTGTATTCGCTTGATGCCGAAACTGGCTTGCCAGACCCCGATTTTGGCGACAACGGCAAGGTGGACCTGTTTGTCGGGCTGCGCAATGCCGAAGGGTTTGATGACATTGATATCGGTTCTTCCATGCCTCCTTTCGTCATGAATGACGTGGTCGTGGTGGGGCCAGCGCACCGGGTGGGCATGCGGCCACGCTCCAGGATCAATGTCAAAGGTGATGTGCGCGGCTACGATGCACGCACGGGCGAGCATCTGTGGACCTTCCACACCATTCCCGAGCGCGGCGAACCGGGTATTGAAACCTGGCTCGATAACGGCGTGGAATTTACCGGCAATGCCGGCGTCTGGGCACCCATGTCAGGTGATCCGGAACTGGGTCATGTCTATCTGCCGGTTGAATCGGCTACCGGCGACCGCTACGGTGGTGACCGGCCCGGGGCCAACCTGTTTGCCAATGCCCTGGTCGCGCTGGATATCAAGACTGGAGAGCGACAGTGGCATTACCAGCTGATCCATCACGATATCTGGGACTGGGACAATCCATCCGCACCGGTTCTGGCGGATTTGCCCAACGGTCGCAAGATTGTCATGCAAGTGACCAAGCAATCCTGGGTCTATACCTTCGACCGCGAGACCGGCGAACCCATCTGGCCCATCGAGGAGCAGCCTGTTCCTGCCGGTGATGTACCCGGTGAGTGGTATTCACCCACGCAGCCTTTCCCCACGCGCCCGGCTCCGTTTGATCGCCAGGGTTTTACCGAAGCTGATCTGATTGATTTTACGCCAGAACTGCGAGCAGAAGCCCTGGAAGCAATTGCCAACTTCCGGCTAAGCCCGAATTTGTATGCGCCCCCCTCCCTGGCAAATGCAGCTGATGGCACAGTCGGTACGCTGAGCCTGCCTTCTGCCACAGGCGGAGCCAATTGGGAGGGCAGTGCGCTGGACCCAGAGACTGGAATCCTGTATGTCCCCTCAAGAACAGCTCTAGCCGTGTTGTCGGTGGAAAAGGATGAAAACGCCGATGTTGATTTCAGCCAGGCTTTTGGTGTGCGTGTACCCCGGGTTCAAGGTCTGGAAGTGGTCAAGCCACCTTATGGTCGCATCACTGCCATTGATATGAATTCAGGCGATCATGTCTGGCAGGTGGCCAATGCCGATACGCCGGAGCGTATTGCCAACAACCCAGCCCTGGCAGGAGTTGATCTGCCGCGCACGGGGGTTCCGACAAGAGCGGGTGTTCTGGTGACCAAAACCTTGCTGTTTTCCGGTGAAGGCACAGGCGGAGGGCCCACCCTGTATGCTTATGACAAGATGACTGGCGAGATTGTTGCCAGGATAGAAATGCCCAATACCCAGACCGGGCAACCGTTTACCTATGAGCATGGTGGCAAGCAATACCTTGCCATGTTTGTCAGTGGTGGCGGCAAACCAACCGAGTTGGTGGCTTACGCGCTACCGTAATTTAAACAGCAGGAGTAAATGCAATGCGAACTTTGTGTTACCGGGCGGTGCTGACATCGCTATCATTCTTCATTGGACTGCCGGTATATGCCGCCACCTGGGTGCTTGAACCATCAGAATCCAAGGTGCTCTTCAACTATTCCTATGAGGGCACCCCCTATCAAGGTGAATTCAAGAACGTGGAAGCGGTTTTTAATATCGACCCCATGAGCCCTGGTTCCTGTGATTTCATGGTAACCATCCCCATCACGGATATCAGTGTCGATTCGCCGGAGGTTCTGGATTATCTGCATGACATCGAGCTGTTCGATGTGGACCAGTTTCCAACAGCCAGTTTCAAGGCGGAAAACTGCCGCCTGGAGTCGCTGAACAGCTTCACGGCCGATGGCACCCTGACCATTCGTGATCAGACTCATCCGTTGAGCTTCCCCTTTGAATTTGAAGTGGGGATGGAGGATGGTCAGGTCCGTTTTCACCTGACCAGTGAGGTCACCATCCAGCGGCTGGAATACGGCGTTGGCCAGGGCTACTGGGCCAACACGTCTGCGATTCCTAACGATGTCACCATCGCGGTGGATGTCTACGCCGTTCAAAAGTAATCAGACAGGCTTGGTCCTGAACAGGTATTTCAATGTTGAAAAAAGTATTTGCCAAATTCCGTCGTTTGCCACTGATTCTGGTCTGTTTGACCTTGCTGGTTTCCTGTGATCGCCTGGTGACTCCCAACTTCGAGACCGAAGTTGCCGAGCTCAGAGGTGGGGCCTACACCCTGGACAAGGATCATGCGGCGCTGTTGTTCAAAATAAATCACTTGGGTTTCTCCACCTTCATTGGCCGTTTCGGCGATTTCGATGCCTCGCTGGATTTTGATCCGGAAAATATTGAAAACTCCAGCCTGGAAGTGATTGTCAATACAGCTTCGATAGATGTGAATCTGCCGGAGTTTGAGGAAGAGCTACGTGGTTCCAGCTGGTTTGATGTGGAGAATTTTCCTCAGGCTGTCTTTCGTACTACTTCGTTTGTAGAAGCGATTGATGAGGATACTTTCGTGTTTGCTGGTGATTTCACTTTATTGGGCAACACGGCACCTTTGACACTTGTAGTGAATTTCCATGGAGGTGGGCGTAATTTTCTTACCCGGCGCTATACGCTTGGTTTTTCGGCAAATTCCACGTTCAAGCGCTCTGATTTTGGCCTGAGCAATATGGTGTCCTTCGGTATTGGTGACGACATCGAGTTGGAAATCCATGTCGAGTTTCAGGATAGCAATAATTGAATAGCTAATTGATTGGCGGCAATAAGCTGATCGATTTTGAATTGGTTTGAAACTCTGTTGATTGGCCGTGCGGCTTGCTTTCGTGTATGGTAGTAAAGCTACACATGCCACTCAACGGAGGCAAGACATGCAGAAAGATCCTCAAAAGGGATACATAGCCTTGTTAGGCTGGGCTCCAAACGCGGTTGAAGCAGCCGCAACATCTGATCGTCGTTACGTGGTGGTCGCACCGGACTGGGCCGCGGAATACTGTGAAAAAAATCACATCCCCTTTCTTCCCTGGAATTTTGAAAGATTGAATGAGCGTTCTGTTGAGATAGCGCAGACGCTGCAGGAAATGGGTGTGGACGTTGCAATCCCCTTGTTTGAAGAAACCGTCGAATGGGCAGGGGCAATCAACTCGGTACTGCTGGATAATCCACGCCTGTTTGGTCAGGCCATGTTGATGCGCGATAAGTCCTTGATGAAACGGCGTGCGCAACTGGGTGGTATTCGCGTCGGCATTTTTGAAGAGGCGCATGATCGTGAAGACGTCATCCGGTTTCTGAAACGTGTCAATCAGACATTGCTCAAGCTGGATGGTGATCCCAACGATCCCATTCATTTCAAGGCTTTCGATAAGGCCGGTTGCCTGGGCCACAGGGTGATTCGGACACCCGATGATGTGGATGCAATTCCCGATGATGAATTCCCTTCCCTGATGGAATCCCATCTGGACGGCTGGGAGTTTGCGGTTGAAGCATGGATCCATAAGGGCAAAATCTGCTTCATGAATATTTCCGAGTATGTCAGCCTGGGCTATTCGGTTTATGTGCCCGCATCGCCCGACCTGGAAAAATACCGGCCTCAGATCGAAGAGCAGATCAACAAACTGATCAAGGCATTTGATATTGAATTTGGCATGATCCATCCTGAATATTTTGTTACCAGCGATGGGGAGATGTACTTTGGCGAGGTGGCGTATCGGCCGCCCGGGTTCAAGGTGTTTGAATTGCTGGAGCGCGTATACCCCGGCTTCAACGCCTACCAAGCTACCATGATGGTGTTCGATCCCAAGACCACGGAAGCAGAGATAGCCGCCTACTTCCCCAAGCCGGTGGTGGATGCCAAAGGCTATGCGGGTTGTTTTGGGGTATATCCACGCCGGCGGGTGGTCAGCAGACTGGAAATCCCGGAAGAAACCGAAGACCATCCGTATTTTGAATCACATGAACTGACTTCGCCGCTGGAAGAAATTGTCACCAAACGAACAGCGTTTGGAACACATTGGGGTCTGGTTTATTTTGTCGGTGACGATGCCAAGCGGATGCATGACTTGCTGAAACGCCAGGAAGAGCTGGATTTTTACGTCTGATGATGCATGTCGGGAGAATGTTTGCGTGACGGGTGATAATGCCTTGTTGATGGCCCGGCTGGACGATGCGATCACCGTGTTGGACAAAGCGCCGGAGTTTGCCAAAGTCGGAAAACTCCCTCGTCTGTTTGATGCTGCCCGCAAAGTCATGCAGCTCGATGCCGGCTGTGGAATCCTGGAGCAGCGTGCCGAAGCCTTCGAACAGGCAGGCGCCTTTACCGGCACTGACTGGTCGGCACCACATACCCTGATTCCCTCCCTGACAGTCGGGACTCTGGCCTGCAGCGACAGCAATACCCTGATGGTTGAATTGCTCAGCCTGCTGCGTATTCTGGCGGTGGCCAGGCAGCGCTATCAGCACCCCACCCTGAGTGTTGAGCAGGCCCACAGTTTTCTGACCCAGGTGCTTGCCGCCAATTTGTCGCGCCTGTTCAACCCGCCGGACGAGGCCGAGCGTGAAGCGCAGGGGCGTTATGCGGTGTTGCCGGGCATTGTGCTCAGCCATATCGCCCATGCCATCGGTTATGAAAATATTGTCGATCAGTTGATCACCGAAATCTGGCGAATATTGCAACAGCGGCCCATCCAATTGAACGGCGTCAAACGCATGATTACCCAGATAGCCATCTGCCAGCACAACCCGGCTATCGATCTGGGCGGCAGTGGTCAGGGTGCCGAGCGTCTGGTCAGCAGTTTGTTCAGCCCAACCCAGGCATCCAGGGAAGACCCCGGTATCGAACTGTACCAGGAGCGCCTGGCGTCCATGGATACCAACGCGCTGCAGGCCGAGGCGACCGGATGTGCGCGAGCGATGCACGACACCGGGCTGGTATCCGCGTATCACGCAGTGTTGATTCGCCACATTGTGCAACATGCCGAACATTTGCTGACTGATGCTCTGGGTTTGTCGGCAACCGGGCGTGATTGTCTGCTCTGCTACCGTGAACTGGTGCTGGCCTTGATTGACAGCAGTGTTCATGTGGCAACGGCGCAGGCTGTCTACGGCCTTGCCTTGATGCTGGAGCGGGGCATTCTGTATCAATTACCAGTGGCACCTGCCTTGTGGCGACAGCTGGGTCTGCAGTTGTCGGCCAGCGCACAGCAACACATAAAGAGGGTATTTGGTGAAGACGTTCCACCAGAAACCCGGTTACTGGAAGGCGTGCTGTGCATGCTGGGTCTGCCGCTGGGTGTCGGGCAGGGAAATAATCCAACCTGTCAGTCGGCCAGGGCACTATCCATGTGGGCTTACAATGACCCGGACTATCTGTTGCAGATGGTTACCTGGGCTGCCCGCGACGATGAAATCATCATGCACTTCGAAGGTCAGGCGGTGTCTTCCAATACCTGCGAGCGAGGTGTTGCGCAGGTGATGGCACTGGATCTGGACCCGGTTTCGCTGTTGGTGGTGCCGCACCTGGATCGGATTTATGCCGAAATGGGACGCCGCTGCGCAGATCGGGAGGGTGACCCGCATCGTTGGGTGAACCCTGAATTTCATGGTTGGTGGGCTGGACGTGGCTTTCGTTTGAATGTCGATGTGCCAACCGGCGCCTTGTATGAACTGGATGCGTTTATGCGCCATTTTTACGCGGCCTATCATCCGTATTACAACGGCAATCAACCACTCATTCATCCGCAGCCCGCAGGTATTGCAGTGACTGACAGCTCAGCTCGTTTTGTCGGTTGGCATGCGATTACCATACTCCGGGTTACGCTTGATCCAAAGAAAACCATGCGGGTGTATTTTTATAATCCAAATAATGACAGTGGGCAGAACTGGGGTGATGGGGTGTTGGTGAGCACTGCCGGGAATGGTGAGCGTTTTGGCGAGGCGTCATTGCCATTTGAGCAGTTTCTGTCGCGGCTTTATATTTTTCATTATGATCCACTGGAGTGTAATTTTCTGGCAGATGTGCCGGTTGATACACTTAATGAGATAACTGGGTATATCGAGCGGAGTTGGGGGGCTGGCAGGGCTGTAGCTTGTTCAGGGGTTTCTTAGTGCTCATTAACTCCTTGGTACTCCATAGCACTCCGTAGCCCGATGAGATGATCTCCTCCCCTCCCATACGGCGTCGCGTTGCGCCAAGATAGATATTCGATGTCTATCGATCAAAGATGAGGAGGAGACCATGGATAAGCGTATGACAATTGGCATTGATCTGGCAAAAAATGTTTTCTATGTAGTTGCTCTGGGATCGGGCCCCAAGCCCTTGTGGCGCAAGAAGCTGACGCGGGCGAAGTTGAGCTCGACCTTTGCCCAGTTACCGTCCTCACGGGTTGCGCTGGAAGCCTGCGGTGGTGCGCATTATTGGGCCAGGACGTTAGGGAGGATGGACCACGAGGTGGTGATTCTGCCACCGCAACATGTGAAGGGTTACGCCCGCGGCCAGAAGAATGACTACAACGATGCCCAGGCCATTGCCGAGGCCTGTATGCACGGGCGCATCAGGCCGGTAAAGGCCAAGGGTGTGGCGGAACAGGATCTGCAGAGTTTCCACCAGATGCGAGGCCAGGTGGTGAGTGAGCAGACTCGCCTGATCAATCAGGTACGGGGGCTGCTGGCCGAATACGGGGTGGTGATCCCCCAAGGCAAAGCGGCGTTTGCCAAAGCCCTGCCCCTGGTTTTGGCGGAGGCAGACAATGAACTGACACCCCGGATACGGGAACTGCTACATCGCCAGTGGGAGCGATTCTTGGCCTTGCGAGACGAGGTGTGCTGGTTCGATCACCAGCTGACTCAGCAGGTGAAGGACGATGAGCTCTGCCAGCGGCTGATGACGATTCCCGGTTTCGGTCCGGTGGTCAGCAGTGCCTTCCGCAACCTGGTGGGGGATGGTTCGGCGTTTGATTCCGGCCGGGGACTCTCGGCGGCGGTGGGCCTGGTGCCAAGGCAGTCGACGACGGGTGGCAAGACACAGTTGCTGGGTATCACCAAGAAGGGCGACAAGCAGGTGCGTAGCTTGGTGGTTCACGGAGCCCGCTCCGTTCTTCAGCATGCCGAGGGCAAGGCGGACCCCCTGTGTCGCTGGGCCTGGGCGGTGAAGGCGCGGCGAGGGTACAACAAGGCGGTGGTGGCGTTGGCCAACAAGTTGGTCCGCATCGCCTGGGCGGTGGTTGCGCGCGGGGAGTGTTACCAACCTCGGGCGGTTTGAAAAGACGGGTAATCAAAAAAGGAAAGGATAGCAAAGGGGCTTATCCGACGATTGCGAAGGTAGTTGAAGACTGATGACATAACAGGTCAAACCGACATGTTGAAAACCTGGCCCACTCGGCGGCACTGAGATGCCGATAGCCCGATCAGGACAACATGTGCGCATGGCTCATCAAGGCCCCGGGGTGAACAAACCACCCCCGACAGAGGCCGGATATACGACAGCTAACCTGTCCCTGACATCAGCATCAACAACCTTGCAAACGGGGAGGAGATCATATACGAGTGGCGCTGTCGTGGGAATTTTCCGGGACACGCTTAAACCCTTCCCTGGGTCGCTCCGTCGCCGCCCTCCCTGGCGGCTCAGGGTCCCGCAAAGTTCCCACCACATAGCCCCACCACACTCAACCAGCCACATCAGCCAGATTACCGTACTCCTCCAGCCATGCCTTGCGGTCAGCGGCCCGTTTCTTGGCCAGCAGCATGTCCATGGCCTCATCCGTGGCACTTGAGCCGGTGGCTCTGTCATCATCGGCCAGGGTCAGTTGCACCAGCCTGCGGGTATCGCGATTCATCGTGGTTTCGCGCAGCTGCAAAGGGTTCATTTCACCCAGGCCCTTGAAGCGCTGCACATTCGGTTTGCCAGGTTTTTTCTCTGCCGCAATGCGGTCCAGAATGCCATCCTTCTCATCATCATCCAGGGCATAGTAGACCTCCTTGCCCACGTCGATGCGGTACAGGGGCGGCATGGCCACATAGACATGGCCCGCTGCCACCACCGGCCGGAAGTGACGCACAAACAGGGCGCAGAGCAGGGTGGCGATGTGCAGGCCATCGGAGTCGGCATCAGCGAGGATGCAGATCTTGCCATAGCGCAGGCCTTCCAGGCTGTCGGAGCCGGGGTCCACGCCCAGGGCCACGGCAATGTCATGGACTTCCTGCGAGGCGAGAATTTCCCCTGAATCTATTTCCCAGGTGTTCAGTATCTTGCCGCGCAGGGGCATGATGGCCTGGGTTTCCCGGTCGCGTGCCTGTTTGGCCGAGCCGCCGGCTGAATCCCCTTCCACCAGGAAAATCTCGCCGGCCATGACATCCTGTGTTGAGCAGTCCGCAAGTTTGCCCGGCAATGCCGGGCCCGAAGTGACTTTCTTCCGGGCCACCTTCTTGCTGGCCTTGAGACGGCTCTGGGCATTGCTGATGCACAGCTCGGCGATCAGTTCGGCTTCTGCGGTGTGCTGGTTCAGCCACAGGCTGAAGGAGTCCTTGACCACGCCGGCAATGAACACAGCGGATTGACGGGACGACAGGCGCTCCTTGGTCTGGCCGGAAAACTGCGGGTCCGCCATCTTCAGCGACAGGACATAACAACAGCGCTCCCAGACATCCTCGGGACTCAGCTTGATGCCACGGGGCAACAGATTACGGAATTCACAGAACTCCCGCATGGCATCCAGCAGGCCGGTACGCAGGCCATTGACATGCGTGCCTCCCTGCGTGGTGGGGATCAGATTGACATAGCTTTCGCCGATTACCTCACCCCCCTCCGGCAACCACTGCACAGCCCAGTCCACGGCTTCGGTATGCCCCTGCAGCGAGCCGATAAAGGGCTGCTCAGGCAGTCTGTCGTAGGGCTCGGTTGCCTGCAACAGGTAATCACGCAGCCCGTCTTCGAAATACCATTCCTCACTCTGATCCTTGTCGGCGCTGGCTGTGTTGTCGATAAAGCTGACCCGGAGGCCGGAGCACAGCACGGCCTTGGCTCGCAGCACATGCTTGAGACGAGTGATGGAGATCTTGCTGGAATCAAAGTACTTCTCGTTGGGCATGAACAGCACCGTGGTGCCGGTCTGGCGTTTGCCGACGCTACCGATGACGCTCAGCTCGGAGGCTTTCTCGCCATCGCGGAAACTCATGCGGTAGATATCGCCATTGCGCTTGACGGTGACCTCCACGAAATGAGACAGCGCATTGACAACAGACACGCCAACCCCGTGCAGGCCGCCCGCGTACTGGTAATTCTTGTTGGAGAATTTGCCGCCGGCGTGCAGGCGGGTCAGGATCAACTCCACCCCGCTGACCTTTTCTTCGGGGTGGATATCAACCGGCATGCCACGCCCGTCATCACTGACTTCCACCGAGCCGTCCTTGTGCAGGATCAGGGTGATCTGGCTGGCATGGCCTGCCAGCGCTTCGTCCACGCTGTTATCGAGTACTTCCTGGACCAGATGATTGGGACGGCTGGTGTCGGTGTACATCCCCGGGCGTTTGCGAACCGGATCAAGACCGGTAAGGACTTCGATGGCATCGGCGGTATAGCTGTTGGACATTCGGTTTATCTCTGGTTGCTGGGGTGAATCAATAGCCGGCGGAGCTATGGTCAACGGTGAAACGGTAGCCGGTGACCCGAACCACCGCTGATTCTATCTGACCATCGGGCTGCAACTCCAGCCAGCGATAAGCCGGGTTGCGTTCATCAAGGGTAAAATCGCTGACATCCTGTTTGAACTGGATGCAGGTGGAAGGAGTGCAGAAATACTTCACCCCGTTGCGCGTGTAGTCCAGCGCCTGGTGGATATGCCCGTAGACCACACCGCGCACACTGCTGAAACGGTCGATGAGGCTGAAGAACTCCTCGGCATTGCGCAGGCCGATACCATCCATCCAGTGGGAGCTGCCCGGCACCGGGTTATGGTGCATGCAGATCAGGCTGTTGCGGTCGGCCAGACCTTCCACTTCACCCAGGCAGGCTTCCAGCATCTGTAGTTCGTTGCTCTCCAGCCGACCATGGACTTCTCCGATCACTGCAGTGTTCAGCATGATTATCTGCCAGTTGCCCAGTTCAATGCGGTGCTGGAATGCCTTCTCGGCAGCAGGAATCGTTTGCATGACAGGGCGGCGATCATGATTGCCTGGTATCCAGTAGCAGGGGGCATCGAAATGTTGCATGGCACTGATAAAGCGATGATAGGCTTCGACCGAGGCGTCCTGGGCGATATCCCCGGTTGCGAGAACGGCGTCGATGACGGGTTCCCGCGCCTGGATCAATTCCAGTACGCATTCAAAGCTGTGCTGTGTGTTGAGGCTCAGCAGCTCAGCTGAAGGATCCCGAAACAGATGGGTATCGGTGATCTGCACGAGGCGTACAGGATTGTGGGCAAGCAGTCTGGTCATATTTCGATACTACGGCAGCCTGTCCTGACGGCTGTTCTGAGGGATTTGTCTGAATCCCCATCCAGAACGGCGCGAGCATTTTGATAACAGCTGCCGTATCGCTCTTCCTGATGAACTTTCCCTGCTTCGACGTAACTGACTTTTTATGATCGGGTTTACGGCTGGTTTTACGGCCGATTTTACGATCTGTCAATTTGACAATTTGTCAATTCAAGCGTGGCAGAGACCCCCTGTTCTGACCTTTATCCAGAGTGCCCGATTGGTACATTCCGGTCACCTTGTTACTGCTGGTCTGTTTGTCAATTAAGATTCTAGTGCAGGTAGCGGCCAGGAGTAAACGCTTATAATCCACAGACAGGGACAGAAAGGGGCTAAAACTCAGCTCCCTGGTGACAGGTTCTGTCCCGCCAGCCGGGAGAGACGGTATTGTACATAGGGTTCGAGCAGGCGATACCACCAGGATTTTGGTTTGATAGGTTTCTCCAGGCAGACCAGACAAATGCAATCAGCATCCTGGGTGGCCATTGGCTGGTGTGTTTCGCCGCAGTTGCGAACAATGAAGTCGCCCTTGCGATAGGTACCATCTGCATCCGAGAAGCTGCCCTTGAGCAAAACCGTGATTTCCTCGCCCCGGTGTTCATGTTCCGGCATTCTGCCACCGGCCTTGATGTCATAGATGGCCGTTTCGCGCTGATCTCCGCTTACGCATACCGGCGCCACCCGCAAGGCCTGCCCAAGCTGTACCCAGCTGAGCCGGCTCAGGCTGCCATTGGCGAGTTTGTAGATGATGCGAGGCAGCGTCATGGCGGCACTATTAGTTTGTTCCGAGCCTGTTGCGCTTGCTGTATCAGGGGCTGGCATCTGGTCGATGCGTTGCATGAGTCTGGCAAAGACATCTTCCTGCGGGGCTGGCTCCGGCTGCAGCTGCTCAAAGAGGCTGCAGCCAATATGCGTCAGTTGCTGGACATGAGCCCGGCATTTCGCACAGAACTCCAGGTGTGTGGCTACGCACACGGCCTGCGATGTGGGCAGGTTGCCGGCTGCATAATCAGTCAGGAAACGGGAATCTGGATGATAGTTAAGCATGTTGTAACCTGTGTGCCGTCCGGTTTATCGATCGATGAGTATTTGCATCCTGCTCAAGGCAAGCCGAATGCGGGATTTGACGGTGCCCAGCGGCAAAGCCAGCTCTTCGGCTACCTCGTTGTGTGACTTGCCTTCCATGAAGGCTTTGTACAGAACCTGAACCTGCTCATCCGGCAAGGTGGACATGGCGTGCCGGATCAGTTTTTCTGCCCGCCGTTGCTGCAGATCAATCAGTGGCTCCGGCGAGTCTGCTTCATGCCAGATATCCTCTATCTCTATGTTGCGTTCATTCCGTTCATTGCGGCGAATGAAGTCGATCCTGGTATTGCGGGCTATGGTGAAAATCCATGTGCTGACACCTGCCTTGCTGCCATTGAACGAACCGGCCTTGTTCCAGACCTTGATCATCACCTCTTGAGTGATTTCCTCGGCCTGGCTGCGATCCCGGCCCGGCCCGGCGGCTTTTACCAGGAAGGCCCGCACCAGAGGCGAATAATGCTCATAAAGCCGGCGGAATGCGTCTCTGTCTCGATGCTCGGCAACCTGCTGCAGAGCGTGTTCCCATGGGTCCACTGCGGGTACTCCACGCTTGTTGAGTGCTGTTGTCGGGTCAGGTTTTTCAGTGTTGGTCACAGTTGTATCCAGCGTTCTGATTTTGTTTGGTGTTGTCTGGGCTTATCGGTTGTTTTCTGGTGTTGTTTACGCAGTGACGGAAGCACTGGATCAGTTGATCCGAAAAATTTTTGCCAACGTGTCATGACCAAACCCTGCTTCCGGGCACTGGCGCGGGTACAGAAAACAGCTTGACTTGGAAATGGGTTATAATGCCCGGCTTCCATCTGTCATCAGTAAAGCCGAGTTCATGTATGCCCCTGTCTGCCCCTGTCAAACGTACCCACATCCACACCCGTACCATTCACTTTACCGGTTATGAGCGGGACGATGGACTGTTCGATATCGAAGCCCATATGACCGATACCAAGACCTATGAGTTCAGCAATAACTGGCGCAACCGCATTCAGCCGGGAGAAGCGCTGCATGAGATGCTGCTGCGCGTCACCATTGATGACAGTTTTGTCATTCACGAGATTGAAGCGGTTACCGATAACAGCCCTTTTGCCATTTGCCCGGAAATTGCGCCAGCCTATCAGCAGTTGAAAGGCTTGAAAATGGCTGCGGGTTGGCGTCAGGCGGTCAGAACCCGGGTGGGAGGGGTGCAGGGCTGCACGCATTTGACCGAGTTGCTGTATCCCATGGCCACAGTGGCCATCCAGACCATCAAGCCGCTGCAGAACCATCGCCGCAAGCTGGCCGATTCTGATGGTTCCGCCTCACCAGGGCGGCCGTTTGTGCTCAATACCTGTCACGCCTGGGCCGAGGACTCTGAAGTGGTGAAGGTCAATGCCCCGGACTGGTATCGCCCGCCGGCAGCAGGATAAAAATCCACTTCAGTGGTGCTGGATCGGGATGCTCAGGGTGATGATTACCCCCTCGTAGTCAGGGTTGTCATCGGCGCGGATCACACCCTGATGAAACTCCGTGATCAGCCGGGCAATGTGCAGGCCCATACCCAGGTGGGGTTCCCGTTGCTTTTCCTGCGGCCGCACTGAAATCATGGATTCAAACAGCCGCCCTTTCATCTTCTCTGGCAGATAGGGGCCTTGATTGCTGACCTTGATGATGGCCTGGTCTTTGCTCGCGTGACAGCTGATGATTATTGGCTTGCCTGCATAGGAAAACTCCACGGCATTGGCGATCAGTTTGTCCATCAACTGGGCGATATATTCAGGCACACCCTTGATCATGATGGGCATGCTGCTCAGTTCTGCCTCGATCACGGCATCCGGATAGGCCAGACGGTAACCTTCGATACAGCCGGCAATGACCCTGGACAGGTCGATGATTTCCTTTTCGGAGGTCTGCAGCATCTGTTCCAGCCGGGTGGCCTCGCTCATATTGGTCAGGATGAGGTTGAGGCGGCTGATGCCTTCTTCCGCCCGCTCGATGTAAATGGCTGATTCCTTGTTCTGAGACACCATACCCAGGTTTTCCAGCGATGAACGGACCACGGTTACCGGGGTGCGCAGCTCGTGTGACAGGCGCGAGGACATGTTTTCCAGGTAGTTGGTGTACTGCCCCAGGCGTTCGACAATATTGAAAAAGCTGCGCGACAGATCCCCGATCTCATCACCGTTGTGTGTGGCCACAATGGTGTTGCGCAGTCTGCCGTTGTCATCGATGATGTTCTCGGCCTGGTTGCGCAGCGAGCGGATACGCCAGGAAATGCGCGAGGCAAAGGTGAACAGACTGACGGTCACCAGGATCATGACACCCAGAATGGTATTGAACAGCGTTTCCAGTGCCTGGTTGCGGAAGGTGCGGATACCGTTCATGTTCTGGTCGACCATGACCACACCCATGACCTCCCCATCGGCAACGATCGGATGAGCCGCTTCCAGGATACGGGTCTGGGTGTCTTCGATGGTGCGGAACTGGGTCTGGGGTTGGCCACTCAGGGCGGCACTGATATGGGCACCTTCGATGGTGCCGCCAACATACAAGTCATCAATGAAGTCATTCGAGGGTTTGTTGAGAATCTGGTAGTACAGCGGATGCAGCAGCTTGTCTTCGATAAAGCGCCAGTATTTGCTGGTGTCGCCATTGTAGGGGTCTGCCGCAATGCTCAGGCCGGTTGCCGATTGAATGTCACCTACGCTGAGCAGCACCCGACCACCCCGGTCCAGCACCTGGATGCGGGAGTTGGTATGACCCATGCCCTCGACGATCTTGTCGATCTCCGGGGTGGGCCGCAGCAGCCCACCAAGTTTTTCGCGGTGGTTGACATCCGAGGTGGCCAATACCGAGCTGATCTGCCGGCCTTCATGGTCATCGACATCGTAGATGGCAAAACCCAGTTTGTCGCCGAGCATGCTCAGGGGCAGGCGCAATTCCACCTCGTAGCCATCACTGGTTTCATACCATTGCCCACTGATGCGCTCTTCATGGGACAGCGCGTTGATATCCCGAATATCATCGCCGATTTCATAGGCGTAGAGAAATTCGGGGCCGCGGGGTGCAATGACATAGCGTTTGAACTGGTTGTCCTGGGTGACCAGGGACATTTGCAGAAAATCATTGCGGTGTACGCTCAGGCTGTCCGGTGCCCGGTATACCACGATGTCATCGACCACCTTGAAATAGGCATACAGGGAGCGGTTGTATTCGCCCACCAGCAGGCGGAAATTCAGGGAACGGTCATTATGGTAGTAACGGGCAAATTCACTGCGCGGGTTCAAGGGGGTGCCAATCGAGTTGGTTTTGCCATAGACACGTTCGTAGCGTTGATAATCCTGCCAGTCGACAATGGTGGTGTCATCCAGTGCCAACGGGTAGAAAACCGGATAGACATAGAGGTTGTCAGTGCGTGAAGTCAGGCTGAAAGTGCCTTCGTCGAACAGCTCGGGGCGCTCGTTCAGGGCAGTGGCCAGGGCACGGGCCGTACCCAGTACGGTTTGCTCCTGCCCGCGCCGCAGATAATCTTCCATCTCCAGAATGTACTGGTAGCCCAGCCAGGGGATGATCAACAGGAACCCGGACAGGAAGACCAGTTTGAAGCGAATACCAAAAGGGTTCTTGAGAAATGTCGACATCGGTCACCCTGGTGCCATGATGCTGAACTCAGTCAGCAACAGTGCTGTTGTGCTGTATATTCCAGCGATAGCCCATCCCGTAGACGGTTTCTATACAGTCAAACTGCGGGTCCATCTGGATGAACTTCTTGCGGATACGTTTGACGTGTGAAGTGATGGTACTGCCATCGACAAAGATTTTCGATTCCTGCATCAGTATCTGACGGCTTTTGACATGACCGGGAAACTTGACCAGAGCATGCACCATCCAGAACTCGGTGACTGTCAGGGGCACATGGATGCCATTCCATTTTACGGTAAGACGGCCGATATCCAGGGTCAGTTTGTCGCGCTGCAACAGATGCTCGGGCGAGATCGGCTGGTCCATGACGTCCAGCCGTCGGAACAGGGCAGCAATGCGGGCAGACAGGTGAGGCAGGCTGATATCCTTGGTCAGGTAGTCATCAGCACCCATGCGCAAGCCGCTGACTGTATCAAAATCGTTGTCACGGGCGGTCAGGAAAATGATGGGCAGCGTTTCAGACAGAGAGCGCAGGCTCTGGCACAGTGCGAAACCGCCATCGATTTCATTTTCCAGTCCGATGTCGATGATGGCCAGGTTGGGCAGACGCAGATCAAAGGACTTCATGGCATCACGGCGGTTGGCAAAGGTCTGTACTTCGTAGCCTTGCTTGCGCAGCACATCTGCGTAATTCTCACGGATGGCAGCTTCATCTTCGACAATGGCAATGCGTCGGGACATGATTATTCCTGTCAGGGATTTTGAGCGATGAATATACAGTATTTACAGGTATTTAGTGAAGGTTTTGCCGGGTTTCAAGTCCTTGCCTCTTTTTCGCCATAATTAGTCAGCAGATAGCCTTTATTGTTGCCTGAGACAGTAATAAACCTTGTGTTTAATAAGCTCAAGCTTGTAAACATAGAGGCCATCCATCATGCAGACTACCAAACTGGTTATTGGCAACAAGAACTACTCATCCTGGTCCATGCGTCCCTGGTTGCTGCTCAAGCACTTCGACATCCCGTTCAAGGAAATCGTGATTGCCCTGTATCAGGACAATACAGCGGAAAAGCTGGGTCCGTACTCTCCTTCACTCAAGGTGCCTGCCCTGCTGCATAATGGAATCACGGTATGGGATTCACTGGCAGTGTGTGAATTCATCTCTGAGGAGTTGCTGGCAGGTCGCGGCTGGCCTGCCAACCCTCGCAAACGGGCCGTTGCCCGCTCGGTCTGTGCCGAGATTCATGCCGAATTTCCTCATCTGAAAAAAGACTGGCCAATGAACTGCAAGGCCTCGGTTGAGCTTTTTGTCTCGGACCGGATTGCGGATGAGATTGCACGCATCGATGCCATCTGGAGCTGCTGTCGCCGCAAGCATGGTCTTGAGGGGCCCTGGTTGTTCGGCCGCTTTTCGATAGCCGATTGTATGTTTGCCCCGGTCGCCATCAGTTTCAAGTCTTACGGTGCCAATTTGAGCCAGGAAGCCAGGCTATACGTCGACACCCTGTTGGCTCACCCTCATGTGCAGGCCTGGATAGCAGCGGGCCAGGCCGAGCAGGAACCAGTCCCCTTGCGTTTTGTCAGTGGCATGTAGAGGAGGTAACTTATGCGCTCCGTTTGGGCAGTACGGGGCGCAGTTTTTCCGCCATTTCCCTGATGCTGCGTTCGGTTTCAGGCCAGTCGATGCAGGCATCGGTGACAGACACCCCATACTTCAACTGTGACAGATCCTTGGGAATCGACTGATTGCCAAAGTGGATATTGCTTTCCAGCATCACACCAATGATCGAGGTATTCCCCTCCAGAATCTGATGCGTGACATCCTTGAGCACCAGGGACTGTATCGCCGGATCTTTGTTGGAATTGGCATGGCTGCAGTCGATCATGATGTTGCTGCTGACGCCCCCTTTGTGCAGGGCGGCCTCGCATTGCGCCACATGCACGGAATCGTAATTGGGGCCGGCACTGCCGCCGCGCAACACCACATGGGCGTAGGGGTTGCCCTTGGTGGTCACCACGGCCACCTGGCCCTGGGCGTTGATGCCCAGGAAACGGTGGGGGCTGCTGACCGACTGCATGGCATTGATGGCAACGGTCAGGCCACCATCGGTGCCGTTCTTGAAGCCTACCGCCGAGGACAGGCCGCTGGACATTTCCCGATGCGTCTGTGATTCGGTGGTGCGGGCGCCGATGGCCGACCAGGCGATGATGTCCTGCAGATACTGTGGTGAGATCGGATCAAGCGCTTCGGTAGAGGTGGGCAGGCCGAGCTCGGCGATATCCAGCAGCAGCCGCCGCCCCTTGCGCAGACCTTCCTCGATCTTGAAAGTATCATCCATGTAAGGATCATTGATCAGGCCTTTCCAGCCGACCGAGGTGCGCGGCTTTTCAAAATAGACGCGCATGACCAGGAACAGCGTATCCTTGACCTCATCGGCCAGCTGGCGCAGACGCCGGGCATAATCCATGGCGGCATCCACGTCATGGATGGAGCAGGGGCCAACCACCACAAACAGGCGCGGGTCCTTGCGGTCAAGAATTGAAAAAATCGTTTCCCGGGCTGATCTGACCGCAGTCAGCGCCTGACCCTGCAAGGGCAGTTCGGTTTTCAGTTGTTGCGGGGTCAGCAACGGGGCTATCGATTCAATATTGAGGTCGTCCATTCTTTGTTCGGTCATGCTTCTAACTCTTTGCAGTCAAGATGTGGGTGGTTGTAATGATATGGGTGATTGTAATAAGTGATGCTCAGACCTTGCGGTAGAGCTGGCGTCCCTGTTGGGTGTATTCCTCCGACATGGCCTGCATGCCGGTTTCCAGTGCGGTCTCCATATCGTCGATTTTGCGGGCGGCGGCATAGTCACGCACTTCCTGGCTGATTTTCATCGAGCAGAACTTGGGGCCGCACATGGAACAGAAGTGGGCCACCTTGCCGGATTGTTTGGGCAGGGTTTCGTCGTGGAATTTTCTGGCGGTATCCGGGTCCAGACCCAGATTGAACTGGTCTTCCCAGCGGAACTCGAAGCGCGCCTTGGACAGGGCATTATCCCGTAACTGGGCGCCCGGATGCCCCTTGGCCAGATCAGCGGCGTGCGCGGCTATCTTGTAGGCCATCAGGCCATCCTTGACATCCTGCTTGTTGGGCAGGCCCAGATGTTCCTTGGGGGTCACATAGCACAACATGGCGCATCCAAACCAGCCGATCATGGCCGCGCCGATGCCCGAGGTGATATGGTCATAGCCGGGAGCTATGTCCGTGGTCAATGGTCCCAGCGTGTAGAAAGGTGCCTCGTCACACACTTCGAGTTGTTTTTCCATGTTCTCCTTGATCATGTGCATGGGAACATGCCCTGGGCCTTCGATCATGCACTGCACATCATGCTTCCAGGCAAGCTGGGTCAGTTCGCCCAGGGTTTCCAGCTCACTGAACTGGGCCTCGTCATTGGCATCGGCAATGGAGCCGGGGCGCAGGCCGTCGCCCAGCGAGAACGAGACATCGTAGGCCTTCATGATCTCGCAGATTTCTTCAAAATGGGTGTACAGGAAATTTTCCTGGTGATGTGCCAGACACCACTTGGCCATGATGGAGCCGCCGCGGGAGACGATGCCGGTAACCCGTTTGGCGGTCATGGGCACGTAGCGCAGCAGCACCCCGGCATGAATGGTGAAATAATCCACTCCCTGCTCGGCCTGCTCGATCAGCGTATCGCGGAAAATCTCCCAGCTCAGGTCCTCGGCCACTCCATCGACCTTTTCCAGCGCCTGATAAATGGGCACGGTGCCAATCGGTACCATGGAGTTGCGGATTATCCACTCGCGGGTTTCATGGATGTTCTTGCCGGTGGACAGGTCCATGACTGTATCCGCGCCCCACAGGGCTGACCAGGTCAGCTTTTCCACCTCTTCCTCGATGGACGAGGTCAGGGCGGAGTTACCGATATTGGCATTGACCTTGACCAGGAAATTACGGCCGATGATCATGGGTTCGATTTCGGGATGGTTGATATTGGCCGGGATGATGGCACGCCCGCGGGCCACTTCCGCACGGACAAATTCGGCGCTTATTTCCCTGGGGATACTGGCACCAAAGGATTCGCCGCGATGTTGCGCAGCCAGTGCCGGTTGCTCCAGCAACTGGGCATGGCTCATGTTCTCGCGGATGGCAATGTACTCCATCTCGGGGGTGATGATGCCACGGCGGGCGTAGTGCAGCTGGGTGACATTATGGCCGGCTTTGGCCTTGCGTGGCTTGCGCAGGTGTTCGAAGCGCAGGTGCTCGGTGCGGACATCATTCTGACGCAGGCGGCCAAAGGTGGAGCTGACCTGCTCCAGCACCTCGGTGTCCTGGCGCGCCTCGATCCAGGCGGTACGGATTGCCGGTAAGCCGGCACGCAGGTCCACCGTGGCCCGGGTATCCGTGTAGATTCCGGAGGTATCGTAAACCCGGACCGGTGCATTTGCCTCAGGGCCGTTCTCGGTAAGCGTGTCGGCCAGACTGATTTCGCGCATCGGCACCTGGATGTCGGGCTGGCTGCCCTGGACGTAAACCTTGCGTGAATTGCTCAAGCGATAGCTGGTCTGGTCGTCCAGCTGGTTGATTTTATCGAGGAATTGTTCTGGCTTGGTATTCATTACATTAGTCATTGCACTATCCTGAGGCCTGAGGGCTGCAGCGGTAAACAAGAGATTGGCGGCGAACCGACATTATGCCTCAATCCCTGCCTAAAGTCTTACCCAGGGTGGGTTTTGCCTGCCGATTCAGCGTTCGGCACCGAGGGCCTGGGCCCGGGTCTGGCGCTCGGAATCCGGGGACAGCGACCAGCCCTGCAGATTGTCCAGGACCAGAGTGGCCAGCGCATCGATATGCTCGGGACGGTCATTGAGCGCAGAGATGTATTCGTAACTCTCTCCGCCGGCTGCGAGGAAGTAGTCGCGATTCTCCACCCCGATTTCTTCCAGGGTTTCCAGGCAGTCTGCCGAGAAACCGGGACAGAATACCTGCACGGTGCGCACGCCCTGGCCAGGCAGGGATTTCAGTGTGGCATCGGTGTAGGGCTGCAACCATTCTGCGCGGCCAAACCGGGATTGAAACGTGGTCAGGTAATCCCCGGTCGCCAGCCCCAGGCGTTCGGCCAGTAGCCGCGAGGTCTTGTGGCATTCGCAGTGGTAGGGATCACCATTGTGCAGATAGCGCAGCGGCACCCCGTGATAGGAAAAAAGCAGTTTGTCGGCGCGTGGGTGTTGTTGCCAGTGTGCCTTGATTCTTGCTGCAGCGGCATCCAGGAAAGGCGGGTAGTCATGGTAATGGCTGATGAAACGCAGGTCGGGCAACCAGCGGCGACGAGCAAAATCCGCACTCAGGGCATCAAAGGTGCTGGCGGAGGTGGAAGCCGAGTACTGGGGATACAGCGGGAGGACCAGCAGCTTGCGCACACCCTGCTTGAACATGGATTCCAGCACGGAGTTCATCGACGGATTGCCATAGCGCATGGCAAAGTCAACCAGCACCTGATCGTGCCCCTTGGCTTCCAGTACAGCCTGCAGGGCTTTGGCCTGCTTGCGGGTATGCACCAGCAAGGGTGAGCCTTCCTGGGTAAACACTTCGGCATAGGCTTTGGCCGAGCGGGCTGGACGCAGCCGCAGAATGAAGGCATGCAGAATCAGCCACCAAAGCGGGCGCGGGATTTCGACCACGCGAGGGTCCCAGAGGAACTGCTTCAGGTAGCGCCGCAAGGCTTTCGGGGTAGCGGCATCGGGCGTACCCAGATTGGTGATCAGCACCCCGATACGATCTGTTTGTTGATGGGTGAATTCGGGACTGCCCTGAAATGTCATGAAATATCTGCCTTGTCATGTTGCGGTGGTTCTAGCGCTTTTGTGCGTGAGATGCCGGCTGCCAATGTGCCGGTCAGGAACTGTGGAATCGAGAGCAACAGCACGAAAAGAATGGCAACTGGCCCTAGTGCCGTGCTGCTGCCGCGCAGAATGGCGGCGAATACCTGCCCCAGTGCCATGCTCACAGTCCAGCGCCAGGGCCGCTGTGGATAGCGCCGGGAGATGAAGAACTGGCACAGGCACATGCTGGGAATCCCCAGCCAGAAATAATTGCCGGCAAGCCAGGCCTCACTGTTTCCGTTGATCGAGGCCAGGGTAAAGGCGGTCACCAGGCCAGCACCAAATGCCAGGGCATAAGGGGGCAGGTCTTTGCGTGCGATGACTCCGGCAATTTTTGGGGTTTCCATTGGGTTCTCTAGTGCCTGCAGAGGATCAGCGCTGGGCATCGGTACGGAAGAGGTTCAGGTCGATGATCTCGGCCATCGCCCGGTAGCCTTCATCATTGGGATGCAGCTTGTCCTGGGTAAAACGCGGGATCAGCTGTTTTGGATCAGCCGGATCGCGGGTTGCTGCCTCAAAGTCGATGACGCCATCGAACTCGCCACTGTTGCGAATCCAGGCATTGACCTGCTGACGCTTGAGATCACCTTCCTCGCGGTAGTAACCGGCGCCGGCATAAGGCGTCAGCGTGGCACCGATAATCCGTATGCCGCGTGCCCGGCTGCGGGCAATGATCTGCCGGTAAGCGGTGATGATCTCCTCGGCACTGACTTCCTCGCCAGGGTACAGATTGGCCATGCCGATATCATTGATTCCTTCCAGCAGGATGATGTGGCTGACATTGCTCAGCGCCAGTACATCTCGCTCGAAGCGGGCCTGCAGGTTTTCCCCGAAGCGGGGTGAGTTTTCCTGCACTACACGGTTACCACTGAGGCCGGCATTGGCCACCGCAAAGGCCGGCATCCGGGGTTCAGCCAGCAAGCGCTGATAGAACAGATTTGGCCAGCGCTGGTTGGCATCCCGCGACGAACCGACACCATCGGTGATGGAATCCCCGACGGCAACAATGGTGGTTGCCGGGTCGGTGCGGCCGACATCCAGGGCGGTGATGAAATTCCAGGCGCTTGTTTCTTCAGCCACGGCAAAGTCCGTGCTCCCGGTAAAGTCTCCCGGGGTCGAGACCCAGGCAGTTTGTTGTGCCGCCAGATGCGTGGTCAGCTTGCTGCTGCCGGCAGGCAGGTACAGACTGATGCTCAGGTTGCTGGTGGCCGGCACGGCAAAGGGAATGGGGTCGCTGAATACGGTTGCCCCGCGTGGAATACTGATGGATTGCTGCTGGCTGAAGCTCAAGGGGTGCAGGGAACCGGCCTGGATGGTACTGCCATTGTCTTGCAGGGCGATACTGGCAGCGCCAATCTGCAGTGCCGAGGTGCCGTGGGTATTCGATATACGCAGGCGCAGAGCCTGACCGCCGGCACTGGTATGGATGACCTGGCGCAAGGTCCGGTTCACCAACTGGGGTTCGGTAGCGGGGTCGAGACTGGCGGGCAGAGAGCTGGGGCTCATGGCCCAGCTGGTGACCCAGTGCAGGCGCTCGTCGCTGTCCTGGGCGCCCAGGCCCATTGCCCAAACCATCAATACCAGTAGAAGTGACAGGCGCAATGCCTGTGTATGCAGTCGTGTCATGGCCAACATGGTGGTCTCCTGTGTTTCATCTGGCTCACCTGGTTCATCCCGTTCAGTTCAATTGTTCTTGCAATGTGCGGATCAGTGATTCGATGGCCTGGTGCCGGCCGGGGTCGCCGTCATCGCCCTTGGACCAGCGCGGCTTGCGTCTGGCCCGCTGCAACACGGCAGGCAGTCCAGAAGCCCAAATCGATAAATTGAGTTGATCTGGCTGGGTATAATACACTTTTCCGGTGGCAGCGTGCCCTCTGGCTTCAAGTGCCTTGATCAGCAACAGTTGCCTGCTGGCCAGCAGGCGCAGAATGGCATCGTCCACACGCAGGATATGTTGCCCGGTCAGTTTGCTGCGCAGATTCTGGCCAAAATGGCGCAGCGTCTGCAGGCCGCCTCCAGTCAGTGCGCCCAGGGTGGCAGCCGTACCCAGGGTTACCCCGCCCAGCATCAGGTCGATGCCCAGTCCCGCCGCTGCGCCTGCCGCCGCCCCACCGCCTACGGACACCCCCAGCCTGGTCAGTGTTTCCGGGGCAAACAGATCCTCCTGCCACTGTCCGTCGATCATGGGCAGGCCGGCAGTCTCGATATCACTGGCAGAGAAGCTGTAGAGTGTCAGCAGTCTGGCGATGCAGTGCTGTTCCCGCTGCCGAACCTTCTGGTTCAGGCGTTCTATTGCCTGCTGCAGGACCGAGGGGGGTGAAGCTGCTGTGCGCAACTGACAGGCAGCAACCTCCAGCAACAGTTCCGCCAGCAGGGTCAGGGCGGCCTGATGGCGCTGTCGGGCATCCTGCTCATGGCTGGCTATGATGGCATTGAAGGTGTCGCGATGCCTGTCCAGCAAGGTGGCCAGTGTCGTGTACAGCGCCCGTTCTCCATCCAGTGCCGGGGCGACGGTATCGAAACGGACCAGCACATGCATCCCCAGCCGCGCCAGGGTATCGCGCCAGGCCTGTTCCTGGGCATTGTCGGCCCGGACAAAGTTGAGCAGGGGCAACAGGGGGACAGCACACAATTTCAGTATTTCCAGTTCATCGCGATACTTGGCCAGGACGGGGTCGCGAACATCGATGACATAGAGCCCGGCATCGCTGTGCAACAACTGGCGCAACACCCGGGCTTCCTGCTCGAAGCGCTTGCCGGCCTCGGCCTGTTGCAGAAACAGTTTGATGCGCTCAGGGCCATCCAGGCGTCTGCCGTCACTGGCCTGGAGTTGTTCCAGGTATTCCAGCAGGGCGATCGAGTCTTCCATGCCAGGGGTGTCGAACAGCTCGATAGCGGCGCGTGAGTCGATCATCAGCTGCATGGATTCGACCTGCCGGGTGGTGCTGGGGCGGGGCGAGACCTGACCAAAGCGCTGGTCCCGGCTCAGCGTCCGCAACAGCGAAGTCTTGCCGGTATTGGTATGGCCGACAATGGCTATCTTCAGAGGCTGGTTGTGTTCAGGTTTGGGCATCTTCAGTTGTTCATCCAGTGGTTTGCAGCTGTGTTGGCTGCGGGCGCTGCTCATGCCAGGGCTGTCATTCAGTCAACCAGCGTACAGCAGGCTCTTTATCCAGGTACAGCTGGGCAGCAGTAAAGCCGGTGTCGATCAGGCTGTGCTGCCAACTGGACACCCGTTCGTGATCCGGCGATGAATCTGCCTGGGCCAGCAACAGCACGGTGGTCTGGCGGGCATACCAGGAAGCCTGGGCAATCCAGTTCAGGGTGCTGCGGTCAGGCGACAACTGCCGGTTGCAAACGATAAGCAGGCGTTCAACCGGGGCCTGCTGCAACTGCTGCAGAACCTGATGGCGTTGCTCACGGCTCTCCACTTTGGCCAACGGGGCCAGATTTGGCTGTGCCCATTGTTCGGCAGTCTGGTCCAGCTCGAAAAGAATCAGTTGCCGGCTGCCGGTGATGAGCTCGCCAGCGTAGCTGCCAGCATGAGATGCCGGCAGGCTGGGCGGGGCAGGCTGGTCCTTGCTGTTGGCAGGTTGACTGTGGGGTTTGAGTCTGGCCAGCAGGGTGGTGTAGGCAGGCAGCTTAAGATCCAGGCGGAAACCAGCAAGGCGGCGGCGAAACAGGAACAGGCAGAGACCACTCAGCAGCAGCCGGGGCAGCACGCCATAAATCAGCAGCATGCTTAGCAGCCAGGACGCCCAGATACGGCGAATATGCTCGCCCTGTTCCGGATTGCCCAGTGTGGCTCTGATGGTATCTGCATCCGGAATGTCGATGTTGAACCGGGCCGGCAGCCAGCCAGCGATCGAAATGGCACGAATAAAGGTTTCCGGTGCCAGGATGGTGGTTTCCAGATTGAACGAATAGCTGCGCAGTGCCAGCGCCAGAAAGCTTCCCGCCGTTACGCCAAGCAGGGCGGCCAACCACAGACTGTGGGTTATCAAACTCAGCCCCCAGTAACTGGCATGACTGCGGTTGAGAATGCCCAGCGCCGCCTGGCCACTGAGGCTGTTCCTGGGTGAGGCGGGCAGTTTTGCCAGCAACCAGAGCCATGCCTGCCCCAGCAGACCGCCTGGTGCAAACTGGGAAATGCTGCTGAAAACCCATAGCATCAAGGTTGCCAGATGCAAGCCCAACAAGGCTGTTATGGCCCAGAACAGATTGATGGGTCCGGTGGTTTCGCCAAGCACAGCCAGTGCCGATAAAAAGCCGCTGACAAAAGCCAGGAACAGCAACAGGAAACAAAGCAAGCCGGCATGTTTCTTCCAGTCCTTGAGCGCATTCAGCCAGCTCTGATCTCTGGCCAGAAATTGAGCTCGGCGCAGGATACACTGTTCCGGTGCAAGATCGGCCATGGCAACAGAGGCTGTCAGCTGGCTGTCATCCAGCGGTCCCTGTTGAGCCTCATGCAGTCGTAGCGTTTCTGCCAGCCAGCGTTGGGTTGCGGGGGGTGCATTATCAGAGTTGATCAAAGTCAACAGACAATTTCCTGAAGTGTGTTACTGTTTGGCTTTATCGCCCACAGGCACTTTGCAGACTCTCATCATGGCTGTCAAGAATGTGGCTCAAGCAGAATAAGGGAGAAAGCAGTGGCAACAATACGTTTTTTGGGGGCAGCACAGGAAGTCACCGGTTCCTGTCATCTGCTGGAGCCTGCGGGTGGGGGTCGTATTCTGCTCGATTGTGGTATGCATCAGGGCGGAGATGCCATCGATCGCGCCGAAAGCGATGCCTTCGATTTTGAACCTGGCAGCATTGATGCCGTCATCCTTTCTCATGTGCATCTGGACCATTCCGGACTTCTGCCCAGGCTGGTCAGCCAGGGTTTCAGCGGACCGATTTATTGCACCCAGGCCAGCAAGCCCTTGCTCAGGATTCTGCTCGAAGATGCCAGCGGTCTTTACCAGCGTGATCTGGAATATGAAAACCTGCGCCGTGAACGCAGCGGGCGGCCCTTACTGGAGCCAGTCTATACAGAGGGCGATGTGGAAAAGGCACTGAAACAGTGCCAGACCCTGCCCTATGACAACTCATTGTCCCTGACAGACTCTGTGCAACTGACTTTTCATGATGCCGGCCATATCCTCGGCTCCGCCATTGTCGAAGTTGTCCTGCAGGAGCAGGGGCAATCAAAGCGGCTGGTTTTCTCGGGTGATCTGGGCAAGAAGGACTCGGTGCTGATGAATGATCCGGCCCGGCCGAAATCAGCAGATGTGTTGCTCATGGAGGGCACCTATGGCAACAGGGATCATCGCCCGCTGGACAATACCCTGGAAGAACTGGAGGGGATTCTCAACGACACCTGGGCGCGTGGCGGCAATGTCATGATCCCGTCGTTTGCGGTTGGACGTGCGCAGGAGATCATCTACCATCTGGGGTGTCTGTATCATTGTGGCAAGCTGGACGGTTGGCAGGTGTTTCTCGACAGCCCGATGGCGATTGCAGTGACCCAGACCTACGATCACTGGCTGCACCTGCTGGATTCCAGCGAAGTCCGTTGCCTGACTCAATCCGGCCGGGAATCTCTTGAACATTTTCTGCCTACGCTGAAGCTGTGCAACACAGCCGATGAGTCGATGGAGATCAACAAGATCAAGCAGGGTGCAATCGTCATTGCCGGCAGTGGCATGTGTACCGGTGGACGGATCAGGCATCATTTGAAGCACGGTATCTGGCGCAGCAGCAACACGGTGATTTTCATTGGTTTCCAGGCTCGGGGTACTTTAGGCCGCTTGCTGGTTGATGGCATCGACAAGGTGAAGATGTTCGGTGATGAATTTATCGTGCGGGCGAGGATAGAAACCCTGGGGGGATTTTCCGCGCATGCGGGTCAGTCCGAACTGATAGACTGGGCGGCAAATTTTCAACCCGCCCCGCGATTGTATCTGGTGCATGGGGAGCTGAATGCCCTGCAGACACTGGCGGTGGAACTGGAGTCGCAACAGGGCATAAAAAGTGAAATTCCGGAGCAGGGCAGTGTCATCGAGTTCTGACAACGAATGATCGCAAAAAACAGTGCGGGAAACAGTGCGCAAAACAGCATAAAGATTGATACCGCTCATTGCTTGAGTGTGGAGCAACTTCAGCAGCAATTGCTTACCGGGCCGGACGGGCTGAGTCAGGAGGAGGCTGGGCTGCGGCTGCAACGCTATGGCCCCAATGCCCTGGCTCCGGCAGCGGTGACGCCGGCCTGGTTGCTGTTTCTGCGCCAGTTCAAAAGTCTTTTCATCTATGTGTTGCTGGCCAGTGCCACGCTCAGCTTTCTGCTCGATCATCACCTGGACAGCGCAGTGATATTGGCGGTTGTCCTCATCAATGCCATCATCGGTTTTATCCAGGAAGGCAAGGCTGAACAGGCCCTGCGCGCCATTCTTTCCCTGACCATCAGCCATTCCGTCGTGGTCCGCACGGGAGTCCAGCAGACTGTCGACAGCAGACAACTAGTGCCAGGTGACCTTGTTTTCCTGCAGGCCGGAGACAAGGTGCCGGCAGATCTGCGGTTGATCGATTGCAATGCCTGCCAGTGCGACGAATCCCTGCTGACCGGGGAGTCGCAGGCCAGGCTCAAATCGCCCCGGATTTTATCGGCTGACACGCCGCTGGCGGAGCGCGACAACATGGCCTATATGGGTACCATGCTGGTTGCCGGCACAGCGCATGGTCTGGTAATCAATACCGGACCGCGTACCGAAATCGGTCATATCAATACCCTGGTACAGACTGTGGTCATCAATCAAACCCCCATGCAACGACAATTGAACAGCTTGACCCGCAACCTGACTCTGATTGTGCTGGCGGTTGCCGCTGCCACCCTGTTGGCGGGGATGCTGTTGTATGATTTTGTCTTCGCCGATATGTTGCAGGCCGCCATTGCCATTGCAGTGGCTGCCATTCCTGAAGGCCTGCCGGCAGTGGTCACCATTGTGCTGGCCATCGGGGTGCAGCGCATGGCGCGCAAGCATGCCCTGGTCCGACGTCTGCCCTCGGTGGAGGTGCTCGGCTCAGTGGACGTGATCTGTAGTGACAAGACCGGCACGCTGACGGCCAATGCCATGACGGCACGGACGTTGATCACGGTAGGCAGACAGTATCAACTCAGTGGCGAAGGATACTCACCTGAGGGCAGCATACAGGGGGGTATAAAGGAGGGCGCAGGCGCTGCAAACAAAAAGGAGCAAACACTGGACCTGGCCGCTCACATCGCCTTGCTCTGCAATGATTCCAGTGTCAATGAAAGCGGCCATGGCTGGCAGGCCAATGGGGACCCGACTGAAGCCGCGTTGTATGTGCTGGCACTGAAGGCCGGCTTGACATCCAGTGCAGTCAACCAGGACTGGTTGCGGCAGGATACCCTGCCATTTGATCCCGCCCGGCGCTATATGGCGACACTGCACCAGACGGCAAACGGGAAAAAACTGTTGTTGAAGGGGGCTCCGGAACAGGTGCTCAGCTTTTGCTCTACACAGGCCGGCAGCACTGACAGCGAAGTACTGGATGCTGCTTACTGGGAGCAAGAGATGGGTGTGCTGGCAGATGCTGGCATGCGGGTCATGGCGCTGGCCTGCAAATCATTGCCGGAAGACGTGACAGGGCTGGACCGGAATCTGGCCGAGGCTGGCTTGACCATGGTGGCCCTGGTTGGTTTGAGTGATCCGCCGCGCAGTGAGGCCATCCAGGCCATTGCCGACTGCCATGCTGCCGGTATCAGGGTAAAGATGATCACCGGCGACAATCCCGGGACGGCAGCAGCGATAGGACGGGAACTGGGTCTGGATACGAGCCGGGTGCTCACCGGCAGCGAGCTCGATGCCATGGATGTGGAGACGCTTGCCCGCATTGTGGATGAGGTGGATATCTACGCCCGCACCAGTCCCGGCAACAAGCTGGAACTGGTCAGAAGCCTGCAGCGCAACCGGCACGTGGTGGCGATGACTGGCGACGGGGTCAATGATGCGCCAGCCCTGCGCCAGGCTGACATAGGCGTGGCCATGGGCCTCAAGGGTACCGATGCTGCCCGCGAGGCAGCAGACTTCGTACTCACCGATGACAATTTTGCCACGATGGCCAGGGCGGTGCGTGAAGGGCGCAAGGTCTATGACAACACCTTGAAGTCCATCGTGTTCATCCTGCCAACCAATCTGGCCGAGGCCCTGATCATCCTGTTGGCTGTTCTGTTGGGCTGGACCCTGCCCATCAGTGCCTCTCAGATTCTCTGGATCAATATGGTGACAACTGTCACGCTTTCCCTGGCGCTGGTATTTGAAGCGGGCGAAAAAGACCTCATGGCCCGCCCGCCACGTCCTGCCCATAGTGGTTTTCTGAATACCCTGTTGATGCGACGCCTGTTGCTGGTGGGAGGCAGCGGTGCCATGATTGTGTTCCCGCTGTTCTCCTGGTATGTCGAGCAAGGTGCAACGCTGGAACTGGCCCGCAGTGTGGCAGTCAACACCATGGTCATGATCGAGGCATTCTATCTGCTCAGTTGCCGTTTTCTGTACCGCAGTGTTTTCCAGTCGGGTGTCTGGTCAGGGGCCGGTCCGGTTGCGGTATCCATTGCCTTGGTGGTGCTGGCGCAACTGGCCTTCACCTATACCCCGTTCTTTCAGCAGGTGTTTGCCGTGGCAGCGCTGAGCACAGCAGACTGGTTGCGCTCATTGCTGGCAGCCAGTGTGGTCATGGTGGTGGTTGAGATTGACAAGGCTGCCGGACGAAAATTCAGGCCTCAGTCCGGGCTTGCTCTGGGTGTCAAGCAAGGGTTTGAATAAGGTCTCAACCAGGGGATCACTCAGGGGTTCACTCAGTGCCCTCAAGCATTTCCCGAAGACCTGAAGCAATGAGAGGAGCCAGGTCTATCTGGTCATGCTGGCCTGCAATGCTGTTGCTGGTGACCACGGTCAGGCCGGCATCCTGCATTTCCTGCAGGGCGCCAGGTGCAAACAAACCATGCACGGCGATGCAGACTGGTTGCGGATAACCGGCCTGCAACAATTGCCGGGCAGCCTGGATCATGGTTTTCCCGGTGCTGACGATATCATCCACCAGTACGGGGGTGCAGCTGAGATCAGCCGTATTGACGGGTACGGACACTTCGACCTCCCGGTCGCCATGGCGTATCTTGTTGAGAATTTCATACTCACAACCGGCAAGCCGGGCAACACTGGCCGCCCATTGTTCCGATTCTGAATCCGGCCCGATGACCAGTGGTCTGTCCAGGTGCGCGCTGATCCAATCGGCAATCGGGGCCACGGCGGTCATGGCCCGGGCGGGGATGGTATAGACTTCAGTCAGGTCATGAATCCGGTGCAGGTGTGGGTCCACACACAGAAGCCAGTCCAGATGTTTGCCCAGTATGTTGGCAAAATAGCGAGCACTGACCCCTTCTCCCGGAGCAAAGCGTTTGTCCTGACGCATGTAGGGCAGATAGGGTGCGATCAGTCCCACACGCTTGACACCGAGATCGCGCAGGGTGCTGATCAGCAGGAGCAGAGACAGGAATTGCTCATCGGGATGATGCAATTGGGCCAGAATGGCAACCTCCTCAGTATGTAACTGATCCAGAATGCGGATATAGGTTTCGCCGTCCGGGAAACGCCGCAGGCTCATGGTGCCAGCAAGCAGGCCGGTTTGTGATCGCAGTGAGGCAGCCAGTTGTTCCTGACCGGGCATGGCATAAAGCAGCATGGCGTTACAGGCCTCCAGGGTCGGTGTCGATGCGAATGATATCCGGGTGGGCAGCCTGGTAATCCAGCGCGTATTCCAGCTCGCCGGGTGCTTCCGCATGAATGGTCATCAGGGCCTGTCCTTTGGCGACGCGGTCACCAAGCCGGACATGCAGGTCCAGCCCGGCCGCCGGTGCGCCAGGTGCACCGGCCAGGCTGGCCAGGCGTGAAAGCGAGCGGTTGTCGAACAGGGTGACAATACCGGTATGTGTGCTGCTAAGGGTATGGGTGTGGGCGGCGACCGGAGGGGTTTTCAAGCCACCCTGGGCCATGCAGATGTTTCTGAATTTTTCCCAGGCCTGGCCGCTGACCAGCGTTTGTCTGGCCAGTTCCAGGCCTTCCCGTGCGGCACAGACTTCGCCCATCTCCAGCAGCACAGCAGCCACCGCCAGGGCCCGGTTGCGCAAATCCTCCGGGGCATCGGCATGGTTCTGCAGGACGGACAGCACGTCCCGTGCTTCCAGGGTAGGACCAATACCCCTGCCGACCGGCTGGGTGCCATCACTCTGGATGATTCTGATCTGCAAACCCATGGCTTCACCGGTGCGTTGCAGCAGTTCCCCCAGTTTGGTGGCAACCTCCTGGCTGCGTACCTTGGCCGTGGGGCCAACCGGAATATCGATCAGCACATGGGTGGCTCCGGCCGCCACTTTCTTGGAAATGACCGAGGCCACCAGTTGACCTTCGCTGTCCAGGTCCAGTGCCCGTTCCACCCGGATGATGATGTCATCGGTCGGGCTGAGCGATACCGATCCGCCCCAGGCCAGACAGGCGCCCTGATCGCGCACGACATCGTGCATGGCCTGCATGCTCAGGGCTACGTTGGTCAGTGTTTCCATGGTATCGGCAGTGCCCGCAGGGGAGGTGATGGCGCGGGATGAGGTTTTGGGCATCAGCAATCCCTGCGCGGCAACAATGGCGACAACAATGGGTGTGGTGCGGTTGCCGGGCAGGCCGCCAACGCAGTGCTTGTCCATGACCCGGATGTTGTCGCCCCAGTGGAAGCGCTGGCCAGACTCCACCATGGCCTGGGTGATGGCAATGGTTTCCTCCAGGTTCATGGCATTGGCGACACAGGCGGTGATGAAGGCCGACAGTTGGATATCGGAGTAGCGGTCATCACGGATGTCGGTGATGATCTCCCGGGCACTGGCCAGGGTAAAGGCCTTGCCATAAAGTTTGCCCCGCACATGACTCATGGACTCGACCGGCGGGGCATGTTTGAAGAATGCCTTGTCACCTTCTCTGGCCCGGAGCAACTTCCAGGCGCTCTCGCTCAGCGCTGCCTGCTGGTGGCTGAACAGGTTGCCGGAGACCACATTCAGGGTGGCAATGATGCTGCGCTTGCCCACACAAACCTGCACCCTGCCCTGGGCGTTGAAGCCTTCTGCCCGGCAGACATGGCAGTCCTTGCGCATATAGACCACCGGCTCTTGATGGGTATCGATGCCGGCGCGGGTCAGCAGCAGGTAATTTTCTGTCATCAGCAGTGTATCTTCAATGGAGTTGGAGGTGACTCTTGTTGCCATGCTGGAACAGCGGGCAGCGCAACACATCGATGTTGCCGGTACCGGCCAGAGCCTGCTGTGCAGCTTCGCCCAGGCTTTGACTGCTGTCAATGTCCAGCAGCTGATTGGCGGCATGGACTATATGAGCCCAGGTTTGCTGATTGGCCACCAGCATGCCGAACACATCCAGTGTGCCACCCCGGTTTCTGTAACCGAGGAAACGGGTCCGGGCAGGGCCGGTATCCAGCCGTCGCAGCACACCGGTCATGATTTCGGCCCGGGTATGACAGACGATGATCCGCCGCTTGCAGGCGGGGATGATGGCAGCCAGTGCTGCCTCGTCATGAACATAGCTGCGTTCGCGCTCGTCCCTGGCTTCGCGGAAACGCCCGGGTTCGAGTATCGCCACGATGGAGACATTGACGCCAGCCTCTGCCAGCACTCCGGCCGCCAGTTCCACAGACTGCAGTTGATACAGCCCCATCGCAATCAGCTGGATATCGGCATCATCATCATGGCTTAGCAGCCAGGCCCCATCTCTGACTACCTGGCGGGCGGTGGCCGGGTCACAACGGTTGGTCGCTTCATTCTTGGCCGCTACCACGGCAGCTATCCGGGCGCGCTCAGTATAGAGGCTTTCCATCAGGGCAATGGCTACATTGGCATCGAAGGGAAAGTATACCGGGGCCACATCGGACATTTCACCCAGCCAGGCTTCCGCCAGGGTCGGGTCCTGGTGAGATTGTTCATTCTTGCCATTTTCCCAGGTATGGGAGCTGAGCAGTACGGGTACGCTCAACCAGGCTGCTTCATGGCCGGCTTCCAGCGCGTGCCGTGCAAACAGGATCTCCTGCCGCATGGCCCCCAGCATTTTCACCGCAAACGCCTCGTAGCTGACGACCAGATTGATGCCCTGCTTGTTGGCCAGGGCGGCAGAGACCACTGCTTCTTCATTCAAGGCAGTGATCACGGCGCCACAGACAGCCTCGGCAATGCCGGGTTCGGGCGCAGTGACCCGGTGCTTGAGCAGGTCCAGTGTGGCGTTCATGCGATTGCTGCGCATTTCATCCGGATTACCCACGCGCACCCGATGACAGGGGTTGAGCTGAACGAAATGGCTGAACCATTGATCGATGGCGGCCATGCTCGATACGGTGCTGCCCGGCTTGAGAAATCCCTGTTCGCCGGGCAGCCTGGGCTGGTTTACCCGCAGGCGACGCAGGTAGTGATCCTTTTCCATGACCCGGTTGCCAGCCTGGTGATTCATCAGGGTGGCAATGGCCTGTTCAAGCTCTGGCGTGGCTATATACAGGTCGCGGCAACCCTGGTTGAATTCCTGCCGGGCATTTTCATTATTGGCTGGATTGCCGGCAAGCGGGAGATTGTGTGCGGCATTGCTGCCAGCTCCGGGGAAGCCATAACCCTTGACGGTTTCTGCAATCGCATAGGGCAGCAAGACCGGATAGGATTTTTCCTGCAGGGCGATCAGACGATGCTGTTCCAGCAGGCGGTCGGCCATGGTAATGATGGCCCAGGCAAAGGCTGCCGGGTCGCGGCCGTCCATATCCACCGGATCAAAACCATTCAGCTGGAGATGTTGACGGAACCATTCCACGCCGCCTGATTGCGCCATTGTCGTTCTTTGATCGATGCGGCGGCCATTGGCTATCATGATCGGCAGGACCAGACCGCTATCCTCGCCGCGCCACCAGCGTGCGGCCCAGTCGCTGCCACGTTGTTCCTCGAAGGCACCGTCGCTGAGAAAGCTCACCAGTTCCTGTCCTGGCAAGGGCATGTGGACGTATTGCAGGCCGGCAAAACCGAGATAACCACCCTCGCTGATGCCACCCGCCGTGTGGGGGCTGACATGACTGCCCAGGGGGGCGGCCGGGCGCCCCTGGCTGTCCGTTGCATAGCCGTAGAAGTCCTGGCACAAGCGGCTCAGACCAACATCGCTGAAGGGATAACGTTGATCCTGGGCCAGGTCCAGATTGCGGATCAACACATTGACGGCATCGATGGCGGCCACACAATGGCCTTGCCCCATCAGCCAGGCCCTGGTTTTACCGGTCAGGGCATTGGCCAGCAAATAGCCGACATAAGCCGGCACCATGTTCAGGGCACCACCGGTATGCCCCTCGGGATTAGCCTTGAAATCATCCTGTTGCAAGGGCTGGCCATTGAGATGAACCTGGCGTGCATAGGTCATGTGCACGGTCAGCCACATGCCCATATTGCATAGACGATCCGCTGCGGCCAGCAACTGGAGGGCAGTCTCGGGGGTACATAGTTCGCGCTCGTGCAGGTGTTCGATCAAGACCTGGATACGTTCGATTGTTGTCTGTTGATGGTGGACCTGCCCGCAGCCGGCCTGCCACTCGGTAAAACTGATACCCATGCTGGTCTCCGCTCATGACGAGGAATTAAGGAAAGCCTGATATTGCCGCATCATTTCATTCATTTCATTGACCGGGGTCAAGTAGAGTGCAGTCTTGCTGGTATCAGCATGCAGCCTGCCTGCACCTGAGGCCTGGCTGTTGAGGTCACTGTCCAGCTGGATGCCGAAGTTTTCGAGCCCGGCCAGAATGCCTTGACGGATTTGCGCCGAGTGTTCGCCCACTCCTCCACCAAAGCTGATGGCATCCACCCCGCCGAGCACGGCCATGGCCGCACCGATGGCCTTGCGCACCTGGTAACAGTAATGTGCCAGGGCGGTTGTGCTGGCCGCATTGTCGCTGGCCAGCAGCACCCGCATGTCATCGCTGCTGCCTGTGGCCATCAGTCCACCCTGTTGACTGATCAACGTATGCACCTGGTCGACAGACAGATTTTCCTGCTGCTGCAGATGCAACACGATACCTGGGTCGATACTGCCGCTGCGCCGACCCATGACCAGACCTTCCAAGGGAGTAAAACCCATGCTGGTATCAAGCACCTGAGCGCCGCGCCAGGCAGTCCAGGAACAGCCACCACCCAACTGCAGGCTGATCAGGCGCAGGTCCGCATGCCGCTCGCGTGGTAATGATTGTTTGACCTGACGCCATTGATTGCGGTGAGCCAGGCCATGAAAGCCGTACCGCTGAATTGGCCAGGCGGGGGAAAGCGCGGCCGGGAGTGCGTACATCCTGGCGACTTGCGGCAGCTCGTGATAAAGCCCGGAATCAAAGGCGGCAAACTGTTCGCTGGTTGGCAGCAGACGATGACACCAGTCGATTTGTTGCAGTACCGCCTGATTGTGCCCAGGGGCCAGGACAGACCAGTGGCGGATTTTTGCAATCAGTGCAGTATCGATGACAGCAAGGGCTTCGCTTACCGCCCCGGCATGTACCACGCGATGAATGATGACGTCCGGTTTGCCGATCGGGTCAAGAAATTCCCGCAGGGTCTCGCTGCCGTCCTGATCTGTCAGTTCAATCGTGCCAGTATGCAGTGCTTTCCAGTGCTGATCGTCCAGCTCAAACAGGCAGAGTTTCAGGCTGGTACTGCCGCTGTTGCTGGCGAGCACCCGCACAGTGAATCAACTACCCAGTTTGCGCCAGGACAAGGTGCCGGTGGTTCTGCCGGTGTCATCCTTGATGGATAACTTCAACAGGCCATCGGCAAATTCGAAGTGGCGGATATTGTCCTCGCCAACCCAGCCACCCCGGGTGGGTGAACCCTGAACGCGATGAATGACTATGTTGTTATCCAGGTCGAAATGCACCGTGGCCCAGTAGGCAAAGCCGCCGCGTACTGTTTCCGTGCTGGCGGCCGCGCGGGCCGGCAGATCCCGAGGCATGCCCTGGGCAGACATGTTGCCGTGGGCATCGTACATGATGCGACCTTCATAGTTCATGTCGACGACCCCGCCTGCAGCCGGAAAAGTGACATAACTGACCAGTTCATAATGGCCGATGAATTGCTGCTTGATGGCTTCCAGGCGGTTGTCTGCGGCATTGGCGTGTTGCGTGCTGCTCCAGATGCCTGCGCCTGTAGCCAGGGTGATGATGGCAAACATGATAGTTATATGACGCATGTGGGTTCCCCGCTGTTGTTATTGTCCGGTAACGGTCATGAGCCCGATCATACCCGCGCGCCACTGACAGGTAAAGCGGTTCCCACGCCAGCGCACAATGCTGGTACACTGGCTCATTTTCAGCAACAAGCGATTTGTGGTCCTACTGATGAATGCACAATTGACACAACTGCTCCAGCACCTTGAGCTGGAGAAACTGGATGAAAACATCTACCGCAGCGCCCACCAAAACGAAGGCTGGGGGCGAGTCTATGGCGGGCAGGTGCTGGCGCAGGCCCTGCTCAGTGCCAACCATACCGTGCCGGCCGACCGGCAGCCGCATTCACTGCATGCCTATTTCCTGCGCCCTGGTGACCTCAAGCATCCGATTCTGTTCCAGGTTGACCGTATCCGTGATGGGCAGAGTTTCACTACCCGCCGTGTGGTCGCCATCCAGCATGGCAAGGCCATTCTGAACATGGCGACTTCCTTCCAGATTGCCGAGGAGGGCTATTCCCATCAAAGCACCATGCCGCAAGTACCGCCCCCGGAGCAGTGCCTGAGCCGGCAGGAAATGGCAGAGAAATTCAAGGATTCGATGAGCGCAGAGATGCTGGCGCGTGCTTCCAAATCGTTTGCCATCGATCTGCGTCATGTTGAGCCAGAGAACCTGATTCAACCGGAAAAATCTGATCCCGTACGCAGCGTCTGGTTTCGGGTCAATGCCGAGTTGCCTGAAGATTATGCCCAGCACGCGCATCTGCTGGCTTACGCCTCGGATATGACTTTATTGCAGACCTGCCTGCGCCCGCATGCGCAGAGCCTGTTCGACCCGAAACTGCAGATAGCCAGCCTGGACCATGCCATGTGGTTCCACCGCCCTTTCCGCATGGATCAATGGTTGCTGTATGCCCAGGACAGCCCTTCTGCTGCCGCCGCACGTGGGTTCAATCGTGGCAGTATCTTTACCCAGGCTGGAGAGTTGGTGGTATCGGTGGCGCAGGAAGGTTTGATTCGCCTGCACAAGGACTAAACCCGGTCAGCCCATCCAATGGTTATGTCCCGGGCCTGCGTGCTTCTGCCCCTTCAAGCAGGCGCTGGGTGCTGATGATGGCCCTGCTGTGTTCCCCCTTGCCAATCAGTCCGGCAGCATCAAAGGCTTCAACCTCAAAGTGGTAGAGCTTGCCTTCCTGGCCGATGAAACTTGCCCGTGCCCTGACCTGAACACCTATAGGCGTTGCCGCCAGATGTCGGATGTCCACGCCGACACCAACCGACAATTCATCTTCCTGCAACAGCGGTTTCATGCAACGGGCCGCAGCCAGCTCCATCAGGGCGAGCATGCGAGAAGTGGCAAAGACTTCCGGGAAATCATCTTCGGGGCTGATGGCCAGTGCGCTGGCCATATCTCTTTCCGCGACGACAAAACAGGCTTCAGCAAAATCTCCAGGTTTCATGGGGCGGTCTCCAGGCTTCTGATCTTGGTCTTGGTCTGCAATAGAGGATAGCAGAATACCAGAAGCATGATCACCGCGGCGCCCAGATAAAAACCGGAGCTGAGTTCCTGCTGCTCATTCAGAATGACAATGGCGAGAATGATGGCATAGATGGGCTCCATGTTCACCGCCAGGGCAGTCGCATAGGCCGACAGATACCGCAGTGCCAACAGGGACAGGGCAAAAGGCAGCAGAGTGCAGACAAAGGCCAGTACCAGCAGCAGAATGATATCCATGCCCTGCGGAACGACAAATACCTCGGACCAGCCGTTGCCGAACATATCAGCCAGCAGATTGACCTCGGTCAGCAGCAGGATGATGGCAAGCAGTACCAGAAAACCGAAGCCGGAGACCATTTCCAGGGCAGTGACACTGAGGGGATCGGCACGAAAGACCAGGCGCTTGTTCAGCGCGGTGAACAGGGCATCGAACAGGGCGGCCAGAATTCCCATCAGAATCCCGATATTCATGGCTTGCGGCGTACTGCCAACCACCAGCATGATGCCGGGCAGAACCAGTATGCCCAGCAGGACTTCCCGGCGGCGGAAACGGCTGCCGGTGATCAGGGGTTCGATGAAGGCCAGGAACACCGGCACGGTAGCGATACAGGTAACCGCTACCGAGGCATTGGCGAGCTTGATGGCACCGTAAAAGGTCAGCCAGTGCAGGCCGACCAGGATGCCGATGCCGCAATAGGCCAGCACCAGCCTGGGTGGCAAGGCCAGCAGCCCCCGCCAGACTTTGGGCAGCATGAACAAGGCCGCACTGACTATGGCCATGCGCCAGATTACCAACGCCATTGCAGGCAAGGTGATCAGTTTGCCGAGAATGGCGGTAATACCCCATAAAAGCACACAGAAATGGATCTGCAACCAGGCTTTTTGTTCGGCACCAGGGCTGTTCAAGACATTCTCCACTGTTCCCAATCAGGGTATGCATAAAGGGAAGAAACAAGAAAGCCCCGCTACGTGAAGGTAGCGAGGCTTTCCTGTGTGCTTGTACTGTTTTCGATCAGTACCGTGTGGGCAACAGCGTGGGCCTGTCAGGCAGTCAGGGCACGCTTGACCAGGTTATCCATCAAGGGCATCTTGAAATGGTTGAAGTTCAAGGGTTGTGCGCCTTGACTGGCCATGCCATGAACAGCTGCCGCAGTATCTGCGTCACGTTGACGACCCTGTATGGCCCGCTCAACCGTGGTGAGGCGACGCGGCTTGCATTCCACTGCGCCACAGACCAGACGAGATTCGGTGATGGTGCCGTTGCTGGTACGCATTGCCGCAGCAATGCTCACCAGGGCAAAATCCCAGGCGTTGCGGTCTGCGACTTTCTCGAAGTAGAAATCGGCATTGGCCCACTTGGCCGGTATGCGGACAGAGGTGAGGATCTCACCCGGGCGCACGACGGTGGTGTTCTCGATGTCGATATCAGGACCGATGAAGAAGTCTTCGGCAGCAACAACACGTTGACCGCTTTGCGTAGTGATGACCATCTGCGCTTCCAGGGCAACCAGAGCCGGGCCGGTATCACTGGGAGTAACAGCAACACAGCGGCTGGCATTGAACAGTGCATGTTCACGGTTCATGCCTTCGGGCGTGTCGGCGTAGCAGAGGTTGCCACCGGCACGGTAGCAGGTCAGGCCGCGACGGTAGTACCAGCAGCGCACGTCCTGGGAGACGTTGCCGCCAATGGTACCGGCATTGCGGATCTGCGGGCTGGCCACTTTGCCAGCAGCATCAGCCAGCAGGGAGTAACGTGCCTTGATCAGCGGGTTATTGGTGATTTCAGTCAGCGTGGTCAGGGCGCCGATTTCAATGCCATCAGCAGTTTCCCGGATACCGCGCATCGACTCGATGCCATTCAGGTCGATCATGGCTTCGGGGCGCTTGGCGCGATCCTTCAGCCAGCCATAGGTGTCCTGGCCGCCACTTACCAGCCAGCCACGTTCGGCGTAGCGATTGGCGATGGCCAGCGCATCCTCTACCTGTACGGGTTGATAGAGGTTGATATCGGGCATAACGTCATGTGCAGGCATAATATTAACCTCAGAATGTGTTGGTTTTCAGGTCGCCGGTGTTGAAGCCATTCTGCGCAACATGATTCACGATCATGTCCGGAGTGACCGGCGTACGATTGAACAAATGACCGTCCAAGGCATCGGAGATGGCGCTCATCACCGCAGCAACTGCACACCCTTGAGCGGGTTCACCAACACCACGGGCACCCATTGGATTCTGTGGGTCCGCTTTGTCAAGAGCGGCAGAAGTCATGTTCAACGGGACGTCCAGGTAGGTTGGTGGTTTGCTTTGATAAAGCCCGGTATTCGCCGGCAGGCCGTTCTGTGGGTCATAGACATGGCGTTCCAGCCCGGCCATGCCAAAGCCCCAGACACCGCCGCCATTCATGGCCTGGCGATAACCCATGGGGTGAACGATGGTGCCCACTTCGCCAACGGCGGTATAGTCGACAATATCGTACTTGCCGGTTTCCAGGTCCAGTTCGATCTCGGCAAAGGCAATACACATGCCGGGAGCGGTGCCCTGTTTGGGCAGGGTATCCTTGGCCACGCCGATCAAGCCGGAGCCCTTCAGTCCTTCAACGGCCCGCTTGGTGGTGGCGTTCAGGTTGTCAGGGTATTCCATGCCGCTGTATTCACCACCCAGGGCGATGGCACGCTGGGCTGCTTCGGCATAGCTCATGCCCTGTGCGCTGTTGTCGGTGCGGAATACGCGCTCGCCGCCGATACTGTAGTCATCCACCGTGCCACCAAACTCGGCAGCTGCTATCAGCTTGAGTTTGCGGACAGCATCCATGCCCGCCACGTAGTTGGAACGGGTTTCAGTGAAGACTGTATTGCTGCCTCCCTGGAAGGTACTGTGTGGCAGGTGCAGGGACGTATCACCGCGAACGATTTCGCAGTTGTTCCAGTCGCATTGCAGCACTTCTGCGGCGGCACGAACAACGGCTGCGTAGGAATAGGTGCCCAGGTTGCCTACCCCGGTATGCAGATAGATCTTGCCATCTGTGCCAATCCGAACCAGGCCATCGTAACCATTGGAACCGGCTGAGTGGTAACCCAGACCAACGCCAATGCCACGCACCTTGGATTCACTGATGCGCCGGGGCAGATTGTTTTTTTCCTGCCAGTTGAACAGTTCTGCGCCCTGGTCTATCGCCTCGGCCAGATACGAACTGGTCAAGCCACCCTGGCGACCACCGAACAGCGAGTCACTGTGGGGGGCATTCATCCGTCGCATGGCAACACGGTCAACACCGGCTGCTCTGGCAGCCTTGTCCATGATGGGAGCAAGTACCGCAGCCATTTCGTTCTGGCCCGGACCACGCTGAGCACCGCGAGGGGTAGTGTTGGTATACAGGGCCATGCCACGGAAACGCATGGCATTGGGCTGATACATGAGAGAGACGTGTTCGGCCGAGGAGCTTGCACTGCCACCGCCGCCGGAACCGGCATCGTTGACGATGATGATATCGACGGCGCCAACCTTGCCGCTGTCCTGCAGGCCAACCTTGATCCAACCCTGCATGCCGGAGCGTGCCGAACCGATGTAGAACTCTTCTTCCCGGGTGATGCGCAACTGCAGTGGACGATTCAGCATGCGTGCGAAACGCCCGGTTACTGCCATGACGGGATAGGGGAAGATCTTGGAGCCAAAGCCGCCACCGGTATGCTCATTGATGAACACCAGGTTTTCGGGCTCGACCCCGACCATTGCTGCCAGGGCAGGAACGCCGATTGTGTGGCTCTGCATGGAGCCATGGAAATAGCACTTGCCATTTTCCCAGTAGGCCATGCCGGTACGTGATTCCAGTGAGTGGTGGGGCAGGCCGATAGTGACGAAAGGTTCTTCGATTATCGTGCTGCACTTGGCAAACTCAGCCTCCAATTCACCATAGGCCCATTGATCTCCGAACTCTGCGCCAGCGGGTTCGCGCCCGGCGCGGAAGGCATTGATCTGATCTCGGGTCCATTTGATCCGCCCAACATCGGTCCCGGAAGCAGTCGTACCTGCAGCCGCATCGGGGGCATTGCGGATCAGTGTGTTACCCATGGGATAGGGATCCGGGCCACCTTCAAGCAGTGTATCAAGCGGGTCGGTTACAAATTCGCGGCGCTCGAAGACAATCCGGATTTTCTCGATGGCGTCTTCGGCTATCTGTTCGGTTTCTGCCGCAACGGCCAGAATCGGCTGGCCGATATAGGTGACAAATTCCTTGGCCAGCGAGGGGTTGGCTGGTGGTGCACTTGGCGGCAGATCATCAGCGGTGATGATGCCGACCACACCCGGCATGGCCAGTGCCTCAGAGGCATCGATGCTGACTACACGGCCACTGGGCAGTGGGCTGGTCAGCAGGCGGGCAAAGACCATGCCCTCACGACGGAAATCCTCGGCATAGCGCGCCGCACCGGTTACCTTGCCTTCCACATCAGGCGGAGTGAAGTTCTTTCCAATATGAGTAAATGTCATGACAGTTGCCCCGAGGCGCGCATTACGCCATTCATGTAGTGATCATAAGCCCCACACCGACAGAGGTTGCCGGACAAGGCGTGACGGACCTCCTCACGCGAGGGCCTGGGGTTGGTTTTCAGCAAGGCCACGGCAGACATGATCTGCCCGGAGGTACAGAAACCGCAGGCCGGGCTGAGCTCCTCGATGAAGGCTTGCTGAACCGGGTGCAGGGTGCCATCAGCGGCACGCAGGCCTTCCACGGTAAGCACTGCTTTTTGCTTGACTGAATGCGTCAGCGTCGAACAGGCATAGTGATTCACATCGTCGATGAGGACTGTGCAGGATCCACACTCGCCCCGGTTGCAGCCCAGTTTGGTGCCGGTCAGGCCGAGTTTGTAGCGCAGGGTGTGCGCGAGGGTTTCCTGGGGGCTGACATCAACGCGACGGACTCGCCCGTTGACATTGATGCTGATGAGGCGTTCTACGCCACCGCCCGGGTTCGAGGCGGCGCTGGCCATATACCATCCAGCGCCACTGCTGGTGGCAGCAGCGGAGAAGATAACGCTCTTGATGAATCGTCTGCGTGTGAGTCTAGGGTTCACTTGTAGGTGCTCCATATTGTTGTCTAGATGGAGGAAACTGAGATTTGGCATTCTTTTAGGTCTGCTTGCTGTGAGGCTAGAACCTTATTGATCAAGAATCAATAGGCAGCTACAGATTGCAATACTTTCAATCTCATTTCTTCTCGTTTTCCAGCCCTGGAAATGTCAGTGGCCGCTTTCTGCAACTTCCGACAAGGTGGCTCAGTACCTCCAGCTAGAATTGACAGAGACCCCAATAGTAACTCCGAAATTACTCGGATGGTAGGGGGGTGCACCAAGATAGCACAGCAGGGGTTAAATCACACAAGCATGTACATATATTTATATGTATACTTTGCTCATGAAATTCACCTGGCATGAATCCAGGCGCAAGGCAGGCAATGATAAAACAGATCCCAGATAACCTGGGTTTTTTGGTATGGCCTCCGGAATTGGCGTAGGGGCAGCAAGAACCCGCTAACTCAGTAACGGATAAAATTCCCAGTTAGGGTGCTGAAGTACCGGAGATTGTCGCTAACCGTCCAAGATGTCGATAGTGGCTTGGCTCATTGACTATACAGCCATATTTCATTGTGTAACTAAAAAATAGTTGCATGCTGAAACTTGGGGGATTAGACTTGACTGCAGGTAAGAAAGTACTTGAAAAATTAAAAGAAAATAAAAAATCTAACCTCACATGGCGTGAGCTTTGCGCCCTTTTAAAACATCTTGGATATGAGCAACGCAATGCTACAGGCGGTGGTGCTAGTACTAAGTTTGTTCACCCTATTACTAATCGAATTCACCATTTCCACCGCCCTCATCCTGGCGATGAAGTGCCAGCAGGTGCAAGGCGTGACTTGGTATCCAAATTATACGAAACAGGGGAATTAAAGTGACCGACACTTTATCGCATAAAGGTTATATCGGCTCGATTGAGCACGATCTCGAAGCCGGTGTTTTATATGGCAAAGTAATGTTCCTTGCTGACTCTGTCTATTATCAGGGAAGCACGCTTCCTGAGCTTAAAAAGTGCTTTGAAAATGCGATCGATGAGTACATTGAAACTTGCGAAGGAATTGGAAAAGAGCCAGAGAAGCCATTTACGGGCTCGTTCAATGTGCGGATGAGTTCTGATCTACATAAAAAACTGGCTTATCGCGCAGCAGAAGATGGCTGTAAATTAAACGCAGTTGTTGTACTTGCGTGCGAACAATTTGTGGATGCCAATAGGCAGCGAAAGGTGATTCACAATCATACCCATGAGCACGTGAGTTATTTCTACCACTTTGATATGGAAGGACAGGGCGTTCAGTCTACTAGTCCTTATTCTGTCACGAGGCCTTACCTTATTCATAGCTCTGAGGGCGCGAGTAAGCGCGGGGGCAAAGAGACGATGGTGCAATGAAAGCCGCATTTATGGATAAAACCAGACTTGAAAGAAAGTCTATAACATCGTTCAAAATGGAACAGCTAAATGAGCGGCCGGAACAAATGGCAGTTCAGCTTAGCCTGTCGGTCAGTGATGAAGAGCTCAAGCTAGAATATGGCAAGGATGACTATATGGATATTCGAATTACCGTTTATATTCGTATATCAGACCATCAGCACCCTGATTTTGATCTAAAATCTAGATGTGAAGAGGCTGAGGTCTTTCGTTGCGAGCTGGAGATTAGGCTGCTCATTCTTATAGTCGAAGACATCAAGTTAAAGAGCCCTGTGGCAGAAGAATATACACATGAGTTGCTGTCGCTGGTCTATGATGACTTCAGGTTCATTATCGAGGACAGTATTTGTCGAACAGATTTCCGTGGGCTCTATTTGCCAATAGATTTTAGAGAAGTGCTGCAAGGATCCAGCGTTACCAAATCGACAACGCCAGATTAATACACTGGCAATATCTGTTTCTGTACTACTTTCAAGGGGTTAATGAGTGCTATCCCCCGTTAATGGGGTAGAGCCCAGACTGGTTTTAAATGGTGCCCAGAGGCGGAATCGAACCACCGACACGAGGATTTTCAATCCTCTGCTCTACCGACTGAGCTATCTGGGCATACTGCGAGGGTCCTGAAGCGTGGTTCAGAACGACAAGGCGCGTATTAAACCCGGAGACATCGGCTGAGTCAAGCGGGGGGCCGCCAACAGCAACTAAATTGACTCATGCTACGGTTTTTCTTGTCTGCATCCGTGGCATGTTGCGAAAATATCGCGGTTTGTACCCTGGTTATGAAGAGGTCCGGCAGACATGGTCTTGCAAAAAGTCAAAGCATTTTTCCAGTTCGAGGCCTCCGGCGGCATACTTCTGGTGCTGGCCACCTTGCTGGCGATGCTGGTGGTCAACTCGCCGCTGCAGATGTATTACGATGCCCTGCTGGACATACCCTTTGAAGTGCGTCTCGGGGATTTCCAGATCGAAAAACCGATTCTGCTCTGGATCAATGACGGTTTGATGGCGATTTTCTTCTTTCTGATCGGTCTGGAAATCAAGCGCGAAGCTCTGATTGGCGAGCTGTCCAATCCAGCTCAAGTCGTGTTGCCGGTAGTTGCCGCTGTGGGCGGGATGATAGTTCCGGCCCTGGTTTATGCCTTGTTCAACTGGGGGGACCCGGCCGCCATGAAAGGCTGGGCCATCCCTTCTGCCACTGATATCGCCTTTGCCCTGGGAGTGCTCGCCCTCCTGGGTGACAGGGTCCCGGCTTCGCTCAAAATCTTTTTGATGACCTTGGCCATTGCCGATGATCTTGGCGCCGTGGTAATCATTGCGATTTTTTACACAGCCGAGCTTTCGCTGATCTCGCTCGTGGTTGCTGCGGTGTCCATTGCCTTGCTGTCACTGCTTAACCGCAAAGGAGTGCTGCGCCTGACGCCATACATGTTGCTGACGGTAGTGCTTTGGGGGGCCGTATTGAAATCAGGCGTGCATGCCACGCTGGCAGGTGTGCTGGCGGCCATGTTCATTCCTTTTCGGAAAGAGGAGGGCGAAAGCGAAACCCAACTGGAAAGACTGGAGCACGATCTTCAGCCGACGGTTGCCTTTGGCATTCTGCCGCTGTTTGCCTTTGCCAATACCGGCGTCTCCTTTGCCGGTCTGACCCTGGCTTCTTTTCTGCAGCCGGTCCCCCTGGGGATTACGGCCGGTCTTTTCCTGGGTAAACAGATAGGTATCGTCGGTTTCAGCTGGGTTACGGTCAAGCTGGGCCTGGCGCGACTGCCGCAGGGCGCCGGGTGGGGACATATTTACGGGGTATCCCTGTTGTGTGGCATTGGCTTCACCATGAGCCTTTTCATTGGCTCGCTGGCCTTCGTGCAAGGCAGTCTGGATTTCCAGGTGAATGATCGTCTGGGGATTCTGGCGGGTTCGTTGCTGTCGGGCCTGGCCGGTTATGCAGTGCTGCGCTGGCTGGTGCCTGCCCGCCCTGACCGCAAGGCCAAGGCCGATCAATCCGGCGGCACATAGCCGCTGGCGCGTTCATGCTGCTGGTTGCTCAGGAAGCGGTCCATCTGCTCCTGCAGGAACTTGCGATCCTCGGCCGAGGCCATGCTCAGATGCTTCTCGTTGATCAGCATCACCTGCTCTTTTTGCCAGTCCTGCCAGGCCTGCAGGGAGACGTTGTCGTAGATCTCCCTGCCCTTGTCGCCCGGGAAAGGCGGCTGCGGCAGGCCGGGAAGTTCTTGTTGATATTTTCGACAGAAAACCAGTCGGCTCATGATTCGGGTTCCTTGCGGGTGGTGGCAAGCTGCAGCAACAGGTTTTTGACCGGTGCTGCCAGGCCCACGGCGAGTGAATTATCCACTGGATACCATAACCAGCGGCTGGCATCCATGATGCCACAGCGGGACACCATGGCGGGAATTTCCAGTGGCTCGATTTCCAGATGAAAGTGGCTGAAGGTATGGCGCAGCGGTGGCCAGGTTTGTCGGCGGGCAGGTTCCAGACCCTGAAATTGCTGACAGAACTGCTCCATGGCTGCGGTGTCTGCGCATTCGGGCAGGCTCCACAGGCCACCCCAGATACCCACAGAGGGACGTTTTTCCAGCAGTACACGGCTTGGCGTTTCGCTGTGGTCCACGCATAACAACATCAACGTGGTGCGTACCGGTATCTGCCGGCTCGGCTTTTTTTCCGGGAAATCCGCAATCCGCTGCTGGCGCCGGGCGGCACAACTGTCCTGCACCGGGCAGCGTGCACAGGCGGGTTTGCTGCGGGTGCAGACAGTGGCGCCAAGATCCATCATGGCCTGGTTGTAGGCAGCGAACTCCCGGTTTGGCGTCAGCTCTTCGGCCAGAGCCCACAGGCGGCGTTTGACCTCGCTGCGTTCCGGCCAGCCGGAGATGGCGAAATGGCGACAGAGCACCCGTTTGACATTGCCGTCAAGAATGCTGGCGTGCTGTTTCAGCCCCAGGCTGAGAATCGCGCCCGCGGTGGATTGGCCGATACCGGGCAGTTCTGCAAGTGCGCTCACAGTGGTCGGGAAGCTCCCCTGGTGGTGTTGCCAGAGAATCTGTGCGCACTGATGCAGGTTGCGGGCCCTGGCATAGTAGCCAAGCCCGGTCCATAAATGCAGCACCTCATCGACAGCAGCCTGTGCCAGGGTGTCGATGGTGGGGAACCTGGCCATGAAGCGCTCGAAGTAGGGAATGACGGTGGCTACCTGGGTCTGCTGCAGCATGATCTCGGACACCCAGACCTGATAAGGGGTGGGGTTCTGCTGCCAGGGCAGGTGGTGGCGGCCATGTCGATGGAACCAGCGCAGTACGGTGGTGGCAAAATCAGCGTGTGTCATGATGACTGGCAATCAGCGGCGGAACAGATTGCGCAGCAGGCCCCGGGTTGTATCCTGCAGCTCTGCGGGCACGTTGTCGGACACAGTCTCTTCCACCCGGCGTTGCACCTCATTTCTGCCAATCTGGGCAAACAGGGTGCGGACTGCCTCAAAATTCGGCCCGCAGTATTGACTGGGTGCGGCACTGAACTCGGCAGCACAAGTGATCGGCCAGGCGATGCCCTGGTAAGTGGGGTTGAGACGGATGGTCTGCACTGCCGGCTCGCCCAGCACGGTAACATCGATAGCATAATCAAAACTGCCCGCCGCCAGATCGATGCCGCCATTGCCAGCCACATCCAGGTTGTCCAGGCGCAGGGCCAGCGCCTGGCCACTGGCCAGCCCCTCGCTCAATTGCAAAGAGCCACTGAGATTGCTGAAGCTGATGGTATCGGGCCAGTCCTGAGCCATGTCACCACTGGGGCTGAGGGCGGAAATGGCACCGAATACCTGTTTGATCAGGCTGATATCGACCGAGTTTTCGCTGATGTTGAAACTGCTGCTGCCCTTGATCGAGGCCAGCATCTGGTCTGTGGTGTAGCCCTGCAGCTCATGCTGCGAGGCAATATTCAGGCGACCGCTGGCAAAGCCGGCAAGAGGCAGGTCTGTGGCCAACGCCGGCAGGTTGACGTTTTCCATGGCCAGGGTGACAGTCGCCAGGGGTTGCCGGGGGCGGATATCCAGTTGCAGCAGGGCGGCCAACTGGCCGTCATAAAAGTCGACCGGCTGGGTTTCCAGGTCAAGCAGGCCATTTTCCAGACCCAGGCGCAGATCGATCTGTCCGAGGTTCAGGCCAGCGATGGCCAGGGACTCGATGGAGTGAGTGCCAATGATATTGATGCTGTTCAGCAATTCAACCGGAATGCTGGTTGGCGGCGTGCTTGCTGCTGAGGTAGCTGAGGTAACAGGCGCAAGAGCTTGTTGCTGGGTCTGTTCCTGGCTCTGCAGTTGATCCTGATCCTGATCCTGATCCTGGACTGAGCTTGTTACCGTGTCGTCATTGCTGGCAGTAAAGGCGTTCAGGTCCAGCGCATTGGCGGTCAGGGTATAGGCCAGGCGTGGTTTCTGGCTGGGGGTGGCATAGCGGTATTCGATATCGGTGCGCACCTGCATCTGGTCCAGGTGCAGGGCAAGCTCGGGCACGGAAATACCATTGCTGTCCCCATTGAAGCGGGCGCTCAGGGCGAACAGACCTTCCTCAGCCAGACTGCCGGGGATCGGGTTCTGACTGTCCGGGGGGCTGAAATTCTCCAGAAAATGCGCCAGATTGAACGGCCTGGCCTGCACTGCGCCCTGCCAGCTCATATCGCCATTGAAGTCACTGATTGTGATAGTGCCGTTGAGCAGCAAGGGACTCAGGTTGAACTCCAGCTCATTCAGGGACACGCTGCCGGCATTCAGGTCGATGGCGGCCAGGCTGCTCAGGGTCATGGGCAGTTCACGCGCGCTGGCATTGTCGAGCAGGCGGAAGGAAATCTCCACCGGGAAGGGACGATTGGAGAAGTTGGTATTGCTGCTGACCAGGCTCAGGTTCTCGATGGTGGTGTTCAGCTTACGGCTGGCATCCTGAATGCTGATGCGGGCATTTTGCAGGCTGATCAGTTGAATCTCAGCATCTATTTCGGAGGCTTCAGTCTGTCCTTGTCCCTGGGGCTGAGCTTGAGCAGAGCCTGTTGACTGGGTTTGTTGGCGGCCTGGTGAGCCGGTGCTGGCGGTCGGCAAGGTCCAGTTGGACTGCCCGTTGCTGTCCACTATCCAGTTGATGTTGAGATCGGTGGCAATGAATTCTTCTATCCGCAGAGGGCCGGCGAGCAGGCTTGCCGGGGCCACTTTCAGGGAGACGCTGGAAAAAGACGCCAACTCCTGAGGGCTGCTGAGGTTGCGCAGACGCACATCAGCAATACTGAGGCCAAAAACCGGACGAAAACTCCAGCTGATATCTCCGGCAATGTTCAGGTCAAGACCGGTCTGTTCGGAGAACACGGCAGCAAGGGCAGGCTTGTAGCGGTTGGGATCGACCGCTACAAAAAGAATGAGGACGGCCAGCACGGCAGCCACAACAAGACCGGCCAGGGCAACAAGCAGGTAGTTGACAAGCTTTTTCATGAGACTCCGGTTGCGTATCGGGATTGGGTGCTATTGTCGGCAAGCCGTCCGTTGTCGTCAATCAAAGCCGTCAATCCTTTCGCTTTCCTTGCCCTGCTGCAGCCTTTATAATGCCGGCCCTGATTCGATCCATCCTGCCAGCAAGGGACACAGCCTAATGTCAACGTCAGCCAGACAGGCCACTGTCGAGCGCAATACCAGGGAGACCCAGATCAAGGTCAGTGTCGATCTCGACGGCAAGGGCAGTCTGCAAGCCACTACCGGCCTGCCGTTTCTGGAGCACATGCTGGACCAGGTGGCCAGACACGGGCTGATCGACATCACCGTTCAGGCCCAGGGTGACCTGGAAATAGACGCACACCACACCGTGGAAGATATCGGCATCACTCTTGGCCAGGCCTTCAACCAGGCTCTGGACCGCAAGGGCATCCGTCGCTACGGGCACGCTTACGTGCCGCTGGATGAAGCCCTGTCCCGGGTGGTTATCGATTTCTCCGGCCGTCCTGGCCTGGAGTATCACATTCCGTTCAGCCGGGGTGCGGTGGGTGGCTTCGATGTGGACCTGTTCCATGAGTTTTTCCAGGGCTTTGTCAATCATGCCCTGGTTACCCTGCACATCGATAATCTGCGCGGGCACAACGCGCACCATCAGGTAGAGACCGTGTTCAAGGCGTTTGGACGCGCACTGCGGATGGCGATGGAGATCGACCCACGCAGCAGCGATGTCATTCCGTCAACCAAGGGCAGCCTTTGAACCAGAACCAGCAGCGTGTGCAATGAAAAAAATCGCAGTGATTGATTACGGCATGGGCAATCTGCATTCCGTGGCGAAGGCCGTGGAAAGCCTCGATGCCGGCACTCAAGTGCAGATCAGTGCAGATGCGGACACCATTCTGGCCGCTGATCGCATCATCTTTCCGGGAGTTGGGGCCATCCGCGACTGCATGGCCGAGATTCGCCGGTTGGGCATAGATGAGATTCTGCTGCAGGCCGTGCGCAGCAAGCCCGTGCTGGCCATCTGTGTGGGCATGCAGGCACTGATGGAGTCCAGCGAGGAAAATGGTGAAGTGCCCTGTCTGGGCATGGTGGCCGGCAAGGTCAGGCTGTTCGCTCACCATGAGAGTGGTGACGGAGTGACCGTTTCCGCTGCAAACCCTACCGGTTATACGGACGCTGAGGGCAACATCCTCAAGGTGCCACACATGGGCTGGAACCAGGTGCAGCAGGTCAAGCCGCATCCCTTATGGCAACAGATAAAGGATGGCAGCCGTTTTTATTTTGTACACAGTTATTATGTCGACCCGGCCAACCCTGACCAGGTTTATGGCCAGACCGACTATGGCCGGATTTTTACCGCAGCCCTGGGCTATGAGAACCTGTTTGCCGTGCAATTCCATCCCGAGAAAAGCCAGCACAATGGCCTGCAGTTGCTGAGCAACTTCATGCGCTGGGATGGCTGCAGCTAATGCCTCGGTTTGCTGTCACACGAATGCATTAACAGGCCAGGTTCCGGCAGGGCTGATCAAGACAAGACACAAAAGGGTTGAACAACAATGCTGGTAATTCCCGCAATAGATCTGAAAGATGGCCAGTGTGTACGCCTGCGCCAGGGCCGGATGGAAGACGCCACGGTGTTTTCCGAGGACCCGGTACAAACCGCCAGGCACTGGCAGCAACAGGGTGCCCGCCGCCTGCATCTGGTCGATCTCAATGGGGCTTTTGCCGGCGCGCCGGTCAACGGCGATGTGGTCAGGGCCATTGCTGCCGCCTGTCCGCGGTTGCCCCTGCAGATAGGGGGTGGCATCCGCAATCTCGATACCATTGCCCATTACCTGGACATGGGGGTCAGCTACGTCATCATCGGTACCCAGGCGGTGCGGGAACCGGCATTCGTGACGGCTGCCTGCAAACACTTTGCCGGCCATATCCTGGTTGGCCTGGATGCCAAAGACGGGTGGGTGGCCACCGATGGCTGGGCCGAGGTCTCTGGCATCAATGTGGTAGATCTGGCGCAGCGGTTTGCCGATGACGGGGTGGAAGCCATCATCTATACCGACATTGCGCGGGATGGCATGATGCAGGGGGTCAATGTGGATGCCACGCTGGCCCTGGCCCGTGCGGTCAATATCCCGGTGATTGCTTCCGGAGGGGTCAGCCGCATGGAAGATATCCAGGCCCTGCAGGCGGTTGCAGAGACAGCGACCGGGGCGGGCATCATGGGCGCCATCAGCGGGCGCGCGATTTATGAAGGGGCACTGGACCTGGCGGCAGCGCAGGCCTGGTGTGATCAGCAGACGGCAGTTTAAGCTGTCTGCAAGAACAGCCGGTTGCAATGGCAGTCGGTTGCAATGGGAGCAATGACATGAGTCTGGCCAAACGTATCATTCCCTGTCTGGATTGTGACAAGGGCCGGGTGGTAAAGGGCGTGCGCTTCGTCGATATCCGCGATGCCGGTGATCCGGTGGAAATCTCGCGCCGGTACAGCGCGGCCGGCGCAGATGAAATCACTTTTCTCGATATCACGGCCAGCCATGAAGGCCGCGAAACCACGGTACAGACGGTGGAAGCAATCGCCGGGCAGGTGTTCATTCCCCTGACCGTGGGCGGTGGCATTCGCACCCTGCAGGATATTCGCACCATGCTCAATGCCGGTGCCGACAAGGTCGGGATCAATACGGCGGCGGTACACAACCCGGATTTTGTGCGCGAGGCAGCCGGGCGTTTCGGTTCACAGTGTATTGTCGTCGCTGTCGATGCCAAGAAAGTCAGTGCCGACGGGCAGCCGGAGCGCTGGGAGATTTTCACCCACGGTGGCCGCAAACCAACCGGTATCGATGCCGTTGCCTGGTGTGAGCGCATGGTGGAATACGGTGCCGGCGAGATTCTGCTGACCAGCATGGACCGGGATGGCACCCGGTCCGGCTTCGATCTGGCCCTGAATCGGGCGGTCAGCGACCGGGTTTCGGTGCCGGTCATTGCCTCCGGCGGGGTTGGCAATCTGCAGCATCTGGCCGATGGCATTATTGCCGGGCATGTCGATGCGGTGCTGGCCGCCAGTATTTTCCATTTTGGTGAGTACACCATCCAGGAAGCCAAACAGTACCTGTCCGCTCAGGGCATCACCATGCGGCTGGATTGAGCTGTCCGGCCTGTTGCCGCAACAAGTTGCTGGCGGTAATCAGTTCCACTCCGGTAGCGGCCAGGTCGGGCAAAGCCGTTTCCAGATAAGCCAGCGTCTCTGGGTAGGGGTGACCTATACCAATGGCATGCCCCTCAGCTCGGGCAATCTGCAGCAGCCGCTGAAACTGAAAAGCAATGCTCTCTGCCGTGGGGTCATTGTCCAGAAAAACGTTCCGGGTGAGATTGGGCACGCCATGGGCAGTGGCAGTGGTAGCAGCAATACTGCTGGCCGTGGTCAGGCTGTCGACAAAATATAGCCCCCGTTGTTGCAGCAACGTCATCACCTGGTCCATGGCCTGCCTGTCTGTGGTCAATGCGCTGCCGGTGTGATTGTTGAGCCCACGGACATGAGGTATGGACTCCAGGGCGGCAAGCAGGGTTGCGCTAAAAGTTGCCGGGTCCTGTAAGCTGTCGAGTTGTCCGGGACCCGGGTCCTGCCGGGCCAGGTTGCTCATCGGCATGTGCAGCATCACTTCCTTGCCGGCGGCCTGGGCCAGATTGGCCAGGGTTCGACCATGAGGAGTATGGGGCAGCACGGCATAGGTGAGCTGGCCTGGCAGCTGGACAGCCCGCTGTCCGAGCTCAAGATTGTTGCCGATGTCATCCAGAATCAGGACTATCTGCGGCGGGTTCTGGGCCTGGTTCGGGTTCTGAGCTTGGGTCTGGCTCTGGGGCTGAGCTTGCCGGGATAGAGGACCGCGCACAACGGTGCCACTGCTCGGTTCATTCTGAGCGGGCTCAATCTGAGTGGATTCAATCTGCCTGGCATTCCCGGCCTGGCTTGTCTGGCTTGCAGCGCCGTGCGGGTCCAGGGCGCTTTCCGGCGCCAGCAGATCAGCCAGGATCAGCAAGGCGCCGGCAACCAGCAGGGCGCTGGCAGTCAGGCGATGCTGCGCCAGCCAGAGCAGCAGCTTGTTCATGGCCTGGTTGTGGAGGTCTGACGTGGGCGCTGCCGGCCGCGATCCATGATATGCCATCCCTTGAGCAGGGTCAGGGCTTCATTCAGCTGATAATCAGTAACCACCACCTGCTCGGCACTGGTCTGCGGTCGGGGCTGGTTTCTGGGTATCTCGGGTGCGCCATCAGCATTCAGCAAGTGTCCGCTCAGATCGGCTTCGGTATAGGTTCGGCGCTGGGTCTGGCGCGTGACAAAGGCTTCATCAACCTCGATGTCCGGCTCGATACCCTGGGCCTGAATGGAACGGCCATCCGGGGTGAAATAAAGAGCAGTGGTCAGTTTGAGCGCGCGATCATTGGCCAGAGGCATCACCGTCTGCACCGACCCCTTGCCGAAACTGCGGGTGCCCATGATCACCGCCCGGCCATGATCCTGCAGGGCGCCGGCGACGATTTCCGCAGCGGAGGCTGAACCGGTATTGATCAACACGACCAGAGGGACACCCTGGCTGGGGTCAGAGCGGGTGGCGTAATAATCCAGCTCCGATTCGTCGAAACGGCCCTGGGTATAAACGATTTTGCCCTCGCTGATAAAGGCATCGACCACGGCGACCGAGGCCTGCAGAACCCCGCCAGGATTATTGCGCAGATCCAGCACCAGGCCATTGAGCGTGTCATTTTCTTCCTGCAGAGCCCGTAAAGACTTCAGCAACTCTTCTCCCGTATTGACTTTGAACTGGGAAATACGCAGATAGCCGAAACCTGGCTCCAGCGTATGATGGCGGACACTGGTTACAGCAATGGCTTCACGGACCAGTTCAAGGTCAAAGGGTTCCGGTTCGTTCTCACGCAGAATGGTAATGACAATGGAAGTCCCGATCTCGCCCCGCATCAATTCGACTGCCTGGTTGATGGGCAGCTCGCGCAGGGGCTTGCCATCGATTGCGATGATCAGATCGCCGGGCATGACTCCGGCCCGCTTGGCAGGCGTGTCATCAATGGGGGTGATCACTCTGATGTAGCCGTCCTCGTCAGCAATTTCGATACCGAGTCCGCCGAATTCACCCTGGGTGTTCTCGTTCAGGGAGTCATAGGCTTCCACGCTGAGGTAGTCCGAATGGGGGTCCAGCCCGGCCAGCATGCCCTGGATGGCATAGGTGAGCAGAGTCTTGTCATCGATCTCCTCGACATAGGCAGAACGTATGGCATCCAGCGCCTCGGTAAAAAGCCGCACCTCATCCAGGGGCAGTGGCAATTGTCCCGGCCTTGCATTGGCGGTTTCCTCGGCGCTGAAGCTGAGGCTGCTGCACAGCAGCAGGCCCGCTGCCAGTATGAACTTCTTGGACATGGTTTACTCCCGCATTGAAAACTGTTTGATTCTACCCCTGTATCGCAGCGCTGTCGCCAGTGATTCAGCGTTGAACTGACCATGAGACCGGATTTTGTGCAACTCCATTATGCCGTATCTCGAAATAAATGCCGGGCCGGCCCAGGCCGGCATCCGTCCCGGCCTGGGCTATCTGCTCACCACGGTTGGCCCAGTCGCCGGCCTGTTTCTGTAATTGCTGGTTGTGTGCATACAGGCTCAGGAAATTGTCTCCGTGGTCCAGAATCACCAGAAAACCCGAGCCGCGCAACCAGTCGGCAAAGACCACCCTGCCGGGATGAATGGCACGGACCGGCTCACCGGCGGGCGCCTCGATGATGATCCCCTGACGCTGCAGGTTGCCATCACTGTAGCTGGCTCCAAACTGGTTCAGCAGCTGGCCGGGCAGGGGCCAGGGCAATTGGCCGCGGGCCTGGGCAAAGGGCATGAGCTGCTCGGGGGCAGGAATATCCAGCAGGGCCTGATTGATCTCGGCGATCAGTTGTTCCAGGTGGGCGCGGTCCGCCTGCAATTGCTCAAGTTCGCCGCTGCGGCTGGCCATTTCCTCGGTCAGTGCGGCCAGCAGACGGGTGCGCTCCAACCGGTTCGCTGCCAGCTCGTCCAGTTGTAGCTGCAGCTGGTGTTCGCGTTCAGCCAGAGTCTGGAGTTCCTGGTCCAGTTCAAGCTGCGCGGCGGCCAAAGACTCCAGGGTCTGTTGAAACTCCCCTATCTGCGCCAGCCGGGCCGTGTTGAAATAACGGTAATACTGTAGCTGACGGGCGCTGCGGGCTGGGTCCTGCTGATTCAGCAAGAGCTTCAACGGGGCTTCCCGGCCCAGCAGATAACTGGCCTGTATGGCGTCGGTAACCAGTGCCTGCTGAGTGGCCAGGCGTTGTTGCAGTGCCGCGATGCGGGTGTCCAGCGTGGTGATCTCTTGCTGTTGAGTGGTCAGGTCCTGCCGGGTCTGCTCGATCTCAGTATCCAGGCTGCGCCGGCGCAGATTATTGCTGCGCAGGTCCTGCTCCAGCCCGGAGCGGTTGGCGGCCGCTTCGCCGAGCCAGGCTTCGATCTGGGCAATGGCGGTATCGACAGCTTCGATGCGCGCCTCCGGTGCCAGCTCCTGTGTTGGCTCTTGTGCCGGCTCCTGGGCGTTAGCTGGCAGCTTGCCGGTGAACACAGCCAGAAGGAGCAAGGGCAGCAGAAAATGGGATAAGGGCATCTTTATTCCGCCAGCACATTGGCGCCTATTACTGAACCGGAGAAGAAAATAGATTGCGGCCAGTCATTTCCGCAGGCACGGCAATGTCCATCAGTGCCAGCAGGGTTGGCGCAATATCGCTGAGGGTGCCGTCCTGTTGCTGGAATTGCTGGTGATGCTCGCCGACATATACCAGAGGCACTGGCCCGCTGGTGTGCGATGTCAGCACCTGGCCGGATTCTTCATCCAGCATCTGTTCAACATTGCCATGGTCAGCCGTGATCAGGCACTGGCCCTGCTTGTCGCGGATACTGGCCACAATGCGGCCCAGGCACTGATCCAGCACTTCCACGGCCTGGACTGCGGCGGCAAAGTTGCCGGTATGGCCAACCATGTCACCGTTGGCGTAATTACAGATGATGACGTCGTACCGGCCGCTGCCGATGGCCTCCACCAGCTTGTCAGTCACTTCCGGGGCACTCATTTCGGGTTTCAGATCGTAAGTGTTCACTTGCGGTGAAGGGACCAGAATACGGTCCTCTCCGGAATAGGCTTGTTCCCTGCCGCCACTGAAAAAGAAGGTCACATGGGCATATTTTTCGGTTTCGGCAATACGCAGCTGGGTGCGACCCTGGCTGGCCAGGTACTCGCCCAGAACATTGTTCATGGGTTGGGGCGGGTAGGCACAGCTGGCAGGGATGTCATCGGCATACTCGGTCAGCATGACGAAATCGGCCAGTTGCGGCCGCCGGCTGCGCGGGAAGCCGGAAAAGTCTTCGGCCAGGAAGGCCCGGCTCAGTTCGCGCGCACGGTCCGAGCGGAAATTCATGAAAATGAGGCTGTCGCCATCCTCGATGCGGACGGCGCCGCTGTGCTCACTACTTTTGTCGCCGCTGTGCTCACTGCCACCCTCATTGACGCCGATACGGGTAGCCTTGACGAACTCATCGTCTTCGTTGCGGGCATAGGCTTGCGCCAGGGCCTCCTCCACCGTGCGGGCGCTGAATTCGGCCGTGCCATTGCAAACCAGCTCATAGGCCAGGCGGACACGATCCCAGCGATTATCACGGTCCATGGCGTAATACCGGCCGATGAGGGAAACTATCCGGCCGCAAGCCAGGCTGCGCAAGCGGGCCTCGGTTCGCTGCAGCGAAGCCAGGGCGCTGCGCGGGGGCGTATCGCGGCCATCGAGAAAGGCATGCAGCCAGACCTTGCGGGCGCCACGCTGGCTGGCCAGCTCGATCATGGCCAGGATATGGTCTTCATGGCTGTGAATGCCGCCCGGTGACAGCAGGCCGAAAATATGAACGGCTTTGTCCTGGGTGACGGCCTTGTCCACGGCTGCGGTCAACGCCGGGTTGGCAAAGAAACTGCCATCGGCAATGGCCTTGTCGATACGGGTAAGATTCTGGTACACCACGCGGCCGGCGCCCAGGTTCATATGCCCGACTTCCGAATTGCCCATCTGTCCCTCGGGCAGGCCGACCGCCGTGCCGGAGGTGGTGATCAAGGTATGCGGGCAATTCTGCCAGAGCGCATCCCAGACCGGAGTATGGCCGGCAGCGATGGCGTTGTGACGGGTCTCTTCACGGTAGCCCCAGCCATCCAGGATCAACAACAAGGCGGTTTTTTTGCCGCCAGCCTGGCCCGCAGGCGACAATTTCCCCGATTCACTCATACCGCAAAACTCCCTGAAATCCTGGTTTGACAAGCTAACTGCCGCCATTATCCCGGAAACAGCTTGCGAAGGCGAGGCTGCATTCCACGGGTGCATGCGCCCGGATAGCCGTGTATACTGCACCCCTTTTTTGCACGCGATGGCAGCTTATGGCGCAGTTTATAGAGTTTGTCGGCAATCACTGGATTCTGTCCGGTCTCTGGCTGGGCCTGCTGGTGGCTTTTATTGTGCACCGCAGCAAGACCAGTGCCCAGGCAGTGGGTCCGCAACAGGCGGTAATGCTGATCAACCGGGCCAACGCCGTGGTGCTGGACATCCGCGACAAGAAGGAGTTTGACGCCGGACATCTGGTTGATGCCATCTCCATTCCGGTGGCGAAGTTGTCGGCCAGCCTGACCCAGCTGGACAAATTCAAGGACCGGCCAGTCATCGTCATCTGCAAGATGGGACAGCATTCGGCTGAGGCCTGCAAGCAGCTCAAGCAGGCCGGATTCAGCCAGGTGACCAGGCTCAGCGGCGGTATGGCCGAGTGGAAGGCGCAGAACCTGCCGCTGGTACAAAAGGAGCAAAAAGCACAAAAGGAACAAAAGGAACAAAAGGAGCAGAAAGCACAGAAAGGACAAAAAAACAGCCCCACCAGGCAGGTGGCAAAGAACAAGGAAGAACAGAGCAGCTCTTGAAATCAGGAAAAACCCCCCGATAAAGGCTGACACCTGCTCTTCAAACCCACTTAACAACACTAGCAAACTCAAGGTTTACATCATGGCTGAGAACGACGACAAGCAAACAGAATCCCCCGCCAACAACACAGCCCAGACCGACCAGGCTCAGCCCCAGGGACCAGCCTTCGCTCTGCAGCGGATTTATCTGAAAGATACCTCCTTTGAATCACCACGCAGCCCGATGGTTTTCCAGGGCGAGTGGAAACCCAATATCACCTTCAACCTGAATACCAGCAACAGCAAACTTGCCGACAACGTATTCGAAGTGGTGTTGAAGCTGACCATCGAGGCCAAGATTGAAGAGAAAATTGGATTTCTGGTGGAGGTGCAGCAAGCCGGGATCTTTACCTGTGCCGGGTTCAATGATGCCGAACTGGAACAGGTGCTGGCGTCAGTCTGCCCCAATATTCTCTATCCCTATGCGCGCGAAACCGTCGATAGCCTGGTTATCCGCGGCAGCTTCCCTGCCTTGATGCTGTCGCCGGTCAATTTTGACTCCATTTATGCCCAGTCCAAGCAACGCCAGGCCGAGCAGGCAGCGGCAGCTCAGGGCGGCGGTAATACAGGCGAAGGCCAGGGCCAGGGCGAAAACCAGTCCGTCAACTGAGCCCCGCATAAGCCAGTTGCCGCAGCGCCTCATAAACCACCACAGCCGCCGCATTGGACAGATTCATGCTGCGGCTGTGCGCCTTCATCGGCACCCGCAGTATCTGTTCCGCCGGCAGTGTATCCAGCACGCAGGCGGGCAGGCCGCGTGTCTCCGGGCCAAACAATAGCGTATCGCCAGGTTTGAATTGTGCCTCGGAATGCAGTCGCTGCCCTTTTGTGCTCAGGGCAAAAATCCGTCCCGCCTGCAGGCTTGCTGCGAATTCTGCCCAGTTCTCATGCACTGTCAGACTGCTGAACTCATGATAATCCAGCCCGGCCCGCCGCAGCTTCTTCTCGTCCAGGCTGAAACCCAGTGGTTTTACCAGATGCAACTCGCAACCGGTATTGGCTGCCAGGCGGATGATGTTTCCGGTGTTTGGAGGAATTTCCGGCTGGTAAAGCGCTATTTTCAGCAAGAGAAAATGTCCCTATTTACCTAAAACGTCCCTAAATGTACCCTTTCGGCAAAATTTTTGCTATAAAATTTATGTACTTAAAAGGTATAATTCAAGCAATTTAGCCAAAAGCACCAGGCAGGGAGTGGGCTGAGCAGATGAGGTTAAGACGTGCTGCAATTGTTTAAGCGCAAACAAAGGCCTCAGGGTCTGCTGGGTTTGTCTCTGGAAGAGCAGCGCTTCTCCCTGGCCTTTGTATCCAGCCAGCAGGGCGTTGCCAGGCTTGAGCAGTGTGAACGGGTGGAGATTCGCAACCAGCAGCAACTGCGTGAACTGCTGCCACGACAGATCGAAGAAATGGGACTGACCGGAGCCAGCTGCAATGCCGTGCTGGCGCCACGGGATTACAACCTCTATCTGGTGGAAGCCCCAGCGGTTGAAGAAGATGAGTTGCGGGCCGCAGTCAGGTGGAAGATCAAGGATCTGATTGATATTCCGGCGGAGGATGCGGTGATTGATATTTTTCCGGTGCCTGATGATGCCTTTCTGGGGCGCAGCCGCATGCTGTATGTGGTGGCAGCCGTGAAATCCCGCGTCGAACAGATGGTGGAACTGTGTCAGCGCGCCGAACTCGAATTGGTCTCCATCGATGTGCCGGAGATGGCAATGCGGAACATGACCTCCTGTTTCGCCAATGATGAAAACGGACTGGCCTTTATCTCTTTGAGCAGTGCCGGCAGCAATCTGAACCTGACCCGCCAGGGCAAACTGTATCTGGCGCGCAAGATCAATACCCAGCTGGGGCCTGATGTGATGAGCAGCCCGGACTGGGAATCGCAACGGGAGCGCCTGGTGCTGGAGATACAGCGTTCACTGGATTATTACGAGAGCCAGATGGGGCAGAACCCGGTCTCGCAGCTTATCGTCGCGCCGCGCTGGCAGGATACCCAGGCCCTGGTGTCCAGCCTGGATGAAGCCATTGGTCTGCAGGTGAGCGCTCTTGACTTTGCCAGGCAACTGGACAGCGACGCACATATCACCGCAGAGATCAAACAGGCTGCCATGATCGTGATCGGTGCCGCCTTGCGTGATCACCAGCAACAGCAGTGGGGAGAATGAGCACTGTGGACAGATTCATGCCACAACAGGTCAACCTCTATCTGCCGGAATTTCAGCCACGCAACGACTGGATGACGGCGCAGCGGCTATTGCTGTTGCTGGCCGGGGTAGCTGTGCTGTCAGCCCTGCTGGCCAGTATTGATTATGGGCGACGTTATCTGCTGCAGCAGGAGCTGACCGAGTCCTCAGCGGCCCTGACCGAACAAACCAGAATTACCGAGCAGATCGAGAGATCGCTGGCCGGTCGCGCCACCGACCCCAGGTTGCTGGAAGAAATCGCCACTCGCGAGGCAAATCTGGCGCAGCTGCAAAGTACGCTGGAAATTCTGAGCACGCTCAGCCTGGGTAATCTGAATGGTTTTTCCGAACATCTGAAAAATCTGTCGCAAGCCTCCATGGAAGGGCTGTGGCTGACCGATATCGAAATCATGGATGGTGGCAGCACAGCCACATTGCAGGGTTTTGCCGAAGACAGTGCCATGGTGTCAAGTTTTGTGGAAAGGCTGAGCGCGGGCTGGACACGCAGCCAGGGCTGGCGCTTCAACCGCTTCTCGGGTGGTGTGGTGACAGAAGAATTACTTGCTGCAGCTGAATCATCAGGGGCGACGGAAGCCGGCGCAAACACGACAAACCGCATCCCTCTGGGTCTGAATGCCACACTGTATCAATTCCAGCTGGAGGCGAACTGATGGCCAGGAACCCGCAGCTGGAAAAAGTACAACAGGCCTTTGAGGACCGGCCAGCGGCAGAAAAAATCATTCTGGCCGTGGTGCTGGCGGGTCTTGTCTTTTGGTTGTACCTGATCCTGGTGTCCGACCCCCTGAAGGCCGAAATAAACTCCTTGCAGCAACAGATTCGCAACAATGAAAACCGCCTGGTAACCATGCAAAGCCGGGCACAACAGGCTGAAACCAGCAGTACCGAGGACCCCAACCGGGCCGCCCGGCAGCAACTGGAAAGATTGATCGCCCAGGAAACCCGTGCCAGTGAACAACTGGCAGCCCTGACCGGCAGTGTGGTGGCGCCACTGCAAATGAACAGACTGTTGACCGGTGTGCTGAACCTGCACCCGGACCTGCGTCTGCTCAAGGTTGAGAACCAGGTGCCGCAACAGATAACTGGCACCCGGTCCGGCGCCGTGAATGCACAGGCCGCGAATTTACAAAGAGTATTCAGGCATGGCCTGCAACTGGAGTTCGAAGGAGATTACCTGAGCACCCTGCGCTATATCGTTTATCTGGAAAGCCTGTCGGAGAATTTTTACTGGGACGCGATCCGTATCCAGACCGAAGAGTGGCCGCGGGCCAGAATCAATCTTGAGATTCACACCCTGAGTCAGGAAGAGAATTTTGTTGGCATTTAAACGCGTGATCACAGTCTGCAGTATTGCCCTGCTGTTGCAACAGGCAGCGGCACAGGACCGTCTGGTCATCGACGGCGTCAGTTACCGGGACCCAACCCAGCCACTTGGCGCCTTGCGGATTCAGGGTCAGCCAACGGTGCGCCAGGCGGCCAGGAGCTATGCAGTCAGCTTCATCCGCACCGGGGGGGATGTCAATGTGGCGATTGTCAACGGACAAACGGTTGCTGTCGGTGATGTGGTGGATGGGGCGCGGGTAGTGCAGATAAGCGAAGACACGGTAAGGCTGGATACAGGTGATGAAGTGATCGATATCAGCACGTTTCGTGCCGATTTTCGGAGTTCCGTGCAATGAAGGAATGGGCATTGGAAATAATCAAAATTCAAGGGCGAAAAAGACAAGCCAGCAAAGCGGCCAGTGTCCTGCTGCTGGCTTTGCTGCTGGGTGCCTGCTCACTGACTGGGGCCAGACGGGTGCCCGATACCAATGTAATGGAAGGCATGCAGAGTATCCTGGATTCTGCCGCAGAAGCCCATGGCGCGACCGCTCGGGCACCGGACCAGGCCGTACTGGACCAACTGGTGCCAGGCCTGTCCCTGGACGAAAGCCTGCTGGTACCCGTGGAGGATCGTTTCAATATCGCCGCCAATGGCGAGAATGCCCGGGATTTCTTCAATAACCTGGTGGCAGGAACCGAATTTGGGGTGCTGGTCAGCCCGGATGTGGACGGGCAGATCAGTATATCGCTGCCCAATGTCAGCATTGACGAGGTCATGAATGCGGTGCAGGAGACCTACGGCTTCATGATCACCCGCAAAGGCAATATTTATCAGGTGCAGCCGCCAAGCCTGCAGACCCGGATGTTTACCATTGATTATCTGAACGTGCAGCGTGAAGGCAACTCCAATGTCCAGGTCAGCACCGGCAACTCCGGGAGTGGGTCACGCTCGGGCGGTGGTGGTCTGGGCGGGGGTGGCGGCGGTGGTCTGGGCGGCGGTGGTGGTCTGGGTGGAGGCGGTTCAGGCGGTCTTGGTGGTGGCAATTCACGCGGCGGTGGTCAGGTCAATACCCAGGTGGAGACCGATTTCTGGATGGATATCACCGATACCCTGACCAGTCTTGTGGGTGAAAGCGAAGGCCGTTCGGTTGTGGTGCAACCCCAGGTGGGCCTGATCATGGTCACTGCCTTCCCGCACGAGCTGGAACGGGCAGCGAACTATATCTCTCTGGCGCAGGACATTCTGAGCCGGGAAGTGACCATCCAGGTCCAGTTTCTGGAGGTGGTGCTGAACAAGGGTTTTCAGTCGGCCATCGATTTCGACACCTTTGGTCCTGGCGGTGCAGATGGCACCGACAACACGGTAACCGGTCAGTTCAGCAACGGGAATGCGAGTTTCTTTGACGGCAACTCCAACCCACTGACGCTGGCAACCAATTTCACCGATTTCAACGCGGTTTTCCGGCTGCTGGACACGCGCGGGACGACACAAGTGCTGTCCAGCCCCAGCCTGAAAGTGATGAATAACCAGAAGGCAGTCTTCCAGGACGGCGATGAGGAATTTTTCCAGACCAGCACCGGGTCCAGCATTTTCAACAGCGGGACTTCCGTCACCGAAAGCACGGCCAATGACCTGGAATCCTTCTTCTCCGGAATTTCCATGGACATCACCCCGCAGATCAGCGCCGACGGCACCATTACCCTGCATGTACACCCGACCATCACCTCGGTGACCGAGCAAACCAAGACCATCGCCGATGAACAGGTGCCTCTGGCGCGCACCTCGGTGCGCGAACTGGACAGCATCATCCGCGCAGAAAACGGCAAGATCGTGGTGCTGGGAGGGCTTGCCTACGAGCGCGCAATCGATGAGGCTGCGGGTATTCCGTATGCAGCCAATCTGCCGGCGGTAGGTGCAGTTTTCGATCAACGCCGGCGCAGCACGGTCAAAAGTGAATTCATCATCCTGCTGCGGCCGGTCATTGCCAACCCGCAGTCGGAGCAGAACCTGTTGCGCGAGCGCAGCGAGCGGCTGCGTTCAATCAGAAGCGAGCTCGATCCTTTTTCAGCCAGGTAACATGGCATAAAAAGAGGCCATACCATGTATCTTGAACATTTTGGACTTAAACAACAGCCTTTCTCGCTGACGCCGAACACCCAGTTCTTCCTGAACATGGCGAGTTACCACAAGGCCTACAATATGCTGATGGTCTCCATTGCCAACAGCGAAGGTTTCATCAAGGTGGTGGGCGAAGTGGGCACCGGCAAGACCATGCTTTGTCGCAAGGTAATGAACAGTCTGGAGGAAGATCGCCAATCCTATGTCACCGCTTATATAGCCAACCCGGTGCTCAGTCCGAAAGGGCTTTTTCTGGCCTTTGCCGAGGAGCTGGGCCTGGAAGAGGATATCGATGCCGGTCATCACAGCCTGCTGAAAAAAATAAGCAGACGTCTGATGGAGATGGCCAGTGAAGGCAGGCAGGTGGTGCTGTTCATCGATGAAGCCCATGCGATGCCGGAAAAAACCCTGGAGGCCCTGCGCCTGCTGACCAATCTGGAAACGGAAAAGGCCAAGCTGTTCCAGGTGATACTGTTTGCCCAGCCTGAACTTGACGAGATGCTGCGGGAAAAATCACTGCGCCAGTTGCAGCAGCGCATCACCTTTTCCTACCAGCTGGAAACCCTGGACCGCGAAGGTGTCGAGCGCTATGTGACGCATCGTCTGGCCACGGCGGGCTATAACGGCCCGGCGATATTCAGCAGCAGGGTCCTGGATTTGCTGTCGCGGGCCTCGGAAGGTATTCCGCGGCTGATCAATATACTGAGTCACAAGGCGATGATGGTGGCCTACGGCAAGGGCGAGCGTCAGGTGAGTGTCGAACATATGAAAAAGTCCATTGGCGATACCGATGGGGCTACACTCCCGGCTACCTCTTACAAGTCCGTGTCGGTAGCAGGCGTAGCCATAGTGGCAAGTGTGCTGGTTGTCGTTTATCTGCTTAATTATTACACACGAGGTATGCCATGAGTCTGGTCAATGACATGTTGCGGGATCTGGATTCCAGGCGCCGGGATGCGCCGGGCAGGGGTTTGCAAAAGCTGCAACCTGCGCTGGATGACGGGGGCAGGTATGGCAACCGAAAACTGATCAAAGGTTTGTTGCTGGTTCTGGCAGTGGTACTGCTGGGCTTGTCGGTCTGGTTGCTGTGGCCTGGGCTGAGCAGTCAGAGCCCTCGGGCAGTCGGCATCCCGCTACAGGTGCAAAGCCCTGTCCAGCCGGCATCGCCTGTTGACGACAGCAACGCAGAGTTGACGGCGGTAATGAAAACCGAACTGGAGCGTATCAACCAGCGCATGCGCATGCTGGAAGAGCAGAACCAGACCCTGCGCGAGGAAAATGAGGGTGCTTCCGTCGCTGCTGCGGGGGTATCGCAGGCAGATCCTTCCCGGCTTGTCCAGGCCCAGCCTGACCAGTCTCAACGTGTCCAGACCCCGCTTTTCCAGACAGAACAATCACCCTGGCAGAACCAGGAATGGGCTGGGGCGGCAGACAGGGTGGTCGCGGCAAAAGCCATGGTTGCCAGGCCGGTACCGGCCAGGACGGCCACAGTTGACAGCGGGTCCGTTGACGGCACAGAAGGTGCTGCCAACAACACAGCCAACAACACAGCAAATACGCAAAGTGAAACCGGCAGCGGCCTGAGCATCAGCCCGCGCGCCATGAGTTTTCAGGAGCAGGACCGGCAGCAGGTGCAACAGGTGTTGCAGACCTGGCAACAGGGGCTGCGCACCCAGGCGCTGCAAAACCTGAGCAGTTTCATTGAGGCCAATCCTGCCGCACATCTCTCACGGGAGATGCTGGCCAAGCTGCTGCTGCAGCAGGGCGATACCATCGCCGCCATGCAGGTGGCCGATGCGGGGCTGGCCCTGGCCCCGGAACATGCCGGCTACAAGAAAATCAAGGCGCGTCTGATGCTGACCGCCGGGGTGCCTGACGATGCGTTGGCCCTGCTGGAACGCCGCGCGCCAGCCGTCAGCAGCGACAAGGAATATCATGAACTGCTGGCAGCCGCCAGAATGGCGGCCAGACAATACGAGAGTGCGCTGGTGACCTACCAGGCCCTGGCTGGGCTCAGCCAGGAGGAATCCCGGTACTGGTATGGCATGGCGTCCTCGCTCGATGCCCTGGGCAGGAACTATGAAGCCCAGCAGGCCTATCAGCGCGCTCTGCAACTGGGTAATCTGAGCGTTGGTTTGACACAGCTCAGCCAGCAGCGTCTACTGGCCTTGCGTCAGAATTGAATCCCTTCGCCGGGCAGGTTGAATCATGGTAGCCATCAAACAGAAAGTGCGTATCGGTGACCTGCTGGTGCAGAACAGCGTCATCACGGAAGCGCAACTGCAGCAGGCCTTGCAGAAGCAGAAAACCACCGGGCTGCGGCTGGGGCGTACACTGATCAATATGGGCTTTGTCGAGGAAGACCGCTTTCTCGAATTTCTGTCCGAGCAACTGCACATTCCCTTCATCGATCTGCGCCGCTATCGCTTCGATGCCGATGTGGTGCTGCGGCTGTCCGAGACCTTCGCCCGCCGCTACCGGGCCATCATCCTCAGCGAGAAAAAAGGGGAGCTGCTGGTGGGCATGGTGGACCCGACCGACATCTATGCCTTTGATGCGCTGGAACGCATTCTGCAGCAGCCGATCAAACTGGCGGTGGTGCGCGAAAGCGAATTGCTCAATACCCTGGATCTGGTCTACCGCCGCACCGACGAGATTGCCAATTTTGCCGAAGAGCTGGAAGAAGAGCTGACCGAGGGGCAGTTCGACCTGGCCGCCCTGGTCCCGGATGCCGAAGACAGTGACGCCCCGGTGGTCAAGCTGCTGCAATCGATTTTTCAGGATGCTGTGCAGGTACGTGCCTCGGATATTCACATTGAACCCGATGAAAGCGTGCTGCGCATCCGTCAGCGTATTGATGGCGTGCTGCAGGAGCAGGTGGTGAAAGAGCGCCGGATTGCCTCGGCGCTGGTGCTGCGGTTGAAGCTGATGTCCGGTCTGGATATTTCCGAAAAGCGCCTGCCCCAGGATGGCCGTTTCAGCCTCAAGGTCAAGCAGCGCAAGCTGGATGTGCGGCTTTCCACCATGCCGGTGGAGTACGGTGAATCCGTGGTCATGCGCCTGCTGGACCAGACCGACGGCGCTACCGATCTGGACAAGGTCGGCATGCCGGCGGAGATGCTGAAACGGTTCAGGCGGCTGATTCACATGCCGCATGGCCTGATTCTGGTGACTGGCCCCACCGGTTCCGGTAAGACCACGACACTGTACGGGGCCCTGCAGGAACTGAACGAGGTGGGCAAGAAAATCATCACCGTGGAAGACCCGGTGGAATATCGTCTGCACCGCATCAATCAGGTGCAGGTGAACCCCAAGATCGGGCTGAGCTTTGCCCGCATCCTGCGCTCGGCCCTGCGCCAGGACCCGGACATCCTGCTGGTGGGCGAGATTCGGGATACCGAGACCGCCGAGATTGCCCTGCGCGCCGCCATGACCGGCCACCTGGTGCTGTCCACCCTGCATACCAATGATGCCGTGTCCAGCGCCATGCGCCTGATCGATATGGGCGCCGAAGGCTTTCTGGCCGCCACCGCCGTCAAGGCCGTGCTGGCACAACGTCTGGTGCGAAGGCTGTGCGATAACTGCCTTGTCGACCATGTGCCGGAGCCGAAGGAACTGGCCTGGATCAACAGTGTCGCCGGCGTGCAGTGGCCTGATGATACGGTGCTTAAACAGGGCACCGGCTGTCACCGCTGCAACAACACCGGCTACCGTGGCCGTATTGGAGTGTTTGAGCTGCTGATAGTCACTGATACCATGGCCGATGCTCTGCGCCGCAATGATTCGGCCGGCTTCGTGCGGGCAGCCAAGGCGGGCAAGGGTTATAAACCGCTGGTGGCCAGTGCCCTGCAGGAAGCACTGGACGGGGTGACCAGCCTGGGGGAAGTGTTCCGTGTCGCCGAACAGATCGATGAATCGGGTGACTGGATAAGTGAAGAGATCATCAACCAGTAAGCAGGCAAACAGGTGAAATTCAGGTAACAAGCAGGTAAAAACCAGGTAATAAACAGCATGCCCAGATTCGAATACAAGGCCCGCAACCTGACCGGTTCCCTGGTCACCGGCGTCCTCGATGCGCTCACGGTGGATGCGGCTGCGGGCGAGCTGATGGGGCAGAACATCACGCCGATAGAAATCCGCCAGATGGCGGCAGTGGGCCGCAAACCAGCCGGGCCAAAGCTGTCGACCGTGGAAAAGATCAATGCCTTTCTGGCTGGCGGCAAGGTCAGCATTGATGAACTGATCGTGTTTACCCGCCAGATGCAGAGCTTGACCCGCGCTGGCCTGCCGCTGGACCGGGCGCTCAACGGCCTGCAGGCCTCGCTCAAAAACCGGATCTTTCAGGGCGTGCTGCAGGATGTGCTGCAGGGGCTGGAAAGCGGGCTGGATCTGGCGGCTGCCCTGGGCCGGCACCCGAAAATATTCAATAATCTGTTCCTGTCCCTGGTCAGCGTGGGCGAAAGCACCGGCCGGCTGGACATGGCCTTCGAGCAGATTGGCAAGTACCTGGAGCTGGAAAAGAACACCCGCAAGCAGATCAAGAGCGCCACCCGCTACCCCCTGTTCGTGCTTGCCACCATTGCCGTGGCCATGGCAATAATCATGGTGTTCGTGATCCCGGCCTTTGCCGATACCTTCAGGCGCCTGCAGGCTGAACTGCCGCTGGAAACCCGCATCCTGATCGCCGTTTCCGATTTCGTGGTGGCCTGGTGGCCCTTCATGCTGGGTTCGGCCGTGGCCATTCTGTTTGGCTCCCGCAGTTGGGTGGGCACCGAGGCGGGCCGCTTGAAGTGGGATCGTTACAAGATGCGGCTGCCCCTGGCCGGTACGGTGTACGAGCGCATCGCCCTGGCCCGCTTTACCCGTGCCTTTGCCATGATCCTGAAGGCTGGTGTACCCCTGGTGCATGGCATGACGGTGGTGGCCGGCGCAGTGGGCAACAGCTGGGTGGGGCAAAAGGTGCTGGGCATGCAGGAGGGTATTTCGCGGGGCGAATCGCTGTACCGGACCGCCCTCAACAGCCAGATGTTCACGCCGCTGGTGCTGCAGATGATTTCGGTCGGTGAGGAGAGCGGGACCATCGATGAATTGATGGCCGAGGTGGCTGACTTTTATGATGCCGAGGTGGAGTATGATATCAAGCGCCTCAGCGAGGCCATCGAACCGATACTGATCATGTTTATCGCCGGCATGGTGCTGGTGCTGGCCTTGGGTGTGTTCCTGCCAATCTGGGATCTGAGCAGTGCCGCCAACTGATGATTGACATGGGTGAAAACAAGGGTGCAGGCAGGACAACAAGCGACTCAGTCAGGCACGCCGGCCGGCAAGCCCGGCCGGGACAGCGGGGCTTTACCCTGTTTGAACTGGTCTCCTATATCCTGGTGGTGTCCATCATCTCCTCGGTGGCCTTTAACCGCTTTGCCGATTTCCCGGGGGAAGCCGAACGCGCCAATTTCATTGCCATCATGATGCAGCTCAAGGCCGGGGTGAATCTGAGCATGATGGACGGGATTGCCGGGGGTAATTTTCAGCAGATGCAGGCGCTGGAGGGCAGCAACCCCATGGACCTGATGCTGGAAACGCCAGTGAATTATCTGGGCGAGTTCAGCCTGGAGGACACGGCAGGCCTGCCGCGGCGAGTCTGGTACTTCGATGCAGGCAGTGGCGAGCTGGTCTACCTGGCCAATAACAGCGACAATCTTTACCGCTTTGTCGACGGACAGCAGGTGGCCACGGAAGAGCTGCGTTTCCGCATCAGGGCCAGGTTTCGCGATGAACAGGCACGCCTCGGCTGGCAGGGCCTGCTGCTGGAGCCGGTGCAGCCCTATCGCTGGGAAGCAGTGGACTTGAGCATTCCAGCCATGGCTGTGCGCTGACAGGCGGGGAAAAGCGAATAAATGGCTGGGTACTGGGACAAAAAAGGGACAAATAGGAGTGTAAAAAGGGAGTTGGGGAGCTGGCAGGATAGTCCGGCCGGGCAGACGGTGCTAGTATAGCGCCAATACTTGATAAAAAGGGTTTGCTTCGGTTTACAAGTTATTGTTATTAAAGCCACAGTCAATGTGACATTAAGATGACATTTAAGGTTATATCCAAGGTTATATTCAGGGTTATATTTAAAGTGATGCCAAGGTGACGAAAGTCACAAAGTTAAAGGAGAGCAACAATGCACAACATGCAAGCAATGTCGGCAATGCGTCCGGCGGGTAGACAACAGGGTTTTACCATCATCGAACTGGTGGTGGTGATTCTGTTGCTGGGTATTCTGGCCGCCACGGCCCTGCCACGGTTCATGGATGTGACCGATGAGGCCCATATGGCGGTGGTGGATGCGCTGCAAGGCGGCCTGACCACCAGTGCCACATTGTTCCGTGCGCAATGGATAGGCAAGGGTCAGCCTGGGTCTACTACCGCAGTGGCCGAGTTTGGCAATGGGGTGCTGAGAGCAAACAGCAGTGGCTGGCCCAAGGATACTGCATCGGCGAATCTTGGTGACAGTGCCACCTGTGTTGCTGTTTACAATGAACTGTTGCAAACCGGCCGGCCCACGGCGATTGAGTTGGATGCTGAGACTACCGCGACATTACCAACTTCTTTTGGCACTGCAGGTGACATATTAACACTCACTTTTGATGTCGATCCTGCGGACATTGAAGCGGCAGTGACTGAAGCCCTGGATAACGATACCGTGGATGATGAGCCGGATGTCGCGGTTGTTGCCGTCATGGGGGTTAGCAATGGTTTCTGTGTATCCGACGGGAGCACTGGATGTGATGGTACTGGTATCTTCAGAACCGCTGCTGCTGCAACTGCTGGAACTGGTTCTTTAGGTACAGACCAAGCCGTTGCTGCTGGGCAACTCTTGAGCGGCACTTGCAACTACTACTATGTGGGCCAATACAAAACCCGACAGACAGGTCTGACTGGAGGCAGGACGGCCTCACAGGTGCTGGGCCTGGATACCCTGAGTTTCAATCTGAATACAGGCTCCATTACCCGTACCGTGCTCGCCTTTGAGCCCTGATCCCCGCCTGGTTCTGGCGCTCAGGCTTGTGTTGAGCTGAGTTGAACTGAGAAAAGAACGCCTTTGGGGTCCCCTCCAAGGGCGTTTTTGCTGGTAAACCCCTGATTCTGCAGGCGCGCGTATGATGCCACCCCGATGCGGCTCCTCCCGGGGCTTCACTCTGATCGAACTGGTGATCACCATTGTCCTTATCGGCATTGTGTCGGCGGTGGCGCTCAGCCGCATGCTTACCGGCGATACCTTCAATGCGGTCATCGCGCGGGACCAGATCATCTCCCTGGCCAGGGCGGCCCAGCAAAAGGCCATTGGTCGCAGCGATGTGGTGCTGCTGATACAGCCGGAAGCCGGCCGCCTGCAGTTGCGCATCGAGGTGGATGGGCAGAGCGTGACCAGCGCCAGCACCGAACTGCAGAGTGTGAGCCTGCGTGCGGATGTGGATGTGCTCGACAGTTGCGGCACAGTGGCCGGTACCCATGCTGTCGGCACGGCCGCCCCCCTGCGTATCGAATTCGGCAGGCTGGGCGATCTGGTGCAGGGCGGGGTGCAGGGCACGGCCGGCTTTCCCCAGACCGTGAACACCGGGATGCGCGTGTGCGTGAATGGCGACCCGGCCAATTCCGTCTGCCTGTCAGCCACCGGCTTTGCCTATGCGGGAGACTGTGATGCCTAGGCTGTCCAGGATGTCTGTGATGTCTGGGATGCCTAAAACACCTGGGATACCAGGCCAACGGGGCTTGAGCATGATCGAGATGGTCATTGCCATCGTCATTCTGGCCGTGGCACTGGTCTCCATTTCCGTGTCCATCTCCGTGGGCCTGGGCCGCAACGCCGACGTCATGCTGGAAACCCGCGCCGTGGCGCTGGCGCAAAGTTATCTGGATGAGATTTTCGGCCGCCGCTTCGACGAAAACAGCAATCCGCGCGGTATTCCGCCATGCAGCACCAACTGCACCGATGAGCTTGATTTCGGGCCTGATCTGCCCGAAACCGAGCGCATCGACTTCGATGATGTGGACGATTACCATGGCCTGGACGAGGGGCTGGGCCAGACCGACCCCCTGCGCGATGCCGAAGGCCTGGAGCGGACAGGCTATGAGAATTTCCGGGTGCGGGTGGCTGTGCGCTATCTGGAACTGGTTCCAGACGGCGTGACCCCAGGTGTGGAGGAAACCCTGGGCGTGAATGTCGACGACCTGAACAACAACACGGATGCCAAGCTGATTACGGTCACGGTCAATCATGCCAGCAATCCGCAGGGTTGGGCCTTCAGTGTTTACAAGGCCAATTTCTGATGGCAGATCAGTGAAAACACAACCATGACAAGACAAGATTTGGGCAGACAACAGCAGGCACGGGGCTTCTCCCTGGTGGAAATGGTGGTCAGCATCGTCATTGCCGCCATTCTTGCCGCCGGTGTCGTCAGCTATATCGGCGACTCGGTCGAAGGCTATGCCGCCGGTGCCAGCCGCAACAAGCTGTCCAGTGCCGGCCGCACGGTGCTGGACCGCCTGGCCCTGGAATTGCACAATGCCGTGCCCAACAGCGTGCGCACCACCGTGGCTGAGGCAGGAGGAAATCAATGCATCGAGTTCATCCCCTTTGTCGGCGCCAGTACCTATATCGACCCGCCCTTCACGGGTACCGGCAGCGATGTGTTTGAAATGGTGGACCTGAACCCGGTGCTGCACCGGGAAGCCCCCGCCGACCTGTATGCCGTCATCTACTCCATCGAGACGGCCGCCCTGTATGCCATGCCCAATCCGGGGCCGATTGCGCTGATAGACAAGTTGCGCGACCGCTTTGATAGCATACTGGTGTCCGATGTCTGCACCGATGATCCCATCGTGGCCCCCGGTCTGGCCCAGGGAGTGACCACCGTCTGTCTGGATGCCAGCCACCGCTTTGCCCGGCGCTCGCCGGTGCAGCGGGTTTACATCGCCGAGCAGCCAGTCAGTTTCTGTGTGGTCGATGACTCCATCTACCGCTATGAAAATTATGGTTTCCAGACCACCCAGTGCGAGCCGACCACGCCCGCCTGCCTGCCGACCACTGCCGCTGCGGGCCGCCATCTGATCACCAATATGATCGACAACACCGGGCTGCAGGCCTTCAGTGTGGTCGAGGCCAGTCTGCGCCGCAATGCCATCATCGCGCTGGAGATGAACTTCACCGAGCGGGGTGACCAGGTGCAGTTGCAGCATGAAATCCTGCAGAGGAACGTGCCATGAGACACCCTGCCCGGCAGCGGGGCATCAGTATTCCGGCGGCCGTTTTTGTCATCACCCTGCTGAGCATTATCGCGGTGGCCATCAATTCACTGGTGTCGGACAATGCCGAAACCTTCCAGGAAGAAGTGTCGCTGACCCGCGCCTTCTATGCCGCTGAGTCCGGGGCTGGGTTTGCGCTTAACGCCCTGTTTCCGCCGGATGAGTTTCCGCTTTACCAGCGCGGTGATAATAGCAAGGCGGTGTGTGATGCCGGACCCAGGAAGTATGAGTTCGAGGCCACGGGGCTGAGCCTGTGTTCGGCGGAAGTGAGCTGTGTGATCGATGCCACGGTGGATGGCGTGGAATACTACACGATTACCAGTACCGGCACCTGCGATACGGTGAGCCGAACGGTGCAGGTGCGGACCAGTTTCGAGCCTTGAGCGGGTTCAGACAGCGCCAACGGCGATAAAGATGCCGTAGACGACGGCCAGGGTGACAAGGGCTGCAAGAGAATAGGTAATGAGATGGCTGACACCGACCTGGGTCCGGTAGGCATCAAAATCCAGGCTGGCGTCATTTTTCCTGGCCCGGGAATCGCGCTGCAGACGCAGCCGGTAGTTATCGAATTTTTCCACCAGTTGCCAGCCGGCCCTGGCTTCTTCGGCCAGCACGGCGTGCATCTTGCTGGGATTGGCAAATAGCGGGGTGGTAGCCTGGATGACTTTGTATTCTGGATAGTCTTGATGTTCTGGACGTTCCGGGGTTGCTGAATCCATTGTGCGGCTCCATGACTGGGCGGTGGTGATCAGGGCCTATTTTGTGTTGCCGGCAAGGGTTTTGCAATGACCTGTCCGGCCGCTGGTGGTAGTTTTGGGGATAATTTACCCGGCTGTTCCGCCTGCTTGACAGCATTTGCGGGGTTTATCCGCTAAAATCAGGCAAATTCGCCACGGTTACCATGCCAGATACACACTATGACAGGCAAAGCACAGGCAGCACATTGATGCGCAGCACCGACTTCATTCCAGACGCCATTCCAGATTCAGTGGCAGAACAGCACCGGGTTGGCACAGTGGCCTCTTGCTGCGCTGGTCTGTGGCGGCGTGCCCTGCGTCTGTGCTACCTGCTCCTGGGGTTGCTGGCCGGGGCCAGTCTGGTATTCGCCCAGGTGCCAGGCCCGCTCTTGCTGCAGGGCACGGGCGGAACCATCACCACGGCCGGTGGTTTTATCGTGCATACCTTCACCAGCAGCGGCACCTTTACCCCGCCGCCCGGTGTCAGCTCGGTGGAAGTGCTGGTGGTTGCCGGCGGTGGCGGCGGCGGGCGTGGTGGTAACACTGCCGGTGGTGGCGGTGGTGGTGGTGGGGTGCTGCAACAGACTGTTGCTGTCAATGGCCCCGCGACGGTGACGGTGGGTGCGGGTGGCATTGGAGGTTCCGGTGGTGGCGGTGGCGGAAACCCCGGTACCCCAGGGGGGAATTCGGTGTTTGCCGGGGTAAGCACCGCGACTGCAATCGGTGGCGGTGATGGCGGTGCGAACAGTGATCCTGGTGGGGCGGGTGGCTCCGGCGGTGGTGGTGGCGCGGGCACGTCCAATGGACAGAACCCGCCTGGTGGAGCTGGCACACTTGGCCAGGGTAATGCCGGTAGTGATGGTAATGGCCGTAACAACAATGGGCAAAGATCCGGTGGCGCTGGTGGTGGTGCCACCCAGCCAGGGGGTGTAGCAACTAATGGCAATGGGGGTAATGGAGGCAATGGTTTCACCAGCGTTGCCTTTGGCGGTACCTATGGTGGTGGGGGCGGTGGGGGTGCCAATAACCCGGGCACCGGTGGAACAGGTGGTGGGGGTGCCGGTTCCACGACAACAGTTGCTGCCAGCGGCACCAATGGCCTGGGTGGCGGTGGCGGTGGAACACGGAGTGGCACAGCAGGCAATGGCGGTTCCGGTCGGGTCATGGTGCGCTATCTGCCGCCGTCTTTGACCCTGACCCAGCAACCTTCAAGCAGCGCAGCCTCCGGTACAGCCTTTGCTCAGCAGCCGCAGATTACCCTGCTCAATGGCAGTGGTGGCGGTGTGCCCAATGTGACCATCACCGCAAGCCTGGTCTCCGGCGGAGGCACCCTGGGAGGTACACTGACGGCCATCACCAATGCCAGTGGTGTCGCCAGCTTTACCAACCTATCCATCACCGGGGCCGCCGGTGTCAGAACCCTGGGCTTCACCGCTGCCGGCAGTACAGCGCAACTGGTTTCCAATGGCATCACGATCTTCAGCAATCTGGCGATCAATCAGCAGCCATCGGCCAGCGTGGAGCGGGGGGCTGTGTTTGCCCAGCAGCCGATCATACTGGCCAATAATGGCGCGCCGGTCAGTGGCCTGCAGGTGACGGCCACCCTGTTATCCGGGGGCGGCACTCTGTTGGGTACGACTACGGTCAGCACCGATGCCAATGGACTGGCCAGTTTCACCAATCTCGCCATTGCCGGGGATCCGGGTAACCGGGTATTGCGGTTTTCCGCCCCGGGTTGGGGGTCGGTAGACTCGACTGCGATACAGGTCACCGCCTCCACCCTGAGCATCAGCCTGCAACCTTCAGCCAATGTCGAAAGTGCTGTGCCATTTGTGCAACAACCGATCGTGCAGGCTCTCGATGGGGGTGGCAACCCGGTCAGCGGGGTCAGTGTCAGTGTGGCGGTTGCCTCCGGCGCTGGTGTTCTTGGTGGCACCATCACCCGTATCACCGATGCCAACGGCAACGCCACCTTTACGGATCTGGTGCTGACCGGCCCGGATGGCGCGCACACCTTGCAATTCTCGGCCAGCAACTGGAACCCGGTTATTTCGAATACGGTCACCATTGCCACCCCGATCCTGTTCTTTGAAATCCTGCATGCCCCTTCCACCGGCACCTGTAATGTCTCCACGCCCATTACCATCACCGCCAAGGACAATTTTGGCAATATAAATACCGGCTTCACCGGCGTCATGACCGTGACCAGCAGCGGCGGCACCGGTAATTACTCCGTCAATGTGGGCAACCCGGCCAATTTCAATAATCTGACGGCCAACGACGGCATTGCCCAGTACACCTTCACACCGGCGGATAACGGCACGGTCACCCTGAATTTTTCCACCACCACAGCGGGCACTATCAGCTTTACGGCAGAATCCGGAGCACGCCTGACTGACCCCAACCATAACCTGCAACTGGTGGTTGGTGCCTGCTCTGTACGCATCATTCACGATACGGCGGCCAGTGTCTGCCGTCCGGAACCGATCACCATCCGGATGGTGGATAGCAGTGGCAATCTGGTCAATTTTGTCGGCAATATCAATATCAGCACCAATGGCACCACCGGCGGCAACTGGAGCAAGACCAGCGTGCCGGCTGATGCCAATGGCACGCTCATCGATGTTGCGCCCAATGACGGCTTTGCCACCTATGGTTTCCTGGCCAGTGATGCGGGCGAGATTACCCTCAATTTCCAGGACAATACCGTGGAGACGGTCAATTTCAATGTGCTGGCGGCAGGTGTACTGCCCCCGGCTGGTGCGTTTGATCCGGATTTGACGATTTCAGCCTGTACGTTCCGGGTCCAGCATGTGGGTGGCAACACGACTGATGTCTGTTCGATCAAGGAAATCGATATCACCCTGGTCGATGGGACAGGTGCCACAGTCACCGGTTACCTGGGCACGATCAACCTCAGTACCACCACCGGTTTCGGCACCTGGGTCGGCGGCGGAGGGGGCAGCCTGGTTGATCCGGTGCCCGAGGACGGCAGTGCCACTTACACCTTTGCCGGCTCGGATGCGGGGACGGTGCGGCTGCAGTTCCGGCATAGCTCCGACGATGGCGTGGTCAATATCAACGTCACTGACGGGGTGAATCTGGACCCGCGCAATTTTGCCAGTCCTTTCGACCAGAATCTGACCGTGGCCAACTGCAGCTTTGAAATCGCACACGGTGGCACGACGACCGCCTGCTCGGTAGCCGATATCACCATTACCGTCAGGAACAGCCTGGGCGGGATTGCCGTGGACTATCTGGGCACCATGAACCTGGGCACCAACACCAACAATGGCAACTGGCTGCTGAATCCGGGCAATGGCAGTGGCAGTTTGCAGGACACCGCCGGTGATGACGATGGTATAGCCAGTTATGCCTTCCATCCCGATGATGACGGGGTGGTGATACTCAGTTTCGTGGACATACATCCGGAAATCGTCAGCATCAACCTGGTGGATGGGCCTATGCTTGAGGTGGGTGAATTCGACCCCAACCTGACGGTAACCTCCTGCTTCCCCAATCTGTTTGTGCCCTTGTCCTGTACCAACCCAGGGAATTCCACCACAGTGGCGGTGCCCGCACGCAACCCGGTTGTCGCCCAGCGTAGCCGCATGGTGCTGATGCTGACCATGCAGGAAGGCACCACGGACGTATCGGCGGCCACCTTCAATGGGGCCAACATGACGCTGATCCGCCGGGAAAAGAACAGCAATGCACCCGGCATTACCATTGAAATGTGGGGAATTCTGGATGCAGATATGCCGGCGGCTGCCGGCAACTACACCGGCAGTTTCAGCGGGGCAACTGCCGGGACTGCCATGTGCCTGGTGTCCGTCCAGGAAGTGAAGCAGGCTTTCCCGGTTCAGGCCACGCCAGCGACAACCGGCCCATTGAACAGCAGTCAGAAGACGACTTCTCCCGATGCTCTGACAGCCGCCACCACCATCAGCACATTGGCCAATAATTCACTGGTGGTCAGCCTGACCGCCAATGATAATGATTTTACCAATTCGAACTTCTTTTTCTTCCAGGACCCAGTACCCTCGGCAGTGCTCACCCGTGCCTTTGGCGGCCTGACCGCGCCAGGAGAAACACAGGCCAACCCAAGCGGTGGCCGGGCGGCAGCTTCCATCGGGGTACAGGCAGCAACCGGGGTTACTGAGGTCATCGAGACTTTTTCTGATGTCTTTTCATCAACCACGCTCAATGCACATATCGTGGCTGCCTTCGAGCCGCTGGTCAGCGGGGCGCCGCTGGCTTCGGAGTTTGTGCCGGTGGTGTTGTTTCAGACCTTTTCCGGCAATATGAGCTACCACGCCATAGGCAACACCTTGCGCACCACGCCTTCGCAGATTGGTGGTGTGGTCGACCCGGCGGCAGACTGCTCCTTTGTCGATTTTGCCGTTGGCTCCCAGGCTGCGCTTTCCCTGCCGGCCGGGGCTACTCCGGTAGCCTCTTTTCTCTACTGGATGGGCTCAGGGACAGAGACCGATGTGGATGATACGGTTGATTTTGGCCTGACCGGTACAGAGGTGGCATTGACTGCCGATGAGGTATTCCTGGTAAAAGGGGTCACTGCCCAGGATGTGGATTTCTTTGCTGCCTTCAAGGATGTGTCTGCCCTGGTCAGCGGCAATGGCAATTACACTCTGAAGAATCTGGTGGTACAGGATGGAGACCCAGGGGTAACGGACTGGGATAATAACGGCACCTGTGCTGGCGGCTGGGCCATGGTCACCGTCTATGAACATCCCAATGAGCGTCTGCGGGTGCTGAATCTGTTCCATGGCTTCCAGCCGTTCCAGAACTCGGCCTTTACCCTGGTGCCCAGGAACTTCAGAATGGCGACGTTCACTCCGCCATTTTTACCCAATGGCCAGGTCACCCATATTACCCTGGAAGGAGATGAAGACCTGGATACCGGCGATGAATCGCTGGGTTTACAGGATGCACCGGGGTCAGCGACATTCACCCCCATTATTTCGAGTTTCAATCCGCCGAATTCAGAGTTCAATGCCACGGTGACGCGCCCGATCTACGAGCTGATTGGCAGTTTCTTTGAATTTGATGCGGATGCCGGTATCAATGGCGATGGTCTTGAGATTGATTTTCCCGGGCCGGATGTTCTGGAAGCCGGCCGCACCGGCAAACGCATAGGTTCAACCTGGGGTGTGGACGTGGATACCCATTTCCTGGGGCCGGACCTGCTGGAACTGTTTTCCCAGCCCGGCACCGAGGCCGAGCGCATCACCACCCGCTACAGCGCTGGCCAGGATCTGGTACTGCTGGTGTCGGAAGTGATCAGCATCACCAATTTCCCCCTGGCCGATCTCGAAATCTTCAAGACCGCCACCAGCACGTTCAAGGTCAACCAGACTGGCAGCTATGAAATCAGCGTGGTCAATAATGGCAATGGTGCGCTGGCCGGCGGGGAAGCCACCGGGGAAGTGACGGTGGCCGATACCCTGCCGCCGGGCATGACTTTTGCCAGCAGCGCGGATGTCAGCGGCACCGGCTGGAGTTGCAGTGTGACGCTGAACCCGGGTGCCTTCACCTGTATCTATGATATTGCGAATACTGCGCCGGGAGGACAGCTGGCAGCGGGAGACAGCCTGCCGGTGATTACGGTGAATGTGCAGGTGGGCGATACGACTTTCTTTCCGAATCAGAACAATAATGCCAAGAACAGTATCCGCGCGCTGCATTCTGGCGGTAACTGCACCGCAGTGGCCAATGGCCTGATACCAGACCCGGCCAGTTGTGACCGCGCGCCCCAGTTTGACAATGTCAATGACCTGGAGGGGGGCAGCATTGACATCAACACCATTGATGACAAGCTGAGCAATAACAACAATATCGACAGCGTGACCGTGGTGGTCAAGGGCATTGAAGTTGATCTGCGCATGGACAAGTTTGCCAATGGCACCTTTGAAGCGGGCGCCAATGCCCAGTACACGCTGCGCGTAAGCAATTTCGGCCCGGATGCCACCACCTCCACCTTTACCGTGACCGATACCGCCCCGGCCGGGGTCAATTTCCTCAGCGCCGCCGGCACCGGCTGGAATTGCAGCGGCCTGCCCGGCCCGGTGCTGAACTGCACCCATGCCGGGGCGCTGGCGGTAGGGGCCAGTACCGATATCCTGCTGGAAGTGGATGTGGTGGGTGTGGCCGGAGACCAGGTCACCAATACCGCCCAGGTGACCGCCGGCCCGTTCAACTTCGATGTGCTGCCAAGCAACAATGTCGATACCGACATCACGCCCATTGTGGGCCCACCGGTGGCCTCGCAGGAGCGCTTCCTGCTGTCGGTATCCACGCCCGGCAACTCCACCTCCATCGGCGGGCTGAACAATTTCGAGAATCATGACCTGATCATTTATGACCCGGTCAGCGATGAGGCCACCATGTTCTTCGATAACAGTGCCCTGGGCTTCGGGGTCAATGACATGAATGCCGTGCACTTGCTCAAGAACGGACATATCGTCATGTCGGCCGCATCAGCCAGCACGGTGGGAACCAACAATCTGGCCTTCGACCCCTGGGACCTGGCGGTTTATGATCCGATTCTGGGAACCGCCGAATTGTTCCTGGATGGCACTACCGTATTCCAGAATCCGACTAGCGTGGATATCAACGCCGTCTATATTCTGGATAACGGCAATATTCTGTTTTCCACTGCGGATGGGGGAGTTGCCGGCAGCAACAACCTGGCATTCACTCGCTCCGATATTGTGATGTATGACCCCTCCACCGGGCTGGCCAGTATCGTGATCGATGGCAGTGACCCGTCCGTTTTCGATACTCAGGATATTGATATCGATGCCTTCTACCAGCGCGTGGATCCCGCGGACCCGAATGCAACCATTCTGGTCAATATCCTGTCGGTATCCAATGAAACTGCGGTGATTGGTGCCGGCGGCGACCCTGTGGGTGGCACCAGCACCAGCCGGGATGATGTGGTGGAACTGGATCTGAGCGCCGGGGTACCCAACCATACAACTGAGAACCTGTTCCTGGGTGATGTCGAGTTCGGCATCTTCGAGCCCATCGACGCAGCGCGGCGCCTGGATGCCCTGCACGTGGTCGAGGACGGTTATATTGGTCACTTCAGCATCACCCAGGTAGTCCAGGGAGATGCCTGTACGCCGATGCAACTGCGCATCAGCAAGCACATGGGCCTGACCCACAACCGCGATCTCGACTATGCCGGTTCGATCGAGATTTCTGTCGACTCGGGCATCGGCAACTTTGGCCTGATCAGCGGCAGCGGCAACCTGAACAATGGTACCAGCAATGACGGGGTGGCCATCTATACCTTTGTCGATGGTGATGACGGTACCGTGATATTGACCCTGAGCCAGCAGGACAGCCCCGGCCTGGTCAATATCGACGTGAGCAACCGGATAGCCTCGGAACTGGCCACGGAAGATGCCGATTTCGAGTTCGATCCGGTGTTCACACCCATTACCTACGGGGATCAATTTGCCGCCAACCAGTTCAATAACAATGATGGCAGCCTGTTCTGGGCCAACTCCTGGCAGGAAGTGGATGCCTTTGATGGTACCGTAAGCTCTGGTGCGGGTGTCGGTGTGGGCAATGTCAGGGTATTGAATGGAGAGGCGCGTTTTACCTCCAACCCGAATACCCTCGGTGGCGGTTTTTTCCCGTCTCTGGCCAGAACAGTGAATCTGGATAGTGTGCCCTTTACCGAAGATGTGCTGCTGAGCTTCACCTTCCGCTATACCGGCCTGGCGCCTGCCGACAGCTTTGTGGTCGAGGCCAGGGAAAGCAGCACGGCAGGCTGGACCACCATCAGTACCTTGAGCGGGTTTTCCGGCAGTGGTGCCAGCTCCAGAAATATCAATCTGAGTTCCGTGTTGAACGAAAGCCTGTTCAGTGCCACCACCGAAGTCCGTTTCCGGGTTGCCAGCGGCTATCAGGTGGAAAACTTCATGTTCATCGATAACGTGGAAGTCAGCACGGCGACCACGGAATGTGGCTTCACCAGCGAGATTACCCTGGATCATTTTGCCATCACTCATCCCGGTGTTGGCCTGGCCTGCCTGGCCACCGACGTGACCATCAGTGCGCACGATGTCGGTCATGGGCTGGTCTTCCCTGAAGAAACCATTCTGTTGAGCACCAGCACCGGCAAGGGTACCTGGGCCAGGGTACTCAGCGGCAGTGGGACACTCAGCGGAGCCGCAACACTGACTGGCGGGGCAGACAACGGGGTAGCCAGTTACAGTTTTCCGACAGGAGAAAGCGCGGTTACCCTGCGCTTCAACCATACTGTGCCGGGCGTGGTGAACTTCAATGTCAGCGGCCAGACCAGCGGGTTTGGGGAAGACCCGGGCGAAGACCCCAGCCTGACCGTGGCCGCAGCGGGCCTGGTTTTCTTCAACGAGACCCTGCTCAACAACAGCATCCTGAACCAGATTGCCGGCAAGCCATCCAATGTCGGCCCCAATGCCAGCCTGCTGACCGTGCAGGCAGTGCGCAGCTCGGATGAGGACCCGCAGGCCTGTGCGCCGATATTTGCCCCCAATGAAACCCTGACCATCGGCCTGGGTGTCGAGTGCAAGGATGCGGGCAGTTGTCAGGCCGGGGAGACTTTCCAGGTCAATGGGCAAAACATCGTTCTGGCCAATGACAATGGCGGCACCGGTGCTGCCGGCTACCAGGATGTGCAACTGGAGTTTGTCACTCAGCCCAGCGGGGACACCGGCGCCAGCATCATACTGAATTATTCGGATGTGGGGGTTATGGAACTGCATGCCCGTTACGACATTCCCTTTGACAATGACCCGGCCGAGACCTTCCTGTCCGGAGACTTCCTGTTCGGCACCAGCAATCTGTTCACGGTGCGCCCTTTCGGCTTTGACATCGACTTCAGCGATGGCCGCCAGACCAATGGCAGCGGGGATGATTCCTTTGCCGCCGATGCCGACGGTTCGCTGTTCCAGATTGCCGGTGCGCCGTTTGATACCACGGTGACGGCCATGGCCTGGCAGGCCGGCGACGATACCAATAATGACGGGGTACCGGATGCTGGCGCCAATCTGACTGATAACCATCCGACTCCCAATTTTGACCAGGACAGCCAGGCCGGCACCTACAGTGTGCAGGTCAGCATTATTGAAACCAAGGTGCCAGGTGGCGTCAATGGGGTGTTGACCGATGACGACTTCGATAATTTTGTCGCCGGGGCCAATACGCACACCATGAATTACAACGAGGTCGGCATCATCGACCTGCGCGCAGACCTGGTGGATGTCAATGGAGACCCGCTGGCCTATCTGGGTACCGATAATATTGAAGGCCGGGTGCTCAATGTCGGGCGGTTCTATCCGAACCAGTTCACTATTACCGATGCGGTGCTGAACCCGCGGGCAGACCAGAACTGTTCTCCCGAGTCGGAATTCACCTATATGGATGAGGAGTTCGAGGTGGTGCTGGTGCTGGAGGCCAATAACCTGCAGGGGGATATCACGGTGAACTATCGCGGCGCCTTTGCCAAGCTGTCTGCCTTTGCCGACCTGAATTTTGCGGCTATTACCGATGTGGCCAGTGCCGATGACATCAACCGCAGCAGCCGTCTGCTTAATGTCACCATGCCGGTCAGCTATGCTCCACAGTGGGCGGCATCAGCCCCAGGCGTTCTGGAATTGCAGGGCACCCTGTTGATCAGTCGCGCGGACCCGGCTGAGCCGGACGGCCCGTTCCCCGACCTGCAGATTGCGTTCAAACCTCAGGACAGCGATGGGGTGACCCTGCCTGCTGCTGCCCTGAACGTGGATGTCGATACCCTGGCCAGCGAACCGGGTGATCCTCTGTTTGCCCTGATTGCCGAGCACGATTTCTATTATGGCCGGATGCTGGTCAACAATGCCTTCGGTTCCGAGTTCGAACCGCTGGCAATCACCCTGCGGGTGGAGTATTTCGATGGTGAACGCTTCATCACCAACAACCTGGATGACTGTACCTTCATCGATGCCAATGAGCTGAGTTTTGTCACGGGGACTTTCACCGGCGATCTGGTGGAAGTGACCAATGAGCCCGGCATCGTCGCACCGGATACCAGCACCTTCCATGACGGACAGATACAGGGCCTGCAGGCAGCCACCAACCCGCTCGATGCGCCGCTGACCATCGACCCGACAGATGATAATGCCGTGGGCACGGTGGATATCGAACTTGACCTGAGCGCGCTGGGTCTGGATTACCTGCGCTTCGAATGGCTGGGCGTTGGCGATGGGGATACGGCCGATGATGACTTTGACGAGATGCCCAGAGCCCAGATCGAATGGGGCCAGTTCCGCAGCCATGACCGGGTCATCAACTGGCAGGAAGTCTACAACGCACCCACTCCCTGAGCGTGTGGGAGTGGGGTGCTGGGTTGGTGTAAAAAGTTTAGCGCAGAGCTTGGCATCAACGCTGGCTTGCCTGCAACTCGATATCGAAATTGAGCTGTTGATTATTGCGTTGTGTGGTGATGCGTACCACGTCACCCGCTTTATGATTTTCCAGCACCGTGAGCAGATCATCTTCATTGCGCACGGGTGTGCCATCGATGGCGATGATGACATCCCCCAGGGCAATTCCCTGCCTGGTTTCGGTCAGACCGCGCATGCCGGCACGGGCGGGATTGCCCCCTTCCAGCACGTCCAGCACGATGACGCCTTCCAGGCCCCAGCGTTGCCGGTAATATTCAGCCTGTTGCTGGGGGAAATGAGCGATGCCCAGCACGGGGGTCTGAACCCGGCCAAACTGGATCAGTTCGGGCACGATTTTTTTCACGGTATTGACCGGAATGGCAAAGCCGATACCTGAGCTGGCTCCGCTGGGGCTGAAGATGGCGGTATTGACGCCGATCAGTTGCCCCATTGAATTCAGCAGAGGTCCGCCTGAGTTGCCGGGATTGATGGCGGCATCGGTCTGGATGACATCGCGAATCTTGCGCTGGCTGACCGAGTTGATTTCACGACCCAGGGCACTGACCACGCCAACCGTCAGCGTGGTGTCCAGGCCAAACGGATTGCCGATGGCAATGACCTTGCGGCCCACTTCCAGCAGCGAGGAATCCCCTAAGGCAATCGGCTTGAGCTTGTGGTCTGGTGCATCTATACGCAGCACCGCCAGGTCCTTGTCCGGCTCGTAGCCCACCACCTCGGCTTCATAGGAGCTGCCGTCCTGCAGCGTCACCCGCAGCCGGGAGGCGGACTGGATGACATGGAAATTGGTGACGACATAGCCGCGCTCGTCCCAGATGAAACCGGAACCGCTGCCCTGGGGAATCTCCTGCGGATTGAGGGAGTAAAAGGAACGCCTGACCAGCCGGGAGCTGGTGATGTAGACCACCGAGGGGCTGGCATTCTTGAAAATCTCGATGTTGTTGGCTTCATCATTGGTCTGGAACTGGGCGTAGTCAGTGGCAACCGGCTGTGACTGTGCTTGTGACTGGGCCGTTGCCGTGCCGAGACAAATGACAGACACCAGGGTCACGCTCAATGCGGTCAGCAAAGGCAGCAGGCATGCTTCAAGTCGCTGCCAGAACTGTCGACGTCGCCGCAGCGTCTGCAGTTGATGAGTGATGAGACTGTTCATCGGGTTCTCCCTGCAAGGTGGTGGACATGATCATCAATTGGTCCATTGCTTGCTACTATGAAGGCAAATCTGCCAGATTCAAGTCCTGCAGCAGCTGATCGGGGCAGAATTGAACGGCGCCGGGCGGTATACTGCGCCCTGCAGACAAGAGGGGGTTCTGATGAGTATCCGGATTGGTATCAATGGCTTTGGCCGCATGGGGCGGCTGGCATTGCGGGCGGCCTGGGACTGGCCGGAACTGGACATCGTGCATATCAATGAGCTGGCCGGCGATGTTGCCACTGCGGCGCACCTGCTTGAGTTCGATTCCGTGCACGGGCGCTGGCCGCGACAGATCGGTAGCGATGGCGAGGAGGCGCTGTTGATCGAGGGGCAGCGTATCGGCTGGTCCCGTCATGCTTCGATTGACGAGACACCCTGGGCTGCCCAGGATGTGGATATCGTCGTTGAGTGCACTGGCCGCTTTCGGACCATGGTGGCGCTGGCCCCGTATTTTGATCGGCACGGTCTGGCCAAGGTGGTGGTCTCGGCCCCGGTGAAATCGCCCCAGGCCCTGAATGTGGTCATGGGGGTCAATCACCAGCGCTACCAGCCGGAGCGGCATCATGTGGTCACGGCAGCCTCCTGCACCACCAATTGCCTGGCCCCGGTAGTGGATGTCGTCCAGCGTGAGTTCGGTATCCGTCATGGCGTTATTACCACCATTCACGATGTCACCAATACCCAGAGCGTGCTCGACAGTTTTCACAAGGATCTGCGCCGGGCCAGGGCTGCCAGCCTGTCCCTGATCCCCAGCACAACCGGCTCTGCCAGTGCGATTGCCGATATTTTTCCGGAACTCAAGGGCAAGCTCAACGGCCTGGCTGTGCGGGTGCCCCTGGCCAATGCCTCGCTGACCGACTGTGTGTTCGAGCTGTCCCGGGCAGTGACCGTGGCCGAGGTCAATGCGGCCTTTGCTGACGCCGCCGCTGGCCGGCTGGCAGGCATTCTGGGCTATGAAGAACGGCCACTGGTCTCGGTGGACTATACCAACGACCCCCGCTCCAGCATCATCGATGCTCTGTCCACCATGGTGATCGATGGCACCCAGCTCAAGGTGCTGGCCTGGTATGACAACGAACTGGCCTATGTGATGCGCTTGATGGAGCTGACCAAACTGCTGGCCAGCCAGTTGCCCAGGTGAGGTTTTCCGCCGCATACAGGCCGGGCGCAGCCTATGCCGTCATCAGCCTGGCCTACTGGGCCTTTACCCTGAGCGATGGCGCCCTGCGCATGCTGGTGGTGCTGTATTTCCATGGCCTGGGCTACAGCCCGCTGGAAGTGGCCATGCTGTTCGTGCTGTATGAATTCTTTGGCATGGTCACCAATCTGCTGGGTGGCTGGCTGGCAACCCGCATCGGCCTGAACCTGACCATGCAGCTTGGCCTGGCCCTGCAGGTGCTGGCGCTGGGCATGTTGCTGGTGAATGAGTCCTTGCTGACGGTAGTCTGGGTGATGCTGGCACAGGCGCTCTCCGGCATTGCCAAGGACCTGAACAAGATGAGTGCCAAGAGCAGCGTCAAGAGCCTGCTGGGCCAGGTTCAGGGCAGTGGCGGCAACACACTGTACCGCTGGGTGGCCCTGCTGACCGGCTCCAAGAATGCCATGAAAGGCGTGGGTTTTTTTCTGGGCGGACTGCTGCTCTCGGTACTGGGTTTCCGGGGAGCGGTCTTCAGCATGGCCTGCGCGCTGGCCCTGGTGCTGCTGGTGAGCATGCTGTTGCTTGGCAGGGATCTGGGCCGCACTGAATTCAAGCCCCGCTTTACCGATCTGCTGTCCAAAAGCCCGGCCATCAATCGTCTGTCCGCTGCCCGGTTTTTCCTGTTTGCCTCCCGGGACATCTGGTTTGTGCTGGCCTTGCCGGTTTATCTGCAAACCCAGCGGCAATGGGACGCGGTTGCCGTGGGTACGCTGCTGGCCTGCTGGGTGATAGGCTATGGCCTGGTTCAGGGTCTGGCGCCGATGGTGACCGGCAGGCACCCTCCGGCAAGAGTCATCGGACGCTGGGGACTACTGCTGAGCCTACCACTGTTGCTGCTGGCCGCAGCCCTGGCACTGGGCCTGCAGCAGGACTGGCTGCTGGTTGCCGGTCTGCTCTTGTTCGGAGCCGTGTTTGCCATCAATTCCGCGCTGCACTCCTATTTCATTGTGCACTGGGCCAGGCAGGATGGGGTGTCACTGGATGTGGGGTTCTACTATATGGCCAATGCCGGCGGCCGCTTGCTGGGTACGGTCTTGTCTGGCCTGGTCTACCAGCTTATGGGCCTGGTGGCCTGTCTGCTGCTGGCGACCGGGTTTGTCATTCTGTCTGCGCTGCTGGCCGGCCGCTTGCAAGAGCAGGAGCAGGAACCGGTTCAATCGTCCGGCTGATCCCTGTTCTGGATTGAATATGACCCACTGTCTTGCATGAAAGGCTGTATCAGCATCCGGTCGAAACGCTCCCAGGCAGGATCACGGAACTCTTTCAGGCCGATGGTCATGCTTGTGTGTCCGTCGCGGGGCTGGGGTCTGTAAGTGCCGAGAAACCGATCCCACAGGGAGAGGTTGAAACCGAAATTGCTGTTGGTTTCATCCGCATGCCAGGAATGGTGCACGCGGTGAAAATCCGGGGTCACGATCAGCCTGCGCAATACCCGGTCAATGGCCAGGGGCAAGCGCACATTGGAATGATTGAACAGTGCCAGCGAATTGAGGATGATTTCAAAAATCAACACGGCCAGCACCGGCGCTCCGATGGCGACCACCACGGTTGCCTTGACACCATAGGACAACAGGAGTTCCAGCGGATGGAAGCGCAGCCCCGTGCTCAGATCGAAATCCAGGTCTGCATGGTGCATCCGGTGCAGGCGCCAGAGTGCCGGCACGGCATGAAACAGTACGTGCTGTACCCATATGGTGAAATCCAGCACGACCACTGCAATCAATACGGCCACCCAGGCAGGCATTTCCAGCACCTGCAGCAAACCCCAGCCCCGGCTTTCCACAAACAGGGCAAGCCCGACCAGCCCGGCGGGAAAGACGAGTCGGGTCAACAGGGTACCGGTGATGATCATGCTGCCATTGTTGAGCCAGCGCCAGGCTTTGCTCAGGGTCAGGGCTCGGCGTGGTGCCAGCATTTCCCAGATGGCCATGAGCGTCAGCATGCCCAGCAGCACGCCAAAGCGGATGAGTGGTTCCAGCGTCAGGATTCGCTCTGTCATGATGTTCCGCCTGTTGTGGGATGGCTTGCCGTGTGCTGTTGAGTATAAACAATATTCTGTGGGGTAATTGAATATTACAGAAAAAGATGACAGGCTCAGAAACCCGGCAAAATGGAGCCATGAAACCATGGTCATTCATGACAGCAAACCGTTTCTGACTGCCCTGGCTCAGGCAAGCCAGACCCTGGACATCATTAGCATTGAAGACATTATTGATGCCAATGGGGTCAGACTGGTCTCCGGGGGACAAAAGCTCACGGTACAGATGCAGGTAAAGCTGGCTGACCGGGTCCTGGCCAAGCCTCTCGAAGCCAGCATTGACAGCAATGGAGGGGTAACATGCCAGCAGATCGCTGGTCTGGCTACCTCACTGTGCCAGGGCTCCACTTTCCTGGCGGCGCTCATGGGCAATGAATTCGCCACCATCAAAAAAGTGTATCTAACACTTTCACTGCCGCCATTTGCACATTTGATGCTGTCTGTATTGCGGTTGACTCATCCGCAACGCTTCGAGCACGCCGTGCTTTGCAGTCTGATAGCCGGAGCGTTTGCTGCCCGAAGCGCCGGGCAGCGCAATGAGAACCCGGCAACGGACACGCAACTTGCCGTGCTGGCAGGTCTGCTGCACGATTTGGGTGAGCTGTACGGACCGGATGATCGCAGCACCCCTATTGCCGGTGCGGATCGTCACCGCTGGCGTGCGGTAGTGGCGCATGTCAATGTTGGCAAGCGCCTGGTTGAACAGTTTACTGATTATCCTGAACCAGTAGCCCAGGCCATTGCCGAACACCATGAGAAACTTGACGGATCAGGTTATCCCAGGGGGATATCCGGCGATGCCATGTCGCCCCTGGGTCGGATACTCAGCCTGGCGGATACCATCTGTGGCATCATCCAGGCAGCGGATAATCACTGGGCGCGGGCGAAACTGGCTCTGTCGTTTGTTTCTGGTGAATTCGATCCGCAACTGGTACGCCAGTACACTGAAGTGACTCATGGCACTATTGCTGCGGAGATCACCCTGCCGCCAGCATTCGATCTGGATATGGCGCTGGATCATGCCAGAACCATGAGCAAGAGTCTGGCTCGCGCAGGCGAGGAAATTGCCAGGCTGGCACAGGAGAATCCGGCGAGCACCCCGTTGGGCAAGATTGTTGCATTGACGCAGCATCGTATCGATCGCCTGAAGTCAGCCTGGGAGGCGACCGGGATTGATGCCTACTGTGTTGCCGAGTCGAGTCAGGACAGGGTGTCACAGATGGATGAGGAATCGTTTTTCGACCTGGAAGTGGTTTCCCGCGAACTGACCTGGCGGATGCGCAGCCAGTCGCGTCAGGTCATGCTGCTGCTGGATCGCTATCGGCTGGAAGACAAGGGTACGCTGGAACCAGTGATCTCTGCGCTGGAGCTTGGCATCTGACACTGGTTCCTGCGACGGTCAAACTACTGGCTTACTGGCGCTGATCCCGGCCCTGACCCTGTTGCGAACGCTGACCCTGGCGTTGACCTTGATCTTGACCCTGCTGCCCCTGACGCATCTCCCGCATTGGGCGCCTCTGCTGTTGTGCCTGGCTGGATTGGTATTCGCGGAATTTTGCCATCTGTGCGGTGGACAGTACCGGAGTCAAAGCTTCTTCGGTGGCTTTTTGCAATTCAGCCTGACGCGCCATCATCATCTCTCGTCCCTGCCCTTGGCGCTGGTTCTGGTCCTGGGTTTGATTTTGTCTTTGTTCCTGAGCTTGTTGCCGCATGGCCTGCATGGCCTCGCGTTGCTGGGCATTGACTTTGGCCATGGCTTCCCGGAAAGCTGGTTCCTGTTCGGCACTGATTTCCAGTACCTCGATCAACTGCTTGATCCTGGCCTCCGGGTTTTGCATGCCGGTATTCTGGGCCAGAGCCGGTGTGCCTGAGATCATGGCAAGCAGCAGGGCTGTTGCCAGTGTTTTGGCAGAACGCATCATCATGAGATTCATCGTGTTGTCCTCTTCAGACTCAATGCTTGAGCGGTTAAGTGTAGCGGTCACTGCTTAATACGTGGCGGTGGCTGATATCCGTTGCAGTCTATGCCGAGACTGATTCAAGGGTTTCAGTATGGGACAGCCATTGTTCTTCCACCGCAGTCAGTTCCTTGCGAACAAGGCGCTGTTGCTGCAACAGCTCGTCCAGGCTCTGCTTGTTGCCGGCATCGTAAAGTGTGGGGTCGGCCAGACGTGATTCCAGGGTTTCCAGTTGCCTGCCCAGTTTGTCCAGGCGTTTCTCCAGGGCGGCAATTTCCTTGCGCAGGGACGCGGTCTGTTGGCGCTGGGCGGCGCTCTGCTGGCGTTGACTCTTGCGGCCCTGTTGCTCTGCTGGTTTCAGTTGCGCTTGCCCTCCGCCAGGTGCCGTTTTTTCGGGCAAGGTGCTGAGCTGTCTTTCATAGTCATCGAGGTCACCCTCAAACAAAGTGCAGCGACCCTGGTGGATGGAGTAGAACTCATCCACGCTATTACTGAGCAGGTGGCGGTCGTGCGAGACTATCAATAGAGCGCCCTCGTAAGCCTGCAGGGCCATGGTCAAGGCGTGCCGCATTTCCAGATCCAGGTGGTTGGTGGGTTCATCCAGCAGCAGCAGATTGGGTTTCTGCCAGACTATCAGGGCCAGCGCCAGACGCGCTTTTTCCCCGCCCGAAAATACCTCGATGGCCTGGTTGATACGGTCACCGCGGAAATCGAAACCGCCCAAAAAGTCGCGCAGGTTCTGCTCCCGTGCCCGTGGGTCCAGGCGCTGGATAAGGCTGACCGGGCTGGCCTGCAAATCCAGCACATCCACCTGATGCTGGGCAAAATAACCAATACGCAGATGTTTCGATTGCCGGTACTCACCAGAGAGCAGGGGCAAGCCACCGCTCAGGGTCTTCAACAAAGTGGATTTGCCACTGCCGTTGTAACCCAGCAAGCCGATGCGGGAATTATTACTCAGTTTGAGCCGGATGCCACTGACCAGGGGTTGATCGAAACCAATGCTGGCCTGATCCAGGGCCAGCAGTTCATCGGCTGTTTTCTCGGCAGGCAGAAAATTGAAACTGAAGGGGGAGTCCACATGCGCCGGGGCGATTTCCTGCATGCGATCCAGGGCCTTCAAGCGGCTCTGGGCCTGTTTGGCCTTGGTGGCCTTGGCCCGGAAGCGCCGTACAAAGTCTTCCATCTCGCTGCGGCGGCGCTGCTGTTTCTCGTACTGGGCCTGCTGCAGGGCCATGCGGGCACTGCGCTGCAACTCGTAGGCACTGTAGTTGCCGCGGTACAGCACCAGTTTGCAGCCCTCGAAGCTGACCACATGGTCGATGACCTTGTCGAGGAAACTGCGGTCATGCGAGATGATCAGCAGGGTGCCCTGATAACGGCCCAGCCACTGCTCCAGCCACAGGGTGGCTTCCAGGTCCAGGTGGTTGGTGGGTTCGTCCAGCAACAGCAGGTCGGAGGGCGCCATCAGGGCTGCAGCCAGGTTGAGGCGGATTCGCCAGCCGCCGGAGAAAGCCGAAACCGGTTGTTCGAACTGTTCCGGGCTGAAACCCAGGCCGGCCAGCAATTGTCTGGCCCGGGTCTGGATGGTGTAACCGTCGATGCGGTCCAGTTCGCTGTGCCCTTCGGCAATGGCATGACCATCGCCGCGTGCCTCGGCCTCTGCCAGCGTCTTTTCGATGCGCCGGTAGTCGGCATCGCCGTCGATGACATGGGTCAACGCGCTGATGGCCAGGCCGGCGGTTTCCTGGGCCATGCAGGCGCAGCGCAAGCCTTCGGGCATCAACAACTGCCCTTTGTCCAGCGCAAGCCTGCCCAGCAGACAGGCGAAAAGGCTGGTCTTGCCACTGCCGTTGCGGCCAATGATGCCGATTTTCTGGCCTTTGTGGATGCTGAGACTGGTTTGGTCCAACAGGATATGCTCGCCACGCATCAGTGTGGCGTCGTTCAGGTTGATCATTGGGTGGAATCCGTTGTCGGGTCGGCAGACACTTTTGCAGACACTTCAGTACGATTGCGGCCTTGATCCTTGGCTCGATACAGGGCGGCATCACTTTGCTGTATCCACTCATGGTGGGCAGTCATCTGTTGATTGATCTGACTGATGCCCAGGCTGATGGTTATCTTGAGTGGTTCCTGTTCCCATTCCACAGTGCTTGCCGCCATTTTCTTGCGCAGGCGCTCGGCGTAAACCTGAGCCTGCTCCAGGGTGGTTTCCGGCAGGATGATGCCAAACTCCTCGCCACCATACCGCCCGGCCGTATCGGTGGCACGCCTGAAGCGATTGAGTATGGCACCTACGCTGCGCAATACCTTGTCACCGGCCTGGTGGCCATGGGTATCGTTGAAGTGCTTGAAACAATCTATGTCGAACAGGATGAGGCTGGACGGGCGTTGGCTGCGCAGGCTGCGCTGGAATTCCAGCATCAGGCATTCTTCCCAATAGCCGCGATTGTAGAGGCCGGTCAGCCGGTCGGTACGGCTCAGTGTTTTCAGGGTTCTGTTGGCTGACTCCAGCTCGTTCTTGCGGGTGGCTATCTCGGTGACATCATAGACCAGCAGGCAGACCTGCGATACGGACTTGTCAAAGCCGTGCAAGGGGATCAGTGTTATATTCTGGTACATTTTTTCAGAATGCCCGGTCAAGGGACGGGTGCTTTTGAAATCGAACAGGCGGGGGTGTTCTTCCCAGGTGCAGAATGCCCGGCTCTGCAACTTGAATACCGAGTCAATCTTGCGTTTGAGCCAGTCGGCCGGCAGTGAGGGGAAAAGAGCAAACAGATTTTGCTCGCGGGCAGCGCTGACCGGTATACCACTGTGATTTTCCATGAAGCTGTTCCAGAGCTGGACAGTATAGTGCCTGTCCAGCAGGATCAGACCATTGTCCAGGGTCTGCAATAATTGCATGATCAGATGCAGATGCTGCATTTCATCCAGCGTGTCGGCCTGCCGGCTTGCCTCATTCATGTCGTACACTCTGTCTTGTCGGAGGCAAGCAATGCCACCCGGGCCTTGAGTGCAAGCAGTGAGTCCTGGGTGAACAGCAACAGCAAATGGCAGTCCAGTGCGGGTTCTTGCAACAGGTAGGTGATATTCACGGCCAGTACCTGCTGTGGGTTGTCGTCACAGTCCAGCAATTCTGCACATTGCTGGGCATGTCCGAGGACGGCTGGGTAACTGTGGTTGAAATCGATATCCAGTTGCTGACTGATGCCTTTCAGGCAGGAGCCGACCAGCAGCTCGGAGAGGTCGGTCAGAATGCCCGCCAGGGAATCGCCATCGGCAGGCAGGTCATGGGCAACGAGGCTGGACAGCTGCAGGATGTGATCCGTTTTCAGCAGAACAATGCCTTCACCTGCTACGCCGTTGCCGTTGAAGCCGTGTGAGACGGCGCTGAACCCGGAACCGTCGGCGCAGCTCAAATGATTGACGATATCCGGATAGGCGCACAGAAAAACGGTGGGCACCGGCAATTGGATGAAGGTATTCAGCAAATCGCTTAAATGACTCCCCGCCTGCCCCATGGCCACATTGATGACTTCTCGCAAGCTTTCCAGAAACTCGTGGCTTGTGGGCAACGGCTGCCTTTCTGCTGTCAGCTTGTCTACTCTGGCTACAGGATCATAAATGCCATATTGCACCAGCACATGGCTTATTTGCTCCCGGGTTACGGGTTTCTTGATGAAATCCAGCGCACCTTTGGCCATGACACGGTTGCGGGCTTCGCTCTGGATGTCTCCAGAGACTACCAGTACCAGAGTGGGCAGGTCTTCTGCCCGGATCGCATCCAGCACCTCATAGCCATTCATGACCGGCATGTTGAGATCCAGAAAAAGGATATCTGCCTTGCCCTGACGGATCAGATCCAGGGCTTCGGCACCGTTTTCGGCAAAGCACAGTTCAATATCCCAGTTTTCGGGCAATGACTTCGCCATCTGGCGGCGAGCCAGTCTTGAGTCATCACAGATTAGAACAGGCAGGGTCATGCGACAGGTTTTTCCTGGTCAAGCAAGCGTATTGGGTTGGGCGCTTACTTTAACATATTGTGCTTGCTCGGTATCGTTGTATTTCGCGCTGAGAACTCGTTCTCTTGCCCAGCTGGGCATACTGTTGTCGTTGATTTCCGCAGGCTGAATTCGTACACTCGCGGCATCTTGAAGGTTTTCCCAACCGGCCAGAATAATGAAACAGATATTGCTGATCGATGATGATGAAAAGCTCGGGCAGTTGCTGACCCAATACCTGGAACGCTATGACATGGCGGTTACGGCCGCCCATACTCCAAGCAGGGGGTTTGAATACCTCAAGCGCCTCAAGCCGGACCTGTTGATTCTGGACGTCATGCTGCCGGAAAAGGATGGCTTTGAAATCTGTCGTGAAATCCGTTCCAAGTCGGCGGTGTACGGGCAACTGCCCATCCTGATGCTGACTGCCCATGGCGAAGTGACCGACCGTATCGTGGGTCTGGAATTGGGCGCGGATGATTACCTGCCCAAGCCGTTTGAACCGCGTGAACTGGTGGCGAGAATTACCAACATCCTGCGCCGCAGTAGTGATGATGCCCGCAATCAGCAGGATCTGCCGGCTTTCGATGGTCTGGAAGTGGATACCGTTCGGCGCACCGTGAAACTGGATGATGAGCTGATTGAACTCACTACCATGGAGTACGAGCTGTTGATCGTGTTCATGCACTCACCCAACAAGACCTTTACCCGGGATGAGCTGATGAACCGCCTGCGTGGCATTGATGCCGAGCTGTTCTCGCGGGCTGTCGATACCCTGGTCAGCCGGTTGCGACACAAGCTCGGGGATACGTCAAAAACACCGCGCTTCATCAAGACGGTCTGGGGGCGGGGCTATACCTTTGTCGGCGCACCCCGATGACTATCCGCTTGCCGGCTGTTGCCAATTCCCTGTTCTTGCGCTTGTTGCTGATTTTCAGTGCTACCATCATTTTTTTCTTTGTCATCATTTCCCTGTCATTGCGTCAGCTCGATCAGAATTGGCGCGCCGAACGCCTGAGTCCGATTCCTGAGTTCTATCTGGACAATATCAATCTGATTGTCGACAGCATCGGTATTCCGCCCGATTTGCGCCGGGCCTTGCAATTGGCTCAGGAATTATCGCTGACCATCATAATCCGCAGCCCGCATATAAACTGGCAGTCTGATGAGGAAAATGATCTGGATATTTATCAGGCAGAGTTTGTGCGCGCCCTGTCCAGTGATGCCGAGATGATGATGGTGGGCAATGAGGAAGTGATTCGTGTTGCCAGAGGGGGTTATGAATACTTTCTCAATCGCAAGGTGCCCTCGCTCAGTGACTATGATTATTTTGTCATCTACCTGGGCGTGGCCATGGGCGTGCTGGTGCTGCTGCTGAATTATTTTCTGGTGCACAAACTGCTGGAGCCGGTCCGGCAATTGCGCGAGGGAGCAGAGCGGATTTGTGCTGGAGAATTGGCTTACCGGGTGCAAACCAAGCGTACCGATGAACTGGGTGAGCTGACCCGTAGTGTCAACCAGATGGCTGATTCCCTGCAGTCCATGCTGGAAGCCAAGCGGCAGTTGTTGCTGGCCATCAGCCATGAATTGCGCACGCCGATTACCCGCGCCAAGTTGCAACTTGAGTTTCTGGAAGAAAACACGATCAGGAAAAACCTGGGGGATGATATCGATGAGGTTGATCTGCTGATCACTGATCTGATCGAGGCGGAACGGCTGAGCGCACAACACTCGGCCCTGGTGGCCGAGGAAGTGGATTTTGCCGGGTATATTCAGTTGATGCTGGCCCCGTTCCGGGACTACCCCGGCGGCCTGGAACTGAGCATGCCAAGGCGTGACCGTTCCATGAGTATCGACAAATTACGCATTCGCCTGCTGCTCACCAATCTCATCAATAATGCCATTCGTTATGGGCGCGGCAAACCAATAGCGGTGTCGGTGCAGTACCGCAACGGTGAAGCGGTACTGACAGTGAAGGATCAGGGCGAGGGTATTGCAGCAGAACATCTGGCCCATATCAGTGAGCCTTTCTATCGGCCTGACAGTTCCCGCCAGCGGCATACCGGAGGCTTTGGTCTGGGTCTGTATCTGTGCCGGCTGATTGCCGAGGCGCATGGTGGTCGCCTGGAAATTCACAGCCAGCTTGATGTTGGTACAAGCGTCGACGCTTTTCTCCCCCTGGCCGAATCACCCCGATAGGCAGCAGGGGGAGTGCGGCTCAGGTTTTTGCCATCCTGCTGGCCTGGCTGCGCTGGCGGCGCAGGTAACCCATGAACAGACCGAGCAGCACCAGCAGCACCGGGATCAAGGTGGTGTTGATCAGTTTCAACTGGGCACCAAGGCGATCGATATCCTCATTCAGGCGGTGCTGAACTTCACGCAGTTGCCGCCGGGTGGCCAGCTGCTGCTGGATGAAGCGATCAATTTCTGCTTCCTGTTCCGGGTTCAGTGCCCCGTTTTCGGTTGAGCCCTGGTTCAGGGCGGCCAGTTGCTGTTCGGTTTCGGCCAGGGCATCCAGCAGACGGGTTTCCTCCTGGCGCAATCTTTCGTCAGCTTCTCGTTGCAGCTCCAGCACGCGGGTGAACGGGCGCGCATAGCGACCACGGGTCCGAATGCTGATCAGGTCGGCGCTGCCGGCAAGATTATCCAGGCTGTTCATGACAAAATCGGCATTGCTGGCAAACGCCTGAATGATGGGCTGACCAAACATATTGCTGACCTGGGCCCACATCCGGTCGGAGAGAAAATCCGAATCGGCAATCACCATCACATTGATGTCCTGC
>JAVVEG010000004.1:56349-61358 GCA_032251455.1 Pseudomonadales bacterium | reverse complement strand
TCTGTGGCAGCGGTTTCCGGCTCTGGTGCTGTTTCTGCTTCTGGAGCAGGGGCATCCGTTGCGTTATCTGTCTGTTCCTCTGCCTGTTCTTCTGTTTGTTCCTCGACGGGTCGGCCTTGCGGGAAAGCTGTGCTGGCCGGGCCGCTGATACGGGCGGCGACGGTATAACGCTGACCACTTGGACTGAATTCATCCTGCAGAATGGTCGGGTCGGTCAAGGCCCTGAAGAATTCGGCTTCCATCAGCATGGCATTGCTGCTGGACTGGATCAGGGGGTCAAAACGGGTGCTGGCATTCTCGGCCTGGCTCAGCGCACCGATAGAGGACAGGTTCATGATTTCAAGGCCGCCGGTGACAATGTCATCAGCAAAGCCGCCTTGTGCCCGCTGAATACCCAGCATACCGAGATGGGTGATGGGACGTTGCGACTGGCCCATGGTGACGAACAGGGCCAGGTCCTGGTCGGCCAGCACGCGCTGATTGTCATAGTTCACGCCCCAGGCGGACAGCAGGGGTTCCAGATTCGAGGACAGGTCCTGGAAATTGCCCACACCGGCCATATTCTGCTGCGATTGGGAATCGGCATTGGGGTCGACAAACACCATGGCCTTGCCACCGCGCAAGACGAACTGGTCGATGGCATAAAGTGTCTGCTGCTCCAGATCCTGGGGATGAACCAGCATCAGAATATCGATATCCTCGTCTATGGTGTCGGCAAAGGGCTCGATGCGGCGCACGTCGTAGACATAGCGGATGCTTTGCATGATGGCCCAGGCCGGGGTGGCCTGGCCACTGGCCGGGTTGAAGCCACCATCGATGGAAAGGTCGGTGATCAGACCGATCACGGGAGGCTCGGGATTTTCCACCAGTGAGATCAAGCGGGAAAATTCATATTCCAGAAAGGTTTCCTGGTCGGGCCGGATCAGCGGCATGGTCTGGAATACCTTGTCAGCCACTGCGGTGGTGTCTGTTTCCGTTTCGGTGGTTCCATCACTAGCCCCATCACCAACCCCATCGACAACGACCAGACCGAAGTAGATCTCCTCGCCCCCGGCAGACAGGGGCACTGCCTGAACTCCATACTCGGTGGCCAGGTCTTCCTCGACCGAGAAGGGCTGAGGATCGATGACCTGCAGGTTCAGTTTGCCATTGCTGGCTATGACCATCTCCCGCAGCAGTTCCTGCACCCGGGTGCCATAGGCGCGCAGTTGGGGGACATCCGCCGTTGCTTCCTCGGAATAGAAGAAGAGCAGCTGCATCGGTTGCTGCAACCCGGCCACAATATTCCGGGTGCCGTCCGCCAGGGTATAGAGCCTGTCCTGGGTCAGATCGATACGCAGCCGCGGGAAACTGCTGATCAGGGCTATGCTGACCAGCAGGAATAATCCGGTAAGGGCAAGACCGGTGGCAGAGAAAAGGGATCTGTTGTTCATCGCCTGCTCCTAGTTTGCTTTTTTCAGTTCAATGATGATGGCCGTGGCCAGCAGCCATGACAGGATGAAGATGAGGTAGAAAAGTATATCGCGCAGATCGATCACCCCTTTGCTGATGGCATCGAAATGGGTGAGAAAACTCAGCGCCGCAATGGCGTCCACCAGAATCTGTGGCGCCCAGCCAGAGAAAACATTGAGCACGATGGGTGAACCGGTGGCGACAAAGACAAAACAGACGGCCACGGTCAGGATGAAGGCGATGACCGGGTTGCGGGTGATGGCCGACATGCCGGAACCGATGGCCAGGAAACCGCCAGCCATCAGCCAGCTGCCCAGATAGGCTGCCAGGATCACCCCGTTATCCGGATTGCCCAGGTAATTGACGGTTATCCAGATGGGGAAGGTCAACAGCAGGGCTATACCACTCAACACCCAGGCTGCCAGGAACTTGGCGATGACGGCATCGGCCAGACGAATAGGCAGGGTCAGCAGCAGCTCGATGGTGCCGGACTTGCGCTCATCGGCCCACAGGCCCATGGCCAGTGCCGGAATCATGAACAGGTACAGCCAGGGATGAAAACTGAAGAAGGGTTGCAGATCAGCCTGGCCGCGGATGTAGAAGCCGCCCATGTCGAAAGTGAAGATACCGTTCATGACCAGAAAGATGACGATAAAGATATAGGCCAGTGGGGTGGCAAAATAATTGGCCAGTTCGCGTTTGAAAATGAAGACGGTGGTGCCCATGACTATGCCTGCTCTCTTTCTGCTGCCGTTGCGGTTCTTGCCTTGGTGGTCGTTACCCTGGCGGTTGTTACTGAAGTGTCTGCGCTCTGGGTGATGGTTCTGAAATAATCTTCCAGTTGCCCCCTTGCCGGATGGAATTCGGCAATTGGCCAGTGTCCGGACTGCGCCTTTTCGGCGACCAGTCGGAAAATGGCCTCGCCATCACGCGGGATGAGGGTGTACTGCAGCGCATTGTCCGGGTGCTGTTCCACCGTGCTGATCTCGCTCATGTCCTTAAGTGCCTGCTGCAGGTCGAAGGCGTCGGTGAGCTGGATTTCGACAGCGTGGTGGTAGCGCGAGCGGGTCTCCAGTTCCCTGGGGGTGCCATCGGCAACCATGCGGCCTTCGGCAATGATGATGGCACGGGTACAGACCGCCGACACCTCTTCCAGGATATGGGTGGAGATAATGACGATCTTGTCCCGTGACAGGTTTTTGATCAGCTCGCGGACATGGTGTTTCTGATTGGGATCCAGGCCATCGGTGGGTTCGTCAAGAATCAGCACCTTGGGATCATGGATGATGGCCTGGGCCAGACCAACCCGGCGCTTGAAGCCCTTGGACAGAGTGTCGATGGTCTGATGGCAGACTTCTTCCAGAGCCACTTCCTGCAGCACATGCTGGATCCGGTGCGCTTTCTCCTCACCCGCAAAACCGCGCACATCGGCGATGAAGTTCAGAAACTCCAGCGTGGTCATGTCGGGATAGCTGGGCGCGCCTTCAGGCAGATAGCCGATCAGGGATTTGACGGCAAGGGGATCGGTGGCAATGTCGTGGCCGTCGATGCGCACTGAACCACTGCTGGGCGCCAGAAAGCCGGTAATGATTTTCATGGTGGTCGATTTCCCGGCGCCGTTGGGGCCGAGAAAGCCCAGGACTTCCCCTTCGGCAACGGTAAAACTCAGGTCATCTACTGCGGTGAAATGCTCGAAACGCTTGCTGATGTGATCAATCTCAACCATGGGTAACAGCCTGCCAATCTGGAAAATTCAATCGGCAAATATAGGCTCACTGCTGGCGCATTTCAACCTCTGTAACGTTTCGCTACATCCCGGTTTTTTCCGGATCTATGCTTCGGGATCACTGTCGTCTGCATGTTCGATACCCAGGTCCTTGATCTTGCGGGTCAGGGTGTTGCGGCCCCAGCCCAGCAGAAGGGCGGCATCGCGACGGCGCCCCAGGGTGTGTTTCAGGGCCACCTCGATCATGGTGCGTTCAAATTCGGGGGTGGCCTGCTGCAGGATGCCGCTGTGGCCCAGGTTCAGTTCCTGGTTGGCCCAGCTTTCCAGCAACTGGGTCCAGCTTTGGATATTGCTGTCCTGTGCGGTCGTTGCCAGCAGTTCCGGTGGCAGATCGTCCACCCGGACTTCTCGGCTGGAGGCCATCACGGTAATCCAGCGACAGAAGTTTTCCAGTTGGCGCACATTGCCCGGCCAGCTCAAGCCGGTAATGTACTTTTCGGTTTCCGGACGCAGGACCTTGGCTTCCACGTCCAGCTCTTCCGCCGCTCGGGACAGGAAATGACGGGCCAGGCGGGGAATGTCTTCCTGCCGGTCGCGCAGGCGGGGGATATGAATGCGAATGACGTTGAGCCGGTGGAACAGGTCTTCACGGAACAGGTGTTGCGAGACCAGTTGTTCCAGGTTCTGGTGCGTGGCGGCAATGATGCGGACATCCACCTTGATGGGCGTGTGGCCGCCAACCCGGTAGAATTCGCCATCGGAAAGTACGCGCAAGAGCCGGGTCTGGGTTTCGGCAGGCATGTCACCGATTTCATCCAGGAACAGGGTGCCGCCATTGGCCTGCTCAAAGCGGCCGGTCCGGTTGGCGCTGGCACCGGTAAAGGAACCCTTTTCGTGGCCGAACAGTTCCGATTCGATCAGATCTTTGGGGATGGCCGCCACATTCAGTGCAATGAACTGTTTGTCCCGGCGCGGGCCATGCCGATGCAGGGCTTGTGCGACCAGTTCCTTGCCGGTGCCGGATTCGCCATTGATCAGGACCGTGATATTGGATTGTGACAGACGACCTATGGCACGAAACACTTCCTGCATGGCAGGGGCTTCGCCGATGATCTCCTGGCTTTTCTCGCGCTTGGGTGGCGATACATCGATGTGCTGTTCCCGGGCCTTTTCTAGGGCGCGCTGGGTCATGGCCACGGCCTCGTCGATATCGAAAGGCTTGGGCAGGTACTCAAAGGCGCCACGGCTGTAGGAGGAGACGGCGCTGTCAAGATCCGAGTGAGCGGTCATGATGATGACCGGCAACTGCGGGAACTGGTCCTGCACCGAGGAGAGCAGATCCAGGCCATTGATGCCGGGCATGCGGATATCGCTGATTATGGCGTCAGGTTGCTCTTTCTCCAGGCGATGCAGCAGATCATCGCCATTGTCAAAACTGAGCGTGTGCAGACCGGTCTTGCTGAGTGATTTTTCCAGCACCCAGCGGATGGACTTGTCGTCGTCCAGAATCCAGACCGAATTGTATTTACTCATTGTGGATAACCCTGTTGCATACGTGTTGCCTGGTAAGATTCATGTGTATTCAGCTGTGGTCATTTTTTTCTTGCTGTTGGTTTGTTGCCTGGTTTTTTTCAATAGGCAGAAAAATGGAAAAAGTGGTTTCTCCTGGCTTGCTGCTGCACTCGATGATGCCCTGGTGCTGGTTGATGATAGAGTGGGCGATGGAAAGACCAAGCCCTGTCCCTTCCGCCCGGCCACTGATCATCGGGTAGAAGATACTGCTGATGAGTTCATCAGGGATACCTGGCCCGTTATCAATGACCTCGATGCG
>JAVVEG010000004.1:52079-56249 GCA_032251455.1 Pseudomonadales bacterium | reverse complement strand
ACTTCATGGATATTGAGCGGTTTCATTTCAGGCAGTTTGCGTGAGCCGACCAGTCTGTCCACCAGCTTATGCAGCCGGTCGGCTTCCTCGATAATGACATTGGTGTAGTCGGTCAGCTCAGAATCGGGTAATTCCTGGGCCAGCAGTTGCGCTGCGCCACGGATGCCACCCAGCGGGTTCTTGATTTCATGCGCCAGGCCTCGCACCAGTTCCCGGGTGGTTTCGTGGGTCGAGATCAGGGCCTCGTCCCGGTTGATGCGCTCGGCGTAGGTTAGGGACTGTATTTCCATCAGGATATGCGCCTTGCCCATTTCCAGCAGCGGGGTGACTGTGTAATCGACGGTGATCGGCTTGCTGTGCAGTGTCTGCAATTCAGCGCGACGCCGGGTAAAACTGCGATTGCTGGAGTGGGCATTGCTGATATCGGCAATGTCCTGCTCGGCATTGATCAGGATGTCACCGATGAAAGCCTGCTGGCATTGGCGGCCGCTGATGGCGAACAGGCTTTCCGCGGCGACGTTGATGTGTATCAGCCTCAGATTCTTGTCCAACACAATGATGCCGGTGGTCAGATTATCCAGCAGCCGTTTCTGAGTTTTGTCCAGGATCACTTTCCGGGTTCTCTCCAATGGGTCCACAACAGGGGTGCGACAAGCTAAGTTCCGATTAAGGTCCGGCTGCATCAGCCCAATCCCACTTGCGCTTACCTGCAATGTCTATGCAATAAGCAAACCAGCTTCAGTCTCGACTCGCTTATGGCGCAATAATCGTGATCGGTTCCTGCTTCCACGAGCTATTTATGCAACTTTCAGGCTTTGCCCGACATGAAAGGCAAGGCATGTCAGCAAAGAACCCCCTCACTATGCACTGCTTTGGTGCATTCAGCAAACTCTGCCCTTTCCCGGCCCTACCCTTGCAGTATTGGTTTGCTGCCAGGGTCGCAAGGCAAGGAATCCGTGATAGGGGACGAAGAGAAGGGGGAGGCAGCAGTGTGGCGGACCGTCGCCAGCCATGGATGGCTGGCGCCGAGCCTTACAGGGATGTATTTACAGGCGTGTCCGCCACACTGCTGCCTCCCCCTTCTCACACTACTTCCCAACCATCCAGCCATCCAACCACCAGCGCATCCCCAAACATAAAAAAACCCGGACCAAGCCGGGTTTTTTTATCAAGCAGCGCAGCAATTACACGCTGTAGTACATATCAAACTCAACCGGGTGAGCCGAGCTGTTCAGACGGGTGCAATCGGCTGACTTCAGCGCGATGTACGCATCGATCAGATCATCACAGAAAACGCCACCCTCTTTCAGGAAATCACGGTCCTGATCCAGGGATTCCAGCGCCTCATCCAGGGAATAACAGACCTTGGGAATCAAAGCCTCTTCTTCCGGCTCCAGATCGTACAGATCCTTGCTGGCCGGTTCGCCGGGATGAATTTTGTTCTTGATGCCATCCAGGCCAGCCATCAGCATCGCAGCAAAATACAGATACGGGTTGGCCGTGCAGTCGCCGAAGCGAACCTCGATACGCACACCCCGCGGGTTGCCACCCAGGATGTAGGGGATGCGGATGGAGGCGGAACGGTTGCGTGAGGAGTAGGCCAGCAGGGTTGGTGCCTCGAAGCCCTTGACCAGACGCTTGTAGGAGTTGGTGGAGGCATTGCCGAAGGCATTCAGCGCCTTGGCATGCTTGATGATGCCACCGATATAGTACAGCGCGGTATCCGACAGGCCGGCATAGCCTTCGCCAGCAAACATGTTCTTGCCGTCTTTGGCGATGGACATATGGACGTGCATGCCGCTGCCATTGTCCCCGACCAGGGGCTTGGGCATGAAGGTGGCAGTCTTGCCGAAGGCATGGGCGGTATTGTGGACGCAGTATTTCAGTATCTGGGTTTCATCTGCCTTGGCGACCAGTGTGTTGAATCGTGTGCCAATCTCGCACTGGCCGGCATTGGCCACTTCATGATGGTGCAGCTCGATGGTCAGGCCCATGGCCGCCATGGTATCGCACATGGCGCCGCGCAGATCCGACAGGGAGTCGACCGGTGGTACCGGAAAGTATCCGCCCTTGACCTTGGGGCGGTGGCCCATATTGCCGCCTTCGATCTTGGCATCGCTGGACCAGGCTGCCTCTTCAGAACCGATTCTGAAGAAAGACTGACTCATCTCGGTTTTCCATTTGACTTCGTCAAAGACAAAGAATTCAGGCTCGGGACCAAAGAAGGCCTTGTCTCCAATCCCGGTGGATTTCAGGTATTCTTCAGCGCGGCGGGCGACAGAGCGGGGGTCGCGGTTATAACCCTGCATGGTGCGTGGTTCGATGATGTCGCAGGTCAGGTTTATCTGGGGTTCGTCAGCAAAAGGGTCGAGTACGGCGGTGTGGTCATCGGGAACCAGAATCATGTCCGATTCATTGATGCCTTTCCAGCCAGCCACGGAAGAGCCATCGAACATGACCCCGTTCATGAAATCCTCATCCACGGCAGTTGCCGGGAAGGTCACGTGTTGCCACTTGCCGCGCGTGTCTGTAAAACGGAGGTCAACCCACTTTACATCGTTATCTTTGATTAGCGTTAAAGTCTTCTCAGACATTCCTGATCCTCCGTGTGATCGAGAATGTGACCGTTCGGGTCACAGGTTAATTTGGAGAGTCCGGCCAATCCGGTACCCTCCCCAACGTTGATTTGTTACTGGTGCAGTATCCCGCACTCAACAAGCGACTGCCTGGGCACTATAATTGGTGCAACAATGCAGGGTAGCATCGCAGTTCAGGCTTGTATGCACAAGGGGGCAGCAAAATATATGCCATTCGTGAACAAGTTGAAAGCCCAGGTTTTCAAAGGGAATTTGCTGAAATAGCGGCAACACATGAACCAAAATAGTGCACTGTTTTAACTTGCGCTCTATTTTGGTGCATAAACAGATTTGAACGGATAAAAAGGTAGTACAGAACAATGGAGTATATCGTCCGGTTTTTTCCGGAAATCACCATCAAGACCCGCCCGGTGCGGCGCAGATTGATCCGGATTCTGCGGCGAAATCTGTCATTGCTGCTGCAACGCATTGATGCAAGTGTCCAGATCAAGGGGGAGTGGGACAAATTTGAGATCAGCACTGCCTCGGATGATGCCGAATTGCTGCAAAAACTGGAGGACATCCTGATCAGCACTCCCGGCGTAGGCACGGTAGCGCGGGTAAGGAAAACGCCATTGCCGGATTTTGCCGGCATCCTGGCTCACACGCTGGCCTATTATGGCGATCAGCTGCCAGGCCGCACTTTTGCGGTGCGCTGTCGGCGCAACGGCCAGCATGGCTTTACCTCGACGGATGTTGAGCGCTATGTTGGTGCGGGCATATTGGCCAAAGTAAATACCGCAGGGGTTGATCTCCAGAATCCCGACGTGGTGGTGCGTATCACTATCCTGCGTGATCAGCTGCTGGTGGTCGAAAAACTCAGCAAAGGCCTGGGTGGATACCCTCTGGGTTCACAGGATGGGGTGCTGTCGCTGATATCGGGCGGGTTCGATTCGGCAGTGGCCAGCTTTCAGTGCATCAAGCGTGGTCTGCTCACGCACTACTGTTTTTTCAATCTGGGTGGCAGGGAACATGAATTGGCGGTCAAGGAGCTGGCGGTCTACCTGTGGATGAAATACGGGTCTTCACATCGGGTGAAATTTGTCACGGTGCCTTTTGCGGAAGTGGTCGAACAGATTCTGACCCGGGTGGACAATGCCCAGATGGGCGTTGTGCTGAAAAGAATGATGCTGCGGGCAGCGGCCCAGGTGGCAGCCGAGCTGAAACTGCAGGCCCTGGTTACCGGCGAAGCGGTGGCCCAGGTATCCAGCCAGACCCTGGCCAATCTTGCCGTCATCGATTCAGTGACGCAAATGCTGGTACTGCGTCCTCTGGTGCTGATGGATAAACAGGACATCATTGACCAGGCGCGGCAGATCGGCACCGAAGCATTTTCCAGTCATATTCCTGAATATTGCGGCGTGATATCAGTAAAGCCCACCACCCGGGCCAGAGCCGAGCGCATCCAGAAGGAAGAGGAGAATTTCGATTTCAGCGTGCTGGAACAGGCGGTGGAAAACCGGGCCATCCAGATGATAGACAAGGTGGTCGAAGGTCTGGGTTACCGCGCGGTTCATGCCCAGGAAACAGCGGA
>JAVVEG010000004.1:22144-51979 GCA_032251455.1 Pseudomonadales bacterium | reverse complement strand
CGTAGATACTGGATTAACCAATAAAACCAAAGAGGATTTTATGAAAAAGATTGCTGTAGTAACCGGTACTTCGTCCGGTGTAGGTTTGCATCTGGCAATATTATTGGCGCAAAGGGGTTACACCACTGTTGCCACGATGCGCAATATCAGCAAGCAGGATGCCTTGCTGGCCGAAGCTGAAAAGCAGGGTGTCAGTGTACTGGTGCGGCAACTGGATGTGCAGGACGATGACAGCGTGCAAGGCTGTCTGCAGGCGGTGATTGACGAATTTGGACAAATTGATCTCCTGGTCAATAATGCAGGGGCGGGATATGTTCGCAGCACCGAACAGGCAACAAAGGCAGAGATTGATGAGGTTTTTGATATCAATCTGATGGGTGTCATTCGCTGCACCCGGGCGGTGTTGCCAACAATGCGCGTGCGTCGGCAGGGACATATCATCAATATCAGTTCTGTGGGTGGGCTGGTCGGCCAGCCTTTCAATGAACTGTATTGTGCCGCAAAGTTTGCCGTTGAAGGCTATACGGAAGCGCTGGCAACTTATGTGCAGCCAGCTTTTGGTATTCTGTTTACCTTGATAGAGCCGGGTGGCATCCGTTCGGAATTCGTCAATAATGTCATGGAAAAGATGAATGCCACGGGGGGTGTTGCCGAAGATGAATACCAGCCCATTCTGGCTCGATACCGGAATAGTATGCAGCAACGGGCTGCAGCCGGGGGTGGCGAGGTTTATCAGAGCAGTGAAGAAGTGGCGCGTATTGTGGCGGACTGCGCCGGGATGGAAAAGCCGCCATTACGCCTGCGGACATCCGCCTGGGCTGAAGACTTGTGTCGATACAAGACGGCGAATGACCCCGATGGCAGCTTGCAGCAACAGATGGTGATCGATATGTTCCTGCAGGGTATTGGGAAAATGGAGTAAGTCTGCGTCAGCAGAAACTCACTCCCGGCGGAGTTCATGCAGGCGCTGGATCAGTTCCACGGTATCGATCTCGTGTTCCCGGCTCAGCGTGTCCACATAGACTATTTCGCTGGTATTGGGGCCACTGGCATGCCAGCGCCGGATGAAACGGGCATTGCTGGTGCCGGCAAAGATGGTGTAGGTGGGGATACCGAGTGCGGCGCCAATATGCTGACAAGCTGAATCGTAGCCGATGAACTCATCGCTGTGGCTGATCAGGGCGCCGATCTCGCCCACATTGCACTCGACGCCCAGCAGGGCTGTATGTGGCGGCACTTGCGTCAAGCTGTCGAACGCAGTTGTGTGCGTCGTGATGCCTTGTTTGCGGGCAGCGTCCAGGATATAGGTGCTGCGCTGCTGCTCCTCATCACCGAAGCCCATATCCAGAATAACTGTGGTATTGCTTTCCTGCAGCAGGCTGAGCACCAGGTCGGCCTCGAAGTCACCGGCGACCCGCTTGCGCTGATTGCCACCGACACCCAGATTCAGCGTGATCAGGCGGTGGGCCGGGTGCTGACAAAGCTGTTGACGCAGACTTGCAGCGGTATTCAGGCAGGCTTCGTTCAGCCAGACCCGTGGGTAATTGAAATTGTTGTCACCCAGCACATTGTTGAGCCAGGTATTGCACAAAGCAGAGATGGAGCCCTTGACAGGATAACCCTGTTTGCCACGGCTGTTGAAGAAGCGGTAGTTGCGGTCAGCAACCAGGGGCAGGACGCCCAGTTGTGTCAACCGGGAATCAGGGTCAAACACGAGATATTCATTGGCACTGAGCCCCTGCAGTTCCGCTTCGACATCGGCAACCAGATCCAGCCAGGTGTTGAAGCGTTCGACCAGTCCCCCATGACGGGCGTAGTGCAGTTCGCGAATCCGGATGCCCGATGCAGGGGTCATGATCTGGCGAAGCTTGTCATTGCCCAGCACCACCAATTCAGCTTGCGGAAAAGCCTGGGCCAGACGCTGGCAGATGACACTGGTCACCGCGACATCGGCGCCGATGGTGACCCGGGACAGGATCAGTATTTTCCTGGGTTCGATATCGGCGGGAAGCACGCTGTCGGGAGTCAGCCGCATCGCCTCCACGCGCTGATAAAGCTGGTCTTCACTGTGCAGATGAAAACGCTGCAGCCGTTCGTCCAGTTGCTGGCCTTGGGGCAAGGCCCGCAGGTAGCCCGCTACCTGACTGATCAGTCGGTTATAGGTTTCTGTCTGCAGTTCTTCGAAATCGTCACAGAGCCGTTCGATGACGATGCCAAACAGGCTTTTGGCGGCAAGTTGATTCAGTTCGGGCTCGGCATTGCTGGTGGCCATTTCGCACAGCAGTTGAATGTATTCCTGATTGTATTCGTCGCTGTAGAAGTAACGGTCGACAAAGGCCGAGGCCACACGCTGGGACAAGGATTTAAGGTCTTCCGCACTGGGGCTGGGTTTGATCTGCTCCCATTGTTCTCGGTAATAAGCGGGTCTCATGTCTCTTTTTCCTTCAAGAGCTGTAAGGCCTGTTGGAGGACTTCCTCTGGGCTGATTTCACGCATGCAGGCATGATGACCCAGCGGACAGACCTTCTTGTGGCAGGGTATGCAAGGCAGGTCTTTCCGGATGACCCGGGAGTCTTCCAGATTGGCTGCGGTATACAATGGATTGGTTGGCCCCATCAGCACGATATGCGGAACCCGGAAGGCGACTGCATAATGGCGGGGACCGGTGTCATTGGTGATCAACAGCTGGCAGCGTTGAATCAGGGGTTTGAGTTCGGCCAGATCGATGCGGGCGCTGGCAGTGTTGATGATATTGGCCTTGCTCAGCTCGGTAATTTTGTCGGCAATGGTTTCCTCTCCCGGCCCGGTCAACAACAGGAGGTGGCAGTCAAACTCTGCCTGCAACAGTTCGGCCAGCCGGGCAAAATGTTCGGCTGGCCAGCATTTCGAGGAACCAAAGCTGGCCCCCGGATTCAGGCCGATGACCAGTCTGTTCTCATCGATACCCAGGGCCTGTAATCGTTGCCTGCCTTTTTCCGCCAGCTCGGCTCCGATATACAGGGTGCTGCGTGGCTGGGTCGGCAGGCTCAGTTGCAGATAGCGACACAGCTCCAGGTAATAGTCCTGCATTGGCAGGGGCCGGTAGGCCTTGCCTTCGCGTTGTGGCAGGGGGCCGCCGCTGAGGAAGAATCGGCGCAGATTGCGCTGGTAGCCATAGACCCGGGAAACGCCGGCAAGGCGAAAGGTCAGCCAGGAATGGGTGGTATTGGTCAGCAGCAGACCGAAATCGGGGGCCAGCGGACGCAGGGCCTGGCGGATGGCCTGCATCCCGTGCAGGCTCTTGTCCTCGCAATCCACGATGTAATCGAACCAGGGGCTGTCTTCAAGAATGCCCCGGGCATAGGGCCTGACCAGGGCGGTGATGGTGGCCTGCGGGAAATTGGCCCGCAGGCATTCGAAAACCGGGGTCGCCATGACGATGTCGCCTACCCAGTTCGGGCAGCGCACCACCAGGCTGGTGACGTTTTCCAGGGCAGGCAGCACAGTGTCAGGAGGCCATCAGCTCTGGTCCAGCGTATAGGCGATGGCTTCCTTGCGTTCACCTCTGGCCATCATTTCACGTTCCTCCTTGATGTAGTCCGAGCGTACGCCCATGACATTGGAGTAGCGGATGGTGTAGTGAATCTGGTCGCGGGCCATCAATTCTTCGGACAGGTCACGGTCATAGGCCACCAGGTCTTCGTACTCGCGCATCCAGGTTTCCTTGTCCATGGCTTCCACTTTTTCGACCAGGTTGCGGTAAATCGGGGCGCATTCCCAGTCGGTCTCGGCATTGACATACCAGTTGCAGAGCTTGGCCAGCTTGTCCAGGAACAGATCATGTTCTTCACCGAAATTCAGACAGGAGCCATCGAAGTAATTGCCCTTGCCGGCCATTTTGTCTTCGTCGATGAGCGGTTTGGCAATCTCGTAGCCGGCCGTGCCCTTGAAGGGGAAGAACAGGGCCCAGCGGAAACGCCCCATCTTGACCTTGGCGCACAGGCGGAGGGTCTCCATGATTTCTTCCCGGCCTTCATAGGGCAGGCCGAACATGATGAAGGCGGAGCTGTGCAGATTGTAGGCGTGGGCAGCATAGAAGGAGTTTTCGATCTGCTCGTTTTTCATGTAGCGCTTGAGCACTTCGCGTCTGACCCGCGCAGAGCCGCTTTCCAGGCCGAATTTGACAATGATGCAGCCGGCTTCACTCAGGGCCTTGGCGGCGACCTTCTCAAAGCAGTTGACATGGCCGTTGACGACAAAGGGGATGCCAATCTTGTGGCGTTTGTAGGCTTCGCAGAACTCGACGACATACTCGGTATTCAGCGTGAACAGGTCATCATCGAAAATGAAGGTGTTGATTTCCGGGTTTTCCCGCAACAGCTTCTTCAGGTCATCCATCATCACATCGATGGGAAAATGGCGCAGGAAGTCCTTGACGTTGCGGGCGGCGCCATCCTCCATGTACTGGTCGACAATCTCGATATTGAAACAGTAGGTGCATTTGTAGGGACAGCCGCGTGAGGTCAGTATCCCCATCCAGCCCCGGGTTTCCTTCATGACAGCTTTCATGTCGAAAACGTTGTAATCCAGCGGTGGCAACTTGTCCAGGTCAGGAAAGGGGGCTACCTTGTTGACTACGGGCACATCACCCATCCAGGAGCGGAAATTGGCTAGATGATGAGGTCGCTCGCCTTTTTCCAGCGCGTTCATCAATTCCAGCAGGGCCCAGTCGGCTTCACCGACACAGGTGTAATCGAACAGGCGGGATTTATGCACCTCGTCAGGCACCATGGTGACGTGGACACCACCGATGGTTTGCACCAGTTCCGGCATGGCGGCGCGAATGGCCTTGCTCTGTTCGACAACCCAGTCATATTGCTGGGACATGACCGAGAAACCGACCAGTCCGGGCTTGGTTTCCCTGATATAGGCAATGATTTCCTCGCTGCTGGGAACAGGGCGGTATTTTTCCGATACATGCATCAAGTCCATTTCATGCCCATTGGCGTGCAATACCCCAGCCAGAGAGGCGATACCATGGTTGGTTCCAAGTGGCGCGTCAATCTGTGGGTAGATCATCAGTATTTTCATGAGAGATGCCTGAAATGTGAATGTATGGAGTATTCTGCCTGGTTGTGTGCGACAGGCGGCCAGCTGCTATTCCCTGGCCAATGCCCTGCTAGTATGCAGATCAAAGAATATTTACGCAAATTCTACTATTTTGAGTAAAGTACGCATAGAGAAATTCTGCCGTTCACTTTATGCTGGCCCACATGAAATTATTCAGCCCCGCTTTTTTGGTAATCGGTCTGCTTTTGCTTGGACTTTCCGTCTGCATGCTGGTTCCGGCCCTGATGGCATTTTTTCTGCTCTCGGGTAATACCCAGGCTTATCTGCAGGCTGCCATGGTATCAGGTCTATCCGGAGGAGCGCTCTGGTTGACTGGACGGATATTCCAGCAGGCTCATGGCTTGCAGTCACGCCAGATGTTCCTGATTACGGCTGGAGCCTGGTTGCTGCTGCCATTGTTTGGCAGTCTGCCTTTTCTGTACGCGATGCCGGGCATCAGCATTACTGACGCTGTTTTTGAATCAATATCGGGGATGACCACGACAGGTTCGACGGTTTTCAGCGGCCTGGATGATATGGCGCCCGATATCCTGCTCTGGCGCTCCATGCTGCAATGGCTGGGTGGCGTGGGGATTATCGGGATGGCGGCGGCAGTGCTGCCATTTCTGCGCATCGGCGGCATGAGGCTGTTTCAGACCGAATCCTCGGACTGGTCGGAAAAATCCCTGCCTCGAACCCAGACCCTGCTGACGCGAATTGTCTGGGTTTACTTTGGGATCTCTTTTTTATGCCTTTGTGTTTACCTGCTGCTGGGCATGGACCTGTTCAATGCGGTCAATCATGCCATGACCACCGTTTCCACGGGGGGATATTCAACCTCGGACAGTTCATTCGGGCAATTCGGCTCGATGGCCATGCAATGGGCGGCCACCAGCTTCATGCTGCTGGGGTCTATCCCGTTCGTGCTGTATGTGCGGTATCTTAAAGACCGGAAGCCAGGTATTTTCCTGGACGTCCAGGTCAAGGGGCTGCTGGGAATTATTGTGATTATTGCGGTCTTGCTGAGCATTCCCCTGATCCAGGACGGTTATGGCGTGCTTGACGCGGTTACCCTGGCCATTTTCAATCTCACTTCCGTGATTACCACTACCGGATATGCCAGTGTCGATTACATGCTGTGGGGCAATTTCGCCATAGTGATTTTTCTTTTTGCAACATTCATTGGAGGTTGTTCAGGTTCGACCAGCGGAGGTGTCAAGATATTCAGGATTCAGCTCTGTTTGATGCTGATCGCCGAACAGTTCCAGCGCGCCGTTCATCCCCGCGCTGAAATTGCGCGCAAATACAATGGGCACCCGGTGAGTGATGATATTGTGACATCGCTGGTGGTTTTTCTGTTTGTGATGATCATTGCGCTGGTTCTGCTGACACTCCTGTTGAGTTCGCAACAACTGGATATTATTACCAGCCTGAGCGGAGCTGCCACAGCCTTGATGAATGTAGGCCCGGGATTGGGCGATATCATCGGGCCGGCCGGCAATTTCTCCAGCCTTACCCCCCTTGCCAAATGGGCTTTGTGCTTTGGCATGATAATAGGCAGGCTCGAGTTCATGACGATCCTGATTCTGTTTACGGTCTCATTCTGGCGGGCATAAGCAAGGTATGCTCGGGAAGCCTTGGTGCTCAAGCCTGGCGTAGTGTATAATCCGCACCCTTTTATCCCTTGTCCGCCCATTCCGTCCCCAGCCTACAGGTAATCAGCTCGTGATCGAGAAAATCCGCAATATCGCCATCATCGCCCATGTCGACCATGGCAAGACCACGCTGGTTGACAAGCTGCTGCAGCAATCCGGCACCCTGGAGGATCGTGGCAAGGCCCTGGAGCGGGTCATGGACTCCAATGATCAGGAGCGGGAGCGCGGTATAACCATTCTGGCCAAGAACACGGCCATCAACTGGAATGGCTACCATATCAACATCGTGGATACACCTGGGCACGCCGATTTCGGCGGTGAGGTGGAGCGCGTGATGTCGATGGTGGACAGCGTGCTGCTGCTGGTGGATGCAGTGGACGGGCCCATGCCGCAGACCCGGTTTGTGACCCAGAAGGCGTTTGATCAGGGGCTCAAGCCCATTGTGGTCATCAACAAGGTGGATCGCCCCGGCGCTCGCCCGGATTGGGTGCTCAATGAGGTGTTCGATCTGTTCGACCGCCTGGGAGCGACTGATGAACAACTGGATTTCCCGGTGATCTATGCCTCGGCCTTGAATGGCGTGGCCGGCCTTGAGGCCGATGAACTGGCCAGCGATATGACGCCTCTGTTTCAAGCTGTGATTGACCGGGTTCCCCCGCCGCCCGTTGCGGTGGATGCTCCCTTCAAAATGCAGATCAGTGCATTGGATTACAGCAGCTATGTTGGCGTTATCGGCGTGGGCCGGATCACCGGTGGCATTGCCAGGGTGAACATGCCCGTGGTCATCATCGACCGTGAAGGCAATACCCGCAAGGGCAGGATTCTTCAGGTCAAGAGCCACCTGGGTCTGGAGCGGGTGGATGTTACCGAGGCGCGTGCCGGCGAGATCATCTGTATCACTGGCATCGACAAGCTCAATATCTCCGATACCCTGTGTGACCCCGAGCATATTGAGGCGATGCCGCCACTGACAGTGGACAAGCCCACCATCAGCATGACTTTCCAGGTCAATGACTCTCCGTTTGCCGGTCAGGATGGCAAATTCGTGACCACCCGCAATATCAAGGAACGGCTCGAACGTGAACTGATCTATAACGTGGCCCTGCGCGTGGAACAAGGTGAAACGCCTGATAAATACCAGGTGTCGGGACGTGGCGAACTGCATCTGTCGGTGCTGATCGAGAATATGCGCCGGGAAGGATTCGAGCTGGCGGTATCCAGGCCCGAGGTGATCATGCAGGAGATCGATGGCGTGCTGCATGAACCCTATGAGGCGCTGGTCATCGACTGCGATGATGAGCATCAGGGCAATGTCATCGAGGAGCTTGGTCACCGCAAGGCGGAAATGCAGGACATGCTGCCGGATGGCAAGGGGCGGGTGCGTCTCAAGTTCATCGTGCCGACCCGCGGGCTGATAGGCTTTCGTTCCCAGTTCCTGAGCCTGACTTCGGGTTCAGGCATGATGAACCATGTTTTCGACCATTACGGTCCGGTAAAGCCAGGCGAGGTGGGGCGGCGCAAGAACGGGGTGCTGGTGTCGATGGTCAAGGGCAAGACTCTGGCCTTTGCCCTGTTCACGCTGCAGGATCGCGGGCGGCTGTTCATCGGCCCCAATATCGAAGTGTATGAGGGCATGATTGTCGGTCTGCACAGCCGTGACAATGATCTGGTGGTCAATCCGACCAAGGGCAAGCAGTTGACCAATGTGCGGGCCTCCGGCACGGATGAGGCATTGACTCTGACCACGCCGGTCAAACATACCCTGGAGCAGGCCATGGAGTTCATCGAGGATGATGAACTGGTGGAAATCACCCCCAACCACATCCGTCTGCGCAAGAAGCACCTGACTGAAAACGATCGCAAGCGTGCCAGCCGTGGCAGCGCTGCCCGCGGTTGAGGAGCAGCTACGGTGCGTGCCCTGTTGCAGCGGGTCAGCCAGGCCAGTGTCAGTATTGCTGGGCAGGAAGTGGCGCGGATAGGCCCAGGTTTGCTGGTTTTTGTCGGTATCGAGAAAAATGACAGCCGGGCCGATGCTGACCGTTTGCTGCACAAGCTGCTGGCCTACCGTATTTTCCCTGATGCGCAGGGGCATATGAATATCAGTGTGAGTGATGCGGGTGGGGGACTGCTGCTGGTGTCACAGTTTACCCTGGCAGCAGATACCAGCCGTGGTCTGCGACCGGGCTTTTCCACCGCCATGCCTCCGGGCGAGGCGGAAAGTCTGTATGACTATCTGTTGAGCGAGGCGGCCAGGCTGCATCCCGAGGTGAACTCGGGCCGGTTTGGCGCAAACATGCAGGTGGCCCTGGTCAATGAGGGCCCGGTAACCTTTCTGCTGGAATCCTGAAGCGCAGCCTGTTTCATAACCGGCAAAGGTTTCCTGACGAAGGGTCAGCTTTCCGTTTCCTGTTCGGCCTGCTCCTGTTCAGCCTGTTTCTTGCGGATGAAGCGGCCAAAAAATATCCCGACCTCAAACAGCATCCACATGGGTATGGCCAGCATGGATTGGGTGAAGGGGTCTGGCGGTGTCAGCAGCATGGCCACCACAAAACAACCGACTATGACATAAGGTCTTTTCCCGGCCAGGTCTTCGGGTTCGACAATTCCCGCCCAGATGAACAGGACCACGGCAATCGGGATTTCGAAGGCCAGGCCAAAGGCAAAGAAAATGGTCAGTGCAAAACTCAGGAAACTGTTGATATCCGGGGCCACGGAAATTCCTTCCGGCGCAACCGAGACAAAGAAGTTGAAGACAATGCCAAAGAGCACGTAATAGGCAAAGGCGACACCACCATAAAAAAGCATGACACTGGAAATGAACAGGGGTATGGCTACAGTCTTTTCGTTTTTATACAGACCTGGCGCTATGAATGACCAGAGTTGGTAGAGAATATAAGGAGCGGCCAGGAACAGGGATACGTAGAAAGTCAGTTTGAAAGGAGCAAAAAAGGGTGAGGTGGGGTCGATGGCAATCATGCTGGAATTTTCGGGAAGCACGGCAATCAACGGGGCAGCCACAAAGGTGTAGATGTCATTGGCGAAATAAAAAAGCCCCAGAAAAATAAGCAGAACTGCAGTAATGGATTTCAGTATCCGGTTGCGCAATTCCACCAGATGTCCAATGAGAGTCAGTTCTCCGGCATCGTTCGATGAATCCTTCTGCTCTTTGTCCGCTGCCATTTCCGTCACTGCTTTTCTGACTCTGATTTTTGCTTAAGGTGCCCGTCATCATTCTTTTTTTCAGCCTGCACAGGTTTGCTGCCCTGCAGTTCCACGATGCCAGCTTCCTGGTTGTTGTAGAAATCCTGGACGGGTGGTTTGGCTGCAGGTTTTTCTATAGCTTCAGGCGATGTCTCCGGCAGCTGATCCTGATTTCCGGCATCGACCTTTGACAGATCGCTGTGCTCTTCATCCAGCTTATCCAGCTTTTTATCCGGCGCTTCATCCGGCTCTTCATCAAGTTGGGAAAAATCCTTTTTCGAGGCCAGTTCGCTCATGGATTTGCTCAGCTCATCACTGATGCTTCTGGCCTCCTTGCTGGAGGCATCGACCAGCGATCGGGTCTTGTCACGGGTTTCCTTCAGGTCAGCCAGGATGGATTCATTGTGCAGCTGACGCCGGATATCATCGGCATTGATCTGTTGTTCGATCTCTGTTTTGACCTTGTTGAAGCTGCGTCGGGCACGACCTACCCACAGCGCTGTGGTGCGGATGGCTCCGGGCAGTTTTTCCGGCCCCAGTACCAGCAGCGCCACGACACTGATCAGCAGCAGTTCAAAAAAACCAATATTCAGCATCGCTCAGGTCCAGAGTCAGGGATGAGGGTGAAAGCAGCACAGGCGGGAACAGCAGGAAAGCGGCCTGCAGGCAGGGCTCACTTATCTTCTGCTGCTTCACGCTTGGCTGTGGTGGACTCTGCTGATTTTGTCGGTTCGACACTTTCGTTCATCAGTTTGTCATCGGTTTTTTCACTTTCGCCGTCATCGCCCTTGTCATCTTTCATGGCCTGTTTGAAACCTTTCAGGGCGCCACCGATATCAGAGCCCATATTGCGCAGTTTCTTCGTGCCAAACAGCATCATGATGATGACCAGGATGATAACCAGCTGCCATATACCAATTCCGCCCAAACCCATACTACCTCCGGATTGCCACACGCTGTGGCAATGCTCTTGACGAGCTGTGTTAAATGTTGTCGCAGCCTTTAGCGAGTGCGTGCGGCCTTTTCGCTAAGGCCCGATATATTAAAGCGTTTTTGCAGTTCCTCCAACACCTGCTCAGGCCCCAGATCCAGGTGGCTGAGCATGACCAGGCTGTGAAACCAGAGATCTGCGGTTTCGCTGATCAAGGCCTGGCGGTCACCACTGACCGGCACATCCTTGGCGGCAATAATGGTTTCCACCGCTTCTTCGCCCACTTTTTCCAATATCTTGTTCAGCCCCTGCTTATGCAGACTGGCCACGTAGGATTCGCTGGCATCTGCCTGCTTGCGCTGTTCCAGAATTTGCGCAAGGGTGGTCAATACGTCATCCATTCGTCTCTGCCTTGTCTTTTGCTACATAAATTGTCGCAGGGTCTTTCAACACCGGCTCAGTCGGTTGCCACTCCTCATTGCTCAGGCTGCGGAAAAAGCAGCTTGCGCGGCCGGTATGACAGGCAATACCGCCCAGCTGTTCGACCAGATAGCAGACGGCATCACCATCACAATCCAGCTGGATATCGTGCAGTATCTGCACATGGCCGGATTCTTCGCCCTTGCGCCAGATTTTCTGGCGTGATCGCGACCAGTAAATGGCCCGTTTTTCAATTGCCGCCAGGCTCAATGCAGTCCGGTTGAGCCAGGCCAGAGTAAGTATACGCTTACTTTTAAAGTCTTGTGTGACGACGGGGACCAGACCGTTTTCATCCCATTTCAGCTGCTCCAGCCAGGTTTGATTCATGCTGTGCTCTCTGCGTCTGTCATTGCTCGTTGCTTCCGCTGTCATGAGCGCCACATCAGCGCCAGTGGAGGTGACAGTATCCTACTTCAGCGCCTGAAATACAAAAAATAAACGCCGGCTGCAGCCAGGATCAGGCTTGATACAGGCACTGTTGCCAGCACCTCGGCGCTCCCCGGCCAGGCCATCAGCAGGGCTGCCGACAAGGCCATCAAACCCAGTCCGATAGCCTGACGTCGATGTCGACGCCGGGTTTTGCTGAGCTGTTTTTGCTGCCGGGCCAACAACTGTTTCATCTCGGCCAATTGCTGTTGCTGCTGGCTTTGGCCTGCCAGAGAGTCCAGCCAGAGTTGTGGCAGGTGGGGAAACTGTTCTATCCAGTCGGGCACATTGTCCTTCAGTGCATTGAAAACAGTTGAAACCTGCAAGCGCCGAGATTGCCAGCGCTCCAGAAATGGCAAGGCGGTAGTCCACAGATCCAGCTCTGGATACAACTGCCGGCCCAGGCCTTCGACGTTGAGCAGGGTTTTCTGCAACAGGACCAGGGAGGGCTGTACCTCCATATTGAACCGGCCGGCCGTGCGGAACAACTGCACCAACAGATAACCAAAGGAGATTTCTTTCAAAGGTTTTTCGAATACCGGTTCGCACACGGCACGCATGGCTGCTTCAAATTCCGGGACGCTGGTCTGTGCCGGCACCCAGCCACTTTCCACGTGGAGTTCAGCGACCTTGCGATAGTCACGCTGGAAGATCGCCAGCAGGTTGCGGGCCAGGTATTGCTGGTCGTCCTTGCTCAGCGAACCGATGATGGCGCAGTCGATGGCGATGTAGCGTGGGGAGTCCGGGTATTCCGGTGCGACGAAGATATTGCCGGGGTGCATGTCGGCGTGGAAAAAACTGTGCTCGAAGACCTGGGTAAAAAAGATCTCCACGCCGGTTTCAGCCAGTCTTTTCAGATTGATGCCGGCTGCGTTCAGTTGGTCAATATTGGCGACGGGAATGCCGTAAATCCGTTCCATGACCAGCATCTGTTCGCGTGAGTAATCCCAGTAGACCCGGGGCACATACAATTGGGTGGAGTGTTCGAAATTACGGCGCAACTGGGTGGCATTGGCACCCTCAGCCAGCAGATTGAGTTCTCCCAGGATCACCTTTTCATAGTCGGCGACCACTTCTATCGGGCGCAGACGCTTGCCGATGTGGACGTGTTTCTCGACCAGTCCTGCCACCCATTTCAATAAACGGATGTCCTCGGCAATGATTCTGCCTATTCCTGGGCGCAGTACCTTGACCACCACCTCCTCGCCACTGAGCAGTGTCGCGGCGTGAACCTGCGCCACTGAGGCGGAGGCCAGCGGATTTTCATCGAGGCTGGCAAAGACTTCCGGCCAGGGCTTTTGCAGTGCCTGTTCAACCAGACTGCGAATTCCGGGTGAGGCAAATGGGGGTACTTTATCCTGCAGGCCCTGTAACTCATCCGCCAGGGCTGCTGGCAGAAAATCGCGGCGGGTTGACAGCAACTGGCCGAACTTGATGTAAATGGGACCCAGCTCTTCCAGGGCCAGACGCAGGCGTTGCTGCGGGTTCAGCTTGCGGCAGGCATGGCCTGTCCAGAACACTCCGGCAGTGGCAACCAGACCCCGCGCCAGGGCTGAAACCGGCGTGCTGGCGGCAACAATCTGATCCAGACGATATTTGGCGATGACGCCGGAAATTTTCAGCAGGCGGGGCAGATGGTACACGTATCAGGCCATTGGCTTCATCAGGCTAAGCAGGGTTGCAGGGGCTGGCAAGATAGCACTTAGTCAGCATAGCGACAAGCCTGGCGGGGGCTGCAGAGATTCCAGCCGTGCCTGCAGGCGGTCCAGGCGCAGGCGCAGCTCATCCACTTCCTGATAAAAATGCTGAAGTTCTTCCGCCTGGGGCAGTAGACGACTTTCCTCCTGGAGGTATTCGCTCAGGTTCTGCTGCATGGCTTTGACAGTCTGGTGGCTGAACTCCTGGCCGGAACGCAGCAGCCGGCCCAGCTGATGGCTCATGGTATCGCCAAGGAGGCTGGCAAGCTGTGCTTCCCAGTCGATATCCAGAGACAGCAGCAAGTGGTGCAAGCCTTGTATCAGTTCGATGTCTCCCCTCAAGGTCAATCCGGGCGAGATCAGGCTTGCAGATTCGCTGCGGGCCAATGCCAGACGGCTGAAATGTCCGGCGCTGCCATGAATACTGGCCGCAATCTCGCCATCATAGGTGCTGCGCAGTTGAATTTCATGTTCGGCCAATAGGAGGAACAGACGCCAGGGCAATGGGCTGGTGCAATGAAGTTCTATTACGGGGGCCTGTGTACCGTTAAGCCTGGACAGGCGATGCAGATTTTTCAGAGCCAGCTCATCCTGTTGCAGCAGGCCATTGAGCAGGGCTGCCAGAGGTGCAATCAGGGCGGGAGCGAGCAGGGCGGCCATGGCTTCAGGCAGCCGCAGTGGCAACGGGTTTGAAGCCCACATGGATGGCGCACACGCCCCCCATGACATTGTGGTATTTGCAGTCGATGAAACCGGCGCTTGCCATCATCTGTTTGAGTGTGTCCTGGTCCGGGTGCATGCGAATGGATTCGACCAGATAGCGGTAACTGTCACGGTCGCCGGTGACCAGTTTGCCCACGACCGGCCAGAGCGCCGAGTAGCCGTCATAGGCCTTGCCCACCAAGGGGTTGACCGGCTTGGAAAACTCCAGAATCAGAACCCGGCCACCCGGTTTGAGGGTCGCCAGCATGGAGCGCAGGGCGGCGTCCTTGTCGGTGACATTGCGCAGTCCGTAGGCAATACAGATGCAATCGAAACTGTCAGCGGCGAAAGGCAGCTTTTCCGCATTGACCTGGGCGATGCTGACATTGCCGGTAACCCCCTTGTCGATAAGCCGGTCGCGACCGACCTGCAACATGGAGGCATTGATATCGGCCAGCACGACATGGCCATCGCCGCCGACCAGGCGGGAGAAACGCAGGGTGAAATCGCCAGTGCCGCCAGCCAGGTCCAGAACCTGCTGACCGGGGCGGATAGCGCTGAGTTCGACGGTGAAATGTTTGACCAGGCGGTGCGTGCCCAGCGACATCAGGTCATTCATCAGGTCATATTTGGCTGCCACGGAATGAAAAACCTGGCCGACACGGGCTGCCTTTTCCTTGACCGGCACCTGTTCATAGCCGAAATGAGTGGTGCTTTGTTGTTCTGAAGAGTCTTGCATACTTGTCCGTCGTCTATCTCATTTGGGCTCATTTGGGCTCAATAGTAATGACTTGTGTATCGGCTGGCAATGGATCGCGGCGGGCACCTGCCTGGCGCAGGGCTTCCAGGTATTGCTGCCAGAGCGTATCGTGCTCCTGGCATAGCCGGTACAGATACTCCCAGCTGTAAAGGCCGGAGTCATGGCCGTCATCAAAGATCAGGCGGATGGCATAGTTGCCGACGGTCTCCAGATTGCGAAAACCGACCAGCCTTTTCCCCGTCTGCAGAACGGCCTGGCCTTTGCCATGACCGCGCACCTCGGCAGAGGGTGAATGCACCCGTAAAAATTCGGCACTGAGTTCATGGCGCGATCCATCCGCATAGTGCAGCAACAGGATGCCGGATTTTTTTTTCAGTTGCACTTGTGTTGGTATTGCCGACATTGCCCGTTTGCCCCAATTACAAAATGAAACGACTCAGGTCTTCGTTCTTCACCAGCTCACCCAGTTGTGAATCCACATAGGCGGCATCCACAGTCAGGGTTTTCTGGTCACCAACAGCCATGTCCGCAGCGGCGAAAGAGACTTCCTCCAGCAGGCGTTCCATCACGGTGTGCAGGCGACGGGCACCGATGTTCTCGGTGCGCTCATTGATCTCCCACGCCGTTTCGGCTATGCGGGCGATACCGTCAGGGGTGAACTGCAGTTGCAGACCTTCGGTGGCCAGCAGGGCCTGGTACTGCTCGGTCAATGAGGCATTGGGTTCGGCCAGAATGCGTTCAAAATCCTCGGCGGTCAGAGCATTCAGCTCCACGCGGATGGGCAGCCTGCCCTGCAGTTCCGGAATCAGGTCGGAAGGTTTGGATAAATGAAAGGCACCTGAGGCGATGAACAGAATATGGTCGGTATTGACACTGCCGTACTTGGTGGTGACCGTAGAGCCTTCGATCAGTGGCAGCAGATCACGCTGTACGCCTTCGCGGGATACGCCACTGTTGCCGGTGTCGTGACGCACAGTCACCTTGTCGATCTCATCGATGAACACAATGCCGGTTTGTTCGGTAATCTCGATGGCCATGGTGCGGATTTCTTCTTCGTTGATCAGCTTGGCCGCCTCTTCATCCTTGAGTATCTTGAAGGCGGACTTGATCGGCAGTCGACGGTTTTTCTTCTTGCCCGAGTTCATGTTGGAAAACATGCTCTTGAGCTGGTTGGTCATGTCTTCCAGGCCCGGAGGGGCCATGATTTCAACCGCACTGACCTGATCCGCAACCCGGATTTCGATTTCCTTGTCATCGAGCTCCCCTTCGCGCAGTTTTTTGCGGAATACCTGGCGCGTTGATGAATCGGCAGGCGCGGGAGCATTGTCTTCGGTGCTGCGTGCCGAGGGCAGCAAGGCATCCAGAATACGTTCTTCGGCAGCATCCTCGGCCTGGTGCTGAACCTTGCGGATCTGCTCCTCGCGCAGCATTTTCACGGCAATATCGATCAGGTCACGGATGATTGAATCCACATCACGGCCCACATAGCCCACTTCAGTGAATTTGGTGGCTTCCACCTTGATGAAGGGGGCATTGGCCAGTTTTGCCAGACGGCGGGCAATTTCAGTTTTGCCGACCCCGGTGGGGCCGATCATCAGGATATTCTTGGGGGTGACTTCCTGGCGGATGCTTTCGGCCAGTTGCATGCGCCGCCAGCGGTTGCGCAGGGCAATGGCAACGGCGCGCTTGGCCGCCTTCTGGCCAACGATGAAACGATCCAGTTCGGAAGTGATTTCTCTGGGGGTCATGACTGACATAAGGGGATTTCCTGCTGATACGGCTTAGCTGAGGATTTCCAGCTCTTCGATGATGTGGTTGTGGTTGGTGTAGACACAGATGTCAGCAGCAATGCCCAGGCTTTTCTCGACGATATCACGGGCATTCAAGCTGGTGTTGTGGAACAGGGCGCGGGCAGCCGCCTGTGCATACGGGCCGCCGGAACCAATGGCCATGATGCCTTCTTCGGGTTCGATGACATCGCCGTTGCCGGTGATCATCAGCGAGGCATCCTTGTCAGCTACCAGCAGCAGGGCTTCCAGCCGCCGCAGGGAGCGTTCGGTGCGCCAGAGCTTGGCCAGCTCCACGGCAGCCCGGACCAGTTTGCCCTGGTGTTTCTCCAGCTGTTCTTCAAAGCGCTCGAACAGGGTGAAGGCATCGGCAGTGCCACCGGCAAACCCGGCGATGACCTGATCCTTGTACAGGCGTCTGACCTTGCGGGCATTGCCCTTGAGTACGGTATTGCCCTGCGAGACCTGGCCGTCGCCACCAAGGGCAACAGTGTTGCCACGTCGTACCGAGACTATGGTTGTACCTCTGTATTGTTCCAAACGTGTTCTCCCTGGGGTTTAGTGTGCGGGTTCTCAGCAATGGCTGCCGGGTATGCCAAATGAGTCTTATGGGGGGAAGTCTGGCATATTTCAAGCGCTGCAGGGTGCTTGCGGCAGGATTTTGTCTTGCCGATGGCTCACAGTCCGCCCAGTGTGATGCGCATGCTGTCGATATTGTTGCTGCGCAGCAGACGCTCGATCTGGCTGAGCTCTTCGCGGGTCTGATAAGGGCCTGCCTGCACCAGGAACAGGGTTTTGCCCAGCAGGGCTTCCTTTTTTACCCGGGCATCCAGGCCCAGGGCTTGCAAACGCAGGCTTTGCTGGTTGGCCGAGGTTTCCTGTTGGTAGGCGCCAGCCTGAATCAGGTAGCCGGCAGCGCTGGGGGCGATGTTCTGGCCGCTGGTCAGAGCAGTGGTGTTTGCAGCGGGAGCGGAGGAGGATGGTCGCGCAACTGCGCTGTTCGCGGTAGTGTCGACAATGACTTCATAGTTGGGCAGGGTCTGGTAAAACTCCAGTTGCAATCTGGCGGCGGCCCTTTCCAGATCTTCTTTCATCAGCTGGGCTTCTTCGGCAGCCTGATCGCCCTGCTGATTTGGTGCAGTGCTGCCGGCAGCCGTTTCCACTGCTGGCACAATACCGGAGACATAGGCCATGAAGCTCAAGAATACGCCCAGTGCCAGGCCGGCCACCAGACCAGTCAACAGAGGTGCCCAGCTGTAAGGAGCCGGTGCGGGCACCTTTTCCTGCGCTGAGCTGGCCCTGATTTTGGCAAAGTCCTGAACCATGCTGATTCTCTTGCAACGAAGTGGTGGGCGCTATTATCGGTTTCGGCCGGAGCAGTGGCAACCGTTATTGCCCCGTTCTTGCTGAGTTGCGGCATTTCAGATCATATCCTGCGGGTCGACATCGATGGACCAGCGTACCAGGCGTGACTCCTTCAGGGTTTCCAGCGCAGCACACAAGGGTGTCAGCATGGCCTGCAAGCGGCCACGGTGCCGGCTTTTCAGCAGTAACTGTGCGCGATATTTCCCGGCTCGTCTTTCCATTGGCGAGGGCAGGGGGCCAATCAGCATCAACCCGGCAGTATCAGTTTCGCGGCAGAGTCTGTGCAGTATCTGCCGGGCCTTGTTCAGGAATCTTTCCGGGTTGCTGCTGTTGCTGGACTCGGCACGCAGCAGCACCAGATGTGAAAAAGGAGGCATGTCAGCCAGTTCCCGTTCCTGCAGCAGTTTCAGCGCAAAGGTATGGTAGCCCTGATGGACCAGGGTTTGCAGCACCTCATGCGTGGCATGCTGGGTCTGGATGATTACCTCGCCCGGGGCTTCGGCCCGCCCGGCCCGCCCGGCTACCTGGATCAGCGTCTGGGCCATATGTTCCTGACCACGAAAATCCGGGCTGAACAATCCGCTGTCGGCATCGATGATGGCAACCAGGCTGACCCCGGGAAAGTGATGTCCCTTGGCCAGCATCTGGGTGCCGGTGAGAATACAGGGGGTTCCGCTGTGAACGCGCTCCAGCAAGGTATTCAATTCGTTCTTGCGGCGGGTGGAGTCACGGTCTATGCGGATAACAGGGGTGTCCGGAAACAGGCTTTGCAACAGGCTTTCGCTGCGTTCGGTACCAAGCCCCAGCGTCAGCAGGTTCCTCGATTGGCACCGAGGACAATGAGGCAGGATGGGGTGCCGGGCTTCGCAATGGTGGCAGCGCAGTGAAGGGGGTGTCCTGTGCAGGGTCAGACGGCTGTCGCAATCCCTGCATTCGGCCAGCCAGCCGCAGTCCCCGCAGTACAGGGTGGGTGCAAAGCCGCGCCGGTTGATATAGACCAGCACTTGATTCCCCTGGCGCAGATGCTGTCCGATCATATCAAACAGCAGTGGCGAGAAACCTTCCTGCAAGGTAATGCCGTTGATATCCAGCAGATGGTAGCGGGCGGTTTTGCTGGCGGCCGGGCGCTCATGCAGTTGCAGATGCAGGTAGCGACCAGCGCAGGCATTGTGCAGACTTTCCAGGCTGGGTGTGGCCGAGCCCAGAACCACTGGTATCTGTTCCCGTTGTGCGCGCATGATGCCCAGGTCCCGGGCCGAATATCGCAGGCCATCCTGTTGTTTGAAAGAACTGTCATGTTCTTCATCGATGATGAGGATGCCGGGTTTTTGCATTGGGGTGAATATGGCCGAGCGGGTGCCTATGACTATGCCGGCTTCGCCATTGCCGGCCTGCAGCCAGGCATTGAGCCTTGTCCTGGCGGTCAGGCCGGAATGCAGTACGGCAATCAGACAGTTGAAACGGCCGGCAAAGCGGCTGATGGTCTGTGGAGTCAGGCTGATTTCCGGGACCAGAACCAGGGCCTGCTGGCCACGGGCCAGTACAGCGGCGATTAGCTGCAGATAGACTTCGGTCTTGCCGCTGCCCGTGACGCCTTCCAGCAGACAGCAGGTAAACCGGCCCAGATTAGCATGCAGGGTGTCGATGGCAGTTTGTTGTTCCTGATTGGGCACCGGGTTGTCCATCCTGGTTGACTGTTGCGAATCCATTCCCGGTTTTGGGTCATTTTTGCGCAATTTGATCTGGGCCGGTTTGCCTTGCCGCAATGCCACGGGCAACAAGGTGTTGAAAACCTCACCCACAGGATGCTGGTAATAGGCGGCAGCCCATTGGTAAAGGGCCAGCAGGTGTGCTGGCAGCAATGGTTCTTCATCCAGAATGGCGCAGACGCGTTTGAGTTTTTTGGGTTCAATGTGGGAGTTGTGGCCAGTGGCCAGCAACACGCCAACCAGCTCGCGTTTGCCAAATGGCACGCGCACCCGGATTCCGGCTTGCAGCCTGGCTGCAGCAGCCGGGGCAAGGGATTCCGGTGGCAGGTAATCGAAGCATCGCCGCAACGGCGAAGGCACCGCCACCCGCAATAGCAAGGCCGGGACCTGACTTTCTACCTGCTTGGCGACCGGTCTGGATTGGGTGGCGACTGGCATGGGGTGCTACTCTCAGGCTATCCGGTTTGCGTGTGGGAGGGTGCAGGTCAGGCATGGTAAAGGCAAAGTCGAGGCGGAAACAAGTCAGGGCGCGTGCCAGACTCGCGCAGAATAGCCATAGACTTATTCAGATGATTCCCAAAGTGGTGGACTGATATGCCACGGGTAAAATAGAATTCAGCGAAATCCGCGCAGCGCAGACGCAGACGACAGAGGGCCTATCAGGGTGGAAAAGCACGGGCAGACAGACTCCGTTCCGACAGAATTATTGCTCATCCGGGAGCAGATAGATCGCATTGATCAAGGGCTGGTCCTGCTGCTGGCAAATCGCTTTGCACTTACCCGGCGCGTGGGCAATCTCAAGGCTGAACACGGTTTGAGTGCGCTCGACCCCCAGCGCGAAGAGGCCAAATTGAAAGTGATACGGGCGCTTTGCAAAGAGCACGATGTCAGCCCTGACCTGGTGGCCGACATTCTGGCGCAGGTCATGCGTGAGGTGGTAGCCAACCATAAACAGCTTGCGTCGGGCTGATACTCTGCTAGAATGCACGCCCCGTTATGCCCCAGCGCATTGGCGGCAGAGACATTATCGATATGGTGCATTGATGTCGCAGGCACAAGCCAGCGTCCCGGATTCAATGTAGCGATGTCGGACAGATATCATTGAAGAGGCCAGGCATGAAACCCGATACCCATCCCGATTATCAGCCCCTGAAGGCAACCTGCAGCTGCGGCAACGTGGTTCAGACCAGTTCCACGCTGTGCAAGGACATCCTGATTGATGTCTGCTCGGAGTGTCACCCGTTCTATACTGGCAAGCAGAAGATTCTTGACAGTGCTGGCCGTGTTGATCGCTTCAACAAGCGTTTTGGCAGCCGTAGCCTGAAGTAGGTTCTTGCTATCTCCTGAAAGACAAGCCTCTGAAAGAGCGTGCCTCTGTCGGAGGCGTGTGCATGGGGATATGAATCAGATTCGTCGAATCAGAAGATGATCTCTGTCGACAGGGTTTCATCCTCTTTGCGCCCTGGCGGGTTTTCGCTGGTGCCCACAGCGGCTGGGGCATTTTCCTTCAGAAACAGTTCAAACATGGTATTGGACTGCCCAGGCAGGGCGCTCTCACCAGTTCTGCTGTCAATCAATCGATCCACGATTCCGTCCGGCCGGGGCATGCTGCTTTCCGGCATGCCTGCCAGAACCGGTTTCATATAGTCGATCCAGATGGGTACGGCAACAGTTGCTCCCTGCTCGGATTCACCCAGTGACTCGGGTTGGTCAAAACCGACAAAAACGCTGGTGGCAATATCGCGGTTGAAACCGGTAAACCAGAGTTCGGCGGGGCCATTGGTGGTTCCGGTCTTGCCTTTCAGGTCATTGCGACCGATTTCCCGGTTGATACGTCGACCACTGCCTTCTTCCACCACCGAACGCATCATGCTGTTGAGTATGTAGACCACCCGGCTATCCGCGACCTGGGGGGGCGTTATTATTGCTGCCTGAGCTGCCTCTTCGCCATCTACAGTGTCGGCCACGGTGAACGCCGTATTCGCCAGGGTACCGGCCTGGGCAGACATATGACCCGGGTCGGAACTGCAATCAGGGCAGACAGTCGGCTGCATGGCCTCGAAAAGGGTTCCTTCCACCGTGGTAATTTTTTTGATGAATGTGGGTTCTACCTTGTACCCGCCGTTGGCGATGGTGGCATAGGCAACGGCCATGCTCATGGGAGTCACATCCTGGCTGCCCAGGGCCACGGTCAGGTCGCTGCGTGGGAAGTTACTGGTGTCGATGCCAAACCGGGAGGCAAAGTCCAGCACGGGGGCAGAGCCCAATTGATCGAACAGGCGCACGGCGGGAACGTTGCGGGAGTCCTTCATTGCCTGGCGCAGAGTGATGGGGCCAAGGAAATTGCCTTCAAAATTGCTGGGGCGGTAATCGCCACGGGTGAAAGGTGCATCATTGATCAGTGTGGCCGGGCTGTAACCATTCTCCAGCGCCGCGCCATACAGGAAAGCCTTGAACCCAGAGCCGGGCGGGCGTGGAGAAAAAACCCGATTGACCTGGCTGTAGTTGAAATCGTAGCCACCAACCAGAGCCAGAATATCGCCATTGTCCGGCGATACCGAAACCAGTGCTCCCTGCAATTCGGGAATCTGACCCAGCGACCAGCTGCCATCGCTCTTCTGCTTCAGGCGGATCAGGTCGCCAACGCTGGCAATATCAGCAGCCTGCTGGGGGGGAGGCCAGGCATTGTCGCGGCTGATATAAGGGCGGGCCCATTGCAAACCAGGCCAGTCAATGGTCTGCAGGGTGCCATCCTTCATCACCACCTCCAGCGAACGTTCGGCAATTGACGTGACGATACCGGGGTGCTGGTTGCCGTAGACCGGAACGCTATTGAGCTGTTCCAGCCAGTATTCCAGCGGGTCATCACCTCTGGGTGGCAGATTGTTCTCCGGCCCCCGGTAACCATGGCGCAGGTCATAGTACTCTTCCAGGCCATTCAGCAGCGCCTTGTTGGCCAGCCGTTGCTTCTCGCTGTGAATGCTGGTGGTGACTTCAAAGCCCCCCCGGTAGATGTCTTCTCCGTATTGCTGGTAAAGCTCCTGGCGAACCATTTCAGCCACATAGGGGGCGTCAACCTCTATGCGCCGATTGTGTCGACTGGCAGCTACTGGCTCTGCCAGTGCCGCCTGCAATTGCCCCTGGCTGATCATGCCTTCAGCACGCATCTTGTGCAGGACCACATCGCGCCGGCCCTTGGCGCGCTCAGGATTGGTCACCGGATTGCACACGGATGGGCAAGGCAGCACCGAGGTCATCATGGCCGCCTGGGCAATGCTCAGCTCACTGACCGGCTTGCCATAGTAGATATAGGCAGCCGCGCTGATGCCGTCCGCGCCCTGGCCGAAATAAATCAGGTTGAGGTAGAGTTCCAGAATCTCCTCCTTGTTCAATTCCTGCTGGATGCGCAGTGCAAAGGGGATTTCCTTGAGCTTTCTGGCATAGACATTATCGCTGTCAAAGGAAATATTATTGGCCAGCTGCATGGTGATGGTACTGCCACCACCCAGGTTGATGCCTCTGATGAAACCATAGAAGCCACGCGCCAGCCCGCGGATATCGACACCGGGATGAGAGTAGAATCGGGGGTCTTCGCTGGCCAGCACGGCATTGACCATCATGGGCGGTATTTCTGCATAGCTGATCGGGTCTCTGCGGATACCGATTTCGTCGATCAGCTTGTGGTCAGCGGTAAGGATGCGCAGAGGGGTCTCCAGCTGCACATGGCGATAGGTTTCAGCCGAGGGCAATTGGGGAGACAGATACAACCAGGCGGCGCTGGCAACCATGACAGCGCCGCTGAGGCAGAATACACCGCTCCAGAACAGCCATCTCAGCATGGTTTTGCCTCTGTTGCTCATTTTTACCGCCTGTCTTGCGCCGCTGTTGGCATTATAACGCTGTCGACCGGACGTTTGTCCGAAAAATAAGCCGGATCTGTCAAATTTTTGTGGTATTCAGGCCTCTGCTGCCCGGATTTATGCCATAAACGTGAAGCCCATCATATCAGTGGTCCGGTTAAACCTGCATAATCAAACATCAAGTTATTTATTGAGTGTGTTATTTAATTTATTGAAAGTTATAATAAACTTTGATTTGATTGCTGACAGGGAAGTTTTTGACCGACAGGCTATACTGAATGCAGTACTGGAACAGGTCTGTTGGCTGGTAATTGGCTGCAGTCAATCGTTTCCGGGCCGTTAAAGCTTACATGAGGTCTGCGGATTTTTCCGGGGTAGGAACGAAACTAATGAGAATCGGGCTGTGTTTGGATTAACTGTAGGAAAAACAAAAACATATCTAGGTGTTGATATCAGTTCGACGGCCGTCAAGCTGCTTGAACTGAAATTGATCGGTGACAGATTTCGCCTGGAAAACTATGTCATTCGCCAGTTGCCAGCCAATGCCGTTCTGGAGAAGAACATCAATGATCCGGTTGCTGTGGGCGAGAGTATCCGCCAGGCGGTTTCCATTCTCAAGCCGGATACCCGGGAGGCAGCAGTAGCCGTTGCCGGTTCGGCGGTGATCACCAAGGTGATTGAAATGAATGCAGCGTTGAGCGATGAGGAAATGGAAAACCAGATCATTGTCGAGGCCGATCAGTACATTCCTTATCCCCTGGGGGAGGTGGCGATCGATTTCGAGCGACAGCCACTGGAAAACCCCGATGCCGATTTTGTCGATGTGCTGCTGGCGGCCTGTCGCAAGGAGAATGTGGAGTCCCGCGTGGGGGCTCTGGAATCCGGAGGGTTGACGGCCAAGGTCGTCGATATCGAGGCGTATGCGATGGAGCGGGCCTACAGCCTGGTGGCGTCGCAACTGGCCGGGACGGATGTCAGGACAGTGGCCATCCTTGACATAGGTGCCAACATCACCACCCTGTATGTGTTGCTGGATGGCAAGACCATTTACACCCGCGAGCAGCTGTTCGGGGGCAGGCAACTGGTTGAAGAGGTGCAGAGGCGTTTCGGCATGACAGTGGCCGAAGCGGACAATGCCATCAGGCGGCACACGCTGCCGGAAGAATATGAGCAGGAAATACTGGCACCCTTCAGGGAGGCAGTGGGGCAGCAGGTGAGCCGCTCCCTGCAGTTTTTCTTTTCCTCCAGTCACTACAATGACATTGATCATGTGTTGCTGGTGGGTGGTGTGGCCGCCATCAAGGGTCTGGCTGATCAGGTACAGGACAATCTGGGCACCCCGGTGACCATAGGCAATCCCTTTGCCGATTTGCCGACTGGCAGCAAGATCAACAAGACCTTGCTGGGTAATGATGCACCCTCCCTGATGATTGCCTGCGGGCTGGCGATGAGAGGCAGGTACTGAGCTATGGCGCATATCAACCTGCTACCCTGGAGAGAGCAGCTGCGCGAAGAGCGCAGACGGGAGTTTCTTGTGTTGCTGATAGGCGTCATCATCATCGCCGCGGGCATTATTTTCCTGGTCGATCGCGGCTATCGCAATGATATGGCCTATCAGAGTTCGCGCAATGCGTTCCTGTCCCAGCAGATGCTGGTGCTGGATGCGCGCATAGCGCAGATCAACCAGTTGCGGCAGCAAAAGGAACAGATCAATGCCCGCATGCGGGTGATTCAGGATCTGCAGGGTTCACGTCCGTTGATCGTGCGGGTGTTCGATGAACTGGTCAAGGCCTTGCCGTCCGGGGTCTATTTCAATTCATTGCAGCGGCGGGGTGACAGTCTTGAAATCAATGGAATAGCCGAGTCCAACAACCGCGTCTCGGAACTGATGCGCCGTCTGGACGACTCTCTCTGGTTCAACAACCCGAGTCTGCAGCAGATCTCGGCTGCCAATGCAGCGTCTGCGGTGGCCAGCGTCGATATTGCTGGTGCTGGTGCTGGTGCTGGTGCTGGTACTGGTACTGGTACTTCGGCGAATGCCTTTGCCCTGACCCTGACTCTGCAGAACCCAGGCTCTGTCTCCGGGATTACAACACCGGACGTGCTGGTTCCATCTGGACAGGAGGACTGAGATGGCATTCGAGAGCACAATCAGGGAACTGAGGAGTTTCGACTGGAATAACCTGGGGGATATCCAGAGTATCGGAGTCTGGCCCGGGCCGGTGAAATTCGTGTTGGCAGCTGTAACAATGCTGGCTGTCCTGGGTGCCGGCTACTGGTTTGATATCAAAAATCTGCAATCCCAGCTGCAGGTATTGCAGGCTGAGGAGCAAAGGCTGCGTGCCGAATACACGCAGAAAGCGTTCATGGCAGCCAATCTGGAAGCCTACCGGGAGCAGATTGAGACAATGGAAACAGCGTTCTCGGATCTGTTGCGACAGCTGCCCAGCCAGACAGAAGTGCCGGACCTGGTGGATGATGTTACGGCCACCGGCCTGGGCAGCGGCCTCAGTTTTGCCCGTATCGAGCTGGATCAGGAAATTGTCCAGGAATTTTACATTGAACAGCCCATCCAGCTGGAAGTGCTGGGCAGCTATCATGATTTTGGTACTTTTGTCAGTGGGGTTGCCAGCCTGCCCAGAATCGTCACCCTGCATGATTTTGACATCGATGCCGGTGCGGACCGCAGTGTACTGGAAATGACCATTACCGCGAAAACCTACCGCTATCGCAATGAACAGGAGCTGACAGAAACAGCAGGGGGTGGAAATGATCAGTAGATTCCTGCTGACTGCTGCGCTGGCCGCTATCCTGACAGCCTGTTCCTCTGGCAATGATATGTCTGGTCTGCAACAGGAGATCATTCAGATTGCCTTGAATCCAGGTGGCGAAATAGAACCTTTGCCGGAGTTTCAGGTCTACGAAGCCTTTACCTACAGTGCCGCCTCCCTGCGCAGCCCTTTCGATATCCCGCTTGCTGTGCGTCTGCGGGAAGAAGGGCTTACTCCGGTTTTCGTGGAACCGGATCTGAACCGGGAACGTGAGCCCCTGGAAGGATTTGCTCTGGCCACGCTGAGCATGGTGGGGATGTTATACCGGAACAATGAGTACGTTGGCCTGGTGCGCGATGATTTGGGGAGTGTGCACAGGGTCAGGGTTGGTCAATACTTGGGCAGAAACCATGGTCGTGTGGGCCGTGTGACCGACACTGTGATCGAGTTGACGGAAATAGTGCCGTCTGGTGATGGTGGCTGGGTCGAGCGGCCAAGAACACTGACTTTGCAACGCTGAGCAGCGATTGGGGATTGATGATTATGTCTATCAAAACAAGAGTTCTGGCGCTACTGACGTGCTTGACTGTCGGGGTTTCCCTGGCGCAGGCACAACAGGCAACGAACCTGCAGAGTATATCTTTCGCCAACATACCTGGTGACAACATCGAGGTCAGGCTGGATTTTGACGGCCAGCCCCCCGAACCAACCGGCTTTGTACTCGAAAATCCAGCCCGGGTTTCAATCGATCTGGCCGGGGTCAGAAGTGCGCTCGGGCAGCGGCAGTTTGCCATCGAGTCAAATAATGCCCAGAGCGTCATGGTACTCGAGACCGCAGACCGGACCCGCCTGGTATTCAACCTGCGCGAAGCAGTGGCCTATGCCACCCGGATGGAAGGCAGCACGCTGATTGTCCGGCTGGGCAACGATGCTGCCGGCAATAATTCAGACGCAAGCAGTATGCGGGCAGCGGTACAGCCCGCGCCAGCAACTCAGCCAGCACCGGCAACAACCCCGGCTCCGCTGGCTGCAAATACAGCGCTTGCTCTGACCGATGTAACTTTCCGCCGTGACCCCAATGGGGAGGGCCAGGTAGTCATTGCCTTGTCCGATGCCAGGGTCATCGGCCGCATCGAGCAAGTTGGTCGGCGCTTGATGATTGAGTTTGTGGGGACCGAGGTGCCGGAGCATCTCAATCGCCGCTTTGATGTCACCGATTTTGCAACCCCGGTCAATACAGTCGATGTTTTGCCCCGGCAGGGCAGTGCCTCGGTCATCGTTGACATCAGTGGAGAATATGAATACGTCGCCTGGCAGGCCGGCAATGAGTACACCGTTGGGGTGCGTCCTGTGCAACAACAAAGTGGCAGCGATCCGGTATCCGCCTATTCCGGGGAACTGGTCTCGTTGAGCTTTCAGGATGTGGCGGTGCGCTCGGTACTGCAGATTCTTGCTGATGAGAATGATTTCAACCTGGTCACCAGTGATGCGATAAGCGGAAATCTGACCCTGCATCTGGAAAGAGTGCCCTGGGATCAGGCCCTGAATCTGGTTCTACAGGCCAGCAACCTGGACCGTCGTCTGGTCGGTAATGTGTTGTATGTGGCTCCTGCTGAAGAAATTGCCAGCCAGGAACAGCTGGCGCTGGCCGCCAGCCGGCAGGCTGAGGCGTTGGCTCCTTTGCAAACCGAGTTTGTCCAGGTCAATTATGCGGATGCCAGCAATATTCTGATGCTGCTGACGGGGTCACCTTCCGGAACGCAGCCGGGGGCGGCAGCTGCCGGAGCAGGTATAGCTCCGGCTGATCAGGCATCCGGTGCCCGGGGCATACTCTCTGCTCGTGGCAGTGCAACGGTGGATACCCGTACCAATATCATCATCATCCGGGATGTGGCCGACAAGCTGGAGGAAGTCAGGGAGTTGCTGGCGCGCCTGGATGTGCCCGTGCGGCAGGTGCTGATTGAGGCCAGAATCGTGAATGTGTCCACCGATTTTGGCCGTGATATCGGGATACGCTGGGGTGGGGCCGGGCGCAGGGATAATGGCAGCGGCTTTCGCTATGGTGGCAGTCAGGGGGCTACCATCGAGCAACAGAACAACCGGATAGCCGAGAATCTTGCCATTCAACAGGCCGTGACAGCGGGTGAGGCGGCACGGTTGCAGGCCTTGCAGGATGGGACTGATCCCGGGCTCATCGAGTCCATTGTGGCCAATGCCATTGCCAGTGTTCCCATCCCGCGCGGCCTCACCTCTTTCCCCGATGCCCTCGCCGTGGATCTTGGAGTTCAGGATGAAGAGGCCAGCAGTTTCTCCATTGGCTTTACCCGCAACAGCAGTCTGATTGAGCTTGAACTCTCCGCCCTGGAAAGCAGTGGCAACGGCGAGGTGATTGCCCGCCCGAAAGTGACCACCCAGGACAAGGTCACTGCCATCATTCGTTCCGGGCTCAGAGTGCCTTTCCAGGCCCAGGCCGGAGGTACGGCAGGGGGCTCCATTACAGAATTTGTTGACGCAGTGCTGTCGCTGGAGGTGACGCCGCAAATTACCCCTGATGGACGTATCATCATGGATCTGGATATTCATCAGGATTCAGTTGCTGCCACTGGTGGGCAGGTGCCTTCGATAAATACCAACTCGGTCAATACCAGTGTGCTGGTGGAAAATGGCGATACCATCGTTCTCGGCGGTGTATTCCGGGAGGAAGTCACAACCATTGAAACAAAAACCCCTGTCCTGGGAGATGTTCCCTATCTTGGTCGGCTTTTCAAGCGCACCAACAACGAAAGCCGCAGAACCGAGTTGCTGATTTTCATTACACCAAGGATAATTGCCGAGCTGGGTGCTCGCTGATACAAGGGGAGTAGTGTAAACGGCATAGCCGCCGGACAGCCAATCAACAATCAGGCAGGTGTATGCAGGCGAGCGAAAATGTATTCCTGATCGGACCGATGGGTGTCGGCAAGAGCACCATTGGGCGCTTGCTGGCCGCTGAACTGCAACTCACCTTTTATGACTCCGACCGCGAAATTGAACAACTGACAGGGGCTGATATTCCCTGGATTTTTGATGTTGAAGGTGAACAGGGTTTTCGTGTGCGTGAGGCCAGAATGATCGATATGCTCTCGCAACAGCAGGGTATTGTGCTGGCCACTGGTGGTGGGGCCATTCTGGCGCCGGAATCACGGACCTATCTGCATGGCCGGGGCACGGTGGTCTATCTGAAAGCCAGCGTTGCCCAGCAGCTGGAGCGCACCGGCAAGGACAAGAACCGGCCCTTGCTGCAGACGGATGATCCCCTGAGTCGTATCAAGGAACTGATGCAGACAAGAGAGCCCTTGTATCGGGAAACAGCCCATATCAGCGTGGATACCAGTCGCCGCAGCCCACGGTTCGTGGTTGCCGA
>JAVVEG010000004.1:17467-22044 GCA_032251455.1 Pseudomonadales bacterium | reverse complement strand
GCTCTGGGCGATCGCGCCTACCCCATTTATATCGGACAGCACCTGCTGGGCCACAAAGGCCTGCTGGACAGCCACATCAAGGGCCGGAATGTGCTGATTGTCACCAATACAACGGTAGCTCCGCTGTATCTGCAAGCGCTTGTTTCAAACCTGGCTGCATTCAATCCCGACCAGTTGATTCTTCCCGATGGTGAACAGTTCAAGACCCTGGATACCCTCAATCTCATTTTTGATCACCTGCTCCGTGGCCGCCATGAGCGCAGTACAACCCTGATTGCCCTGGGCGGCGGTGTGATCGGTGATATTACCGGGTTTGCAGCGGCCTGCTACCAGCGCGGTGTCAATTTCATCCAGGTACCAACCACCTTGCTGGCACAGGTGGATTCCTCGGTAGGTGGCAAGACGGGTGTCAATCATGCTGCCGGCAAGAACATGATAGGCGCCTTCTATCAACCCCACTGTGTGGTAGCGGATACTTCCGTACTGAAGAGTCTGCCGCTGCGTGAGCTGCAGGCTGGTCTGGCCGAAGTGATCAAATATGGTCTGATCGGCAATTGGGGGTTTTTCCAGTGGCTGGAGCAGAATATGCCTGGCCTGCTTGCGGCAGACGAGGAACTCCTGGCCCAGGCCGTTCAGATCAGTTGTCAGGAGAAGGCCAGAATCGTTGCCGAGGATGAGCAGGAAAAAGGGGTTCGTGCCTTGCTGAATCTGGGCCACACCTTTGGTCATGCCATTGAGACTGCCATGGGTTATGGCGTTTGGCTGCACGGAGAGGCAGTGGCTGCTGGCATGGTGATGGCAGCAGATTTGTCGATGCGCCTGGGCTGGTTGCAGGAAGCCGAAGCAGTGCGCATCAAGACACTGATCGCGGCAGCGGGCCTGCCTGTCTGCCCGCCGACAGAAATGGACGCAGCCACATACCTGCGCCTGATGGCCGTGGACAAGAAAGTTCAGGATGGCAAGATCCGTTTTGTCTTGTTGCGCGTACCCGGGCAGGGGGTAATCGAAAGTGATGTGGATCCTGCCCTGTTGCAGCAGACGCTCACAGCCGGATCACAGCTCTGTCATTTGTCCTGAAGCCTGGGCGCAGGTAGAATGCCCGGCTGCAACGGCCTTACTGCTATCCAGGGCGTTGCGTTCATCAAGAAGGAGATACCGTTGTCCGAGCTCAAGAATGATCGATTTTTACGCGCCTTGCTGAAACAGGATGTGGATGTTACCCCGGTATGGATGATGCGCCAGGCCGGACGCTACCTGCCGGAATACCGGGCAACGCGCAAACAGGCCGGTGATTTCATGGCATTGTGCCAGTCTCCTGAATTGGCCTGCGAAGTCACTCTGCAGCCTCTGCGTCGTTATGCCCTGGATGCGGCCATCCTGTTTTCGGATATTCTGACCATCCCCGATGCGATGGGTCTGGGACTTTATTTTGCAGAAGGAGAAGGCCCGCGTTTCCGCAAAACCATACGCACTGCCCAGGATGTGCAAGCCCTGCCCGAGTTGAATGTGACCAGGGATCTGAGCTATGTCACTGCGGCAGTGAGCATGATCCGGCGGGAACTCAACGGCTCGGTGCCATTGATTGGCTTTTCCGGCAGCCCCTGGACGCTGGCTACCTACATGATTGAAGGCAGTGGCAGCAAGGATTTCCGCCAGGCCAAGGCGTTCATGTTGAATGAGCCTGAGGCCATGCATCAACTGCTGGACAAGCTGGCCACGGCAGTTTGCGCCTATCTCAATGCCCAGATAGCGGCTGGAGCTCAGGCAGTACAAATTTTCGATACCTGGGGAGGTATTCTGTCAACTCCTGCGTATCACGAATTTTCCCTGCACTACATGCGCAAAATTATTGCCGGCCTGGTGCATGAACACGAGGGTCGTCCGGTTCCCGTCATTGTGTTTACCAAGGGCGGAGGGTTATGGCTGGAATCACTTGCCGCCAGTGGCGCCAATTGCGTGGGCCTGGACTGGACAATTGATATTTCCCGGGCCAGACAGCAGATCGGTTCGCAATGTGCTTTGCAAGGCAACATGGATCCGACCCTGCTGTATGCCAGGCCCGATCGTATTCGCGCTGAAGTGGGGCGCATTCTGGCCGACTTTGGTCAGGGTTCGGGGCATGTCTTCAATCTGGGGCATGGCATCACGCCCGAGGTGGACCCGGAAAATGTGGCGGTCTTCATCGATGCCGTGCATGAGTTGTCTGCGCAATACCATGGCTGAATCCAGGCAGGCAGCGGGTATTGCAGCCTTTGTGGCACTGGGCTCCAATATGCCCTCCGGTTCTGGTTCGCCAGAGCAGACAGTCCGGGCTGCGATCGAGCGCTTGCGTGTACTCTCGGCAGGCCCGTTGCGGGTCTCCTCACTCTGGTCGACACCCCCGGTGGATTGTCCTCCCGGTTCGGCTGATTTCATCAATGCGGTGGTCATGCTGCAGGTGCCCGAAGACAAAACTGCCTGCCAGTTGCTGGCAGCATTGCAGGCGATTGAAGCTGAGTTTGGTCGCACCCGGAGCCCACAACGCAATGCGCCACGAACGCTGGATCTGGATATCATCTCTCTGGGCCGGCAAGTGTTCGAGTTGGCGACTTTGCAGTTGCCGCATCCACGGGCACATCTGCGCAGTTTCGTGTTGGCCCCGTTGGCTGAAATCGCGCCGGATTTCATTTTGCCTGGACAGCAGGAAACCGTGAGTTCGCAACTGGCCAGGCAAGGCAGGAATACTGGGCTGAGACGGCTTATTGTCACGGATTGAAATAATTTGCTGCAGTCGCTGTACTGTAATAAATCCCTGTGTATACTAGGAACTTGGTTTAAAGTCTGGTTTAAAGACAGGTGTCGCGGGAACGCAGAGGCAGGCGTGAAGAACTGGCGCAAACAAAACGGATTCCTGTTGACAGCAGTGTTGCTGGCGTTCAGCCTGCATGCTGGTTCAGTCAGTGCGCAGCCCGTCATGCGTGGGGTCTCTTCCGGTCACTATCTGGATTCACTGAATCAGAGGCCACTGACCAATAATTACCTTGACGATATTCTGGTCAATAGCGAAAGTCCTGCCAGCCAGGGTTTCAATCTTACCCGCAACAATGTATTGCAGGCCATGGCCGATGGTTCAATTGGCGATGCGGTCAGTGTCAATCTCGAACTCAAATTCTCACCGTTCAATGGCCTTGATCTGAGTGCCGGCGCCTGGCAACTGAACCAGAATGACAGCAAGCCTCTCGGTCTGGCCGTTACCGAGCCAGCGGATTTATTCGCCAAGCCGAGATTGTTCATAGAAGACAATCAGGGTATTGCCCTGGAGCAACCTTTCAGTGCACTGCCGGCCGGCGAGTCGCGAGGGCTTGATCTGAGTGCCTCATATGTATGGGAATCGCCCCGCTTTGGCCAGCTCATTGTCAGCACCAAAGCCAGCTATATCTATGATTACCGCTTTACCGACAGTTTCCGCGAAACCGGTTTGACTCCTGTCAACGAACTGCCGCAACTGGTGGCCAATCCAGAAGTCAAAAGCAGTCTGACTCTGACCTGGAAAATGGGTAATCACACTGCTTCAGCAGTGACACACTATGTTGATTCTTTTGAGGAAATCAACAATTTCAGCCTTGAACAGTTTGATGCCCTGGTTGATGACCTGACTACGCTTGATTTCCAGTATGGCTACAGCCTGAAAGCGGGAAAGCAGGGCAGTGCTGTTTTCTCCGTCGGTATCCGCAACGTGCTTGATCGTAAAACACCCCAGTTTACCGAATCAGGACGTGTCAGTGAGCCGGGTGGGCGCATGGCTTACGGAACCATCAAATACCAGTTCTGATGTAATACCCTTCCTGCTTTCTGCATTTTCCTTGATCAATTGACCCTGGCAACAGCCCAGACATCGATGCGTTGTCCTTCGTCATGGCGCAGGCATCGTGCCAGCTCATGTACGGTCGCTGTTGTTGTGACAACGTCGTCGATGATTGCCAGGCGGCGATATTGGCGTAAATGTCGATTCCTGTGCAGGCTGAAAGCTCCAACCATGTTCTGTCTGCGTTCCTGGGCGCTCAAGCCGCGCTGAGCCTTGCTGGCATGCACGCGCTGACAGTCGGTAAGGCTGAGTGCAATGCCGGTATGACGGCTGACCACCCGGGCCAGTTCGATGGCCTGATTGAAGCCGCGCCGGCGCAATCGGCTGCGATGGGAGGGTACCGGGACCAGTATTTCAGGTAATTCCCCTTCCGTATAAAATTCCCGCAAGGACTGGCAGAGCAGGCGGGCAAGCACCCGGCCTTCGGCAAAACCCGCTCCATACTTGAAGCGTGACACCAACTCAACCACAGGCGAGCAATAGTCAAAAACTGTGTGACAGCTGTTGAAGGCAGGTGGATCGTCCAGGCATTGCTGACAGACTGGCAACTCGGTGGGAAAGTTGAGACGGGTTTCGATGCCACAGCGCAGGCAGCCGGGGGCCTGCCAGGGCATGGTTGCGGCACAATCAGGGCACAGGCCGGATTGTGAGTGGTCCATGCAGGAGCAAACCACACAAAGTTCAGGGAAAAAACGCATGATGACGGTTGTCTGACAAAGTAGTTAACCTTTTT
>JAVVEG010000004.1:2009-17367 GCA_032251455.1 Pseudomonadales bacterium | reverse complement strand
AGTTCAGGGAAAAAACGCATGATGACGGTTGTCTGACAAAGTAGTTAACCTTTTTAAATATTAAGGTTGACAGAAGGTGTGACAAATCTAGAATTGGCGATCCTGCTACCAGTATAGTTCGTCTGAAAATAGCTCGTCTGCAAAAGGATTCTGTCATGCCCCACAGTAAAACCCCTGTCCGCCACGATTGGCGCAAAGAAGAGATCACTACCTTGCTGGCCATGCCATTGATGGACCTGTTGTTTCAGGCCCAGAGTGTGCATCGGGACTATTTCGATCCCAATCAGGTGCAGATGAGTACCTTGCTGTCCATCAAGACGGGCGCCTGCCCGGAAGACTGCAAATACTGCCCGCAAAGTGGGCATTATGAGACGGGGCTGCAGAAGGAAAAACTGCTGCCGGTGGAACAGGTGTTGCAGCAGGCGGCACAAGCCAAAGCCAATGGGGCCACCCGGTTCTGCATGGGCGCTGCCTGGAAGAGCCCCGCGGCGAAGGATTTCCCGAGCGTGCTGGAAATGGTCCGGCAGGTGCGGGCGCTGGGGATGGAGACCTGCATGACCCTGGGAGCCCTGGACAGTCAGCAGGCCCAGGCGCTGGCAGAGGCCGGGCTGGATTACTATAACCACAACCTCGACACCTCCCCCGAATATTACGGGGAGATCATTACCACCCGCAGTTATCAGGACAGGCTTGAAACCCTGCACAGGGTGCGTGAGGCAGGGATGAAAGTCTGTGCCGGTGGCATTCTGGGTATGGGTGAGCAGCAGAGCGATCGCGCCGGTCTGTTGCAGCAACTGGCCAATATGCCCGTGCATCCGGAAAGCGTGCCTATCAATATGCTGGTGAAAGTGCAGGGTACGCCATTGGCAGATGCCGATGATCTGGACCCATTCGAATTCATTCGAGTGATTGCCGTGGCCAGAATCCTGATGCCTGCTTCTCATGTGCGTCTGTCTGCCGGACGGCAGCAGATGAATGAGCAGATGCAGGCGCTGTGTTTTCTGGCCGGAGCCAATTCTCTCTTTTATGGCGAGAAGCTGCTGACCACACCCTTGCCGGAGGAAAGTGCCGACCTGTCCCTGCTGTCCAGGCTGGGGATGAAGGCAGAGACATTGCCGATGGAACAATTCTATTCGGCAGTATAGTGCAGGATACTGTGCTGATTGACGTTAACGTCAATGCTGGGTACCTTAAGCCAATTAGAGTCACACTAAACCGGTACCGCAGGAGATAGCAATTTGTCCACGTACACGCCCCCCGTCAGAGATATGCAGTTTGTCCTCAATGAGGTATTGAATACCCAGGCTCTGCTGCAAGACATGCCAGCCACAGCCGAGGTTACCGAAGACCTGATCAACACAATTCTCGAGGAGGCTGGCAAGGTGGCCGGGAATCTTCTGGCCCCGGTCAACCGTTCTGGGGATGAGGAGGGGTGCCACTTTGATGCAGGTCAGGTGACCACGCCAGCAGGATTCAGGCAGGCCTACAGAACCTATGCCGAAGGGGGATGGATTGGTCTTGGCGGTGATGTCGCCTATGGCGGGCAAGGTATGCCCAAAATACTCGGGGTCTGTCTGGAAGAGATGATGATGGCGGCCAATAGTGCATTGGCCCTGTATGCCGTACTCAGTGCCGGGGCCTCGCTGGCCCTGGCCCGGCATGCTTCGGCGGAGCTTAAGCAGGCTTACCTGCCCAGGCTCTATGAAGGGCGCTGGAGTGCAACCATGTGCCTGACCGAACCACATGCCGGGACTGACCTGGGTATCATCAAGACCCGGGCTGAAGCACAGGCAGATGGCAGCTACCGCGTCACCGGTACCAAGATTTTCATTACCGGGGGCGAACATGACCTGACTGAAAACATCATTCATCTGGTGCTGGCCAAGCTGCCGGATGCACCAGCCGGGCCACGCGGGATTTCCCTGTTTCTGGTACCCAAATTCATTCCCGACGCGGAGGGTGAAGCCGGTGAGCGCAATGCGGTCAGCTGTGGCTCCATCGAACACAAAATGGGCATCAAAGGTTCGGCTACCTGCGTGATGAATTTTGATGGCGCCGAAGGGTATCTGGTTGGTGAACTCAACAAGGGCCTGGCCTGTATGTTCACTATGATGAACTATGAGCGCCTGACCATTGGCTTGCAGGGCCTTGGTGCCGGCGAAGCGTCCTATCAGGTGGCTGCTGCCTATGCCAGGGAGCGTCTGCAGGGCCGGTCGCCGCAGGGGCCTGTTAACCCTGATCAAATGGCAGACCCGCTTCTGGTGCACCCTGATGTCAGGCGCATGCTGTTGACCATGCGGGCGAATACAGAGGCGGCCCGAGCGCTGGCTGTGTTTGTTGCCAGCCAGCTGGATACGGCACATTTTCATGAAGAGGAAAAGACACGTCAGCGGGCAGAAAAACTGGTCGCCCTGTTGACCCCAGTGGCCAAGGCCGCCTTCACTGATCGGGGGTTTGAAGCCTGTGTCCTGGGGCAACAGGTGCTTGGAGGGCATGGTTATGTCTGCGAGTGGGGGCAGGAGCAGCATGTCAGGGATGTGCGGATAGCCCAGATCTATGAGGGCGCCAACGGTATTCAGGCCCTGGACCTGATGGGACGCAAGATTGTGCACGACAGGCAGGGTCTGCTGGAGGAGATGCTCAAGGAGATTGATGACTGCATCCAGACCTTGAACTCGGCAGGGGTGGCGGCAGAAGTAAAGCCTTTCGTCGAGGCCCTGCAGGCAGCGACAGAGTGTCTGGTGGAAACCACCCGGTGGATCAAGACCGCAGCAGCCAAGGATCCCCATATCGTGGGCGCTTCATCGACAGCCTACCTGGATCTGTTGTCTCTGGTGCTGTATTGCTATGTATGGACACGCATGGCCGCCACTGCCCAGCAAGCATTGGCTGAGGGCAGCAGGGACAAGGAGTTCTACGCAGCCAAGTTGAGTACCGGGAAATACTTCCTGTACAGAATATTGCCCCGATACCGATCATTGGCAGAAGAGATCAAGGTGGACAGTGAGGTCATGATGGGAATGGAGGCAGCGATGTTCTAGTGCTCCGTAAGCGCCGGTAGCCCGACATCAAATCTGCCATTCCACATTATTGGCAATCAGGGACTGATAATCCCCGATGTCCTCACCCTTTTCGCCGACAATGGCCATGTCTCCTTCGCCCAGAGGGGTGATGCGGCCGCTGAAACGCTCATCCACGATATCAAATGCAGATTGCACGCCTGGCCCCTTGATGAAAAAGACGGAAAAGGAACCTTCGCTGCCTTCCAGAACAAGGTGCGCTCCACGTCCGCGGCCAGGGAGCCCGCAATTATTGATGAACTTGATGCGCATGGAGAGGATGCGTTCATCTTTCAGCAGCTTTACGCCGTTGTCGGCCAGCACCTGGTCGATTTCCTCCCAGCTGATTGAATCCCTGGTACCATACTGTGGCTCTTCGTCATAGACATGAGCAATGAGATTGTCATGGAAAGCCATATCGGCTGCGCTGGGGCTGGATGGAAGCAGGGTGGAACCTAAGCCAACAGCAAACAGCAGGCTGGCAGCCAGAGCCAGCCAGGGCTTGGTTTTCCAGTAAGCACTGGATTTGCCTGTCTCGACAGGAGGTGTAACGGCATTGCTGGCATTATCGATCGCGGGCAGACGTTTGAGTCTGGCAGCCAGTAACTCGGATGCGGAGACCTCAGTCAGGGTATTGCGTATCTGGGCATCGAGCTGGCGAACTGCATTGAGCAACTCGACACGTTCTGCCGAAGCCTGGCTGGCCGCAAGAAAGTCTGGACGGGTATCGCCAGGGTCGCTGTAAGCGCGGGTTTTGAATTCCAGCTCATTCATGAGGTTAAAGTTCTCTTGATAGTTATATGAGTGCTCTTTTTATAATTGTTCTTTTGGATTTAGTGCTTCATCCTCTTGATCATCGGGTTCAGCCGGGTCTTCAACGCCAAAAACATCTTTCAGTTTGCTGCGGGCACGAAACAGGCGAGTCATTACGGTATTACTGTTGAGATCCAGAATCCGGGCAATTTCTTTCCCGCTGAAACCACCAATGACCTGCAACAGCAGTGGGTCGCGATAGTCAGCTTCCAGCTCCATTATGGCCTGATGCAGCAGGCCGCGATCCATTTCCTGCTCCGAGGACTGCTCATTCTCGTCATGCAGCGGCATATCATCGATATCAACCAGGTCTGGACGGTAGCGCTCATAAAGTCGGGCATTCTCCCGGCGCAATATCGTGAAGAGCCAGGCTTTGGCTGCCTTGTCATTCTGCAGACTGTCAAAAGACCGCCAGGCTCGTAAAAATGTTTCCTGTACCAGGTCTTCAGCCAGCGCCTGATTCTTGCAGAGCCAGAAAGCATATCGGAAAACATCCTGATACAGGGCGTCTACCAAGGTTTCATAGCGTTGTTTCTTGCTAGGGTTTAAGACCGGGCTGTCGCTCATTTCTTTCCATGGCAGGCTTGATTGCGGATATTCAAGGCAGTTTGCCGAATAAGTGCTGGAGCATCAAGCGTTTTGCAAGAAGACAACTTCCTTAAATTCGGATAACCGGGTTGCCGATTGCATTTTGGCTATTGTGTGGGTGGCGGTATACTTGCGCACCAAACAGCAGTATTTTCAGGAAATACCATGATACGAATCGCTATAGCCGGTGTGGCCGGACGCATGGGCAGAACACTGGTTGAGGCTGTTGCCCAGCTTGAGGGGCGGGCCCGGGTCAGCGCAGGAACTGCATTGGCTGATGATCCTGCCCTGTTGCAGGATATCGGGCTTCTTGCGGGTGGCAGTCCGCTGGGCATAAAGCCGGTTGCAGCCCTGGACTCGGTGCTTGATCAGTTCGATGTCCTGGTGGATTTTACCACCACAGCAGCCACCCTTGCGCATCTGGATATCTGTTGTCGGCAGGGTAAGGCCATGGTCATCGGGACTACCGGGTTCAGCGATGAGGAAAAGCTAAGAATCCATGCCGCGGGCAGTCAGATTCCCGTGGTTTTTGCCCCCAATATGAGCGTCGGTGTCAACCTCAGTTTGAAACTGCTGGCAATGGCTGCCCGGGTTCTGGGCGATGAGGTTGATGTGGAAATTGTGGAGGCGCACCATCGACACAAAAAAGATGCGCCTTCGGGTACAGCCTTGCGCATGGGTGAGGTGATTGCCGATGTACTTGGTCGTGATCTTGATGAAGTGGCTGTGTATGGCCGCGAAGGTGTTGGTCCTGAGCGCGAGCGCAAGACCATTGGTTTCGCAACAATCAGGGCTGGCGATATTGTTGGCGAACATACCGTGATCTTTGCCGGACCCGGTGAGCGCATCGAGATCAGTCACAAGGCCAGCAGCCGGATGACATTTGCCAGTGGGGCAGTCAGGGCAGCGCTCTGGTTGCAAGGCAGGAAGCCAGGCCTGTATTCGATGGATGATGTGCTGGGGAATCTGTAGACAGCAATCGGGGAAATCACTTACAATACGGCCCCAATTATGTTGAGACAAGATGAGCAGCGGGTAAATACCAGAAGCGGAATGAGGCGCATGTTTCATTCCGTTTTTTTTCACCCGTGTTTCCGGCTTTAGTGGGAGAAGGCAGTGAATAGTCCAGCAGTTCTGGCCTTGGAAGATGGGACGATTTTTCAAGGTATCGCCCTCGGTGCCACGGGTATCAGCAGTGGCGAGGTGGTATTCAACACGGCAATGACGGGCTATCAGGAAATACTTACCGATCCATCCTATGCCCGCCAGATAGTCACCCTCACCTATCCGCATATCGGCAATACCGGCACCAATGCAGAAGACAATGAGTCAGACCGGGTCTGGGCAGCGGGGCTGGTTATCCGCAATCTGCCACTGCTGGTCAGCAGCTGGCGCAGTGAGCAGACACTGGATGAGTTCCTGAAAGCGCACAAGGTTGTTGCCATTGCCGAGATTGATACCCGCAAATTGACCCGCTTGTTGCGCGACAAGGGACCATTGAACGGTTGTCTGCTCAGCGGAGAAAAGCTGGCAACCGAAGGTAGTGACCATGCTGTTGCGCAGGCTCGTGCTTTTCCAGGCCTCAAAGGCATGGATCTGGCCAGGGAAGTTTCAGTTGCCAAACCTTATCCCTGGCTGGAAGGTGAGTGGCAGTTGGGCATTGGGTTCCGTACGCCACAGCATGATAAGCCCTTCCATGTGGTAGCCTATGATTTCGGGGTCAAACGCAATATTCTGCGCATGCTGAGTGAACGCAACTGCAGCTTGACCGTGGTGCCGGCCCAGACACCCGCCGCCGAAGTGCTGGCACTAGCCCCTGATGGGGTATTCCTGTCCAATGGGCCGGGTGATCCAGAGCCTTGCGATTATGCAATCAACGCCATCCGTGAAATCCTGGCAACAGAAATTCCCGTGTTTGGTATCTGTCTGGGGCATCAGTTGCTGGCACTGGCCTGTGGTGCGCAGACGGTCAAGATGCAGCTGGGCCATCACGGTGCCAACCATCCGGTTCAGGATCTCAAAAACGGCAATGTATTGATTACCAGCCAGAACCATGGGTTTGCTGTTGATGAGCAGAGCCTGCCTGGCAATCTCAAAGCCACCTATCGCTCCCTGTTTGACGGCTCGCTGCAGGGAGTGGAGCGGACTGACAAGCCGGCATTCGGTTTTCAGGGGCATCCGGAGGCCAGCCCGGGGCCACACGATATCGCTCCGTTGTTTGACCATTTTTCCGAGCTAATGCAACAGTACAGACAACGGTTGAAAAATGCCTAAAAGATCAGATATACAAAGTATTCTTATCATCGGTGCCGGCCCTATCGTCATTGGTCAGGCCTGTGAGTTCGATTATTCCGGGGCGCAGGCCTGTCAGGCTCTCAGGGAGGAGGGCTACCGGGTGATCCTGGTCAATTCCAATCCGGCAACCATCATGACTGACCCAGCCATGGCCGATGCCACGTATATCGAACCGGTCACCTGGGAGATCGTTGAAAAAATCATTGAAAAAGAGCGTCCCGACGCCATTTTGCCTACCATGGGCGGGCAGACAGCCCTCAATTGTGCGCTGGATCTGAATCGTCATGGTGTGTTGGCTAAATACAATGTCGAGTTGATCGGGGCAAGCAGCGAAGCCATTGACAAGGCCGAGAATCGTGAATTGTTCGATAAGGCCATGCGCTCGATCGGGCTTGAGACTCCCGCTCATGGCCTGGCCCACAACATGGAAGAAGCTTTCGCTGCCCTTGAGCAGGTAGGGTTCCCCTGTATCATCCGCCCCTCTTTTACCCTGGGTGGCAGTGGTGGGGGTATTGCCTACAACAAGGAAGAATTTGTTGAAATCTGCAGCCGAGGTCTGGAGCTGTCTCCCAACAACGAATTGCTCATTGATGAATCCCTGATTGGCTGGAAAGAGTTCGAGCTTGAGGTGGTTCGTGACAAAAAAGACAATTGCATCATCGTCTGTACCATCGAGAACTTTGATGCCATGGGTGTGCATACCGGAGACTCGATCACGGTGGCCCCGTCGCAGACATTGACCGACAAGGAATACCAGATTCTACGCAATGCGGCGATTGCAATACTGCGCGAAATCGGCGTGGAGACTGGCGGTTCGAATGTGCAGTTTGGCATGAACCCGAAGAATGGGCGTCTGGTCATTATCGAGATGAATCCACGCGTCTCACGCTCATCTGCACTGGCTTCCAAAGCGACGGGTTTCCCCATTGCGAGAGTGGCGGCAAAGCTGGCTGTGGGCTATACACTGGATGAATTGCGCAATGAAATAACCGGTGGCGCCACGCCTATCTCTTTTGAACCGACGATTGACTATGTCGTCACCAAGATTCCCCGGTTTACCTTCGAGAAATTTCCAGAGACCAATGACCGGATTACCACTCAGATGAAATCGGTCGGTGAGGTCATGGCCATAGGTCGCACGTTCCAGGAATCCCTGCAGAAAGCCCTGCGCGGGTTGGAGGTGGGCGTCAGTGGTTTTGACCCCCTGCTGGATACCGGGCTCAGTGACGCCATGGACAGCCTCAAGCGCGAATTGATGGAGGCTGGCGGTGAGCGGGTCTGGTATATCGCAGATGCGTTTCGTCAGGGTTGGAGTGTCGAGACGGTTTACGAACTGACGGGTATAGATCCCTGGTTTCTGGTGCAGATAGAAGATCTGATGCAGGAAGAATCCCGCATCGCCCGCATGACGCTGGCAGACATCGATCGTGACACGCTGTATGCCCTGAAGCGCAAAGGTTTCGCTGATGCCCGCCTGGCGGCTTTGCTGGGCGAATCGGAACTTGCCGTACAGCAATATCGGCATGACCTGGGCATACATCCGGTGTACAAACGGGTCGATACCTGTGCTGCCGAGTTTGTCTCGACCACGGCGTATATGTACTCCTGTTATGAAGAAGAGTGCGAAGCGCTACCTTCGGATCGCAAGAAGATCATGGTGCTTGGTGGCGGGCCAAACCGGATCGGTCAGGGCATCGAATTTGATTACTGCTGTGTACATGCTGCTCTGGCCATGCGTGAAGATGGTTATGAGACCATCATGGTGAACTGCAACCCGGAGACGGTATCCACCGACTACAACATCTCCGATCGCCTGTATTTTGAACCGGTCACCTTCGAGGATGTGGTGGAGATTGTCCTGCTGGAAAAACCCCATGGTGTCATCGTACAGTTCGGCGGGCAGACTCCGCTTAATCTGGCGACCCGGTTGGAGGCGGCTGGCATTCCCATTATCGGTACGAGTGCGGATGCCATTGATCGTGCCGAGGATAGGGAACGATTCCAGCAGATGATTCAGAAGCTGGGCTTGAAACAACCGCCAAACTGTATCGTGCGCAGTATCGAGGAAAGTATCGAAGCGGCAGAACGCATCAATTACCCCTTGGTTGTCCGGCCTTCCTATGTGCTGGGTGGTCGCGCCATGGAGATTGTCTACAATGAAGAAGAATTGAGCCGCTACATGCGTAATTCGGTCAAGGTGGGCAATGAGAGCCCCGTGCTGCTGGATTACTTCCTGAGTTCCGCCATAGAGATCGATGTGGACCTGGTCAGCGATGGCAAACAGGTGGTTGTTGGCGCCATCATGCAGCATATTGAACAGGCCGGCGTGCATTCTGGCGATTCTGCCTGCTCGTTGCCACCCTATAATCTCAAGCCGGAAGTGCAGGACCGAATTCGTGAACAGGTTACCAGTCTGGCGCTGGAACTGAATGTGGTCGGCTTGATGAATACCCAGTTGGCCTATCAGGACGGCGATATCTATGTGATTGAGGTGAACCCGCGCGCTTCGCGGACAGTTCCGTTTGTCTCCAAGTGCATCGGTGTGTCACTGGCCAAGATCGCAGCCCGTTGCATGGCGGGCCGCAGTCTTGCCGAGCAGGGTTTTACCCGGGAAGTGATACCGCAAACCTTTGCGGTCAAGGAGGCGGTATTCCCGTTCAATAAATTCCCGGGTGTGGATCCGATTCTTGGCCCGGAAATGAAATCCACGGGTGAGGTCATGGGTGTTGGCAAGACCTTTGCCGAAGCTTTTGCCAAATCACAGCTGGGTGCCGGCGAGGAAATCAAGACCAGTGGCACTGTGTTCATCAGTGTCCGGGATGCGGATAAACGTCACCTGGTAAAATTGGCTTCGCAGTTGCATGAAATCGGTTTTTCCCTGGTAGCGACGTCCGGGACGGCGGCAGTGATTGCCGAGGCTGGTTTGCCGGTAAAAAGAGTGAACAAGGTCAACGAAGGCAGGCCGCATATCGTTGATATGATCAAGAATGATGAGATTCAACTGGTAGTCAATACCACAGAAGGCAAGCAGGCCATTGCCGATTCCTCGATCATCCGCCGGACAGCCTTGCGGCATGATGTTTTCTGCACCACGACAGTGGCCAGTGCATTTGCTGTTTGTGAAGCGCTGGTCTTTGGTGATAACCTCTCCGTGTACACAATTCAGGAGCTTCACGCCCGGCTGTAAATATCATGGCTGTGTAAAGCCCGCTGAACATAAACCAGGCTGTTCCAAAGGGCAGGAGTCATCAGGTGTTGCACTTGGGACTCCTGCCCTGCTTTATTGGGTCCAGCATGCAATTGATCACAAAACGAGAGTCCTATGAGAAAAGTACCAATGACAATGGCGGGCGCAGAAAGGTTGCGGGCAGAACTGCAGGAGCTCAAATCCGTCCGTCGTCCCAAAATCATTCAGGCCATTGCTGAGGCCAGAGAGCACGGCGATCTCAAGGAGAATGCCGAATATCATGCGGCCAGGGAGCAACAGGGTTTCTGCGAAGGTCGCATCAGTGAAATTGAAGGTAAGCTGGCTGACTCCGAAATCATTGATATTACTAAGATTCCAAGAACTGGCAAGGTGATTTTCGGCACGACGGTCACCTTGATCAATCTGGATACGGACAAAGAGGTGGTGTATCAGATCGTTGGTGAGGATGAAGCGGACGTCAAGGCCGGCAAGATCTCCATAGGCTCACCCATAGCGCGCGCCATGATGGGCAAGGAAGAGGGTGATGTGATTACTGTGCATGCCCCGGCAGGCGAGATCGAGTATGAAATCGGGGTGGTTGAGCATATCTGAAGAGGCATATCTGAAGAGGAGTGCGCTGCCAGCAACCAGCCCGGGAACAGGGTAAAACCATCCTATTTTTTGCGCAGGAGATTGGAGAGTCTGGGGTTTGGCGTACTGGCTTCCCGGTATAGTACAGCTACATTGCCAATACTCTGCACCAGGCTTGCTCCGGTAGAATCACAGATCGATTGGGTCAATTCCCGTCGGGCCAGGCGATCAGCCGCGAAAATCTTGACCTTGATGAGTTCATGTTGAGTCAGAGCTCGTTCCAGCTCCATACTGACGCTTTCGCTCAATCCCTTCTGGGCCAGGGTGACGACAGGGCTCAGTTGATGGGCGATGGTGCGCAGAAGTTTACGGTCGGTGTTGCTGTTGATATCGATTTTACTGGTCATGGCGTGGTAACGTAGCAGGCATGTTGATGACATGGGAGTGAATTTGGCCGGCCATTGTAGCCCAGCCCATAAAATACACAATGCTTAAATTGACAGGGCTGGGCTCCCTGATGAGAGTTTTGGACAAACGCGAGACTGATCTTGTAATATCCGGAAAGACCCCCACTAATGTAGGTGAGCGTCACACTCCGGTCAGGTCCAGCCAATTCCTGCAAGGGACAGGTGCTGATCAAGGTCTCTTAACCAATGGCTGCCCAAATCGGCAGACTGTTCCGGATCATCTGATTTTACTGAGAAAAGGGGGATTTTCCCTTGAATGACATGGCCAAGAATTTGTTGCTGTGGATGGTAATCGCCGCAGTGCTGTTGACAGTGTTCAACAATATCAATCAAGAGGCAGGGGTAACGCCTGTCACCTACTCTGAATTTGTGCGCGAGGTCAGGGCCGGACAGGTCAGATCCGTCACCATTGCCGGGATTTCAGTCACCGGTCGTCGTGTTGACAACAGCCAGTTTGCAACCACCATTCCCATGATTGGCGATCCTCAGCTGATGGATGACCTGTTCAACAACGGTGTCGAAATCATTGGCTCGGAGCCTGAACGTCAAAGTATCTGGCAACAGCTGCTGGTGGCGAGCTTCCCGATACTGATCATCATTGCCCTGTTTTTCTTTTTCATGCGGCAGATGCAGGGGGGTGGTGCCAGTGGCAAGGGTGGCCCCATGTCCTTTGGCAAGAGCAAGGCCAAGCTGCTTGGCGAAGACCAGATCAAGATCACCTTTGCTGATGTAGCCGGTGTTGATGAGGCCAAGGAAGACGTCAAGGAACTGGTTGATTTTCTGCGCGAACCGGATAAGTTCCAGCGTCTTGGCGGACGCATTCCCAGAGGTATTCTGATGGTTGGTCAGCCGGGCACGGGTAAGACCCTGCTGGCAAAGGCCATCGCCGGTGAAGCCAAGGTGCCGTTCTTCTCGATTTCCGGTTCGGATTTCGTGGAAATGTTTGTCGGTGTCGGTGCCTCGCGTGTGCGCGATATGTTCGATCAAGCCAAGAAGCAGTCGCCCTGCATTATTTTCATTGATGAGATCGACGCGGTGGGTCGACATCGTGGGGCCGGTCTGGGTGGTGGTCATGACGAGCGTGAACAGACTCTGAACCAGTTGCTGGTTGAGATGGATGGGTTTGAAGCCACCGATGGCATTATCGTGATTGCTGCAACCAACCGTCCCGATGTACTTGATCCCGCCTTGCTGCGGCCAGGTCGGTTTGATCGTCAGGTGGTGGTTGGCCTGCCGGATATCCGCGGACGTGAACAGATTCTGAAGGTGCATATGCGTAAGGTGCCTATTGATGATCGGGTCAATGCCTCGGTCATCGCGCGTGGCACGCCTGGTTTTTCGGGCGCCGATCTCGCCAACCTGGTCAATGAGGCGGCCCTTTTTGCGGCACGCGGCAATCGTCGCCTGGTCAGCATGGAGGAGTTCGAGAAGGCCAAGGACAAAATCATGATGGGCGCTGAGCGCAAATCCATGGTGATGTCGGAAAAAGAGAAAATAAACACCGCCTACCACGAATCTGGTCATGCCATCGTCGGGCGCCTGATGCCGGACCACGATCCCGTGTACAAGGTCAGCATCATTCCACGCGGCCGGGCCTTGGGCGTTACCATGTTCCTGCCTGAAGAAGACAGGTACAGCCTGAGCAAGCAAGGTATTCTCAGCCAGATATGCAGTCTCTATGGCGGTCGTATCGCTGAAGAAATGACATTGGGGACCGAGCGTGTAACAACCGGGGCTTCGAATGATATCCAGCGAGCTACCGATATGGCCAGAAACATGGTCACCCGCTGGGGACTGTCAGAAAAACTGGGGCCACTGACCTACGCGGAAGATGAGGGAGAGGTTTTCCTGGGTCGTTCTGCTGCCGGAAATTCCAAATCGCATTCCGGAGAGACGGCAAAAATCATTGACGAGGAAATCAAGCGCATCATCGATGAATGCTACACGCGTGCCAGGGACATTCTGGAAGCAAACCGGGATAAACTGGAGTTGATGAAGGATGCGCTGATGGAATATGAAACCATTGATACCGAGCAGATCAATGACATCATGTCAGGGCGCAAGCCACGGCCACCGGCAGACTGGTCCAATGATGACAGTGGCTCCGGTTCAGCCCGGGTATCGGGCGAGGCTACAGGCAATAATGGCAAGTCAGACAACGGGACGGACAAGGACAGCCCCATCGGCAAGCCGGTCGGCGAGCACTGATTGCTGAAGACAGGCAGGTAGCGATTTTGCAAGCATTTCTTGGTTGCGGTGAACGCAGAATAGATCTGTCGACACCGCAGGTTATGGGCATCCTCAATGCAACCCCCGATTCCTTCTCCGATGGCGGAAACCTGGCCATGGAGCAGAATGCGGGGGTTTTTTCTGTCTCTGTCGAAAAGGCCTTGAGAGTGGCTGAGACCATGCTGGCAGAAGGTGCTGCCCTGTTGGATGTAGGCGGGGAGTCGACACGGCCTGGTGCCGCACAGGTATCGGTGCAACAAGAGCTGGATCGGGTAATCCCGGTGGTGGAGGCTTTGACGGTCCAGCTTGGAGCCGCAGTTTCTGTGGATACAAGCTCCCCGCAGGTCATGGCCGAAGCGGCCCGGAAAGGGGCCTTTTTAATCAATGATGTCCGCGCCCTGCAGCGTCCCCGCGCACTGCAACAGGTAGCAGAAGATGGCCTGGCGGTCTGCCTGATGCATATGCAGGGGGAGCCGGACACCATGCAGGCGGCTCCGCATTATGCCGATGTCGTCGATGAGGTACTGGCTTTTCTGGCCAACAGGGTTGATGCCTGTCTGGCCGCGGGCATTGCACGTGAAAACCTGCTGATAGACCCTGGGTTTGGCTTTGGTAAAACCCTGCAACACAATTATCTTCTGTTGCAGCAGTTGTCCCGGTTGCAGGCGCTGAATCTGCCTGTATTGGTAGGGGTTTCACGCAAGTCCATGCTGGGCAGGCTGCTGCACAGGCCAGTAGAACAGAGGCTTGCCGGCAGTATTGCCGCCACCATGTATGCCCTGAGCCAGGGTGCCGCTATAATCCGTACCCATGATGTTGGCCCCACCATTGATGCCATCAAGGTGTACGCGGCCACCCGGCTTGCCGGGGATGAAACGGCGGCACTGTTCAGGGAAAAATAACTCAAACAAGCGAATTTCATATGAGCAAGAATACGAAACCCAGTAAAAAGTATTTTGGTACCGATGGCATTCGAGGAAGGGTTGGTGAACACCCTATTACGCCGGATTTCATGCTCAAGCTGGGCTGGGCTGCGGGTAAGGTATTTGCTCAAAATGGAGAGGCGCGCAGCAAGATACTGATCGGCAAGGACACCCGTATTTCCGGGTATATGTTCGAGGCCGCACTGGAAGCCGGCTTGACTTCTGCCGGAGTCGATATCAATTTGCTGGGGCCTATGCCAACTCCCGCAGTGGCCTACCTGACCCGGACATTCCAGGCACAGGCTGGCATAGTCATCAGTGCCTCGCATAATGCCTTTGAAGATAACGGGGTAAAATTCTTTTCTGCAGATGGCAGCAAACTTGATGATGAAGTGGAGCTGGCCATTGAAGACTATATTGGCAAACCGCTGACCACCACCGAATCACCACTGATCGGAAAAGCCTCGCGGATTACCGATGCAAGTGGCCGCTACATCGAATATTGCAAGAACACCTTGCCGGACAGTGCGTCCTTGCGAGGGCTGACCATTGTCATCGACTGTGCCAATGGGTCCACCTACAATATCGCCGCCAATGTGTTGCGGGAGCTTGGTGCGCGGGTAATTGCCACCGGGGTCTCGCCGGATGGCTTGAACATCAATCAGAATTGCGGCTCCACATCACCAGCTGGGCTGGCCAAGCGGGTACTTGTCGAGAAAGCACATCTGGGCATTGCCTTTGATGGCGATGGGGACCGGGTGATCATGGTGGATCACCGGGGCAAGGTGGTGGATGGAGATGAGTTGCTTTATGTCATAGCCCGGGATCGACGACGCAGAAAACTCGAATTTGGTGGTGTGGTAGGAACGCTGATGAGCAATCTGGGCTTGCAGCTGGGCCTGGAAGCGCTGGATATCCCCTTTGTCAGAACAGATGTTGGCGACCGCTATGTCATGGCTGAGTTGCGACAGAAAGAGTGGCTGCTGGGCGGAGAATCCTCCGGACATATCATCTGTCTGGATGTGACCACCACCGGCGACGGTATTGTATCGGCTCTGCAGGTTCTGGCTGCCATGGTAAGCAGTCAGTCGTCGTTGTCGGAACTGTGTGGCAAGATGCAAAAACTGCCGCAAGCCATGGAAAACGTCCGAGTGAAAGACAAGACACAGGCACTTGCCGATGAAACGCTGAAGACTGCGGTGAAAA
>JAVVEG010000004.1:0-1909 GCA_032251455.1 Pseudomonadales bacterium | reverse complement strand
GTGAAAGACAAGACACAGGCACTTGCCGATGAAACGCTGAAGACTGCGGTGAAAAAAGCTGAGCAGCAGCTGGGCAGGAAAGGCAGGGTTTTGTTGCGGGCCTCGGGAACCGAGCCATTGATCCGGGTTATGGTTGAGGGGGAAGATGAGCACCAGGTATCGTCGCTGGCAAAGGAGCTGGCAACTCTTGTAACTTGCTGATTTTTGCCCCCGGACGTTGCATGCAGCGAGCAACTTGGTTATATTGGCGCCCCGTTTGTCTGTGCCTGAGAGACAGCAGGCACCACGTTGATGTCATGGTGGAAGATGCGTCGCAGTCTGATAGCCGGAAACTGGAAGATGAATGGAAGTCGGCAGACAGCACAGAGCCTGCTGCATGATCTCGTCAACGGCCTGGGCCGGGGACGCAACGATCTGGATATCGTGGTCTGCCCTCCCTCGGTTTTTTTACCGATGACTGAAAAAATGCTGGCAGGCAGTGAGCTTGTTACCGGTGCCCAGAATGTCTACTGTGAATCGTCAGGGGCCTTTACCGGAGAATTATCGGCAGGCATGCTGGCGGAGTTTTCGGTCAGATACGTGATAGTCGGGCACTCGGAACGCAGAAGCCTGTTTGGCGAAACGGATGCGCTGATCGCTGCAAAGTTCAGAGCCTTGCAGTTAGCAGCAATGATCCCGATATTATGTGTGGGAGAAACCTGGGAGCAGCGTCGTCAGGGTCTGGCTGAGGAAATTGTTGGCGACCAGATAAGGGTGGTGATTGACGGTTTGACCGAAGCTGAACTGGCAACAGCAGTTATTGCCTATGAACCAGTCTGGGCAATAGGTACCGGGCAGACTGCAACGCCGGTGCAGGCACAGCAGATGCATGAGTTCATTCGTGCCGTGCTGGCAGCAAAGAACCCGCAGGCAGCGGACTGCACCAGATTACTTTATGGTGGCAGTGTCAATGCCGACAATGCGGCCGAGCTGTTCGCCCAGCCGGATATAGATGGTGGCCTGGTAGGCGGGGCCTCATTGCAGGCTGAAGAATACATACGAATTTGTGACAGTGTGAGCTGAGTTATGGAAACCATAGTAATCGTGATTCATATCATTGCCGCCATAGCCATTGTGGCCTTGGTGTTGCTGCAACAGGGGAAAGGGGCTGATGCGGGTGCTGCCTTTGGCAGTGGTGCTTCACAGACTGTCTTTGGCAGTTCTGGTTCCGGCAATTTTCTGACCAAATCGACCTCCATTGCGGCGGCTGTGTTTTTTGCCACCAGCCTGTCCCTGGCGATTTACGCCAAGCAGTATACCAGTGGGGGTATCGCTGCCCCAGGAGGCTCTCCAGTGGTGAATCCGGAGTTATTGTCCGAGCTGCCAAGTCAGAATGCTGATGTGCCGCAGCTTACTGTTCCGGAACAGGATAATGCAGATGATGTTCCTGCGGCTCCAGCTCCAGGGAATTGATACCCAGACGAACCCATGCTGGACTACACAGACAGGTAGAGGCAAACAGGTAAAGGGAAAACAGGCCGAAGTGGTGGAATTGGTAGACACGCTATCTTGAGGGGGTAGTGACCTATGGTCGTGCGAGTTCAAGTCTCGCCTTCGGCACCATAACAGACCAGTAACAGAGAGTTGACGTGGTGTATAGCTTGACTTGAAGGGGAGGAGTGTCTATACTTTCGCACCCTGACAGACAGCAAGCCGGGACAAGCCAAGTGGGCTTGGAAGGCAAGAGAAAAGAAGCAAACAAGCTGATGCAGGAAATGTCAAATCGCTGGCCAGAGCGGCATGACACCAGGGAGCAGGAAACAGAAGGAAACTGAAGATTTATTGCGGGGTGGAGCAGTCTGGCAGCTCGTCGGGCTCATAACCCGAAGGTCGTAGGTTCAAATCCTGCCCCCGCTACCAATTCAAGTAA
>JAVVEG010000003.1:212654-218601 GCA_032251455.1 Pseudomonadales bacterium | reverse complement strand
CAAGAAAACCACTGCCTCCGGTAATCAGTATTTGCATGCTGCGCTCCTTGTCACAGGGTATTTTGCAGGCTCATTTCAGCCGGGTAAGGACTCATGTACCAGGAGTCCCTGATATAGGGATCCGGGTTGCGCCGAAAATGATGGTTCAGCAGGGTGATCGGGACAATCAGGGGAACCTGACCCTTTCTGTAGTTGCTGATCGCCTCGGTCAGCTCGACCCGGTCTTCGCTGTCCAGGGCTGTGCGCAGATAACCCTGGATATGTTGCAGCACATTGACGTGGTCGCCCCTGCTCGCCCGTTTCTTCAATGCCGTCATCAACTTGGGGAAATATTCAGCCGCCACTGCTGCGACATTGTCCTTGCGTGCGCCGGCCACCAGTGGCCCCAGCTCCCGGTAGGTTTTCTGGCAATGACTCATGATGATCAGCTTGTGTCGGGCATGGAAGGTGAGCAGTGCATTGACACTCAAGCCATCGGCCAGCAGTTGCCGCCAGCGATGCATGACATAGACCCGCTGGATGAAATTCTCGCGCAGTACCGCATCACCCAGACGGCCTTCCTCCTCCACCGGCAACTCCGGGAAATTCTGTATCAATCTGGCGGCATAAATGCCAGTACCATCCCGGCTGGCGCGTGACTTGCGATACACCTTCACCCGTTCCATGCCACAACTGGGAGAGGACTTCTTGAGAATGTAGCCACACAGCTGCTGATGCCAGTTTTTTTGTTGTTCGGCTACGTCGCTCAATGCCTGGGTGTAATCCAGGCTGTCATCCTTGCTGCTGACACAAATAATTTTGTCCTCTTTCTCCAGCAGGCGGATGGTTGGCCTGGGAATGCCCAGGCCGATGGCGACTTCCGGACAAAAAGAGCGGAATTCAAAATACCTGGCCAGGGTATGCACGATATAGTTGTCACGCTGGTGCTGGCCGTCATAGCGCACCTCTTCTCCCAGCAGGCAACTGCTGATGCCGACCAGGATTTTGTTTGTCGTTTCTTGTTCAGGCATGGTTTTCTTGTCCTGTCTGGAGCCGGCAACTGCGATGCGGGCAATCATGATGGCAAGGCAAGCTGCCCCGTCACCAGCTTGAGTTTGTCTTCCCGGCTCAGCCGCTTCACTCGCCATTCCAGCCGGCTGGCACTGGCCCGGTCTCCGGCCTCGGCCTGGAATAACAATTGCAACGGCCCTCTGCCGCGCAAATAGCGCGCCCCTTTGGGGGCTCCCTGTTGATGTTCGGCCAGGCGCCTGGTGACATCCGTACTGATCCCGGTATAGAGGCTGCCATCGCCACAACGTATCAGATAGACGCTCCAGACCGCTGTGCCGCTCACAGTTGCTCCCAGTGCTCCCCGCTGCAGGCAATCCGTTTTTCCTCTTCCAGTTTGATCAGATGCGCCAGCAGTGTCTTTTTCGCCCAGGGGATCAGATGCGCTTGCACATCGTCATATACCCTCAACACCAGAGTATCCAGGGTGCAAGGGCCCAGTTCCTGGAGTCCGTTCACCACTTTCTGTTCACGTTGCAATCGATGCCGGATCAGTTTGCCGATAACCTGCCCTGGGTCCCGCATGACCTCGCCATGGCCTGGCGCCAGGGCGGCCAGCTCCAGTTGCTGCAGGGTCTGCAGGGAGTGCAGATAGGCACTCATGCTGCCATCCGGTGGCAGGATTACCGGGGTCATGCCTTCGAGTATGTGATCGCCGGTGAACAGCATGTTTTCCTTTTCCAGCAGGAAACAGAAATGGTTGGAGACGTGCCCAGGCGTATGCAACAGGTGCATGACATATTCATCACAGTCTATGCGCTCCCCGGCCTGATAGTGGCGACTGGGCTGAAAGCTGCGGTCGTGGTGGCCTTCCTCTGGCGGGGCCAGGCCAATCACCTCGGCACCGGTACGTAGCTGCAACAGCCTTGTACCCGGAGAATGATCGCTGTGCGTATGGGTGACAAATATTTTTCGCAACACCCGGCCCGCCAGCGCATTCAGAATCGCATCCGTGTGCCTGTCATCCGCTGGCCCCGGATCAACCAGAGCCATCTCGCGCTCACCAATCAGGTAGGAATTGGTGCCGGGCCCGGTCATCATGCTGGCATTGGGGCACAGGACCCGTTGCACTGGCACACTGCCACTGTGGACATTCACTGGAACACCTGGCTCAAAAAACCTGCTCACGGACAGACCACCTTTGATGACTGGACAAGAGTGTGCATGATAACGATCATGCCCTGTCGGGACAACGCAAACAATACTGGCCTTTCAGGCTCATTCGCGCTATAAAAGGCGCCTTTTCAGACGGGCAAAAAAGCACGAACGAAGGTAAGCATCCATGTACAAAATCCAGACTTTCAACCAGATATCCGACAAAGGCCTCAGTCGTTTTCCCAGAGAACGTTACCAGGTAGGGGCGGAAACAACGGCTGCCGATGCCATCCTGGTGCGCAGTCATAAACTGAGCGAAGCAGATTTCAATGAGAACCTGCGCGCAGTGGCCCGGGCCGGAGCGGGTGTCAACAATGTGCCTGTAGAAACCTGTACCGAACAGGGCATCGTGGTTTTCAATACCCCGGGTGCCAACGCCAATGCGGTCAAGGAACTGGTACTCTGCGGCCTGCTGCTGGCTTCCCGCGGCATTCTGCCCGGGATTGATTATGTCAAGACCCTGGGCGAGATGGACGACAATGCCGCCCTGTCCAAGCTGCTTGAACAGGAGAAGAAACACTTCAAGGGCAATGAGCTGGCGGGCAAGAGTCTGGGCATCATCGGTCTGGGCGCCATCGGCTCCAAGGTCGCCGAAATGGCTATTGGCCTGGGTATGACTGTCCTGGGCTATGACCCGGCCCTGTCGGTGGATGCTGCCTGGCGCTTACCCAACCAGGTACGCAAGATCGAAAACCTCAGCGCCCTGCTCGGACATTCCGACTTCGTGACTCTGCATCTGCCCGCCATTGAAGCCACCATCAATCTGATCGATGCCAACATGATCGCGGCGATGAAGCCCGAAGCCTGTCTGCTGAACTTTTCGCGCGATGAAATCGTCAACACCCAGGCCGTTGTTGATGGTCTGAACAGCAAGTCGCTGCGTATGTATGTGGCTGATTTCCCCTGCCACGAGCTGATTGGCCGTGACGATGTCATTCTGACGCCGCACATCGGTGCCAGCACCGATGAAGCAGAGGATAACTGCGCAATGATGGCGGCAGACCAGCTGATGGATTTTCTGGAAAATGGCAATATCCGCAACTCGGTCAACTTCCCCGCCACTGCCATGGACCGGGCTCCAAGCGGATGTCGCCTGGCGATCAGCAACCGGAATATCACCGGCATGCTGGGCAAGATCCTCTCCCTGCTGGCCGAGCAGGATATCAACGTGCTGGATATGATCAACAAGAGCCGCAATGATATCGCCTATAATCTGATCGATATCGCCGCCACACCTTCGGCAGAGGCACTGGCCAGCATCCGCCAGATTCCGGATGTGATCAAGGTGACGTTGATTTAAGCAGATCGAATCAGGCAGCAGGTAGTTCCATTACCCGTTTTTTTTAACAAGTACAGGAAACCATTATGACCCGTGTTTACAACTTCGGTGCCGGTCCGGCCATGCTGCCGGATGCCGTCATGGAAAAAGCCCAGCAAGAGTTCCTTGATTTCAATGGCATGGGCGCCTCGATCATCGAGATCAGCCATCGCTCACCGGAATTCGATGCCGTACTTAACCGCACCGATGAACTGTTCCGTGAACTGTCCGGTCTGCCGGAAGACTACGAGATTCTCTATGTGCACGGTGGTGCCCAGATGCAGTTCTCTGCCGTTCCCCTGAATCTGCTCGGATTGAAGGCCGCACACAAGGCAGCCTATGTCGAGAGTGGCAATTTTGCCCAACTCGCGCGCAAGGAAGCCTCCCGTTTTGGCAATATCACCATTGCCGCAAGCAGCGAAGACACCAACTTTGATCACATTCCGGCATTCGACCCCGCGGCTCTGGATCCGGAAACCTCCTACGTCCACATTACTGCCAACAACACCATCTTCGGCACGCGCTGGCAGCAGTTCCCGGATACCGGGTCCATTCCACTGGTTGCCGACATGACCTCAGAACTGCTGTCACGCAGATTTGACTACCGGCAATTTGGTATCGTTTTTGCGGGTCTGCAAAAAAACCTGGGGCCATCGGGCCTGGCCGTCGTGCTGATCCGCAAGGATCTGCTCGGGCACGCCCTGCCCATTACCCCTTCGTTGCTGGATTATGCCAATTATGCCAAGAACCACTCGCTGACCAACACCAACAACACCTTTGCCATGTACATGATGGGGCTGATGCTGCAGTGGCTGAAGGATGAAGGCGGCGTCGAGCACATCGAGGCCTTGAACGAGAAAAAGGCCAATCTGCTCTACGATATCATCGACAGCAGCGATTTCTACATCGGCTCTGCCCAGAAAGCCCATCGTTCCCGCATGAATGTGACTTTCACGCTGGCCAAACCGGAGCTGGAAGGCAGGTTCGTCAAGGAAGCGCTGGCCGAAGGCCTGTATGCCCTGAAAGGACACCGCCTGGTTGGCGGCATCCGTGCCTCCATCTACAACGCCATGCCGCTGGCTGGTTGCGCCAAACTGGGTGAGTTCATGCGCGAGTTCGAGCGGGTCAACGGCTGAACCCTGGCAAAAAACTGCCTCGCTCGCGGCCTTGCTGCTGCCGATGGTCTTGCTGTCGGCAGCCCTACCTGGTTCCCGGCATGACCACAAAGGCCGGATCAAACTCCACCAGCACGGAGGCCAGTTGCTGCAGCACGGCAACATCCCCTTCCACCCGCCCCTGACCGGCCGCAAGCTGGCTGGCCAGGGTAGCCTGGCCCATGATTACCATATCCAGATCACTGCGATTCATGATGATACTGGCATCAGCCTGATCCGACTGATAGCCGGCAATGCTGGTCAGTGTCCCCGCACGCATTTCGATGATGAATTGATCCCCATTATCGGGGGAACTGAAATTGATGATGAATTCCATCCCCTCGGCCAGCTGGCTGTCCACCCGAATGGCAACCGCGTCCCACCATTGTGCAGTAGTCATGGCCCGGGCCAGATCAGGGCTGGTGCCACGAGCCGGGCCGGCGGGAGCAATGCCATTGCGCAGCTCGCGGGCGGCAGCAAGAAACACATTGCGCATGCTGGCACTTTCATACTGATAGCCCAGTTGCTCAAACGTGGCTGCCAGCGCATTGCGCGCCTGTTCATTCTCCGGCTCCGCATAAACCAGCTTGTTGAGTATTTCCATGGCATGCCGGTACTCCCCCTGGGCAAACAGACGGTCTGCACGGGTCAGTATGGCCTCGGCGCCTCCCATCATCTCGACGTACAAAGGCGCGGACTCCTCTGGAGACAGGGGTGCCAACGTGGCTGGATTGCCATCCCAATAGCCAAGATACCGATTGATGACGGCACGGGCATTATGGAATTCGGAGCCGTGATACTGCCGTACACTCCAGCTTTGCTGCAGGGAAGCTGGCACCTCGTATTCATTATGTATCTGGTTGATGGTGACGCCGCGATTGGCCAGGTGCAACACCTGGTTGTTCAGATTGGCGTAGGCATCACGTTGATCGCGCATGATTTCCTGGATGCGCTCATTGCCCCAGCGGGGCCAGTTGTGTGAGGCCAGCATGACTTCCGCTTCCTGACCGAAACGGTACAGGGCCTCATTGATTTGCCGGGACCAGGCCAGGGCATCGCGCACGAGAGCGCCCCTCAGGGTATAGATATTGTGGATGGTTGCCGTGATATTCTCGGCGGCCCAAAAGACTTTCTGGTCCGGAAACCAGGCATTCATTTCGGCAGGGGCCTCGGTGCCAGGGGTATTCTGGAATACCACGCGCACACCATCGATGACATGTTCTTCAAAGCTGTCCTCGATGATCACGGTAGGTGCTATCAGGCCACTGCTGCC
>JAVVEG010000003.1:208383-212554 GCA_032251455.1 Pseudomonadales bacterium | reverse complement strand
TAGACCACCGCCACCACCGGCCGCTCCCCCAGCTGTGCATTGGCAAACTGCAGGGCGGCAGCAGCGGTTTCCCGGGTCAACAGGACATCAAACAGTATCCAGCCCCGCTCGCCCTTGACCAGGGTCATATTGGCCAGATCAAAACCTCGCACCTGATAGATGAAGTCCGGCACCACCTCGTACAGCCCATAGTTCATATTCAAGGTGGCCTGTCGCTGCAGGGAAGGATGGATGCTGGCATAGCTCTGGCCATCCAGCAGGAAATCATAACGCCCGATATCCCAGACTATGTTGCCCGCAGCGCCTCGTATCTGTCGAAAATCCGGGGCAGCGATAAAGCCACGCCGGGATTCCCCGAAATCGCGTTGGTCGGAGAAAGGCAGGGAGGCCAACAACTCTTGATGCAGGGCGGAGGTTGCTGCCGTTGCCGGCTGTGACTGTTGCTGTGGCTGTGATGATTGCGCCTGCAGCATGGTCGTCGGGCTGCCCAGCAGACAGGTGATCAGGACGAGATGGCGTAGGCTAGACTGGACTGGCATGCGGGGGTTCCTTTTATCAAAAAAACAAGCTTGAAAATGATTGCCAGAATTGAAACCGGACTTGGAAGTCAGTAAGTGAGACGTGAACGTCAACCTGGCTCAGATAATACAGCAAGCAGAAAAACCTGCCAGTCCATCTGCCTGACTCTCTGCCAAACCCTGCCCTTGTCCGAATTAGCCCGGAATGCGTTATCATTGCCCGGAGCAGGGGAATCAATCATGTCGAGACCTGAACTAAGCCATTCAAACGACCCGGCAAACCAAGCGGCAGACGGTCCAGCAGCGAGTCAGCGCAAGATCATTCATTGTGACTGCGATTGTTTCTATGCCTCGATTGAAATGCGGGATGATCCTGACCTGCAAGGCAAACCAGTGGCGGTTGGAGGGGCAAGCGAACGCCGTGGCGTGATCGCCACCTGCAACTACGAGGCCAGGAAATCTGGCGTCCATTCGGCCATGCCTACGGCAACCGCCCTGCGCCTGTGCCCAGACCTGATCCTGATTCCACCGGCTATGGACAAATACCGCCAGGCCTCCCAGCAGATGCATGAGATTTTTCGCCGCTATACGTGGCTCATCGAACCCCTTTCCCTGGATGAGGCCTATCTGGATGTCAGCCAGGCGACGGTCTGCCAGGGCAGTGCCACGCTGATTGCCGAAGCGATCAGAAATGACGTGCGCAGGGAACTGGGTATCACCCTTTCTGCCGGAATTGCCCCCAACAAGTTCATTGCCAAGATTGCCAGCGACTGGAACAAACCAGATGGACAGTTCGTGGTGACCCCGGACCGGGTTGATGACTTTGTCCGCGCCTTACCGGTGAAGAAACTCTTCGGTGTCGGCAAGGTCACGGCAGCGCGCATGCAGGAGCTTGGCATCAACCTTTGTGCAGACCTGCGCACCAGGGAGCTCGATTTCCTGTTGCAGCATTTTGGCAGTTTTGGCCACACGCTTTACCGTCTTTGCCGGGGCATTGATGAGCGTGAAGTAAAAACCGATCGAATTCGAAAATCATTGAGCGTGGAAAACACCTATGCCCAGGATCTGCCCACTCTGGACAGTTGTCTGCAACAGCTGCCGGATCTGCACCGTCAAATGCAGGAGCGTCTGCAGCGTGTACTGCATAAATACCAGGTCAACAAGAAATACGTGAAAATAAAATTCCATGATTTCGTCAGTACCACGGCCGAGCACGTTGCCGAAGACAGCGGTCTGTATGGCTATCAGGTATTAATGAGGGAAGCCTGGCACCGTGGTGAACGACCGGTTAGACTGCTGGGAATCGGCGTCCGCCTGAACCCGCTTGAATCCGCTGACGGCAGCAAGGATACCAGGCAGATAGAACAACTTGCGCTGCCCTGGTAAACCCGATATGAGTCGCTATCGCCCACCTGCTGCAACCAAATCCAACTACCTGACCAATGCAGGGGCCAAGCGCCTGAAAGCCGAGTTGCATCAGCTCTGGAAAATCGAACGCCCCCAGGTAACACAATCAGTCACGGAAGCTGCTGCACAGGGTGATCGTTCCGAAAATGCCGAATACACTTATGGCAAAAAACGTCTGCGCGAAATTGATCGACGCGTGCGTTATCTGAGCAAACGCCTGGAATCTGCCGTCATCGTCAATACCATCCCGCATGACACCAGCAAGGTTTATTTCGGCGCCTGGGTCACTCTGGAAGAAACTGACGGAACCCGCCGGGAATACCGAATCGTGGGTCCTGATGAAATTGGGGAGCAGCAGGCTGGCATCAGCATGGATGCCCCCCTGGGTCGCAACTTGCTCGGCAAGACACTGGGTACCGAGATTGTTCTCACTACGCCAGCCGGTAAAACCCGTTACCTTATTACCGCAATCCGGTATACAGTGGACACATGAAACAGGTGACCATCATCGCCCTGCCCGAAGCGCTGGCTTCGAGCATGACCATCGCGCTGGAGATGATCCATGCGGCTCATGTCATCCATCGTGTCCGCAACAGGAACCAGACGGCACTGAACCTGGTGATTGCCTCGGATAACGGAGAACCGTTGACCCTAACCGGCGGGTTGCAGATCTCCCCACACACTAGGCTCAGCGCAACAGCGCCAGCTGATCTCATTTTCATCCCAGCCCTGTGGGGCAACCCGGCTGCCGCTGTCCGTCGCCATCCCGACATCAGCTTGTGGTTGGCGCAGCAATACGCGCAGGGTGCCACATTATGCAGCGCCGGAACCGGCAGCTACTTCCTGGCCGAGGCCGGCCTGCTGGACACGCATCTGGCCACCACGCACTGGCGTTACTTTCACGATTTCCAGCAACGTTATCCGCAGGTCAAACTTGATCGCAAACGATTCATTACTCATGAAAACCGCTTGTATTGTACCGGCAGTGTGAATGCGGTGCGGGATGTCATGCTGCATTTTGCCGAACAACTCTTCGACGCCAGTATCGCTGATGAGGTGGCGAGACATTTCACCCATGAGTTGAAGCGTTCTTACGAATCCATGCAGCTGGCTGCAGAACAGGTGGACAGTCACCACGACGAAGCGATCATCAAGGTCCAGGAATGGTTGCAGATCAATTACTCGAAGGCCATCACCGTGCGGGAACTGAGCCAGCGTTTCAATATCAATCTGCGCTCTTTCAACCGTCGCTTCCTGGCTGCGTCAGGTATTACTCCAGTACATTACCTTCAGGAAATCCGGATTCGCCAGGCCAGGGAACTACTCAAGCGCAGCAATCTCAGCATCGCCGAAATCGCTTTTTCAGTGGGCTACCAGGATATCAGTTATTTCTCCGGTCTGTTCAGGAAACTCAATGGGGTAACGCCCAACCAGTACCGTGGTCTGGTTCGCAAGAAACTGTTCAACGTGGAACCCTGATCATACCTGATGGTTTTTTTTCCACTCCGCATAGGGCATGCCATAAATTATTTCGCGGGCCTGCTCGTAATTCACGGCAAGGTCCTGCTCTTCGGCAGCAGCGACATACCATTTGGCCAGGCAGTTGCGACAAAAACCGGCCAGATTCATCAAATCGATATTCTGCACCTGCTTGTTTTCATCCAGATGTTTGAGCAAGCGGCGGAAAGCGGCAGCCTCCAGTTCAGTCTTTTGTTGTTGCGTCAGTGTTGCTGTCAAACTGTCATACCTCGGTTGTTGATGGACGCAGGGGCCAGTCTTGACCGACCCCTGCAGGGGTGCCCTCAGACGGCCTGGGCAAAATCAGGTTCTTCTTCGTCATCGACATCTGGAGTCTCTTCCCTGGCCTGGACAAACTCACTGATGGTCTGGTCGCCATTGCGGGGTTTTTTCGCTGCGGCCTTGAGTTGTCTTTCCGCGGCATTGAAGGCATCACGAATGGCAACATAAAGATCTTCATGGGCGTGGTTGTCGTGTTTGTCCTGATTGACCACCACCTCTTTGTTCGGAGTATGTATTTCAACGGTAACGGAATAAACCTTGCCTTTGGCGTGATTGTTATGCGGGGAATCCAGCACTACACGACCACCTGTCATGTCGCTGTTGTAACGTTGCAGTTTGCTGATGCGTTTATTGACATTGTCGATAATCGCTGCGGATTGATCGATGTTGTGAAAAACAATCTGGAAATCATTGGTCATAAGCTTGATTCTCCTTGCTGTTCGATG
>JAVVEG010000003.1:201922-208283 GCA_032251455.1 Pseudomonadales bacterium | reverse complement strand
CTTGCTGTTCGATGAAAGAAATACTACCTTTTTTCTCCAGTTTTCAACCTCCTCCTGTCTGTTCTGTCAGACAGCTTGTTGTTCAGTGCCCGATGAAACTGTCGGCAAGATAGCCGATGGACAGGGCATAGTTATTGGCACAGTTGTAGCCAAGGATAGCCCTGAAGTTATCATAGGTAATAAAAGCTGGGCCATTCTCGCCATCCGGCAACACCAGTGAAGCCTGGAAATCCACTGCTGGTAAATCACTGCCATCTGCCCGCCGAATGCCTGCCTGTTGCCACTGCGGCAGGCTTTGCTGAATGCTGTGCCTGCGCAGCACACTGCAGGAGTAATCAGCAGGTGGTTGTTGCCAGCGGGCAGCATTGATATCAAAGCCGGAAGGCAGACTGACTTCACGCCCCCAGGTCTGGTCATCACGCCACCCCCTGGCCTTCAGGTAATTGGCAATGGAGGCAAACACGTCCGCCTTGCTGTTCCAGATATCGCGCCGCCCGTCACCATCAAAGTCAACCGCAAACCCGAGAAAGCTGGAAGGCATGAACTGACTCTGCCCCATGGCCCCGGCCCAGGAGCCTTTCATCTGGGCATGGCTGATATGACCTTCATTGAGTATCTGCAAGGCGCTGAGCAGTTCACGCCGGAAATAATCGGCACGACGGGGGTCATAAGCCAGCGTCACCAGAGCACGAATGACATCGGTACCGCCGGTGAAATTGCCAAAATTGGTTTCCACCCCCCAGAAAGCCACGATAAAGCGGGGTTGCACACCATACTCGCGGCTCACCTGCTCCAGCAGAACCCTGTTTTCACGCAGCCTTTGCCTGCCGGTATTGATGCGCCAGTCGGTAACCCGCTTGGCCCGGTACTGGGCAAAGGTTTCAACAAACTCGGCCTGGTTGCGATCGTTACTGATAACCTGCGGAATGGGAGTGACCGGAATCAGTGCCTGCTGGATGATGTCCTCACGGATGCCAGCTGCGCGGGCCTCGTCGATCAATGCCTGCAGCCAGTGCTGGAAATGCTCGCTTGCGGCCTGATCCTCAGCGGCAGTCACGCTTGCTGCTGTCTCCTGCGCCTGCACCGAGGGGATGGAAAAAGTATTGGAAAGAAGAATGAGTGCTATCGTACCCAGCGTTGCCTGAACTGCTTTTGCTGTGTACCTGATCATCTCCACACACACTCTCCTGACCACACCTACACCCCAGAGCCTACTCCATTGGATTTTGTTTGTAAAAGGGGTTTCGGCAAAAAATACCGACCAGATCAAGACGGCAGGATTCAGCGACTGTTTCCGCTTTGGTAGCACCAGTGCCAAGGCTCATAAGTGAGCTGATGACAATTGTCCCTGGGGTAGGACATACGGAATCCAAAATCACCTGCATGCTGTTGCAACCAGGCAAACGCCACCGTGGTCTCAAAAATCTCTTCCAGCACGGGGCTGTCCGCAGTACCAATGTCAATGGCGCATCCACTGTGGTGCTCACTGTAGCCCGGCGCTGCGTTGACCTCGAGAATGGCAGCAATGGTTTGCCCCTTGGCGAGTTTGCGGGCGAGCAGTTCACCCTGGTAGGCAATGCTTCTGAACGCCGAGACCAGAAACAGCTTGACTCCGGCTTCGGCTGCGGCCGCCTTCATACCCTGCCAGGCCAGCAGAGCCTCCGGAGTCAGGCGCTGAATTCTGCCAAAGCAATCCGGTTCGGTCTCTGCCAACTCATCCGGTTCCGTCTGCAGATCGAGCTGGTGCACGCGCGCATAATCCGACGGAATACCCAATTGTCGGTGCAAACGGGCAATTCTGTCCGAAAGAGTCTGCTCACCGCCGCGGCCAAACGGCTGTTCATTATTGGCTGCCATCTTCCACCCTGTCTATCCAGACGTATACATTGACCAGAATGCCATATCCAATCCTCTCCGCATTGACTATATTGGCTGTCACAAAACTTTAAACATCGCGACAAACACAGAGACCCCCCCAACGATTCGGTATCCACAGATTATCAGACAGGCAAATTAAGGGAACCCATACCATATGTCCAGACTCCCCCTCATTATCGGTTTTGGCGGATTCAATTCTGCCGGGCGCAGCTCCATGCACCACAGTTTTCGTCGCCTGGTACTGGATGCACTGCCCGAGGGTGATGCGCAAACTACCCGCGCCAGCCTCGCCAGCTTGATGGGGCTGTTGCACTACCGGGCAGGACAGTGGGTGAACCAGCAGGGAATCGCTATTGAGCTGGACAGCTACCTGCGCGAGATTGACCCCATATTGCGTGCCGGCACCCTGATCCGGCAACTGGAAACCAATCTGTTCGATGCCGACAAACTGCTTTACCACAAACGCAGTGAGTTGACCGCCGAGCCCGACAAGCCGTTGAGCTTTCTGCTGAAAAAACGTCAGCTACCTGACCCCTTGCCACTGTCATGGCAGCTCAGCCAGGCCGATCAGGACATGGTTCGGGTAGAAATTCAGGGCAGCCTGACTGTACTGACCGAAAATTACCACAGCGCCAGCGTCAAGAGTGCGGGCCAGCTTCCCAGCGGTTTCGACCCGGAAAAACGTTACGCCTCCCGTAACCATCCAAGGGGCCTGCAACTGAGCATTCTTGGGGCCAGTGATGCCATCCAGTCTCTGGGGCTGGATTGGGAGCAGGTACTGGCCCGGCTCAGCCCGGACCAGGTCAGCGTCTATGCTGGCAGCAGCATGAGTCAGATGGATTACAACGGCAACGGCGGCATGCTGCAGGCGCGCCTGCTGGGCAAGAAGGTTACCTCCAAGCAACTGCCCCTGGGTTTTGCCGAGATGCCGGCGGACTTCATCAATGCCTATGTGCTGGGCAATCTGGGCTCAACCGGCACCAATGTGGCCGCCTGTGCAACATTTCTTTACAACCTGCGCCAGGGCATTCGTGACATCCGGGCTGGCACTCATCGCCTGTGTATTGTAGGTACCTCGGAAGCCCCCATCACACCAGAGGTCATGGACGGTTATGCCACCATGGGCGCGCTGGCCGATGACCAGACCCTGCTTGCGTTGGACAGGGGACGCAGCACGCCGGATTATCGCCGCGCCTGCCGTCCGTTCGGTGAAAATGCCGGTTTCACACTGGCCGAGTCTGCCCAGTTCATCGTCCTTTGCGAAGACAATCTGGCCCTGGAGATGGGCGCCAGCATTCATGGCATGGTCAATGATGTCTTTGTCAATGCCGATGGCTACAAGAAATCCATCGCCAGCCCGGGTATAGGCAACTACATCACCATGGCCAAGGCCGCTGCTGCCACGCGCAATCTGATCGGTGAAACCGGTTTGCAGCAACGCAGCTATGTGCAGGCACATGGCACCGGTACTCCGCAGAACCGCATCACCGAATCCCATATTCTGAGTGAAGTTGCCCAGGCCTGGGGCATAGCGCACTGGCCGGTAGCCGCGCTGAAATCCTATATCGGACATTCGCTGGCATCGGCCTCGGCCGACCAACTGATCTGCAGCCTCGGCACCTGGCAATATGGCCTCATTCCCGGCATTCTGACCGTCGATGCCATCGCCCATGATGTGCATCAACAAAATCTCGATATCCTGCTGCAGCACAAGCAGATCGGCCCTCAGGGCATGGATGCCGTGTTGATCAATGCCAAGGGTTTTGGTGGCAACAATGCCACGGCCTCTGTACTGGCACCACATATTGCCGCAAAGATGCTGACTACACGCCATGGCAAGAAAGCAATGAGTGCCTACCAGCAGCGCAACGAAACCGTGCGGGAAAATGCCGCAGCCTATGATGCGGCCATGATAAAAGGACAGGTGGAACCTATCTACCGGTTTGACCACCAGGTACTAAGCAGCGACGCCTTGCAGATGGATCAGTTCAGCCTGCGCCTGGCCACCCACAGCCATGCCATTGACCTGCGGGTTGAAAACCCCTACCCGGAATACCTGTAGCGGTTGTCCTGGCCAGCCGTTCAGTTGGTGATTTCCAGCGGATGTGCTTCTGCTATTCGTTGCTGCCACTCCATCGGCCCGGTGCGATGCACGGATATTCCGTTGACATCGACGGCAACCGTTACCGGCATGTCTTCCACCTCAAACTCATGAATCGCTTCCATGCCCAGATCTTCGAAGGCGACAATCCGCGCCTTGCGGATGGCCTTTGACACCAGATAAGCCGCGCCACCCACTGCCATCAGGTACACTGCCTTGTGTTTCTTGATTGCATCAATGGCTACCTGACCCCTTTCGGCTTTTCCTATCATGCCCAGCAAACCGGTTTTGGCCAGCAGGGCTTCCGTGAATTTATCCATGCGCGTCGCGGTTGTCGGGCCGGCTGGCCCGATCACTTCATCACGCACCGGGTCAACCGGGCCCACGTAATAAATGAATTTTCCTTTCAAATCCACCCCGGCGGGCAGGGATTCTCCCCTGGCAAACATCTCGATCATGCGTTTGTGTGCGGCATCCCGACCGGTCAGCATTTTCCCCGATAACAACAGGGTATCCCCTGGCTGCCAGGCCATGACATCTTCGGCAGTGACCGTATCCAGGTTCACTCGCCTGGCCCGCGGCCCCGCATCCCAGGTGATTTGTGGCCAGTCTTCGAGTCTGGGGGGCGTCAGACTGACCGGCCCCTCGCCTTTAAGCACGAAATGGGCATGGCGGGTGGCCGCACAGTTGGGAATCATCGCCACCGGCAGGGAAGCCGCATGAGTCGGGTAATCCTTGATCTTGATATCCAGCACCGTGGTCAGCCCCCCCAGACCCTGGGCGCCAATCCCGAGCGCATTGACCTTGTCCATGATCTCCAGGCGCAATTCCTCTATCCGGTTATGCGGACCGCGCTGGCGCAGCTCATGAATGTCAATCGGGTCCATCAGCGCCTCCTTGGCCAGCACCGCGGCTTTCTCGGCAGTGCCACCAATCCCGATCCCCAGCATGCCCGGCGGACACCAGCCCGCACCCATGGTGGGTACCGTCTTGACCACCCAGTCAACGATGCTGTCGCTGGGGTTGAGCATGACCAGCTTGGCCTTGTTCTCTGAGCCTCCCCCTTTGGCCGCAACAGTCACATCCAATTCATCTCCAGGGACCAGCTCCATGTGAATGACTGCAGGGGTATTATCTTTGGTGTTGCGACGGGCCCCGGCCGGATCGGCAAGAATGGAAGCCCTGAGTACGTTGTCCGGGTGCAGATAGGCCCGGCGCACGCCTTCGTTGACCATATCGGCCACGCTCATGCCGGCCGTCTGCCATTGCACATTCATGCCGATTTTGAGAAACACGGTAACGATGCCGGTATCCTGACAGATCGGGCGCTTGCCCTCGGCACAAAGACGGGAGTTGATCAGAATCTGGGCCATTGCATCCCGGGCAGCGGGGGACTCTTCTTTTTCGTAGGCAGCATTGACGGCCTGGATGAAGTCCAGCGGGTGGTAGTAGGAAATATACTGCAGCGCATCGGCAACACTCTGGATGAGGTCTTCTTGCTTGATCAGGCTCATGAGGCTTATCCATTGATAAGAGGGAGAGAAATGCCCGGATTTTAACACAAGCCTGCTGCTGTGGCAGCCAGTGGCGGGTCGATCTATCATTGCCTGGATGCATCCTTTACAATCCTTGCAGGTTTTCCCAGTCAACTTTTTTGTCTGCCATGACTGCTTACTTTGAATTTACAACAGGTGCCGCATGATCCATTCCAGTGACCCGCATATCCAGTACCATCTCGACAGCAGCGTATTCATCATCCAGATGAACCGGCCGGACAAGAAAAATGCGCTCACTCAATCGATGTATGCAGCCCTGGCTGCAGGCATTATTCACGCTGATGAAGAGGCCGCATGTCACGTCATACTGATCCGCGGCAGTCAGGATTGCTTTACCAGCGGCAACGATGTCAGTGATTTCGTCAATACCGAAAATCATGGCCAGGAACGGCCCTCGCTGCAGTTCATGAAAGCCATCGGGGCAGCCCGCAAACCCGTCATCGCTGCCGTGGGTGGCCTGGCGATTGGCATTGGCACTACCCTGCTGTTTCATTGCGATCTGGTGTATGCGGCTGAAGACAGCTTTCTGCAGCTTCCGTTCACGCGCCTGGGATTGTGTCCCGAGGCTGGCAGCAGCTTATTGCTGCCCCAGTCCATAGGGCATCAGCGCGCTTCTGAACTGCTGTTGCTGGGCGAACGTTTCAGCGCCCAGAAAGCACAGCAATATGGCATCGTCAACGAAGTACTGCCGGCCGATAGTTATCTGGAGTATGCGCTGGGCAAGGCAAGGGAACTGGCAGCACTGCCCACAGACTCGGTGCAGACATCGAAGGCCCTGATCAAACGCAACCACTCCGAACCCTTACTGGAAACCATCGGTCTGGAA
>JAVVEG010000003.1:31688-201822 GCA_032251455.1 Pseudomonadales bacterium | reverse complement strand
GCATTGATTTTTTGGGCCAGATAGTCGGAACCACCCCGGTCAGGATGCATCTTCTGCATCAGTCTGCGGTGGGCGGCAACCACATCCTCCTCGCTGGCACCAGGCTCCAGCCCCAGGATATCCCTGGCCAGCGCGGCCGTCATCACGCTTTCATCGCTAATGGCCGTACCCCGCCCCTGCTCTGTGCCAGCCCCGGTTTGCCCTTCCCGCCAGCCGGCATGATTGCGATCCAGAAAGGCTTCCAGCAACTGCAGGGAATCATTGTCAGCGCGACACTCAACGGCCAGTTCAAGCAATTCGGAAATGGCCATCTGCGACAGTTTGCGGCCCTGATAGGCCCCTTCCAGCACCTCACCGTCCATATCACCACTGCTGTGTTGCAGGCTCATCTCCAGGAACCGGGTGCTTATCGTCGACACATCACCCTGCATGCCAACCCGCTGATTGCTGCGTCGACGGTGCAGGGATTGCAGTATCGGAAACAGACGAATCAGCAGGGGAATATTGCGCAACAGAAAGGTCAGCGCCAGCACTATCGGGGCTACAATCGATTGTATCGGTATCCTGCCCAGCATCACCCCGACAATGACCAGAGCCAGCAGTGCAGCGATGAGCAGTACCCATTTGAACTGGACAGGCGTCAATGCATAATGCCGCCTGAACTTCTGCAAGCCCCAATACAACAGGGCCAGCAACAACAGCGGCCCAAGCAAACGAAACAAAAACACGGATTGGTTCCTCTTACGCTTTTAGCTGTCTGCCCAGCAGTTTTACCGCCGGATGGGCAGTTTGACTGAAGTCCGTCAATGCTTTCAGCCCCCCTGCAGCATAGACGGCCACAGCGCGAAGCAAATCCTTGAGTTGACCCACACTGGCGCTGTCAAAACGTGACCATGCTCCTCCAGATAACCTGGCCAGCTCCCGCAGGGCATGCTCGGCAACCGGGTCGGCACCTTCCTGAAACAGGAACAACGGCACATTGAACAGCCCCAGTTGCCCGGCCAGATGCGCCAGTACATCCAGGTTCTCTTCTACAGCATCACCTACAAACACCAGCGCCTGCACCTTTTTTTGCTTGTTTTCGCTCAAGGCATGACGCAACAGCCGCTCCAGCTGGGTGATCCCCGCCTGACACTGGATTCCCTGCATCTGTTGCAGCAGACCAGAGGATTCATGGCACCAGGGACTGCGATAAAAATCCATGAATCCCCGGAAATAGCACAATTGCATATGCAATCCGCCCAGGGACTGGGCGCAGGCAAACATCTCCGCCTGCAGCGCCTTGGCCTGCTCCCAGCTGGCCTCTCTGCTGGCTGTGGCATCCAGGGCAAACAACAGGCGCCCGCTGTTGCCCCCGGTAGCAACGGCGGGCATGGCGGCAACCTTGCTCAGGAAGGCATCCAGTTCACGCTTGTTGGCTGGCCGCTTGCCGGAACCGGCTGCAATCTGTTTATCTGAACTACTCATGAACGAATCCATTTACCACGGGTAAACACGGCTATCAGAGGGTGTTGAGCACCAATTATTGACATACCGTCATGTAACACTCAAGTCAGAACCTCCTCTATCAGGTAATTACCTTGACTGAGCAGAGAATACAAGCCACTCAGGCCTGAAAACTGGTACAGGGAGATATATGAAGACGTCTTATGGTTCATATACTGATTCCTCGCCAGGAGTCGATAATACAGCAGCACCACGCCGATGGCTGCAGCTGGCACAGGCATGGTTCCTGCAAATGGCAGCCTGCCGATTATGCCGCAACCTGACCCTGGCTGCATTCATAGCGGTATTGATCATCGAATCGATTATCCTGATTCCCTCTTACCGCAATTATGAAGAAAATCTCTTGCGAAACCGGGAGCAAGTGCTCCGCCAGTCCATTGACATATTTCTGCTCAGCAGTACAGACCGGCCCGACCCGGAACTGCTGCTCACACTGCTTGCCGAGGACGGCTTGACCGGTGTGAATCTGATCGCCCCCAACCAGACCCTGTCGGCTGGCGAGCCTGTCACCCTGCCGGGAGATGCCAGCGGCGCCCTGCGTCAACTGGAAAGGCCATCGCTCAACCGGATTGATCTGTTCTGGCCGGAAAATTCCCTGCACCGCAATTATCGGGTAGAAGTCCGTCTTGACATCAGCACTGTGCAGGCAGAGCTGGCTGCCTTCGTTTTCCGTATCCTGGGCCTGTCCGTGCTGATAGCCGCCTTTGTCACCCTGGTCACCATGGCCGTCATGGACAGGATGGTAATCTCCCCCTTGCTGTGCCTGCGCAACCGGATTACTGCAGCTGGTGCTGATGCCAAGAATCCACTCAACTATATTGAGCCCACTGCACGCAATGATGAGCTTGGCGAAGTGCAAACAGCGCTTAACCAAATGCTGGAACAAAATGGGACCTATCTGCAGCAACTGCAGGCTCTGAACAATGAACTTGATCAGGTGCTAAGCGACCGGACCCGTTCCTTGCACGCCACCGAGCAGGAATTGCGCATCCGTAACTGGTACGATCAGCTGACCGGACTGGCCAATCGCAGTCTGTTCGAAAAAAGCATCGACCGCGTTTTGAGCGATCCTGCCCAGGCACATCAGACCGGGTTTGTGCTGATGCTTGGTTTGGATGGTTTTCAAGCCATCAACGGCATAGCCGGACATGAAACCGGTGATCTTATCCTGCAGGAGATTGGCCGCCGCCTCAGCCGCTTCACTCGTGACAAAAGACATGTCGCCCGCCTGGGCGGTGACATATTTGCAATTGTTTTGACCCGCGATGAATCGCACAAATACTTCTCGCTGGAAATGGAAATACAGAATCTGATCGAGTCCTGCACCGCGCCAATCCCTGTAGGTGATAACAACTTCCAATGCGATGTCAGTGCCGGTGTGGCCTTTTTCCCGAGCGACGGCGATAACGCGGCAATCCTGTTGCAACATGCCGAAATAGCCATGCTCAGGGCCAAGAAATCGGAAGATAATGCCATTGAATTCTTTACTGCGGACTTTGGCGAACAGATACAGTATCGGCAGGAGATGCTCAAGGATCTGAAAAACGCCATCAGCAACGGTGAGTTGCAACTACATTATCAACCCCAGTTTGACAGCCACCGCATCTGCGTCGGTTATGAAGCCCTGCTGCGCTGGCAGCATCCGGAACGCGGCATGGTTTCCCCCGCCGAGTTCATTATCCTGGCCGAGGAGAGCGGCCTGATCATTGCCATCGGTAACTGGGTGATCGATGAGGCTTGCCGCACCATGAAGACATGGCTGGACAAGGGGTTCCAGGGGCGCATGGCCATCAATCTCTCCGCACTGCAATTCCGGGACAAGGCCCTGGTAAGTTATATTGCGGAAAAGCTGAAAGCCTACCAGCTGCCAGCCAGACATATCGAGCTGGAAATTACCGAAAGTGCACTGATACAGGATATCGATCAGGCTCTCAGCGTACTGAATGAATTCGCACAGCTGGGTATCGATATCGCCATCGATGATTTCGGCACAGGTTACTCCTCTCTGGCCTATCTGAAGAAGTTTCCGATGCGCAGAATCAAGATAGACCAGGCTTTTGTCACCGGTCTGCCGGATAATGAGGCAGATACCGTGCTGTGCCAAACGATAGTGTCTCTGGCCCATAACCTGGGTTGCCAGGTTATTGCCGAAGGCGTGGAAACTGAAGCCCAGGCGCTGTGGCTGATCAATGTCGGTTGTGATGAATTGCAGGGCTTCCTGCTTGGCCGGCCTGAACCTGCTCCCTGTTTTCCTGGCCTCTGACTATTGGTAACACTGATTACTGGTAACAAGTGTTTCTCTTATACGTCTGATATACTTGTTCGGCTTGGAGGCAAGGTGTTCAAACCTTGTTGTGTCTCAGTCAACTTTTTTTATTCGCTGTCGAGGGCCATTTTGCAGCAGTCAGACTTTTCTCTCGGTGCGCTGATACCGCAACAACCCCGCTATCGTCTGTTAAGAATGCTGACCCCGGTCCTCGACCGCTTGCTGGGTTTGGCCAAGCTCAGACGAATGTACACGCAATCAGGGATCGCTGGCCTGCCATCGACCCAGTTTGCCACGGCATCCCTGAAACACCTGCAAATCAACATTGACGGCAGCGATACCCTGGCCTCACGCCTGCCTGCATCAGGCCCAGTCCTGGTTCTGGCCAATCACCCTCTCGGCGGACTCGAAGGGATAGCACTGGCCGGGGCGCTGTCCAGCCGTCGTCCTGATGTCAAGCTGCTGGTCAATACCGCCCTGTCTGCCGTCAAGGAATTATCCCCTTTCTTCATCTACACCAACCCGTTGAAGAAAAGCGCCAGGGGCAATCTAAGCTCGATAAGGGCCTGTCGGCGTCATCTGGAGGAAGGCGGTGTTTTGGTCCTGTTTCCGGCGGGACGAGTCAGTTATTTCCAGAAAGAACAGAACCAAATTACCGACCATGAATGGCACAGAACAGCCGCCCAATTGGCTCAGTTGCCAGACGTACAGGTAATACCACTGTTCATCGGTGGGCAAAACAGTACAACATTCCATCTTCTGGGACGTATTTATTATCGGTTTCGCCTGCTGCTGCTCATCCGCGAGATGCTTAACTCACAGGGACGGACCATTACTTTCCGGCCAGGCCAGATTGACACCGCCAAGCCCCCTGTCGATGACCTGCAGCTTATGACAGATCATTATCGCCTGCTCTGTTATCTGCACAACCCTGACAATCATCAAGCCTGGGCAAAGCCTGCCGCCAAAATCATGCACCCTTTGCAGCCCAGACAGCCAGCTGCATTACTGGCGCAAGAGGTCGACTCATTACCGGTTGACCAACAGCTGGTTCACTACAAGAACTTTGTTGTCTGCCATGCCTCGCAAGCACAGATTCCAGCTATCGTTACGGAAATCCAGCGCCTGCGCGAAGAGAATTTTCGCAGTCTGGATGAAGGCAGTGGCGCTCCCTTTGACGGAGATGAGTTCGATCAGACCTATACCCACCTTTTTGTTTTTGATAAGGAAACCAGTCGCATAGTCGGAGCCTATCGAATGGGTCAGACTGATCAACTACGGCAAGACTCAGGCAATGCGGGTCTGTACCTGTCCAGAATGTTCGACTTCTCGGCAGAATTCGTCAATCAACGCGAACCTTGCCTGGAAATGGGGCGCTCATTTGTGGCCATGGACAATCAACGCAGTTTCCACGGCCTGTTCCTCCTGTTCCGGGGTATCGGTGCCTTCGTCTGCAAATACCCACGCTATAAAACCCTGTACGGCACGGTCTCACTCAGCACTCAGTACCAGCCCGCCAGTGTCCATCTGATCCAGCAAGCCCTGCTAAATCCCCAGATAAACACCCAGACCAGCGGGGTGAAACCCAAACAGCCCTTTAGCTATCCCCGGGTTGCCGAGGTGGAGCGCTTTCTGCGCCAACATCCCCTTACCTTCCAGTCCCTGGACTGGCTGGTACGGCAAATCGAACCGGATCGCAAAGGCGTACCAATTCTGTTAAAACAGTACCACCAGCTGGGAGCCAGTTTTCATAGCCTGGGCATCGACCCCAATTTTGCCGCAACTCCCGGGCTGCTTTTATGCGTTGATCTACCGGCAGCACCAGAACGGGCACTGAAACGTTATCTTGGAGATTCCTGGCAGAGCTATGTCAGCTCCTGACTGAATGAGGTGTGTATTGATGATGGACATTCAACCCCTTGAGCGCGTAGAGCGATTGGATAAGGCCAGGTTTCAGGCTGATTTCTATAAACCACAACGGCCCGTGGTTTTTTCCAGCTTTTCCGCTGACTGGCCTGCGCGAAAGTTGTGGGATTATGACTATATGAAAAAAATGGCCGGGGAAGTGCCGGTCAATGTCTTTGGTGACTGGACCACTAATCACCCTACCAAAATCGGTCGGACGCCGCTGGCAAAAATGCCGTTTGCCGAATACCTGCAAAAAATTGAGCAGGGACCGAGCGATTACCGTTTGTTTTTATTTAATTTATTCCGACACAAACCGGAATTGCGCCGTGATTTCAATTTCCCTGACATCATCGACCGGTGGGTAAGTTCTCAACCGCTGCTGTTTTTTGGCGGGCAGGGTTCTGATGTACGCCTGCATTTCGATCTAGACCTGTCCAATGTGTTTCTGACCCAGTTCAGCGGGGAGAAAAAAGTGATCCTGTTTGCTCCTGATCAATCCGAAGCCTTGTATCATCAGCCATTCAGCTCACACAGCAATGTCGACCTGAGCAACCTGGACTATGACCGGTTCCCGGCAATGCGTCAGGCCCGTGGCCTGGAATGTACGCTACGACACGGAGATACCGTGTTCATACCCTCTGGGTTCTGGCATTATATCCACTACACGACCAGCGGTTTTTCCATGGCTTTACGGGCACTGCCGCAACCCTGGCAGCAAAAAATGCATGCTTTGTATAATATTACTGTCATGAAATCAGTGGATGATGTGTTCAGCAAACTTGCCGATGAGCCGTGGTCGCGCTATAAACTGAATCGAGCCAAAGTTCTTGCCGAAAAACAGTTCGACAGTCCTCCTTGCTGAGGACATAAACCAGGCGCTTTGCCGGTCCTGATTTGTTATCCTGACTTGTAACAAATCCAGGGCCTTCAAGTCTAGCTTGGCTGGATTTACAACGAAATGCTGGGTCTAACCAGCTAAAAAATAGGAGAATACCGTGCGATTAACAATTTTAGCCCTTTTGGCAACTATTTTAAGTGCTTGCTCAAACCTCTTCCCAGGGGCCATGCCGGACACATGGCAAGATTACCAATCCTGGTATAAAGTCACTCCTGAACCAACCACAGGCGACCCGACCGGCTTTCTGGATGAACTCCATGAAGGCAACACGGCCTATCGAATGATTTATGTCAACTCCATTGGCGAGGCTGTCAACAAGGGCGAAGCGCCTTTCCCCTATCCTGAAGGTACAGTCCTGGTCAAGGAGACCTTCGGCAGTCAGGCTGCCTGGGAGAATCAGCGTGGTCGTGCTTTGACCATCATGGTTAAACTGCCTCAGGGGACCTCACCCGGTACCGGGGACTGGGAGTATATCAATGGTGGAATGGGTTACAGAATGTTCGGGATGATGCGCGGTGCTGAAAATACCCGCATGGGCACTTTCTGTGGAGGCTGTCACGTCCGGGCCTTTGCGACCGACTTCAATTTCATCAACTCACAATTCCATGAGCGTCAATCGGTCACCCAATTAATCCGATAGTCCAGGAAGCCAGGATGAAACAACTGCGGGCAGCGGCCCTGGAGCCGCTAGATCAACTTCAGACCATCACCAGACTCATTATCGAGTCTGGCAGGGTCACGGAACTTTACGCTGAATCTGGTGTGGGACGGCATGCTCGCCATGTCATCGATTACTACCAGGCCCTGCAATCCGGTTTGCCCGGAAGGCACATTGATTACAATATGCGCCGCCGTGGCAGTGCGATTGAAACAGATCCAGTGGTTATGCTCGAGAAGATGGAAGAGTTGCGCAAATGGGGTGCAGATATCCTGCTGGAAGAAGAAGTCAATATCCGGGTGGAGTCTGAAATATCCTGCGCTGCCAGTTATACCTACTCTTTCAACAGCACTATTGGCCGCGAGTTTCTGTATATCATCGATCACAGTGTGCATCACATCGCCCACATAAGCCTTATCCTGAAGCAGCACGGGTTCACGCTTGATCCTGTTTTCGGTCTTGCGCCAAGCACCTCGAGTTTCCTGCGCCAGGATCAGGCAGGCATACGGCTTGCCTGACGAGTTACTGAGTAAGGCTATATGTGTACGGTCAGTATCTATCAACAGGATGCGCTCTGTATTGTCACCATGAACCGTGACGAGCGCAGAAACCGACCCGAGGCTGGGTTGCATCAGGCTGCTGCCAGCGATCACTTCCCCGCTTGCACCTATCCACTTGACTCCCTTAGCGGAGGCACATGGATAGGTATCAACCGGGCCGGCTTCACCCTTTGCCTGTTGAACAGGTACGATCCGCCGCCACAGACTGAAGCCCCACAGCCCACTCACTGGCGCAGCCGTGGTGATATCATTCCGCAGGCACTGAAAACCCCTGATTCCCTGGCATGTAACGAGTTTTTGCGCAGCCTGACAGTCGAGAATTTTCCCGGTTTTGACCTTCTCCTGATTGAACCGGGCAAAACCCGCCTGTACCGCTGGAACCGGCGTCATTATGCCGTTACGGATATTGAATCCCGCCCCTGGTATATGCTGACCTCTTCCTCAGTGGCCAGCACCCACTGTACAAAGCGCAGGCACAAGCAATTTCTTGACTTTACCCAGCTTGCCGACAAACAGATTCCGTCACCGGAGCTGATCCTTTCGGAACTGCATTGTCATCAGTTTGCTGATGACAAGAGTGCATCCATTTTCATGGAACGGGAGCTGACCCATACCAAGAGCATTACCCAGGTTGTCATGCACTCTGACGGAATAAGCCTGAACTACCTTCCCCAGCAAACACCGGAATCCATGTCCAGCCTGGCTTCTTGACCAATTTCCTGGACCCAGGCCGTGTATTGCCCTGGTTTTAGCGCCAGGTTACGCCTGAATCCGACTCATCATGCTGTCCTGCCGCAGATAAACAAAAAGTATTATTTTTTTGAAAATCTGATTGTAACAATCATCACAATATTTTAACCTTGCTCAGCGCATCACCAAGGTGGTGTGCTGAAATGTCATTCTCAAACTATTCGATTGTATCCATGAATAAAAATAACATTGGAGAAGCGATGAACAAACCAGTCATGTTCCGCCGCAAGGCGGTCTCACTCGGGGTGATGCTAGGATTGGCGTCACTTGGCGCACAAGCGCAAAATCAGAACGAAGTCGATATCGAGGAAGTTATCGTCACCGGTTCTTATCTGCGAGGGAGCCCGCTGGATGCACCATCTCCTGTACAGATCGTGGATAGAGCCAGTATGGAGGCCCAGGGTGCCGCTGTCCTCTGGGATGTCATCAAGAACCTGGAGGTCAACTCCGGCTCCTTCACCAACCCCGGTTCCGGGGAGGCCAGCCAAACCGAAGGTACCTCACAGGTAAACCTCAGAAACCTGGGAGAGAATTCCACGTTGACCTTGATCAACGGCAAGCGGGTTGCCCCTGCAGCCGCTACCACCACGGGTGGTGGCGAATTCGTCGATCTGAACACCATTCCCCTGGTCATGACCGAACGTGTCGAAATACTCACTGATGGCGGGTCGGCCCTGTATGGAGCTGATGCCGTTGCCGGGGTGGTCAATATCATAATGCGCACCGACTTCGAAGGGGTGGAGATTTACGGTGATGTTCAGGGTGTGGAAGAGGCCAGTGGTGCCTTCGATGCCACGGTCAGTGCCATCTGGGGCTGGGCCAGCGACAGCGGTAATACTCACCTCGTGCTGTCAGCCGAGCGTTTTGAGCGTGATGAAGTCAGCGTTCGTGATGGGAACTTCTTTGATGAGAATTCGGAGTTCCTGGGTACGGTTTCAGCAATTGGTGGTGCTGTCGCGGTACCTTCATTCGGGGCCAACCTCAACCCCGCTTTTGTTGCCACGGATATCATTGCCCAGAATGTTGCCGAGGGCGGACTGGCTGATGCCAGGTTCCGGGACCCGCTCTGTGGTTCGACCGAAGTGACCTCGGCCGATGGCACCCCTTTCTTCACTGGCACCCGCCGGGAGACCCGAGGAGAGCGAACCGGCACCTGCCGTGAGGACAATTCCAAATACAATTTCATTTCCCAGGAAAGCGAACGCACCAGCTTTGCCGGCGCATTCTCTCACGCCTTCAATGAATCTGTTGAATTTTATTCCTTCTTCAGTTTATCCGAGACCGAAACCATCCGCGCCGATGACGGCTCCAACGCCGCCCGCGGTCCGACCGTGTTCCTGGCTCAACCCGGCGCCTATACCCGCAACCCGGCTTTTGGCGGCAATGCCATCGGTCAGACTATGGAGCTGGGCTTTTTTGCTCCCGCCATCGGCCTGACCCGTCCGACAGCAGCCGATATCACCAATGCACCGGTGGATATCCGCAATGGCGGCATCAACACCGCTTTCTGGGCCAACCCCATTTTTGGCCTGCCACGCAGTGGGGACGATGACAACGAAACCGAAACCAGGGCCGGCATCATTCAAACCGGTCTTCGTGGTGATTTCCAGGCTTTTGATCGCAGTTTCAACTACGATGTCAGCCTGTCATTCAGCGAAAGCAGCCTGGAGCAGACCTACCGCACCTTCAATCGGGAACGGGCAGAGCTTGCTGCCAATGGTCTTGGTGGCCCCAACTGTACCCCCAATGGAGTCAGTGATTTCGATTTTGCCGGGCAGCCAGGCCCTTTCGGCGGAGCAGTTCCACAAGCCTGGGACTTCTTTGACAGTGGCCTGACCCAGACTTTTTTCCCTGGTTTCGTATTCACTACCCGGGAAAGCCTGTCTCTGGCACTAACCAGCAACAACCATGGCCAGGACGGCTGTCAGTTCTACAACCCCTTCTTGAGCCAGTTCACTAATGAAAATGTGGCCAACAGCCAGGAGTTGATGGAATGGATGAATGTCCGGGCCAAGCGGGCGGACAAGCGCAATCAGCTTGCTGTCTTTGATGCCGTCATCTCAGGTGATCTGTTCGAACTTCGTGGCGGGACAGCACAATTTGCCATCGGTGGCCATTACAGCGAGCGCAACGCAGCCTCGAGGGCACCAGACCTGAATGATCCCGGTTTGCCTGATCGCATTCTCAGTTTTGACGAAAATGGCGTACCCAATGCTTTCCATGATGTCAGCAACAACTTTGAATGTGCTCAGTGTATCTTCAACTTTAGCCATGACCGGGAAGTCAAGGCGGTCTTTGCCGAATTCTCGCTTCCGTTCTGGGATAATTTTGAAAGCCAGATCGCGGTCCGCTGGGAAGATTATGGCGAGAACATCGGCTCCGAGGTGTCACCCAAGATAGCCCTGAGCTGGCGTCCAATTGATAGCCTGCTGCTGCGTGCCTCTTTCTCCGAGTCATTCCGGGCTCCAAACATTGGCATCATTCAGGAAGGCTTTGAAGCTGGCAGTATCACCTTCCGTGACCCACTGTCGAATCAGGCAGTTCGTGCCGGTCTGCTTCCTCCTACCAGTGAGAATGCCGAGTCTGAACAGACCTTTACCACAGGTGGACCGGCACCGAATGTCGGCAATGAATCAGCCGATACCTTTGGCTTCGGCTTTATCTGGACACCGGGTGGACGGCTCGAAGGTCTGAGTGTGCAAACCGACTTCTGGCGCTTCGAGGTGGAGGACCGCGTGATACCGGAACCTGGTATTTCTGCTCTGCAGCCGGAGCTGGATGCCTTCAAGGTGGCGGTTCAGGATCCAAACAACTTCGTCCTGAATTCCTCCATATCAACGGATTCACCAGAACTTTTTGTACCGTGCAATCCCAACGATCTTGAGGCTCAGTTTGGACGCGATTCAGCTGAACGACTGGACTGTGTGGTTGACCCTCGCGTCTTCATGGTGGATGGTATTCAGCGCGCCGCCAACAGTGAAACCGCCAACCTGATCACCTTGACCCTGAGAGCCGTCAACGCCGGTACCATCACCGCTGACGGGGCTGATGTCAAACTGGGCTACAACTGGGACAATGACTGGGGCCGATTCCGTGTCAGCGCCGATTATACCCATGTGCGCAAGTACCTGATCAGGGATGTCCCTGGCCTGGAACTGGGTCTGCTGGACACGGGTGTGCTTGATGCCGCCGGCACTACGGGCGATGGCAATATCGTGCGCTCCCTGCCGGATAACAAGGGCAATATCACCTTCAGTTGGACCCGCAATAACCACGGGGTTACCATCATCAATCGGCATATCGGTTCGTACAAAGATCTGGCCTTTGATACCACCTTCGAGTTTGGCAATGACCTGGTTCGCTCCCTGGTGAGGGAAGAGATCGAAAGCTACGATACCTGGGATATCCAGTACCGCTATAACAAGCAGTGGGGCAATCCCAATCTTGGCAACACGGTCTTTACCGTCGGTGTGCTCGATGCCTTCGATGAAGATCTGCCATTCCGTGAAAACAGTGCCCTGAACTTTGACTCTACTGTCTTTGATGGCAGAGGAAGACGCTTCTACGCACGGGCCCTCTGGCAGTTCTGATAGCAGAGAGAGTGCACACAAAAAAGGGGAAGGCCACATGGACCTTCCCCTTTTTTTATCTCTGGCTTCTTGCGCTTAGCTATTTGACAAACTTCAATGTCATCCTGTCGCTTTCTCCAATCTCCAGTACCCTGGCTCGCAGGGAACGGTTGAGCAAGGACCCGCGCAGGGTGGGAGGTAAAGAGTACACACCATCGGGATAATCCTTGGTGTCCAGCGGGTTGGCATTGATTTCTGCACTCTCCACCAGCGTAAAGCCGGCACGCCTGGCCAGCTCCAGCACATGGGATTGATTGACATAGCCGTTTTCGGCGACAGGATCCTGCGGAATGTTCTCATCCCCCCGATGGTCCACGATGCCGAAAATTCCACCAGGCTTGAGCATGCGATAAATGGCATCAAAATAGGCCTGCGCCGGATGTTCGTAGATCATGAAGCCGTGGGCCCTGAAAACCAGAACCCGATCAGCTGTGCCATCTGGCACTTCTGCGACAGGATCGGGAAATGGAGAAGAGTCCATGACTGGAATATAAGTCCCCGTTCCAGTGGCAAAAAACGGCTCCAGGATACTGCGGTACCAACCACCCTGCCCACCCGGCCAGATTTCCACCAGAACCTGATCATTCTCGCTGACTTCAAAAAACAACAGGGTCTCCAGCGGGTTACGGTATTGATTGCGGGCACGCAGGCTTTCGGAGCGTGTTTCACTGTTGATGAAGGATTCCAGTTTTGTTCTCAGTGCCTGTTGCCGATCCTGTGCCCACAGGGGATTAGCCCCCAGTAGCAACAGAGCCAGGCCAACGCTCACCATCTTGCAGGTTCTTTTATTCATGATCACTCCTTTTTCTGCATATTGCGGTATGGCCTCGGTAAATCATTGCGGAGTCACAGGACCGTTTTCGGTATGCAGCGTACCTTGTGGATTGAAGGCGAAAAACGCGAAGGCAAACGTCACCACATGAGGAACATCTTCATTGTTGCGGGTAACCGTCACATTGCCCACATCCTCTCCCCGATCTATCCGGGCATTACCCAGAGCGGTACGCTGACCTGCTTCCCAGCTTATCAGTAAATCTTCCTGCCTGAAGGTTTTTTGCTCCATCAACAGGGGCAATGTCACTGCCGTATTCTCAACAGCCACTACCCGCATCATGGGTGAGACACCTGATGGCACATCACCATTGAACAGGAAGGGAAAGGCAGAGCGGTCATAGCCGGCATAAGGATTGGCATTGTAGTTACGAGCACGCGGATTATTGGGCACCAGCACCTTGCCATCCGGGGCTCGCTCCCTGAATTTTTGCAGAGACTCCAGGCGTGAGGCCAGTATTTGCAGTTCCTGTCCCGAATACTCCCCGACTACACCCGTGCCACCGTACTGCTGCCACCAACTCTCGGTCTGACGGTCGTACATGATCAAATCCGAATGCCGCAGATAGCCAGTAGTACCAAAATCCAGCACCCGGCCCTGCAGCCGTCTGTCGAAGATAACCGAGGTATTACACAACGGGCAATAGGTAACGCTCACCGGAACCCCACCAATCTCATCGTTGACAATCTCGTGCCAGATCATCACCCGCAGGGGATAGGCTTTGGCTTCTCCATTCACCGTCACGCCAATGACCGGTTCCAGCGGGTCAGCCTGATACTCTGACAGAGCGACGAAACGAGGTTGGTCTATTGCAGGAATACCATCCTTGCCTGGACCGCCGGAAATGATTTCGCGCAGATCGATACTGGTGCGGGAGAAGTCCGTATTGGGCCAGGCCCGTCTGTCTATATTCTGGGCGAATCCATCGCTAGTACAGGAAAAGAACATTGCGCACATCAGCCAGAGCAGGATTTGCCTGGTCGGGCCGCGTGGAACTTCATACAAGCGAAACCCAATAAGAGTCTTCATACCTCCACCTCTTGATTGCGCCTGATGTTCTGAACCTGGCAGGGGATTGCTGCTTACGGTTTGCCCATGGGCAACACCAGCTTGTTGTCGTAATCACGCAGCATGAACAGCGCGAAACTGGCAGCAAGCATTGGCCAGGCTGCAAAAAACAGCAGATTGTTGAAAGGGTCCAGATATTGATTGTAAGCCGACAAGGTGGATACCCCATGGAGTACCATCACAGCGCCATAGCTCCAGGTACGGACAAGCCCGCTCAGGAACAGAAGCAGCAGAATCAGCTCGAGTGCGGCAAGAGTATAGACGACAGCCCCGGCCGATAAGCTGATGCCATAGAAATTCTGGAAAATACCCGCCGCATGCTGTGGATTGATGAATTTGTCCAAAGTCCACATGAACATGACAATGAAAACCCCAAGGCGCAAGGTCAGCAGAGGGATTTCAAGCCTGGATACTGAAAACTGATCAACGTTATTATTCACCCTTTTTCTCCTTGATTATTAATTAAGCAGTGCTCACTGAGACTGCTTGTTGGTGCGTACAACCGAACACCGAAACCGTTGGCTGGCTTCAGTTTTAATGAAAAGCTGACTAGACTCTTAGTTGGTAATCAGTCAGCGATCTATCAGCCCTGGTGCTAGCAGCCAGCACACCAAAAGCTACAGTGCAAGTCGAGCAAAATAGCCACCGTTTCTGGCACCGGGGACATCAGAGCGGAATACAGCACTATCAATCGTTATGCGTGTGTGCACTCTTGAAAATTTTGTCGGCAATTTCGCTGGCTTCCTTATCAGAGATATTTTCATCGGCCGGCATGGCCTGGAAATAGCTCACCGAAAGCCTGAACTGACGCATGAAGCTGCGACACTTGTTGCACAGGAACAGGTGCATGCGCACGGCAAGCCGTTTGCGCAGGGACAACTGCTTATCAATATAATCAGTCCCACATTCGTTGATCTCACGACATGTCAACATTCACCGGTCTCCTGATACTTCTCAATGACCTGCATCAAGGCAATTCTGGCCCTGTGCAATAATACCCTAACATTGGAGCTGGAGAACTCAAGAATGTTACATATCTCGCCCAGCTCCATTTGCTGCATGTCCCTCATCTGGAACACCGCTCGTTGGTCTGGACTCAACCTGTCGATAGCGCGATTGATACATTGTTGCAACTGCTCCTCTTCCAGCAAGGCACCTGGAGAGTCAATATCCCAGGACAGTGGCGGTTTCAACCAGTTGCCATCATCCTGGAAGCGCGGCTCAATGACCGCTGCAGATTCGTCTATCCCGGCATAACCGGCATTTTCCATTGACTGTGAGTTTCGCGACTCCTTGCGCAGCCTGGTTTTTGCCTGATTCTTGACTATTGTATATAACCAGGTTTTCAGTGATGAGCGCCCTTCAAAATTACCTATTGATCTGTAAACAGATAGCCAGGCATCCTGCAGTACTTCTTCAGCCCATATCTCACCGGCAATGGCTCTGGCCACGTACCAGAGTTTGCGATGATATTTCTTGACCAACTGTGCGAATGCGGCTTCATCACCCTGTTGCAATGCCTTGATCAACCCAGCATCTTCTTCCGGGGCATCACTGGGCACTCCCTGCTCTGCAACTGTCATATTCTTTGCTCTTTTTTATAAATAGATCCGTGTAACAATCAGTTCTGCTCCAAGTCTGACTTTGCCATACTGCGAAAAACCGTGTCTTCAATGACGGTTTTGCTTGCACCTGCCTGTTCGACTATTGGAGTGTTTATCCTGTCAGGGTAAAGACCCGATGCGGGCGGATTGTTTTTCTGCGCTCAAGATAAATTACTTTAATAATTTTATTATGTTAAGGAAAGCAAAAAATCCTTTTTTTGCCCGCCTTCAGATCAACATACGCTTTACAGTGTCAATAGTGCAGTTTACCCGGCAATCATTGCCAGCAACTCCTTGTTGGGCTCTGGGTGAGTCAGGTGATTACTGTAATTTGACAGCGTCTTGATGGCAACTACTACAATCAACTCAAAAACCTGCTGTCGAGTAAAACCGGCAGCGAAGAATTCCTGCAGATCCTCTTCAGGCACCCAGCCACGCTTCTCTACCATCAGGCGCACCAGTTTGACCAAGGCCTGATCCTTGGGGTCCTTGATCGACTCCTTGTTTTTGATAGCCGTGATAGTATCGGCACTGGTGCCGGATTTCTTTGCCATGGCCTCATGCGCCACCACACAGAATCCACATTCATTCTGTACACTGACTGCAAGCAGGGCAGCCTGTAATTGTGCTGGTTTGAAAGAGCTGCGGCCAAGCAGTTTGTTCAGTTCAATATACGCTTCCACAGCGATTGGCGCCTCGATCATATAAGAGAACAATTCGGGAATAAAACCGTATGCTCCCTGTATGCCTTCCAGGATTTTCTTGCCCTCTGCTGAAGCGGTATCGGGTTCGTAGCGGGTAAAGGTACTCATCATCAATTCTCCTTGCTTAGGTAGGTAAACACAAAATGCATCTACTTTCAGTCAACTATCATAGTGGAAATTTCAATACGATTAGTTGCAATAAATCTGTTTTTGTTGCCTTATAGTCCAGAAAAGTAATCAAAAGCCCTCGTAAATCAATCAAGGTATCTGTATGAGTGCCACTGCCGACCTGATTCGTCTGCTCAGATTGCAGGTTCACATCTATCACAATGCCAAAGTCTGTGGTGACTGGCAGATACGTGAACATGCCCTGGGACAGACCTGCTTTCATATCGTCACCACCGGATCGTGTCGTGTCACTATCCCGAGAAATCTGGATACCACACTGCATGCCGGTGATCTGATCCTGTTTCCCAGAGAAGTGAGTCATCAATTACTGCCACTGGAACCCCTTGTCGGCACACAGGAACATCTACCCTACCACCAGGCCGCTGATCTGCCTGGAACCGGTCTGTTATGTGCGGAGATGAGTTTCAGCCACCAGGCCAGCGAGCAATTGCTGGCCTCCCTGCCAGAGGTGGTTGTCATTCGCAACAATGCCGACAACCCCTGGTTACAACCCCTGCTGGAGCTGACCGTGCGGGAAAGTCATGAGCACAGTTCCGGCTCGGAAGCCGTGCTGGACAGACTTTGCGAGTTGCTCTTTATCTACGCATTGACCCATTACTTCAGCAACGCTCCAGAACAGCTTACCGGGACGCTGGCGCTGCATAGCCACCCACGGCTCAGACATGTGCTGGATGCCCTGCACAGCAATCCCGGAGCGGCCTGGACCTTATCCAGCATGGCCAGAGAAGCCGCGCAATCACGCAGCCTGTTTGCCAACACCTTTCGTCAGGTCAGTGGCTGGACCCCCATGCAATACCTCACCTGGTGGCGCATGCAACTGGCCAGCAGCCATCTGCAGAGCGGCATGTCAGTGGCAGAGGTGGCAGAATCACTGGGCTACCGCTCCCAGGCTGCTTTTTCACGCGCCTTCAAAAAATGTTTCGGCATCAATGCCGGACAGATGCGCAGGGGCCAACAGGGCAAGAGCCAGCAGACGGTTCTTGTCAAGCATGCCGGGACGGTGGAGAATCCGGTGTAATCCATTTTGAGTAACAGACCGAGGTCCCCATGACAGATAACAGGATTACACCCCTTGCTGATACCGGGATACCTTCTGCCTGCATCACCACTGTTCCCCGTCGTGCTCTGCTGAAACTGTTTGGCTCCTCGATACTGTTGTATCCCCTGGCCCCCACCTTGCACGCCGCCGACCAGCAAACCACTAATGCCCTGAACGTCCAGGCGCTGGTGTTTGATGTCTTTGGTACGGTGGTGGACTGGCGTGCGTCCATTATTCGCGAGGGTCAGCTGCTGGGCAGCAACAAGGGTTTCGAAGTGGATTGGGGGGAGTTCGCCGACCGCTGGCGTGCCGGCTATGGGCCGGCCATGAACCAGGTACGTAACGGCGAGTTGCCCTGGACCAAGCTGGATGCCCTGCACCGGATGATTCTGGACGAGCTGGCGGACGAGTTTGGTCTGACTGGCCTTACTGAGGCAGAGCTTGAGCATTTCAATCGCGCCTGGCACCGTTTGATGCCCTGGCCCGATACGGTTGCTGGACTCAACCGCCTGCGCAACCGCTATGTGATCGCCACCCTGTCCAATGGCAACGTGTCCCTGCTGGTAAACATGGCGAAAAACGCCGGATTGCCCTGGGACACGGTGCTGTCCGCCGAGCTGTCAGGCCATTACAAGCCGGACCCGGAGGCCTATCTGAAAGCGGCAGAGCTGTTGAGTCTGCCACCAGCACAGGTATTGATGGTGGCGGCCCATCCCAGTGATCTGCGCGCTGCCGCCGCTGCAGGGCTCAAAACCGCGTATGTACACCGCCCCCTGGAACGAGGCCCACAACGACGGATCACGCCCCCTGCCCGGAATGAATTCGACCTGTTCGCCGACGACTTTATTGACCTGGCGGTTCAGCTTGGGGTTTAACGAGGAGTGGTTTGAAGCAGGTCCGTATCATGCCGCGCCCTCTTTTTCAGGACAATAAAAACCTTCGACTCCCATGAGTACCTTTTCCATTCTTCGATGACCATAGCGCGTCTATCTTTCTTGACCTACGAATCTGAGCAGTGCTGCATGATCGCCTCTATCTGCCAAGCGTAATGCCTGGATATATGCGGTTCTACATTCATTCATTTTCTGTAGGTCATAGCTGCCACTCCAGTCGATTGGCTTGCCTTTGTAGATTTCGGCCATCAACACATCTGCCATGATTCTGGCATGCCGCCCGTTGCCGTTCGGGAACAAGTGAATATAAACAAGGCGGTGATGGATGCGCAGACATGCTTCCAACGGCGGGTAGGTGCCGTGCTCCACCCAATACCGGGCATCATCCAGCAATAGTCTGAGCTGAACGGAAATTTGCCTCGGGTCGACTCCTATATTCTTCTCCGTCTTCCTGAAACTACCCGCCCAGGTCCAGACCTGACCAAACAGCCGCCGGTGCAACTCTCGAATAAAAGTCTCATTAAGAATGTCCTTATTCCGCCTCCTTGGCAGCCATTGCAGTCCTTCCTGGATATTGGCTTGCTCCAGATGATCGAGTTCACCCCGTGTGGTGACATGCTTGAATCTAAGTCCTTCTCGCTCTTCGGGGTCCAAAGGGGTCGCACCGTCGGGTTCCTTTCCATCGGCCATTACGTATCGTCCCAAAAGTCAGAAGGCATAATATTAAACAATTCCTGCTCCAATCGTTTGATTTCGAACTCGCGGCTTCTGGTATCCAGTGTCTGGCTCTCAAGTGCCATATGAACATTAGCCCTGCTCACGAGTTGCCGCGCCTTTTCCCTGGCTCTTTTGCTTATCAGGGCTTCCACCTTACCAGCAGGCACGATGGCATAGACCAAACGACCTCCCATGGCCTCAGCGGTATTCTGTAGGGTCTTGAGGGTTACGGCACCTGACAGTTCATTCTTCTCCGATTGCGCGATTTGTGAGCGTGATACACCCAAGCGGCGCGCCAGTTGGGAGCCGGACATACCAAGAGCTTTGCGCATGGTTTTCAACCAGCCTTCCGGTGGCAACGATAAACCCGCGGTATGCTCCGCCGCCTTGTCTATAATGTCCTGGTACTGGTGCATCACAATCTTTTTCATGAGCCTGTCCATCTCTAAAATGTATATTTATAAATATACTTAAAAGAAATATATGTCAACTTATATATATACATTAAATGGAAAAAGTTTAGTTATAAGTGACATTATATACCCCGAGCTCCATATCCCTCCTCATGCGCTCGTAATTAAAGGAGTAGTGCAAATTCAGGGAGATTTCTGAAGAGTCCGTAAAATCGGGGGTGAACCTTGCTCGAAAAGCAGCGCAAACTGGAGAAGGAAAGTACTGCAGATGAAAACAGCGGATTGTTGCCTAAATTAAGCAGAAAAAATCGCAACTAATTATTTTCAAACAGAAATAATGGTGCGGACGGGGAGACTCGAACTCCCACACCTTGCGGCACTGGAACCTAAATCCAGCGTGTCTACCAATTCCACCACGTCCGCGGCAATACCGCCGCGCATTATACGCGACCTTCTCTACAAACCAAGAAAAAGTACAAACCAAGAAAAATGAATAATCGGCAAACACTTCAAGCCTCGGATCAAAGCCGGGCTTCAACCGCCTCGATATTCTCCTGCAGACGCAGCAGGGCCTGATTGATCTGCAGACGGAATGCATCGATGGCCTCAATGGCCTCTTCCACATTGGCAAGCCGTTCATCAATCCCGCCAGACACCCCTTGCGTAGTCACCAGGGTTGCCCGCAGATTCACCATTTCCTGCGCAACTGTCTGCAGATTTTCCACCGTGGCATTCAGCCTGGCGATGGCCTGGCTCATTTGCTGATCTGAAGCACGGGAATCCCGCATAAAATCCCCAAGCTGAGATCTGGCCTCTTCAATCAGATTGGTATTGGTGACAATCAACTGGTTGGCACTCTCCACATCCGTGCCTACCTGGCGCAAACCGTTTTCCGTCATACTCACCCTGCCGGTCAGGTCGGTAACGTTCTGGTTGGTCTGGTTTCGGGCCGCCCAAAGCTTGTCAATCTCGGAGAAATTGAAGTCCAGCCTCTCCAGCACATTGGCTGTGGTTTCTTCGGCACTGTCGCCCACCAGTGCGAGCCGTCCTTCCAGATCCTGTATTCGCCGCTGGGACTGCGACAGATCCAGCTGATACTGTTGATAAAATAAATAGCCTGCTGCGGCCCCACCCATCAAGGCCAGGCTCAACAGCGCCAGCATAAACCGCACCGGCCAGGTGCTGACTTTAATGATTTCACCATAACGAACCGACTTGACAATATCTGGTGATCTTCTGCTTTGCTGGCGCTGGGCAACATCGTCGCGCGGCGGCACCATGGGGGGAATATCATGCAGATCGTCGTTGTCTCTCATAGCAGAGTCCTGAATGCAGCCTTGCACGGCAAGTACAGAAGGCCTGTTTGTCTGTGGAGGCCGTCATTGTATGCTGAAGACAGCCTTTCCGCAAAACCGGCAAGCCTGTGCCCGGCTTGAAACAAGCCGGCATGTGTTTTATGCTTGAACGTCTTTCGACATCGTTCCATTGTGTGTTGTCTCGCTGCCCAGCTGCAGTGCAGGCCGCGCCACAATCAAAAAATTTCCGAGGATATTATGACATTGACTTTACCTGACCTTCCCTATGCAAGCGATGCACTTGAACCCCATATGTCTGCCCAGACTTTCAGCTTCCATCACGGCAAACACCACAATGCCTATGTGGTAAAAGGCAATGAACTGCTGGCAGAAGCCGGTGTGTCTGCCGATTCCCTGGAAGAACTGGTCAAGACCTGCGCCAAATCCGGTGGCGCCCTGTTCAATAATGTGGGACAGCACTATAACCACAGTTTCTTCTGGAAAAGCATGACGCCGCAGGGTGGTGGCGCGCCAACCGGAGCCATCGCCGCCAAAATCGATGCAGACTTCGGCAGCTATGACAACTTCAGGAAAGAATTCATAGCCGGTGGCGTGGGCCAGTTTGGCAGTGGCTGGGTCTGGCTGGTTGCCGATGCTGGCACGCTGAAGGTGGTCAAATCCGCCAATGCCGAAACACCGCTGACCGCGGGAGCCACCCCAATTCTGGTCTGTGACGTCTGGGAACATGCCTATTACCTGGACTTCCAGAACCGACGTCCAGACTTCCTGGCCTCATTCCTGGACAATCTGGTCAACTGGGATTTTGCCAACGCCAATCTTGCCAAAGCCTGAATCAGATGAGAGCCTTCTGCCAGGAGGCTCTCAGCATCAAGGCAAGATCAAAGCCAGCAGCCAGCTGCCTTACCAATAGCGGCCCGCAAATGCGGCCATCTCCCTGATGCAGACATCCGCCTCTGGCAGCAACGGGTAAAACACCGGCCAGACATGGGGCTGCCCATGCCAGATATTCAGGTGTACGGCCACACCTGCCTCTCCCAGTTTTTCTGCCATGCGCAAACCATCATCACGCAACACTTCGCTATCACTGACGTACATCAGTTGTGGCGGAAACCCTTCCAGATTGCCGTACAGTGGAGAGGCCAGCGGATTATCGGCACTGGCACCGTCCAGATAGATTGCTGCCGCCCGGGGAATCGTGTCGGCATCAAACATCACGCAGCTGTTGCTGTTTTCTGTCAATGAGGCGCCGCTGGCATGCAGATCGGTATAGGGAGATAGGCTTATCTGGGCGGCAGGCATGGGCAGTTGTTTTTGCTGCAGGACATGCAGCAGCGCAAAAGCCAGACCCCCACCGGCAGAATCACCGGCCAGCACAATCTGTTCCGGGCGGATGTTCTGTGCCAGTAAATAACGGTAGGCAGCTTCTGCATCCTCTACTGCGGCCGGAAACGGATGCTCTGGGGCCAGACGATAATCCGGCACAAAAATCCGGGCATGCATGGCCTGCGCCAGACGGCTGCTGAAACCCCGGTAACTTTGCGGGGAACCAAACAGGTAGCCCCCGCCATGCAGGTAAAGAACACAACGGGAATCAGACTCTGTAGCCGGAAAAAGCCATTCGCCGCGCAGATTTTCCTGCGCGAATGGGTGACATGTCACCCCCTTTACCGGAGTGGAGTTCATGTTTTTGTTCAGCCAGTTCCGAAAGCGAAGCGGATCAAACCCGGTAGCGGTAAGTTTTGGCTTCAGGCGATAACGCAACATCAACCCCAGCAGGCGCGAGCGCAGCGACCGTGAGCGGACCACATGTTTTTCCAGCATCACATATCCCCGGCCTGAATCACAAGCCTTCCTGCTCTTCTATCCTGGCCCCGGCCAGTACACCCGGCAAGGCGTAATTTCCCTCATGACAGGCATACTCATACATCCGGTCAGTGGTGATATGCATGGGAATTTCCAGAGTCCATGGCTGCACGAAGGTCTCCGGGTCATTGATGGTCACGCTGTAATTCAGGGTATCCTCGGCAACCCGGGTGAAGCGTTCGGTTACCGCAAAATTATCAGAGGAATTGCGAAAGCGCTGCTTGGGATTGAAGTTGCTTGTTTCCACCACCAGGGTGTCACCTTCCCAACGTCCAATCGAATCCCCCATCCACGGTTGCCACTCAGCCGGCAACAGCGAGTCATCTATGCGAATGATGCGGGCATCGTGAACCATCTCGACCAGAATCATCACATACCCAGGAGACTGTACAATCTGGTAGTGGTTGTTGTAGAGGATGGGTAACATGGGAGGTCCGGAACTGGAACCAAATGACAACAGGCACCTTTCTGCCAGGGGACGGGTCTCCGGACCATCAAACGGTCTCTCGCGGCGCTGGGCTGAAGCCAGTTCAGCCCGGGCCTGAGCAGCCGCGGTATAGGCAGGGATTCTGCCATCGGGCGGATCGACCACCAGTGAGGTTCTCCGCTCACCGTTATAGATGGCTACCGTAGTGCCATCATCAAACCAGAAATTATTGTAACTGTCTTCGAGATCGATCTGGCCCTTGGTGGGTGGTGGCCGGTTTGGGTCACTGGGTTGATCCTGGGCAGCAGTAAATTCAGCAATCTCACGCTCCCAGGCGGCCTGTTCCTCTGCCGTGAGAAAAGGTTTGCCCGCAAAACGCTCGGGGCGCTCCAGGGGGGTGATGGTGTTATTGGTCCACATGCCCTGAAAATCCGGCACACCGAAATCGGTTCTGGGCACGACATATTCCTGAGCCTGAACCGAAAAGGCGGTACCCAGGGCAGCAAGCAGCGCTGATGCCATGCTCATCTTTCTCATTGTCCGAATACCGCCAGCGCGGTATGACGATGGAGTGGTCTGCATCATTATTATTCTCCGATTCCGGCCAGATCCTGGAGAATCAGAGTAGCAGAGTCCCGGTCAGGCTCGCAATGCTTACCGGGACGTAAAATCCCCTCCATCAGGCCTCATCGCTGCCTTTTACCGACTTGCGCTCCAGCCTGAGGCGTCGTTCAACCCAGTAATCAGCCCCCTTGATATCCAGTATCTCGGGATTGAAGTCAGGGTTCTTGCCCTCTGCCTGCTGGCGCTCGTAGTCACGCAGACAAAGCAGAGCCGGTTTCTGCAGCAGTATGATGGCAATGATATTGAGCCAGGCCATCAAGCCGACACCGATGTCTCCAAGCCCCCAGGCGACGGCTGCAGTTTTCACGGCACCATAGACGGCGGCGCCAATCAATCCCAGGCGCAGCAACTGACTCAACCAGGGCCGCTGTACTGTCCGGTTGATATAGGTGATGTTGGTTTCAGCGATATAGTAATAGGCGATGATGGTGGTAAAGGCGAAGAAAAACAGAGCCAGGGCTACAAACAACTCACCAAACCCCGGCATCAGATTCTCCAGGGCGGTCTGGACATAGCCCGGGCCGGCTGCGACCCCAGCCACGCCAGTATACAGGCGCTCGCCATCCACCACCTCCACATTGTAAAGACCTGTGATCAACAACATAAACCCAGTTGCCGAACAAATAAACAGGGTATCCACATACACCGAGAAAGCCTGAACCAGACCCTGTTTGGATGGATGGCTGACAGCGGCTGCCGAAGAAGCATGGGGCGCGTTGCCTTGTCCGGCTTCATTGGAATAGATACCCCTGCGCACACCCCACATGATCGCCTGTCCGAGGATGGCACCAAATGTTGCATCAAGACCAAAGGCACTGTTGACGATCAACATGAACATCGCCGGAACCAGATCGATATTGATGGCAATGATGAACAGGGCAACCAGGATGTAGGCAAGGGCCATAAAGGGAACAACCGTGGCGGCAAAGGCTGCTATGCGACGAACTCCGCCAAAAATGATAGCGGCCAGCAAGACTGCAATAATGCCGGCTGTCACTGGCCTGGGAACGCCCAGGGCAATATCCATGCTGCTGCTGATGGCATTGGCCTGAATTCCGGGCAACAGGACACCGCAGGCAAGAATGGTGGTTGCTGCAAACAGCCAGGCATACCATTTGATGCCAAGCCCCTTTTCGATATAAAAAGCCGGACCGCCACGATACTGACCTTCTATTTTTTCCTTGTAGAGCTGGCCGAGTGTCGATTCAACATAAGCCGAGCTGGCGCCCAAAAAAGCCACCACCCACATCCAGAACAAGGCACCCGGCCCACCGAAGGTAATGGCTGTTGCCACTCCGGCAATATTGCCGGTACCCACCCGTCCCGCCAGCGTCATCGTCAGGGCCTGAAAGGAGGAGATGCCTGAGTCGTCGCCTTTACCCTGGAAGATCAATCTAACCATCTCGCCCAGATGCCGCAGTTGCACAAAGCGTGTACGAATCGAGAAATACAGCCCGGCGGCAAGGCAAAGGAACACCAGAGCAGGACTCCAGACAACGGCATTTATTGTGTTGACAAACTCAATCATGTCCCAGAAAACTCCTGAACAAGTCTCTTCCGCTGTCAGTAACATCGGCTACATGAATTTTTGACGATGCTCCCAACGTCGCTTCGCAAACCGGCGCATATTCGGAATATCATCAGTTTCATCCATGATGGTTTGCCCGATGATCGCTTCCAGCACATCCTCCATGGTCACCAGGCCCAGCCAGGAGCCGTATTCGTCATAGACCAGACTTATGTGCTTGCGCTCGTGCAGCAAGAGACCCATGAGGTTTTCCACACTCATCGTATCAGAAACCACATTAACCGGTTTCATCAACTCACTCACGGTTTTCTGCTCAGCCAGATCCAGCATGTCATAGCGAAAAACCACACCCAGAGGTTGTTCATCCTCACTTAATACCGGATAACGGGAGAACTGCCCCTTACGCACTCGTTCAGCAAACTCCTCAATGCTTTCTTCTGGCCTGGTGACTTCACATACTGCCCGCGGAGTCATGATGTCACGCACTTTGATATCATGCAGATCCAGGATATTGGATATCACCCGCTGTTCATCATCGTCCAGTTTGTTCAACTCTCTTCCCAATACGGTCAATGCCTTGATCTCCTGACGCAGATCCAGTTCCGGCTCTTTCCCGCCAAACAGTTTCATCAACTGATCAGACATCCAGATAAAGGGTTTCAGCAGGAAAATCATGCCATTCAGGGTATGAGGCAGGACCGGGGCCATCTGCGGCCAATATTTGGCGCCAACCGTCTTGGGCAGGATTTCGGAAAGCACCAGGATCAACAGGGTCATGACTGCCGAAACAATGCCCAGATAACCACTACCGAACACCTCGGCGGCCTGTGCGCCAACGCCAATGGCACCCACAGTATGAGCAACGGTATTCAAAGTCAGAATGGCGGCCAGCGGCTGATCGATCTTTTCCTTGAGAGCTTTCAAACCTTCATAGAGCCAGGGGCGATGCAGCTTTTGCTGCGCAATGAAGCTGGGGGTAATGGATAACAAGGCCGCTTCCAGAATGGAACACAAAAAAGACACGACAATCGAAAAGACTGCATACGCGATGAGAAGACTCATGGGTGGGGGAAATCAACCTCCGTATAAACAAGGAAAACTGATCTTACTATACACATAGCATAAATCCATAAAAAAACCCCGCCGAAGCGGGGTTTTGATGACAAACTGGCAAGTAAAGATGCCCGGGGACTGACTTACATCATGCCGCCCATGCCACCCATACCGCCCATGCCGCCCATATCCGGCATACCACCGCCTGCGGGCTTCTCTTCCGGAGCTTCGCTGATCATGCACTCGGTGGTGATCATCAGGCCAGCAACGGAACCGGCCGCCTGCAAGGCACTGCGGGTTACCTTGGCCGGGTCGATGATACCCTGCTCCACCATGTCGACGTACTCGCCAGTGGCGGCGTTGTAGCCGTAATTGCCCTTGCCGGCCTTGACCTTGTCCAGCACCACGGATGGCTCATCACCTGCATTCTGTACAATCTGACGCAAGGGTGTCGTCACCGCACGCAACAACAATGCAATACCTGTGTTCTGGTCTTCATTGTCACCTCTCAGCCCTTCAACCGCCTGCAGAGCGCGAACCAACGCTACACCACCGCCGGGGACGATACCTTCTTCAACCGCAGCACGGGTGGAATGCAGTGCATCTTCCACGCGCGCCTTCTTCTCTTTCATTTCCATTTCCGTACCGGCGCCCACCTTGATGACGGCAACCCCGCCAGCCAGTTTGGCAACACGTTCCTGCAGTTTTTCCTTATCGTAATCAGATGAGGTATCTTCGATCTGCTTGCGGATCTGACCAACCCGGGCCTGAATCGCCTTGGAATCACCTGAACCATCGATAATGGTTGTGTTTTCCTTGGACAGGACCACGCTCTTGGCGCTGCCCAGATGCTCAAGGCTGGCACCTTCCAGGCTCAGACCAACTTCTTCGGAAATAACGGTGCCGCCGGTCAGGATGGCAATGTCTTCCAGCATGGCCTTGCGGCGATCACCAAAGCCAGGGGCCTTGGCAGCAGCCACTTTGACGATGCCGCGCATATTGTTCACGATCAGGGTTGCCAGCGCCTCGCCTTCCACATCCTCTGCAATCACCAGCAGCGGGCGGCCAGACTTGGCCACGCCTTCCAGCAGGGGCAGCATTTCACGGATATTGGAGATTTTCTTGTCAACCAGCAGAATCATCGGATTCTCGAGCTCGGCGCTCATATTGTCCTGGTTGTTGATGAAGTAAGGCGACAGATAGCCACGATCAAACTGCATACCCTCAACCACATCCAGCTCATTGTCAAAGCCTGAACCTTCTTCTACAGTAATGACGCCTTCCTTGCCGACTTTCTCCATCGCCTCGGCAATGATTTCACCAATCTGGCTGTCCGAGTTGGCAGAAATGGTCCCTACCTGGGCAATGGATTTGGAGGTGGTGCACGGCGTGGACAATTTGCCAATCTCATCGACCAGGGCTCTTACCGCCTTGTCGATACCGCGTTTCAGATCCATGGGGTTCATACCGGCAGCTACCGATTTCAGCCCTTCATTGAGGATGGCCTGGGCCAGAACAGTGGCGGTGGTGGTCCCGTCACCGGCAACATCAGAAGTCTGGGAAGCCACCTCCTTGACCATCTGTGCGCCCATGTTTTCGAATTTGTCTTTCAGTTCAATCTCTTTGGCCACTGAAACACCATCTTTGGTGATGGTGGGCGCACCGAAGGATTTATCGATAACGACATTGCGGCCCTTTGGTCCAAGAGTCACCTTGACTGCATCTGCCAGGACATTGACACCTTTGAGCAGCTTCTGCCGCGCTGGATCACCGAATTTTACGTCTTTAGCCATGTTGTTTCTTCCTGTTACTTGACAATATTGAGTTATTGAATGATGCGAGAGTTCAGAAGACCTGTATCAGCCTTCGATCACACCGTAAATTTCGTTTTCGCTGAGGATCAGCAGCTCTTCCGCTCCCACTTTGACGGTATTGCTGGCATATTTACCGAAAACCACGATATCGCCAACTTTCAGATCCACTGGGCGTTTGTCGCCATTGTCCAGGATACGTCCGGGACCCACTGCCAGAACTTCACCCTGTGCCGGTTTCTCTGCTGCCGAGCCGGGCAGGACAATCCCTCCCGCAGTTTTGGTCTCTTCTTCCTTGCGTCGTACTACGACACGGTCTTGCAAAGGTCGAATCTTCATTATTCCTGTTCTCCTGAATGGGTGGTTACTACACGTATTGTTGATAAGATTGTTGCCGCAGCCGGCAACAACCAGGCTTAATCACATTGTGTGTGCCCTAGATGGGGGTCGGATGAGGAATTTCAATGGGAAATGCTAAAAATAGTTAAAAATCTTGATCAAACTTTGCCAAGACGGGGTGCAATCTGCAGGGCTTCCTGCCCGAACCCTCTCAAACACTGATTGATTTGCTGTGAGAGTGCCCGATGGGTGCTATATTGTCGAACGTACATTTCGTACAGAGGGCAGCACATGAAAGAGAAAAAGAGCGTCAAGGAAACCAAGAAAAAACCCCTATTGAACCCAAAGGAAAAAAAAGCCGCCAAGAAAGCAAAACAGGCCAGCAAGAGCTGATTTGATAAGTTTCATCAGCAGGTTCTTCAGCGAGAGTTGATTGAATTGATGACATGGGCAACCGGTAACCAGGCCGAGGGGACACCAGCGGCAAACAGCGCCAGCCGGTGGAAAAACCGGCGCTGTCACCATCGAGCAGGCGCACTGCAGCACCCGCTGTAAGCAATGATTTGTGCAGCCGCGCCGCCTGTTTTTGCGTTTCCACCATGAGTACCAGGCTATGTTTGATGCGACATTGAGAGTGCCTTAGTGAAAGTGGAACACGATATCCAATGGTGTTACTCTGTAGTTGAACTGCGACTGGCAAGCCCGCTGCCACTTAATTCGAGTTGGCCACAACAACATAATAATTTTTTTTCAACTCCAACACTTACCCAGGGATGGCTGGTCACTGCGTCGCATAGACACGTGGTATTTCCGGGTTGAATTATTTGTCCACTGAACCCTGTTGCCAGAGACTGTCCAGGAAAATAATGACGGGCTGACCGTGCGCACGCGATCGTGCTCCGAGGAGGTTGAATGCAATTGAACAATTCTATTCTTTTCATTTTTACAGCGGCTCTGATTACCGCTCTGACGGCCAGTTCGGCTACGGCTCAAGGTATCCCGCTTCCGGTAGAGCTGTTACCCCTGGGCAAGGATATAGGCATTGCGCAGGGGCAGACCGTCACCCCAGCCTACGAAGGCTGGTACACCGACGATGAGGGTAATATCGCCCTGTCGTTTGGCTATTACAATCGCAATACACAGCAGGTGCTGGAGATTCCGGTGGGCAGCGCCAACCGCATCATCGGTGCCCCCGCTGACCAGGTAGATCAAGGACAGCCTACACACTTTGAGCCAGGCCGACACTGGGGCACATTTGTGGTCTCGATTCCGCCTGATTACGGAGAAGAAGTGGTGTGGCACCTGGAGAATCAGGGCAAAACCTTTCACATCCCCGCCAACAGAGATTCCGCCTATGTCATAGACGCCATTGCTGGCGATGCGAATGGCAATTTCCCTCCCACGCTTCGTTTCGCCGCAAATGGCCCTGGCGGACAAGGTCCGAAAGGAATCACAAGCTCTACCTATCACGCGAAAGTCGGTATGCCGTTGACGATTGAGGTATGGGCAAACGACGATGGCATTGGTAGCGGATTGCCTGGTGTTTTCATGGCGAGCAGGGGCGATGTTCCACCAATGAACCTCCGCTGGATCAAGCATCAAGGATCCGGTAGTGTAAATTTTTCAGAAACAGTATCGAAAGTACCGGTAGAAAGCGGCAAGGCCAGCACTCAGGCCACCTTCACGCAACCTGGTGACTATCTGTTGCGGGTAGAGGTGAATGAATTTACCGGCATGCAAACGGCAGGGCATTCCCAGTGCTGCTGGACAAACGGTTTTGTCCGTGTGGAGGTCAGCCGTTAAGACAGTAACGAAATAAGTCAATTCAGCATTCGCCGCAAGTCGAATCAATTTACAGAGAGAGATCGCTCTCCAGGAGGCAAACCTGATGTTTGGCTTAATGACACCCCCAAAAGACGGTTATTGCACAAGAGGGAACGCAGCCATAAACATAGGCATAACAGTCGCTATAAGTACAATCCTGTTTCCGTTGATGCTGCATGCACAAGACGGTAATACAGAGCAAAAAAATCTGACCTGGGCCGAAGACGTAGCTCCAATCTTTCAGGAGAAATGTCAGGAATGTCATCGACCCAACTCGATTGCCCCGATGCCACTGCTCACCTATGACCAGGTCAAACCATTTGCACCACTGATCCGTTATCGCGTGGCAAACCGGGTGATGCCGCCGTGGCATTTGAACCCGGAAGTCGGTATTCAACGCTATGCCAATAATCGTGGACTCAGCGAAGCAGAACGCGAGACCATCATCGCCTGGGCCGATCAAGGCGCACCGGAAGGTGACGAGAGTCTTGCCCCCGCGCCACGGCAATTCACTGAAGAGCTCATCTGGCGCCTGCAGAAAGATATGGGCAGTCCTCCCGACCTGGTCGTGCAGTCTGAACCCTATGACCTGCCGGCGGTGACACAAGACAAATGGTTTCGCCCTCTGACTCCAACGGGTTTGCAGGAACGCAAATGGGTCAAGGCCATAGAGATACGCCCAATGAATCCGGAAAGTCGCCAGGTGGTGCACCATTCCCTGGCATTCCTGTTGCAGGACGAGGGGAATGTGACCGGATTACCAGAAGGCGTGGAACAGCAAACCGGCCCCAGCCTGTTTATGGAATGGGCTGTCGGTAAGGCAGGGCAAGTCTTCAAACCGGATTCCGGCAAGCTGATGCTGCCTGACTCACAAATCTTGTGGGAAATGCACCTTCATGCCAATGGGACACGAGTTCCGAATGCCCAGGTCGAGATCGGCGTTTGGTTCTACGATGAGCAACCTGCACACCGCACCTTGCTGACGATGCTCGATGCGCAAGGCGAGCACAGTCTCGATATTCCACCAAATGAAATTGCAGTGACCCAGGGCACCTTCGTGTTGCCGGCCCCCGCACGCCTGGAAAACTTCCAACCGCATATGCACATGCGTGGCAAAGCGATGTCAATGGAAGCGATCTATCCAAACGGTCAACGTGAAGTGCTGGCATTTGTTGATAATTTTCAATGGAACTGGCAGATCAACTATATCTTCGAGCAGGATGTGGCACCTCTGGTACCAAAGGGAACGATGATAATCACCCGAGCCTGGCATGATAACACCGCCAACAACCCCTACAACCCCGATCCAAACCAGTGGGTAGGTTGGGGTGACCGGACAGTCGATGAGATGTCACACAACTGGGTCGATATCACCTACCTCGGACAGGAAGAATACGAGCGCATGCTGGCAGAGCGAAATGCCAAACTTGCACTGGACTCAGATTCTGACTGATTTGCCAGGAGCGGGCCGGAAGCACCGATTGGTTCTGCAATCGGGCCTCTGTGCTCGCTCCACATCAAGACTACTTCCTGTTGCCCTCGTTGTCAGGCCCGCGGTCTGAACCGGTGCGAGGGTCAATGCGAGGGTCGATACGAGGGTCGCCACGAGAATCATCCTCATTGCTGTATTCACCATCGATGATGTCACTGTCTGCAGAATCCTTTGACCGGTTTCCCCTGTAGCTACTGGCACGAAATCCGGCACCGGCAGAGAACCCGCCACCACCAAACCCGGCCATGAAGAACCCGCTGCCCGAGCGCAAAATCCGCTGCGCTACCTTGCTCCTGATTGCGGGTGTCAAACACAGAAAGCCGATAGTGTCAGTAATGAATCCAGGGGTCAGCAGCAGCGCGCCGGCAAAGGCTAGTAACATACCTTCGACAATCTCCTGGGCAGGCAGTTGTCCACTCTGCAAGCGGGCATCGGCTCGTCGCAGGGTGCTGAAACCCTGGCGCCGCAACACAGAGACTCCGATAAAGGCGGTCAGAATGACCAATAACAGGGTATAGCCTGCACCAATCAAGTCAGCCACCTCGAACAATAACAACAGTTCGCTGATGGGAATGATGATAAATGCCAGTAAAGGGATTCTCACGCTGTAAACCTCAAAGAGCTGTGGCGGGTGCTGGCCGCCCGAATATCAGGATGCAGTGGTCAGGATGCTGGAGACAGGGCCCGCTCATCCCGGTACTGCTGGATCTGTTTGCCGACCCACAGCAAAAGCAGCAAGCCAGGTATAACCATCAGGGCTGTCAGAATGAAAAACAAGGCCCAGTCGCCATTGAGAAAATCAACAACTGCTCCGCTGCCAGCTGCCAGCGTGGTGCGCCCCAGGTTTGAAACCGAGGACATCAACGCATACTGTGTGCCGGTATAGGTTCTGCTGGTGAAATAGGAGATGAAGGAGATAAAGGCCACTGTGGCAAAGGCCGCACAGAAATTGTCCACCAGCAAGGTCACCAACAGCAGATTGACATTGGGCCCGGTCACCGCAATAAGGGCAAACAACAGATTCGAAGCGGCCATCGCAATACCGGCCACCATCAGCCCCTTGATGACCCCAAACCGGGTGTTGACCACAGCCCCCAGCAGGGAGAAGACTGCCGTCACCAAACCACCAAAAAACTTCGAGTACACACTGATCTGCTCGGTGCTGAAACCCACCTCGACATAGAATACCAGCGACATCTTGCCCAGCATCGCCTCACCCAGCCGAAACAGCAACAGCAGCAGCAGGATTGACAGGGCCAGCTTCAAGCCGCAGCGGCTGAAGAACTCCTGAAAAGGACCCAGGATAAAAGTCTGCCACCAATGCCTGAAACGCATCGTCAGGGATGAACCTGCAGCCAGAGGGATACTGGCTCTCTGTTCATCTGCAGCTTCGATCACCGGTTCCGGTATCAGCAATACCAGCAGCATCAGGACCACATAAACCAGAATCAGCACCCGGTAGACATCCGGCCAGCTCAGGCCCAGGCTTTCACCGCCCAGCATCAAAGCAAACGCCCCACCGATGAAACCATACCCTGCCCACCAACCGGTGGTGGTAACTGCTGCGGCGTAAGGCATTTTCTCGTCCATCTCCGCGGTTTTGAAGATGGTGATGCGATAGGCATCGACGGCAATGTCCTGGGTTGCAGAGCACAGCGCTATGGCCAGGGCAAAAATACTCACCGGCACCAGGTTCTGCAACGGGTCGGCAAGGCTCAGGGCAAACATCGACAACACAATCCCGGCCTGTGTCAGCAGTATCCAGGAGCGGCGCTGACCCAGCCGGGCTGTCAACCAGGGCAGCTGGCTCTTGTCAACAAAAGGGGCCCACATCCAGTTGATGGCGTATACCGTGGCGACAGCACCAATGTAACCGATGGCGGAACGGGACAAGCCGGAGGACTGTAACCACAGGGTCAGTACCGAGCCATGCAGCACCCAGGGAAACCCACTGGAGAACCCCAGCAGGAAAATGGTCAGAAAGCGGACATCGCGCAGCCGGGCTACGGATTCCCTGAGCGTGCCTACCTTTCCCAATCTGTCTCCTTGTTCAGGCGGAATCGACAGCCGGTACGGCTAGTCGCGGAAATTGTTGAATTGCAAAGGGATATCCAGTTTGGATTCGCGCAGAAAGGCAATCACTTCCTGCAGATCATCCCGTTTCTTGCCGGTTACCCGCAGCTTGTCCCCCTGTATCGCAGTCTGGACCTTGAGTTTCTGATCCTTGACCATTTTCACGATCTTGCGTGCCAGCTCCGCTTCTATGCCTTGCTGAACGGTGATCTCCATGCTGGCACGCTTGCCGGACAGCTGAATATCCCCTTCCTGCAGGCTCTTGATATCAATGTTACGCTTGACCAGTTTGGCTTTCAGGATATCCAGCATCTGCTGGATCTGGAAATCGGATTCGGCCATCACGGTAATCTGCGCATCCTTCAGTTCGAAGCGGGCATCGACACCCTTGAAATCAAAACGGGTACCCACTTCCCTGTTGGCCTGATCAACGGCATTATTGACCTCGGGCAGTTCGACTTCCGACACAATATCAAACGACGGCATAAAAAGACCCCTATGAAACCTGATGCTGATAACCCTGCCACATACTACCATCGAGCCTGACGATGACCAAACCCGAAAACTGGCATGTATTGGGCGCTGGCGCCATGGGTTGCCTGTGGGCAGCCAGGCTGCTCGAACAGGGTCACTCCTGTCGGTTGCTGGTTCGCCAGCGCGCGCAAACCCCGAAATCCCATCAAACCTGCACACTGTCCCTGGAATCTGCCGGTAAAATCAGTCGCTTCACGCTAGCAGTGAGCAGTTCCAGCTGTGTCCAAGAGACTCCCATTAACAAGCTGCTGCTGAGCTGCAAGGCGGGTGAAGTGATCAGCGCCCTTGATTCGGTGCAACACAGCATCAGTCCGCAGACACGCATTGTGTTGTTGCAGAATGGCATCAAGATGCAGCGTCAGCTGCGCCAGCAGGATAGGCACAACCAGTTTTTCTGCCTTGCTACCAGTCATGGCGCCTGGTTGCGTGCCCCCTTCCATGTGGTTCATGCCGGTGTTGGCAAAGCCTGGCTGGGACAACTACCCCGTATTGCTGACACTGCAACAGACATCCAACAACGCACGACACGCTTGCTGCAAAGCCTGCCGGCCAGCACCATGCAGCTTGGCTTCGCCGCCGATATCGAACAGCAACTCTGGTTGAAGTTTGCGATCAACTGCGCCATCAACGCTCTGACCGTGATTCATGATTGCCAGAACGGGGAATTGCTGTCCGCTGCGCATCAACCGACCTTGAGCGCACTCTGTGCCGAAACAGAAACGATTCTGGCAGGCTGCGGCCACTCCATCGGTGCACGCCCACTGCTGGACGCGACCCGGGAGGTGCTGCAGGCAACTGCCGCCAACTACTCATCCAGTTTGCAGGATGCCCGTCGTGGCCGCGCCCTGGAGCTGGCGCATTTCAATGGCTATCTGTGTGAGTTGGCGGATGGTTTCGGCCTGACCTGCGAGCACAACCGCAGTCTGCTGCGTACAGTCGAAACCAGGCTGCAACAAATCCGGAATGGTGCTTGATGTCCCCCATGGCTTGACATACCCTTTCTGTCCAGTAATTCAAAAACAAGAAAATGGAGCCAACTCATGCCCCTGCCCACCCCAAAAGCCGAATGGCGCCTCTTCTTCCTGGCCTGGTTGCTTATCGCTGCCGGTTCGCTGCTGGCTCATTTCATTCAGACCAGTGGCAATATCCAGATCAAGGATATCCGCTTTACCGACACCGGGGGGCGAACCCTGAGTGCCCTGCTGTATATTCCCGCAAACGCCAGCGCGGAAACACCGGCACCGGGTATTCTTGCCGTACACGGCTACATCAATTCCCGTGAAGTCCAATCCGGTTTTGCCATTGAATTTGCACGCCGTGGTTATGTGGTACTGGCGCTGGACCAGGGGGGGCACGGTTATTCGGAAGCACCCGCCTTTGCCGCTGGCTTTGGCGGTCCGGCGGGATTGCGATACCTGCGCAGCCTGGATATTGTCGATACCGACAATATCGGTCTGGAAGGACATTCCATGGGCGGCTGGACTATCCTGGCAGCGGCAACAGCCTACCCGGATGCCTATCGTGCCATGGTACTGGAGGGTTCCAGTGTCGGTGGCGGCCGCTCTGCCCCGGGCACGGCAGAATGGCCCCGCAACCTGGCGGTGGTATTCTCCCGCTATGATGAATTTGCCAATACCATGTGGGGCGTGGAACGTGCGCTGGATATTGCAGACAGCAGTCGGCTGAAGGAGCTGTTCAGCACTGACTCAAGCATTGTGCCAGGTCGCATTTATGGCGACATTGCTGCTGGCACCGCCCGTGTTCTGCATTCACCACCCGTGACCCATCCCGGGGACCATATCTCCCATACAGCCATCGGCCATGCCATTGACTGGTTTGAACAAACTCTTGACGGGGGACATCCGGCCCAGGTCAACGGACAGATCTGGTTTTTTAAGGAACTGGGTACGCTGACTGCATTGCTTGGCTTTGTGCTGTTGTTGATGGGCAGTTTCGCTGTGCTGCTGAATACGGGAAAATTCAAGCACCTGCGCACTGAACCAGACTCCTTCGCCTACGACAGCCGCACTGGCAAGTGGTGGCTGAGTGCCACACTCAGCGCCATCATTCCGGTCCTGACCTTCTATCCCTTGTTCAGCTGGGGGGCACAACTGTGGCCGGTCTCGTCCATCTGGCCGCAATCGATCAGCAACCAGGTCGCGTTCTGGGCCATCGTCAATGCGCTCCTGCTCTCTGGCCTGGGCATGGTGTTGCGGGCACGGAAAGTCAGCTTGAGGCAGCAATTACTGCCCTCGGTACAACTTGCCCTGGCCACGGTCGCCATTGCCTATGTTGCCGTGCTGCTGGCGGATTTCCTGTTCAAGACAGATTTCCGTTTCTGGTTTGTCGGGGTCAAGCGAATGAGTCTTGACCAGTTCCAGATGTTTCTGTTCTACCTGCCCCTGTTTACTTTTTTCTTTATCCTGGCCCTGCGTGCATTGCATGCCGGTCTCAGCATCAAAGCAGATAAAACCAGCTCTCAGTATCTGAGCAACTGCCTGGTGCTGATGGGTGGCTTCCTGGCCTTCCTCAGTGCCCAGTACATCAGCCTGTTTGCCAGCGGACAACTCCTGACTCCATCGGAACCGTTGAATACCATAGTGATGATCCAGTTTGTTCCCTTGTTGCTGATCGTTGGCCTGGTCAGCACTTATTGCTGGCGCAGAACGGCCAGTCATCTGCCTGGTGCCCTGATCAACGCCCTGTGGGTCAGCTGGTATCTTGTTGCCGGGCAGGCAACCCAGTTTGCCTGAGGCCATGAACAGGCTATGAACAGGCCATGAACTGGTCAAAACCTTGTATCGAAACCCTGTGCCAAGACCTGTCACAGGGATAGATGCTATACTCGCCGGACAACAAAAATGGAGGTCACTATCATGCCTGTCACCACATCCAGAATGCGACCACTGTCGGTTAGAGCGTTGACCCTGTGCGGAATTGCCGTGCTCGGCCTGCTGAGCGCCTGCACAACGACATCCACCATGCCTGCCAGCCTGGTTGCTCCCGGCGCACAAATGCAAACTGCAGCCACTGGCTTCGCTTTTACCGAAGGTCCAGCGGCGGATGCACTGGGCCATGTCTACTTCAGCGACATTCCCAACAACCGCATCCACATTTTGCGCAATAACGGTCAGCTGGAGACATTGACTGCAAACAGTAATGGATCCAATGGACTATTCTTTGATAATCGCTGGCGTCTGTTTGCGGCCGAAGGCGGTGGCGCTCGCATCAGTCGGCTCAGTTTGCGCGGAGATGCCGTGCCTGTAATTTCGAGTTACCAGGGCAATGCCTTCAATAGTCCGAATGATTTGTGGGTCGATGCCGAAGGTGGCATTTATTTTACCGATCCACGTTATGGCAATGAAACGGGTGTGCCGCAGGATGGCTACCATGTTTACTATCTGCCAGCAGGGGCCAGCGAGGCCATCCGCATCATCGACGACATGCAACGCCCCAATGGCATCATCGGCACCCGTGATGGCAGCACCCTGTACGTGGCCGATCACGGTGCCGGCCAGACCTTTGCCTATACCCTGGCCGGGCCGGGCGAACTCACCGACAAACGTCTTTTTGCCGCTCAGGGTTCCGACGGTGTCGCACTGGATGAAAACGGCAATCTTTATCTGACCAGCAGCAATATCTCGGTCTACAACCCCGCCGGCCAGCTCATTGAAACTATCGAGGTACCTCTGGCGCCGGCCAATCTGACCTTTGGCGGCCCCAACCGGGATATTCTCACCATCACTGCGCGCACTACCGTGTTCACCCTGCAAATGAATGTGCGCGGCATGTATTGATGATGACACCGTGAACCAGGGTTTCGCTCTTCGCCTGCTGCTGGCACTGACCGTGCTGGCAGCAGTCAGCTTTCTGGTATCACTTGGCAGTGGCAGCATCGATCTGGCTTATTCCACGGTGTTTCAACACCTGTTTTCCTCCGAGCCCGGCTTCGAGCAACAGATCATCCAGGAACTGCGCTTGCCCCGCAGTCTGGCTGCCTTTGTGACTGGAGCGTTACTGGCCCTGGCAGGGGTCATCATGCAGGTTCTCTTGCGCAACCCCTTGGCCGACCCCTATATTCTTGGCATTTCCGGTGGTGCCGCAGTGGCCGCACTTGCTGTGATTCTGCTCGGCCTTGGTGGTGCCTGGATTGCCAACGCGGCTTTTATTGGTGCCATGTCGTCCATCCTGATTGTGTTCGGACTTTCCCATGGATTTGGTTTTGGGTTTGGCACTGGAACCGGCGTGGAAAGTGGCCAATGGTCAACGACACGTCTGTTGCTGACCGGCGTGGTGCTCTCTGCCGGCTGGGGCGCCCTGATCAATATCCTGCTGACCACCAGTTCGAACGACAATATACACAGCATGCTGTTCTGGTTGATGGGCGATCTGAGCCAAAGCAGTGCTGGCATACTTGAATTTCTGATTCTGGCTGCAGGACTTCTGCTCAGTCTGTATTTTGCCCGCGCCCTGAATGCACTGGCACAAGGGGAGCTGCTGGCCTCTGCCCTCGGCATACAGGTCAATCGCCTGAAGCTGCTGCTGTATTTCAGTGCGTCCCTGCTGACCGCCACCGCCGTGACCATTGCCGGTTCGGTCGGCTTTGTCGGACTCATCATTCCGCACATGTTGCGGCTTGCCGGCGCCCGAGATCACCGCATCCTGCTACCCAGTGCAGCCTTGCTGGGAGGCAGCTTTTTGTTGTTGGCCGACAGTGCCGCCAGGACAGTGATCGCCCCTCGCCAACTTCCGGTAGGCGTGTTGACCGCCCTCATTGGCGTGCCGGTATTCCTGTTTATTCTTCGCCGCAGCCAGCGCATCAACACAAGCCCCGGAGACCGCAACTGATGCGTAGGGACGCGATACTCAGCCTGCAATCCCTGTCCCTGCAAATAGCGGACAAACGCTTGTGCAGTCAGCTGTCTCTCTCGCTTCAGGCGGGTACCAGCCTGGGAATACTGGGCCGTAATGGCACAGGTAAAACCACCTTGCTACATGCCTTGGTCCGCCTGCACAAACCCCATAGTGGACACATCAGATTAGCCGACAAACCGCTGGAGCAATGGTCACAACGTGAACTGGCCTGTCTGGCAGGGATTCTCTTTCAGCACAACCTGGATGCCATGCCGATCAGTGTGGGAGAACTGGTACTAATGGGACGCCATCCGCATCATACGAGCTTCTGGAATGATTCAACAGAGGATAAGGAGGCTGCCAGTGCAGCGCTGACAGCAATGGGCATGAACGACTTTGCCCGACGCCAGCTGAGTACACTTTCCGGTGGCGAACGTCAGCGTGTGGCGCTGGCCATGCTGCTCTGCCAGAATCCACGCCTGTACCTGCTCGATGAGCCCAGCAATCATCTTGATATCGCTTTCCAGATCAGAAGTCTGGAGATATTCCAGCAAAAGATCAGGGATAATGGAGCAGCACTGTGCATGGCTACGCATGACATCAATCTGGCCGCCAGATTCTGTGACACTGTTTTATTGCTGCTGGGAGATGGCCACAGCCTGTATGGGCAGACCGAACAGGTGTTGACCGAGACAAACCTGGCCAAAGCCTATGATTGTGAGATCAGGAAAGTCAGCGATGGCTCAGGCAGGAATTATTTCTTTCCTGCCTGAGCAGTTGTCTTGGCCTCGCTGGCAGCTGTTGCTGTCAAAGCAACAGTAAGCGGATATCGCCCAACACTTCGGCAAGATAGGTGGCAAACTGACCCGCATCGACCCCGTTGACTGCCCGGTGATCATACGACAAGGTCACTGGCAGCATTTGTCGGGGAATAAACTGACCATTACTGTAAACCGGCTTGGTCACTGTTCTGGACACGCCAAGAATTGCCACTTCCGGAGCATTCACGATTGGAGTGAATCCGGTTCCACCTATCGCCCCAAGACTGGAAATGGTGAAACAGGCACCTTGCATGTCGTCCTTGCCCAAGCGGCGCTGCTTGGCCTTGTCGGTCAATGCACCCAGCTCGGCAGCCAGTTCCCATAATGACTTGCTGTCAACATCACGGATGACCGGGACGACCAGACCGGCCTCCGTAGCAACGGCAACACCGATATGGATATATTTTTTCTGGATGAGGTACTCGCCTGAAGAGTGCAGCGATACATTGAACTGTTTGTATTCCTGCAGGCATTTTGCACAGGCCTTGAGCAGGAAAGGCAGCAGAGTCAGTTTGACACCTTTCTTTTCGGCCACACTGCGTTGTGCAGTACGGAAGTTTTCCAGATCGGTGATATCCGCCTCGTTCATTTGGAAGACATGCGGCACTGTATTCCAGTTGCGTTGCATATTGGCAGCGGTGAGACGATGCAGCTTGCTCATCGGTGTCTCTTCAACCTCACCAAACTGACTGAAATCGATATCAGGCACTGCGGCTACCGCCAAGGCGGAGCCCGTCTGTTGCGGCGCCTGCAAGCGCTGTTTGACAAAGCCGTGAATATCTTCTTTTTGAATGCGTCCCTTGGCACCTGTTCCGCTCACCTGAGTCAGATCCACTCCCAACTCTCTGGCCAGTTTGCGGACAGCCGGGCCAGCATAGACCTTGCTGTTCTCTTTTTGCGCAGCAGCTTCGGCGAATGCCTGTTGCTTTTCCTGCAAATCAGGTTCGGTGTTGTCCTGCTTCTTGTTGTTGGTAGTCTTGTCCTGTTCGGCACTGGCATCTGCGCTGGATTCCTCTTCCGCCTTCTCTGCAGCTGCCTCTGTTGGCGCTGACGCTTCTTCGTCAGAGTCAGAGTCAGAGTCAGAGTCAGCACCAGAAACCAGCAGATCCAGAATTGGTGAACCGGCCGATACCTTGTCGCCAACCTTCAGTTTCAGCGCCTTGACTTCTCCTGCCTTCGGGGCCGGCACTTCCATGGCCGCCTTATCAGACTCCAGCGTGATCAGGGCATCTTCTACCTTGATCTGATCACCCGGCTTGACATGCACCTCGATGACTTCCACGTCGGAGTCGCCACCCAGGTCGGGAACCGAAATCAACTCGGTCGCCGCGGACGATGCTTTTTTAGCGGGTGCGGATTTCGTTGCTGCGGCTTTCCCGGCGTCCGCCTTCCTCGCCTCAGCCTTCTTGTCACCTGCCTTGTCATCTGCTGCTGTCTGTTTTTCCTCGGCAGCCGGTTTCTTGTCCTTGCTGGAGGTTTTATCTTCAGCCGCTGCTGAGGCTTCAACCTCCAGGGTCAGTATCTCGTGACCCTCGGAAACCTGGTCGCCCAGCTTGACCTTGATGCTTTTGACTTTCCCTGATTTCGGGGACGGAATCTCCATCGCAGCCTTGTCACTTTCAAGAACCAGCAAGGAGTCATTTTCCTTCACCGATTGCCCTGCCGAAACCAGCAGCTCAATCACTTCCACATCTTTGGCATCACCCAGGTCGGGTACTTTGATACTTTCAACAGGCACTTTGTTTGCTCCTGAAATTTCTATTTATGGTATGGCCAAGCGGCGCTCAGAGAGTAACCGGGTTGCCTCTATCAGGGTCTATGCCCATAGTCTTGATGGCCTTGCTGACCGTTTCGGCCGTGATCCCTGCTTTCCCCTTGAGTTCGGTCAACGCCGCCAGTACCACATGGTTTCTGTCCACTTCAAAGTGGCGACGCAGATTTTCACGCGTATCACTGCGACCAAAACCATCCGTGCCCAATACTCTGTAGGACGCCGGAATAAACTCACGTATCTGATCGGCATGAATCTTCATATAATCCGTTGCCGCTACCACCGGGGCATCACCAGACAGGCATTTGGAGACATAAGGCACTTTTTCCCGTTTATCCGGGTGCAACATGTTCCATCGTTTCAGATCCAGCCCTTCACGCCGCAATTCATTGAAACTGGTCACGCTCCAGACATCCACATTCACCTTGTACTCCTGGCGCAGGATATCCGCTGCGGCACGCACCTCACGCAGGATCGTCCCACTGCCCAGCAAACGCATCCTGACATCGGTCGCTGCCTTGCCCTTGACGGCATACTCCTTGCTGCCGCCATCTTCAAGCAGATACATGCCCTTGAGAATCCCTTTTTCAACACCTGCAGGCATCTGCGGCTGTACGTAATTCTCATTCATGGTGGTGATGTAATAATAGACACATTCCTTTTCCTGGTACATACGCCGCATGCCGTCCTGAATGATGACAGCCAACTCATACGCATAGGCCGGGTCATAGGCCACACAATTGGGAATGGTCGATGCCAGTAGATGGCTGTGTCCATCCTGGTGTTGCAGGCCTTCCCCATTGAGCGTCGTGCGTCCAGCGGTTGCTCCAATCAGGAAGCCGCGGGCCTGGGAATCACCCGCCGCCCAGGCCAGATCACCAATGCGCTGGAAACCGAACATGGAATAGTAGATATAAAAGGGAATCAATGGGTAATCATTGACGCTGTAGGAGGTGGCTGCTGCCAGCCAGGCTGAAAAGGCGCCAGACTCGGTAATGCCTTCCTCCAGCATCTGTCCCTGCTTGTCTTCCCGGTAATACATCACCTGATTGGAATCGGCCGGGTCATACAACTGTCCTTCGGAGGAATAAATCCCCATTTGGCGAAACATGCCTTCCATGCCAAAGGTGCGTGCCTCATCGGGTACGATGGGCACAACCCGCTGCCCTATCTCCTTGTCCTTGCACAAGGTGGTCAGTATCCTCACAAAAGCCATGGTGGTTGATATCTCACGCTCACCGGTACCCTTGACCTGTGCATCAAACAGACTCAGGTCAGGTACGGCCAGCGAATAGCTCTGCCGGCGACGTTGTGGTACGGCGCCACCCAGGGGCTCCCGTTGTTTGCGCATGTAGCGCAGCTCCAGACTATCTTCTGCCGGGCGGTAATACGGCACCGATTCCAGTTTGTCATCGGGGATGGGGACATTGAAACGATCACGGAATCGCTTCAGGGATTCTATATCGAGTTTCTTGACCGAATGCGTTGCATTCTGGGCTTCTGCGCCGGAACCAAAGGCATAGCCCTTGACCGTCTTGGCCAGGATAACGGTAGGTTTTCCATTGGTTTTCACTGCCTCGGCATAGGCTGCGTAGACCTTGAAGGGGTCATGTCCACCACGATTCAGAGCCATGATATCGTCATCGGAGAGATGCTCGACCATCTTCAGCAGTTCCGGGCTTTTGCCAAAGAAATGCTCGCGGGTATAGGCACCGCCACGGCCCCAGTAGTTGATGTATTCCCCATCGACCACTTCATCCATGCGCTGCTGCAATATGCCGTCTGTATCAGCCTGCAGCAAGGCATCCCAGTGCCGCCCCCAGACCACCTTGATCACATTCCAGCCCGCACCACGGAAGATCCCTTCCAGCTCCTGAATCACCTTGCCATTGCCGCGCACCGGCCCATCCAGCCGCTGCAGGTTGCAATTGATGACAAAAATCAGATTATCCAGTTTTTCACGCCCGGCCTTGCTGATTGCGCCCAGGGATTCCGGCTCGTCCGTTTCACCATCACCCAGGAAGGCCCAGACCTTGCGATCGCTGTTGTCCATCAGTCCGCGGCTGCTCAGATACTTCATCACATGGGCCTGATAGATGGCGGCAATCGGCCCCAACCCCATGGATACCGTAGGGAACTGCCAGTAATCGGGCATCAACCAGGGGTGCGGATAGGAGGAGAGTCCCTTGCCATCGACTTCCTGACGGAAATTGTCCAGTTGCTCTTCGCTCAGACGGCCTTCAAGAAATGACCTGGCGTAGATTCCCGGAGCAGAATGCCCCTGAAAATAAATGAGATCACCGCCGTGGCTCTCGGTGGGACCACGGAAAAAATAATTGAAACCCACATCATACAGTGTGGCGGCGGAGGAGAAGGTGGAAATATGGCCACCCAGCTCGGCATTGGGCTTCTTGCCAGCCCGCATGACCATGGCCAGCGCATTCCAGCGGATAATGCCGCGAATCTGGCGCTCCATGAACATGTCGCCAGGCATTTTGTCTTCATCCAGTGGGGAAATCGTGTTGCGGTAAGGGGTGGTAACGGCTGAAAACGGCAGTTGATGGGTGTTCCTGGTGGCCCTTTCGGACAACCTGCCCATCAGATAATGCGCACGCTCCACACCCTCGGCTTCAATGACGGATCCCAGGGCTTCAAGCCACTCCTGGGTTTCAGAGGGGTTACCATCTTCTTTGAAATCACTCATATAGCCTGTTCTCTATTTGTAAATTATTTACAGTTAGCGCTGATTTTAATCAACAAAAGGATATATTTCAAACCTTTGTATGCATTTATGTAGTTAAACTACAAAAAATCACAATTCATGGCCGAGGAAGCATCAAAAATTGGCCCCTATCCCAAGCACAATCACCAGGGCCAATGCGCACACCCAGATTATCTGGCTGCGCAGCATCAAAACCTGCAGATCTTCTACCTCCCTGACCGCCGCCAGGGCGGTTGGTTCCACTTGTCGGGATACCTGCATCTCCAGGTCGACATCGTCCTCGGTCCGGATGCCGCTTTCGCTGATGGCCGCAAACGCGCTGCGCCTGACCAATTCGAAGCCTGGCAGGGTATCCAGTACATGCGCACGCAGCAGTTTGAACGGCCCACTGAAATTGGCCACCAGCGCAAAGGTCAAAACCAGTATTCGTGCCGGCAGGTACTCGATGATAAACAACAAGCCCGACATCAACCCACTGGCATCATTCTCATCCTGCCAGCTTCCCGAAACACGGGAGTTCGCCCCTGCATTCAGGTAAAGGCGCACCAGCGCACAGAGCAGCGCTGCTGCCGGCCCCAGCAGCAAATACCAGAACAACAGGACAAAGACCTTATCAAAATAACTGCCAAGCATGATCGTACAGTAATGCTGATGAACCTGAGTACTGTCTTCAAAATCACCCTGCATGTATTCCGGCGCCCTGGTTTCCAGCAGTTTATAGGCAGTCTCATATTGCGCTTCCCGCCAATATTGCAGGTAATCCCTGGACAACTCCACCATATTGTTGCGCTCAAGCAATAACAACAAAACCCCTACATGCAAGGCCAGTGTCACCAAACCCAGCAACTGCCCCTGCAGCAACCACAGCAATACCCAAAGCAGGGTGACCGGAAGCAGCAACAAAAGCGCACACAGCAAGCGTTGCCCTTGCCTGACAGACAGGTTTTTGTACCAGGCAAAATTATCCAGACGACTTTGCAGCCATTGTTGAAAAATCAGGTACCAGCGATCACCCGGCAGCCAACGCTCCTTGCGCCAGTGATGGTTGAGCAGCAGACACAGTACGATTACCAGAAATTTCATTCCACTCTCCCTGTTGCTGCAAGTATTGCCCTGTCTTCATCAGCAACACCGCACAAATCAAAATAATGGCGCCAGTCAAAACAGGGCCCCGGGTCGGTTTTTCTGCCGGGGGCAATCTCGCTGTGCCCGACTATACGCTTGCTGTCCAGTTTCGGGTAATGCTGCAGCAAGGCCCGGGTTATCCTGGCCAGCTGCTGATATTGCCGCTCTGTAAACGCCTGTTCATCACAGCCCTCAAGCTCGATGCCTATGGAAAACTCATTGCAGTTACTGCGCCCCTGGTACTCAGACTGCCCCGCATGCCAGGCCTGTTTGTTGAAAGGAACATACTGCGTCATGCTGCCGTCGCGACGGATCAGCAGATGAGCGGATACCCGCAAATGTGCAATGCCAGCAAAATACGGATGCCTATCCGGGTTCAGTGCATTGGTGAAAAGCGCATCGATATCGTTGCTGCCAAACTGGCCTGGAGGCAGACTGATACTGTGAATCACCAGCAAGTCAATCTCCATACCTGCAGGGCGCTCGCTGCAGTTGGGCGAGTTCAGTTGACGGGCATCATGGAGGCGATGGGCGTGGATCAAGGTTTTCTCGTCAGCTCACTGCTCAGTCAGCTTGTTGATTATGATAAAGTGGCCGAAAGTATAGCACGGGAATAAACTCCGGTTGACTGTAGACCCCTTGCCACCCTGGATGATACGAGCATGAACTCAAACAGGACAACACCCCCGGGCAGACCTGCCGGCCTCTGGATGCTGGTGGTCAGTTTCGTCTGCGGACTGGGCCTGCTGACCCTGTTTTTCGAGGACCGCCTGGGCCGCCAGTTCAATCCCAATCAAAACCCGGTGTCGATGACGGCACAATCCGGTGCCCAGGAAGTTCAGCTGCAGCGCAACCGCCAGGGCCACTATGTCATGAGCGGAAGTATCGACGGGCAGGAGGCAGTCTTCCTGCTGGATACCGGCGCTACCGATGTCGTGGTCTCGCAGGAACTGGCGCAAAGCGCCGGCCTGTCACCCGGGGGACGCTCCCTGGCCATGACCGCCAATGGCACTGTCAGCGTCTACAGCACCGTAATCCAGGAATTACAGCTGGGCAGCATTCTGCTGCAGGATGTCCGTGCCAGTATCAATCCTGCCATGAGCGGCAACACGGTATTGCTGGGCATGAGTGCCTTGCGCCACATTGAATTTGCACAGCAGGGTGAACAATTGACCCTGCGTTATCTGCCTTGAAGGAATTGCTCTCCATGCTCTCTATACCCGCCATGCCCTCCATCCCGATACCGCAGGATATCAGCCATTGTGTGGCCTCGGCACTGGCCGAGGATATCGGCAGCGGTGATCTCAGTGCCAGCCTGATACCTGCCGCCAGCCCTGGCAAAGCCAGCATCCTCTGTCGCGAGGCAGCGGTACTGTGCGGCATCCCCTGGGCGGAAGAAATCATTCGCCAGTTTGACCCGAGCATTCACCTGCAGTGGCTGGCTGCCGACGGGGATCTGCTGCAACCCGGACAACTGCTGGCCCGTTTGTCGGGCAAGGCCAGATCCCTGTTGACAATAGAGCGTTGCCTGCTCAATTTTCTGCAAACCCTATCGGCCACGGCAAGCACCAGCAGATATTACGCCAGCCTGGTGGCCCACACCCGCGTACGCCTGCTGGATACCCGCAAGACTCTGCCCGGACTGAGAACTGCCCAGAAGTACGCTGTGCGTGTGGGCGGCTGCCACAACCATCGCATGGGCCTGTTTGATGCCTTTCTGATCAAAGAGAATCACATTCTTGCCTGCGGCTCGATCAGTGCGGCCATCAACGCAGCCCGCCAGCTTCATGCCGACAAACCGGTAGAAGTGGAAGTGGAAACCCTGGCGCAACTGCAGGAAGCCCTCACCGCTGCTGCGGACACCATCATGCTGGACAATTTCCAGCTGGATGAATTGCAACAGGCTGTGGCACTGACAGCGGGCACCGCCAGGCTGGAAGCATCCGGTGGTATCAACAGCGACACCCTGGTACCCATCGCCGAAACCGGGGTAGACTTTATCTCGATTGGCGCATTGACCAAGGACTGCAAGGCCATCGATCTTTCCATGCGTTTCGAGTAACCAGGAGGCCCAACATGACCCTGAGCCGATACTTTCTGCCAACCCTCTTGTTGCTGCCCATGCTGATGTCGAGCAGCGGTGGCCTGCATGCCCACCCGGAGCCATTGGATGAAAATGGCGGCCATTACAGCAATGGTGGCACTTCCTACCATTGTCACGAGAGATTCTGTCAGCTGCCGGACACCTTCGATCGCAGCGGCCGAGACAGCTTCTTTTATGATCAAAGCAACCGGGAACGTTTTTTCAATGAGATCGACTGGCCTGTATTCGAAGGGGATGAGAACAACTGCCGGGGTACCCGCCATACCCTGCTCACCATCACCAGCCAGGTCACGGTCAGCTTTACCAATCCACGCGAATGCGAGGTCCGTACCGGGCGCTGGCTGGATGAATATACCGGCCGGGTATTCGAGGTGGCGACACAACTGGCACTGGACCACATCATTCCCCTGCGCTACGCCCATAATCATCGGGGGGACCGCTGGCCGCCGCAAAAAAAAGTTGCCTTTGCCAATGACCCCATGAATCTGGTACTGATCGAGCGCCGTGAACAGGGCCGCAAAAGAGACCGGGGACCCAGTCAGTACCTGCCCAGAGCAGAGTACCATTGCAGTTATGCACGCCAGTGGCAGGCCATTGCGGAAAAGTACGAACTTGACATGGCCAACCGGGATCGCAACCGCATCAATGCGATTCTTGAAGAGTGTGGAGAGCCGGACAATACCCGCCGCAATCAGCCAGAAACCTCAGCCGATTCTGAATAAAAAATCCCCTGGATGCTTTCGCCATCCAGGGGATTTGTTTGATCCAGGAGCAGAAAAAACCGGATGTTCGTCTCAGTTGGTCGCCGGTGCTATTTTGGCATTCATCAAAGCCTGGCTGCCATAGGTCAGTGGTGAATCCCCTTCGGGATAGCCGGTGATGGAGAAAATATAGGCCATGATCTGTTCATATTCATTGTCGAAAAGTGAACCGGGGTTGTCCGCAGGCATCGATGACATGATCGTCTCGATCAGGTACTGTACCGGCTGACCGTTCCAGCCCTGCAGGACGCCCTTGTAGAAATCGGCATTGTGGCAGGTGGAACAGCGCTGCTCAAAGAGTGGTTTGCCGCTTTCAGCCTGCGCTGCTGTGTAGATACCATCATTGACTGTCATTTCACCATCGGCACTGGCACCGAGCCAGGGGGCCAACAAGAGGACGGCTGCGACCAGGCCTGCAGCTTGCTTGATTACTGTCGTTTGGGTCATTAGGATCCACTCCTGCACGTTCTGCTGTGCGACTGATTGATTACACTCTATTGATCGTACTGCTTGTACTGTTCGTACTGCCCGAATCAAAAACCTGATCCTGTTCGCCATGTTAACAGCTGATGCTGAATACAAGCTGAACCAGCCTCTGTGTTTTGAGGGGGCTACCTTAAACCAGGCTCTGGATTAAATCAATATTGACTGGCTTGGCCCAACCACAGCTACACCAATCAGGAGACCTTGAGGTTTCTTACATAGAGCTTGAAATAGCTCAGAATTCTCCATATTTCAATGGAGCATCCAAGGTTCCGACCAGTTTATCATCCTGATCAAATATGAGGATAATATTGCGATACCTGGATACCAAAGCCTGATAATAATAATCAGTCACTGCGGAGTTTGTCTGCTGCAGAAATTTTTCCAGCTCAACAGCCATATCAGCATTACTGTTGACAATTTCCACGATATCAATGGAACCATATTCTTTTATTTTTTCGAAACTTGCTGCCAGCGGCATGTATCGGTGTGGTTGCTCATGGGGCGGAACCCTGGTTTCATTCAACTCCATCAACATCTGCTCATACTCTGACTCGTTTACTGGAGGTTGTGCATACACATAAACAGGACGGTCTTCACCAAAAAGATCAAGGCCAGCAAGATCAAAACCCTGCGAACTTAAAGCCTCTGCCGGCACAGTGTAAAAACGCCCCTGCCAGAATACTGATGCTACTGGCCTCTGCTGATAAACTGCATTTATCCCCCAAACCAGTGCTGAAAGTTGAATCAACACTATCAAGCTCAGATCAAAAAACAATTCTTTGCGCGATTTTTCTGGTTTATAAACAATCAAAGTAAGCACCGGGCCGAGCACAAGATCAACAGCAACAACAAGCCGCAAACCCTGCCAGCCACCTGAGGCTGAAAAGTAAGGTGATGGGTACCAAAGCAATAGAAGAATTGAGAACAATCCAAAGAAAATCGAAATGCTCAGCATGAGATGCAGAAAGAACGCCGTAAAACTCAACTTGCTTTGCAACATTTTAGCAAATGGCAGCATTGACACAGCTACCACCCCGCTGCCACTGAACTGGCACGATCAGACTCGGCGTCAGGGTATAAGTATGATTATCCACACCAGCATTCCCCGTTGCAATGATGACACCGTCAGTGACTGTCGCCAAATCCAACCAGGTAGAGCTTGCTATTGCCCCGACAGGAATACCATTGGTTCCTGCATCAAGTCCCGTCAAAGAGTTTACCTTACCACTTTGAATAACAATCTCCAGCGCTATCTTGTAGGGAGCCGTAGCAAGAATTACTTCGGAGAAACGGGTTCGCTGGGTATAGGTTTGATAGGCGGGGAAAGCAACTGATGCGAGTATTGCGATAATGCCTACCACAATTATCAGCTCAATCAGGGTAAAACCGGATTGTGACTCATTTTTGATCATCGGGAGCCTCCGATCCCATTCTACCGCCAGAAGAAACAAGGGAGTCTCCTGGCGGTATGGAATGCTTGCTGATCAGCACAGGCCTACGGCAAGACAGGAACTTACATTACCAGCAGCATCTTCTGCCCAGGTAATCGGTGCAACAATCCCATTCGGTGTCAGTATATAAGTATGTGCAACACCGCCAAAGCTGGCTGCAACCCCGGTTGCCGTAATTACCCCATCGGCCATGGTGACACTGTTTACAACACCGTTAGCGCCGACTGCTGCAGGAATACCATTAGCACCTGCATCCGCATCCGCTATGGCGGTCAACCGTCCGGTCTGGGCAGCAACTTCAAAAGCACTTTTGAAGGGAGTGGTTGCCAGAATGACTTCCGAGAAAGCAGCGCGCTGGGTATAGGTCTGATAAGCCGGCAGCGCCACCGCAGCCAGAATGCCAATGATGGCGACAACGATCATCAGTTCGATCAGGGTAAAACCTTGTTGCTTGCGTGATTGGATTTGCATGATGAAACTCCTGTTGGTTGATTCAAATGTGTTTCTTGCCAAGTCTTTTCCCGCCAGAAAATGTGAAACGGTTAATCACTACCCTTACACAAGTTATGCCAACTTCGAAAAATAGATTGTAACTACATAAAAAATATAGAAAAATTATTAAACTTGTTTGGCCAGGCCATTTTTGCTGCAAAGTTGGCAAATCCATCACAGTCAACACTGGCAATGATCTGACAATTTTTGTCAGTATCTGTCGGTATCCGTCAGTTTGCTGATGTGCGCGGGTTCACACTCCAGGCATAGATCAAGGCATAGGGCAAAGCTCAGGGCAAGGCATTGCTATCAAGGCAACGGGCGCAATGCTACGCTATACTTTCAATTACCGGGAAACACCCCATACCAGGCAGGTCCGACAACCGTGCTCAGTCCGATCAAAGAACGCGTACATACCATCAACGGCCTGGCCAAGCGCCTGGTCCAGGAAGGTATCCTGAACCAGACCCAGGCCGAAGAGGCCCTGAGGCTGGCCCGGCAGGAAAAAATCCCCTTTATCACCCATCTGGTGCGCACAGAGATGGCCGACAGCTGGCAACTGGCCCTGATCACTGCCGAGGAGTTCGGCACGCCCGTGCTCGACCTGTCCACTTTCGACACCCAGTACTGCCCACGCGATCTGGTGGATGCCAAGCTGCTGCGCAAACACCGCATACTGCCTCTGTTCAAGCGCGCCAACAGGCTTTATCTGGCCACCTCCGACCCGACCAATCTGAGCGCCTTCGATGAACTCAAGTTCCATACCGGCCTGGCCACCGATGTCATCGTGGTTGATGAAAAACAGCTCTCCAAGGCCATCGATGCCCTGATTGAAGAAATCGAGGGCGGGGTTGGCAATCTGGTCATGTTTGACGATGCCGACCTGGAAAACCTGGAAATCGAAGCCGAGCGCAAGCCGAATGAAGAGGAAATCAAGGAAAGCAGTGATGAGGCGCCAATAGTCCGTTTCGTCAACAAGATACTGCTGGATGCCATTCGCCTGGGGGCTTCCGACATTCATGTTGAGCCCTATGAGAAAGTCTATCGAATCCGCTATCGTGCCGATGGCATTCTGCGGGAAATAGCCCGCCCGCCGCTGCAGCTGGCGAATCGCATTGCCTCGCGCATCAAGATCATGTCGCAAATGGATATTTCCGAACGACGGCTGCCACAGGACGGGCGTATCAAAATGAAGCTGTCCCGCACCCGGGCCATCGATTTCCGGGTCAACACCCTGCCCACCCTCTGGGGCGAGAAGATCGTGCTGCGCATACTTGACCCGGGCAGTGCGCAAATGGGCATAGATGCCCTGGGCTATGAAGAAGATCAGAAAAACCTGTATATGAAGGCTTTGCAGCAATCACAAGGCCTGATCCTGGTCACCGGCCCCACCGGTAGCGGCAAGACAGTCTCCCTGTACACCGGCTTGAATATCCTCAACACCAACGAGCGCAATATCTCCACGGCCGAAGATCCGGTGGAAATCAATCTGGAAGGGATCAATCAGGTGGCCGTCAATGCCCGCATCGGTCTGACTTTCGCCTCTGCCTTGCGGGCTTTCCTGCGGCAGGACCCCGATGTATTGATGGTTGGTGAAATACGGGATCTGGAAACAGCAGAAATCGCCATCAAGGCTGCTCAAACCGGGCACCTGGTGCTGTCCACCCTGCATACCAACAACGCCCCGGAAACCCTGACCCGCCTGCGCAACATGGGTATCCCCGCCTTCAACCTGGCCACATCAGTGTCCCTGATCATCGCTCAACGCCTGGCACGCAGATTGTGCCCAGGATGCAAACAAGCCATCAAATTGCCGGCCAGTACCTTGCTGGAAGCCGGTTTCAGCGAAGAACAGCTGCCTGCGGTGCAGATTTTCCGCCCCGTTGGCTGCGACAAATGCATCGATGGTTACAAGGGCCGTGTCGGAATCTATGAAGTAGTTCCGGTGACGGATGGGATTTCCCGTATTATCATGCGGGATGGCAGCTCCATAGAGATTGCCGAACAGGCCCGCAAGGAAGGCTTCAACAATCTGCGCCAATCAGCCCTGGTCAAGGTCGCCAATGGCATGACCAGCCTGGAAGAAGCCAACCGCGTCACCTGAACCAAAGCAGGGAATTGCTGGCAATGACAGCACAGCCCGAGGACTCTTGAACATCATGGCAAGCTCAACCGTCAACCAACGTATTTATCAGTGGCAGGGGACCGACCGCAACGGCAACAAGACCAAGGGCGAGATTCCTGGCACCAGCCAGGCTCTGGTCAAGGCACAGTTGCGCAAACAGGGTATCAACGCCACCAGGGTGCGTAAAAAATCCAGGGATCTGCTGGCCCCCCGCAAACAGAAAATCACCCCGGGAGATATCGCCATCTTCAGCCGGCAGCTGGCAACCATGATGAAAGCCGGCATCCCCTTGGTGCAGTCTTTCGACATCGTCGCTGACAGCCTGGAAAATGCCTCCATGGCAGAGCTGGTCCGCACTGTTCGCGATGATGTGGCAGCAGGCAACAATTTTGCCGATTCCATTCGCAAGCATCCCCGTTATTTTGATGAGCTGTTTTGCAATCTGGTGGAATCGGGCGAGCAGTCAGGTGCCCTGGAGACCATGCTTGACCGGGTGGCCACCTACAAGGAAAAAACCGAAGCCCTGAAAGCCAAGATCAAAAAGGCCATGAACTATCCGATTGCGGTGGTGGTGGTAGCCATTATCGTAACGGGGATTCTGCTGGTGAAGGTGGTACCACAGTTTGCCGAAACATTCTCCAGTTTCGGTGCCGACCTGCCCGCCTTTACCCTGTTTGTGCTGGGGCTATCCGATATAGCCATCGCCCACTGGTGGAAAGTTGTCATTGCTGCGGCCATTCTGGTCTACCTGTTCAAGGAGGGCAGAATCCGTTCCCGGGCTTTTGCCGATGGGGTAGACCGGCTGATGCTGAAAATTCCCATTATCGGACCCATCATTGAAAAATCCTGTTATGCCCGCTTTACCCGGACTCTGGCCACCACCTTTGCCGCCGGCGTGCCACTGGTTGATGCACTGGGCTCGGTTGCCGGCGCTACCGGCAATGTGGTTTACAACATCGGCACCCAGCGCATCAAGGAAGATGTGACGGCCGGACAGCAATTGAACTTTGCCATCAGAAACACCTCTCTGTTTCCCAGCATGATTATCCAGATGGTGGGCATTGGTGAAGAATCCGGGTCGCTGGATGCCATGCTGGATAAATGCGCCAGTTATTACGAGGCGGAAGTGGACACAGCCGTTGACAGCCTGACCAGTCTGCTGGAACCGATAATCATGTCCGTGCTGGGTACGCTCATTGGCGGCCTGATGATCGCCATGTACCTGCCCATTTTCCAGCTGGGCCAGGTTATCTGAAGCATTTGCATCCAGCCAGGAGCAATACAATGTCACGGGATCGTCATCAGGGAATGTGTCAATGGCTTTAATTGATCTGTTGCAAACCAGTATGCCGGCGTTGATCGGTCTGGCCATCGTGCTGGGCCTGATGGTTGGCAGCTTCCTCAATGTCGTGATCTACCGTTTGCCGATCATGTTGCAAAGGGAATGGCGGCAACAATGCATCGAGTTTCTGGAACTGGACCCGACCCAGGTCAGCAAACCCATGGTCATGGCCGAATTCACCCGTTTCGACCTGGCCAAGCCGGATTCACATTGTCCGCATTGCAAAAACCCGGTACGTGTCTGGGCAAACATCCCGCTGTTGAGCTATTTCCTGCTGCGCGGCAAATGTGCGGCCTGCTCAGCACCCATCTCGCCACGTTACCCCCTTATCGAAGCTCTCAGTGGCGTGATGTCCGGTCTCGTTGCCTGGCAACTGGGTCCGCAGTGGTTGACCCTGTACGCCCTGGTCCTGAGCTGGTCATTGCTGGCCCTTACCCTGATCGATTTTGACCACCAACTGCTGCCCGACAATATCACCCTGCCCCTGCTCTGGCTGGGACTGCTGGTCAATACCCTGCTGCCGGGATTTGCCAGTGCCTCCGATGCAATCATTGGCGCGGCTGCCGGTTATCTCTGCCTGTGGTCCATCTACCACCTGTTCCGTCTGCTCACCGGGCGGGAAGGCATGGGTTATGGCGACTTCAAGTTACTGGCGGTGCTGGGTGCCTGGCTCGGCTGGCAAAGCCTGTTGAGTATTGTGCTTCTCTCCTCGCTGTCCGGGGCCGTGATCGGTATTTTCCTGTTGCTGTTTCGTGGCCATGATCGCAACATCCCCATTCCCTTTGGTCCCTATCTGGCCCTGGCAGGTTTCATTACCCTGCTCTGGGGTGAACAATTGATCGCCTTGACCCTGGGTGGGCAATGGTGAAGGACTCCACCCGCCACCTTTTTGTCCTGGGGCTGACCGGGGGTATCGGCAGTGGCAAGACTGCCGCCAGCGATTTATTTGCCAGCCAGGGCATTACGGTGGTGGATGCCGACCTGGTTTCCCGACAAGTGGTCACACCCGGCAGCCCGGCACTGCTGAGCATTGCCGCTCATTTTGGTGCAGATATTCTGCTGCCTGATGGCAGCCTGGACCGCAAATCGCTGCGCGCCCGGATTTTCTCCAGACCTGAAGACAAGCACTGGCTGGAGTCTCTGCTGCACCCCTTGATCCAGGCAGAGATCGGCAGGCAGATAGAGCAGGCCGACTCCCCTTACGTCATACTTTCTTCACCGCTGTTGTTTGAAACCGGGCAAGACCGGATGGTCGACCGGGTTCTGCTGATAGATGTCCCAGAATCGATTCAGCGCCAACGCACCAGCGCCAGGGACGAGATCAGCAATGAGGCTGTCGACCGGATAATGGCTACGCAGCTGAGCCGGGAGCAGCGTCGGGCCCAGGCTGATGATATTCTGGTCAACGATCGGGATCTGCAACATCTTGCGGCCCAGGTAAAAACCCTGCACCATCACTATCTTCAACTGGCTGGATTGCGAACCTGATGTCTGCACGAGAACTGAAAGTCAACTGCCCCACCTGCAAGGAGATAGTGGTCTGGAATGAGACCAGCCCCTACCGTCCGTTTTGCTCCAAACGATGTCAACTGATCGATTTTGGTGAATGGGCACAGGAAGGTTTCACCATTGCTGGTGAACCTGTGGCTCCAGATGTGGATGATGAACAAGACTGGTCATGAAACCAGCCCTTACCAGAACGCACCAATTGCTGCCAGGCCCAAAGCCCCATGCCGCTTACAAAGCGCCAGATGCTCTTCTTTCATGCCGCCAAGCGCGTAGACGGGCACAGTGCTGATGCCACAGAGCCTGCCAAACTGTTCCCAGCCCAAAGGTTTGCGCCCGGGATGTGAGTCCGTTGCCAGCACGGGAGAAAGGAACAGATAATCCGCCCCAATGGCCATGGCATGCCTTACCTGCTGCTCATCATGGCAGGAAGCACCAAACAGCATGGTATCGGGAACCGGTCGTTCATTGCTTGCCAACAACAGCTGCGAGTTGGCATGAAAGCCGCTGGCACCGCATTCGATGGCCAGTTCAGGATCAGCATTGAGCACAAACGCGGCATTGTAGATTTGGCAAAGCTGGGCGCAGCGCTGGGCACGTTGGCGCAAACCCTCTTCGCTCAGCTCCTTGACCCGCAAATAGACCAGCTTCAACCCCAGCGCCAGAACCTGCTCGAAACGATCGTGGAAATTCTGTTCATCTTCGGCATCACCGGAAATGGCTATCATTTCCGGTAGTTTGAGTCGGCGGATAATGGCCCGATTGGCCTGTGGAAACTCAGCAGCCTGCAGTTGATCGACCGGCAACCAGCGCAATGGCTGTTTTTCCAGGCCCTGCGGAGTTCCGGCAAAGCGGTCCACAGACCAGACATCAAGCAACACCGACCTGTCACCGTAATCATGTGCGATCTGGCACAAAGGAGATTGTGCCTGCACCTGAATACCCAGCTCCTCAGCCAGTTCTCTGGCCAGGGCTTCGGTGACGTTTTCATCGGCCTCGATCTTGCCGCCCGGAAATTCCCAGAGCCCGCCCTGATGACTGTCCCTGGCGCGCTGGGCAATCAACACCGCACCCTCTTCATTGCGAATTACACCCACTGCCACGTGAAGCAATTCTGTCCCCCTCTCTACCTTTTGTAAAAATACCTTAGCCAAACGCAAACCTGTTCAACTGCGGTAACTGGCGTTGATGCGCACGTATTCCTCAGTCAGATCGGAAGTCCAAACTGTTTCCCGGGCCTTACCCCTGGCCAGTTTGACTGTAATCGTGATCTTGTCTTCATTCATGAGCTGTTGCCCAGCCGCTTCCGTGTAGCCTGTTGCCCGCATGCCGTTCTCCGCTATGACCACCTCTCCCAGCATCAGGGTAACCCGGTTGACATCCAATTCTGCCAGGCCGGCTCGACCAATCGCAGCCAGAATACGTCCCCAGTTCGGATCCGAAGCCGCCAATGCGGTTTTCACCAGGGGCGATTCGGCAATGGCATAGGCTACGCGCAGGCACTCCTCGCTGTCCCTGCCTTCCAGCACCTGAACAGTAACAAATTTCCCGGCGCCTTCCGCATCGCGAATGATATCCTTGGCCAGTTCCAGCACCAGGGCATTGAGTGCCGCAGCAAAGCGCGCATACCGGGTGTGATCGGACTGTCTGACCACAATGCCGCTGGCGCCGGTTGCTGCCAGCACACAGCAATCATTGGTCGAGGTATCACCGTCCACCGTAATGCGATTGAACGAATGCGACACGGCCTCCTGCAGCAATGCCTGCAAATCTGCCAGTGCGATACGCGCATCCGTCGCTACGTAGCACAGCATGGTGGCCATGTCCGGCCGTATCATGCCAGCCCCTTTGCAGATTCCAGTGAGGGTGATTTCCTGCTCGGGATTGCTGTCATCCAGGACCAGACGGCGTGAGCGCGCCTTGGGCCGGGTATCGGTGGTCATGATGCCTTGTGCCGCCGAGGCCCAGTTGTCAGCGGCCAGATTGGCCAGGGCTGCCGGAAGCCCCGCAACCAGCCTGTCTACCGGTAATGGTTCACCAATGACTCCAGTCGAGAACGGCAACACCGCAGATTCAGGTACTCCGGTCAGCTCGGCCAGAGCCGCACAACAGGCGTGGGCATCCTGCAAACCCTGTTCGCCGGTGCCGGCATTGGCATTGCCGGTATTGGTCAGCAGATAGCGCACCTTGCCCTTGTTCAGGGCCAGGTGTTGTCTGGCCAGAATCACCGGGGCAGCGCAAAAGGCATTGCGGGTAAATACACTGGCAACTTCCGTGTTCTCGGCCAGTTCGATCACTACCAGATCCGGTCTGTTGCGATAGCGGATATGGCTCTCTACAGCGGCCAGGCGCACGCCTTTTACCGCCAACAGTTCGCTGCTTTCTTCTCCTGCCTGTTCCTGCCCGTCTGTCATGTTGTTACCCTGTCAACTCAATTGTCCGTGACACTGTTTGTATTTTTTGCCCGACCCGCAGGGGCAGGGATCATTGCGGCCAACTTTCCTGTCGCTGCGCACAAAAGGTGTTTTGCCGTCCTGCGGGTTGCCAGCCTCTCTGCCAGCCTCTTTGCCAGCCATTGCGGAAGCTTCGGCATGCTGCATCAAGAGCTTTTCACGGGCCTGTTCCTCCGCCCGCTTTTTCTCCAGGGCATCAATCTCTTCCGTTGATCTGACCTGCACATGACTCAGAAAGCGGGTGACCTCCTGCTGCAAATTGGACATCAGGGTCTGGAACAATTCAAAGGCTTCCCGTTTGTATTCCTGTTTCGGGTTCTTGCCGGCATAGCCGCGCAGAAAGATACCCTGACGCAATTGATCCATCGCGGCCAGATGTTCTTTCCAGAGATTATCCAGAATCTGCAACACTATCTGTTTCTCCAACAGACGCATCTTGTCTCCCACCACGGCACTTTTGGCCCGATAGGCCTGGGTCAGTGCCTCATGTATCTTTTCCCGCAGGGTTTCCTCATACAGCGAGGTGTCTTCATCCAGCCATTGCTGGATTGGCAGACTGACTGCAAACTCGGCCTCGATGGCCTGCTCAAGGCCCGGGATATCCCATTGTTCAGCGACACTTTGCTGTGGAATATGATTGCTGACCACAGCCTCCACAGCCTGCTCACGCATCGCGTCGATCATCTCTGAAATATCATCACTAGCCATCAGTTCATTGCGTTGCCGATAGATGATGGTGCGCTGGTCATTGGCCACATTGTCATATTCGAGAAGTTGTTTGCGAATATCGAAATTGCGTCCTTCCACCTTGCGCTGGGCTTTTTCAATGGACTTGGAAACCATGTTGTGTTCGATGGCTTCTCCTTTTTCCATGCCCAGTGCTTGCATGAAATTCTTGACCCGGTCAGAAGCAAAGATACGCATCAGATTATCTTCCAGGGACAGGTAGAAACGGGAAAAACCTGGATCTCCCTGGCGGCCGGAACGCCCCCTGAGCTGGTTATCGATACGTCGTGACTCGTGCCGCTCGGTACCAATGATGTGCAAACCTCCTGCCGCAATGACAAGATCATGACGCTCCTGCCATTTTGCCTTTATTTCTGCAATCTGTTGTTCAGAGGGGTTTTCCAGCTCGGCAACTTCGGCCTCCCAATTGCCTCCCAGCACGATGTCGGTGCCCCGACCCGCCATATTGGTGGCAATGGTCACCGCACCTGGCCGACCAGCCTGAGCCACAATAAACGCTTCCTTTTCATGGAATTTGGCATTGAGAACCTCATGGTCGATTTTCTCCTTGAGCAGAAATTTCGACAGCAACTCCGAGGTATCGATCGAGGCAGTACCTACCAGGATAGGAGCCCCCTTGGCACTCAACTCCTTGATATCCCGCACAATGGCTTCAAACTTTTCCTCCATGGAGAGAAAGATCAAATCATTCTTGTCTATTCGCTGCATCGGTTTGTTGGGTGGAATCACCACGACATCCAGACCGTATATCTGCTTGAACTCGAAGGCTTCCGTATCTGCCGTACCGGTCATGCCGGACAATTTCTGATACAGACGGAAATAGTTCTGGAACGTGGTGGAGGCCAGGGTCTGGCTTTCACTCTGGATATCCAGTCCTTCCTTGGCCTCGATGGCCTGGTGCAGCCCCTCGGAAAGACGGCGCCCTTCCATGGTTCTGCCGGTATGCTCATCAATCAGGACGATACGGCGATCCTTGACGATATACTCGACATCCTTGTGAAACAGGTAATGCGCCTTCAGTGCTGAGTGGACATGATGCAGCAGATTGAGATTGGCTGCCGCATAGAGACTTTCCCCCTCAGCCAGCAATTTCTGCTGGCTGAGCAGGTCTTCAATGAATTCGTGACCCGCCTCGGTCAGTTCTACCTGCCGTGCCTTTTCATCGATGACAAAATGGCCGCTTTCTTCCTTGGGTTCAAGGTGAAGATCCAGGGATTTTTTCTCCTGACGGGCCTCCCCTTTTTCCAGTTTGGGTATCAGGGCATTGATGGCCCGGTACAGTTGGGAACTGTCCTGGGCAGCACCGGAGATAATCAAGGGAGTGCGAGCCTCATCGATCAGGATCGAATCCACTTCGTCCACGATGGCAAAATACAGAGGTTTCTGCATCTTGTCTTCCAGACGGAAAGCCATATTGTCACGCAGATAATCGAAGCCAAACTCGTTATTGGTGCCGTAGCTGATATCGGCCCGGTAGGCCGCATGTTTTTCCTCGCCGGTCTGGCCAGAAACAATGACACCGACCGTCAGCCCCAGAAACTCATACAGCGGACGCATCCAGTTGGCATCGCGGCGAGCCAGGTAGTCGTTGACCGTCACTATATGCACGCCTTTCCCGGTCAAACCATTCAGATAGGCCGGTAGTGTTGCCACCAGGGTTTTGCCTTCCCCGGTTTTCATCTCCGCGATATTGCCTTCATGCAGGACGATGCCGCCAATCATCTGGACGTCAAAATGCCGCAACTTCAATGTTCGCTTGCTGGCCTCGCGCACTACGGCAAAGGCTTCCGGCAGCATCCTGTCCAGTGTCTCACCGTCCTGGTAGCGCGTTCTGAATTCACTGGTCCTGGCCTTCAACTGTTCATCATCAAGTGCTTCCAGGGCTTGTTCATGACTGTTGATCTGACGCACGATACGGGAAATCCGCTTCAGTTGCCGGGAGTTGCTGCTGCCAAAGAGTTTGCTTAAAAACGATAGATTCATGATTGTGCTTTACCAGATTGCGAATACGTTGAAACCAGCCGGAGTTTCCGGAATCGATACGGCATAACTCTCTGCACTTTCTACGCGTACAGATGCCGTCAGTCTGAAAGGGAAAGTCTAGCGTGCGGTACGGTGGATATACGAGGAGGGATCTACTATGCGACCATTCTTGTAAACTTCAAAATGAACATGAGGACCGGTAGAGCGCCCGGTATTGCCGATCAGGGCTATGGTCTGACCCTTGCGGATGATATCTCCGGATTCCACCAGAAGCTTGTCGGCATGTGCATAACGGGTGGTATAGCCATTACCGTGATTGAGCTCAACCGTCAGACCATACCCTTGCTTGTCACCCGACCAGGTTACCACGCCTGCCGCTACACTGATGACATCATCACCGGCCTTGCCGGCAAAATCCACACCGGAGTGCCAGGCCAGACGCCCGGTAAAGGGATCAACCCGCCGCCCGAAACCGGATGATATCCAGCCTTTGTTGACCGGCCTGCCGGCCAGAAAACTGTTGGCATCAAGCTGCCGGTTCATCATCAATTCTTCAAGAATTTCAAGCTGTTGCGCCCGGTCAGCCACTTGTTCTTCCAACTGCGAAATCGCCTGCAGAAAATCAGGCTGAGCAAAGCTGTCGCCTTCATCCAGAAGAGGGCCACCGTAACCAGGGTCCTGGCTGAAATCAAACTCGCCATTGTCCAGTCGGGCAACAGTAGTCACCCGTTGTCCCAGCGCATCCAGGCGCAACAACCGGGCCTGCAGCATCGCCAGACGCATGGTCATGGCTTCCAGCTGCTGTTCTGCATCCCGTTTTACCTGGGCCAGCAGATCGGCCTGTTCGCGCAGCTGCTGTTGCCAGCTTTGCGCAGTTTCCTGGGAGTAACCCTGATCGGCCTGGGACAGGGCGAGGTGGTAACCGAGATAGCCCAGAGCGACAGGGGCCCCAAGCAAACAGACAGAGAGCAAGCCTTTCAGCCAGCCCTTGAGGACGATGGTTTTGCTCTGACCATGACGTTCATTGATAACTATTACTTTCATACCACATCCGGACTGTAATCAGGCCGCCAGCACCGGTTTCATGTACGAGATGGGCACATTGGATTCGGTTTCAAAGCTGACTATCTCCCAGGCATCTTTGTTGACTTCGAGCGACCTTAATAATGCATTATTCAACGCATGTCCAGATTTATATCCCTTGAACTCACCAATCAGACTCATACCCAGCAGATACAGATCACCGATAGAATCCAGAATCTTGTGTTTGACAAACTCGTCTTCATAGCGCAGACCGTCTTCATTCAACACCTTGTAATCCCCGACGGCAATGGCATTGTCCATGCTCGCGCCCAGCGCCAGATTGCGGTTGCGCAACTCCTCGAATTCGTGCATGAAACCGAAGGTTCTGGCCCTGCTGACTTCCTTGACAAAAGAGGTACTGGAGAAATCGATACTGGCAGACTTGGTGTATTTGCGGTAGACCGGATGATCATAGAGCAGGGTGTAACTTACCTTGAAACCATCAAACGGTTCGAGGCTGACTGACTTGTCACCCTCTTCCAGCCGCAATGGCTTGAGTATCCGGATGAACCGCTTGGGTTCAGGCTGCTCCTCGATACCTGCGGACTGGATCAGGAATACAAAAGGCCCGGCGCTGCCATCCATGATCGGCACTTCGGCGGCACTGACCTCGATATAGGCATTATCAATGCCCAGGCCGGACATGGCCGACATCAGATGTTCAATGGTGGAAATACGGACATCACCCTTGACCAGCGTCGTCGAAAGCACGGTATCACCCACATAGTCAGCCCGGGCAGGAATCTCAACCATGGGGCTCAGATCGGACCGAATGAAGATGATACCGGTATTCACCGGTGCCGGCCGCAACAGCAGGTAGACTTTCTCACCTGTATGCAGGCCAACGCCAGTAGCTCTGATCGCATTCTTCAAGGTTCTTTGTTTCAGCATAGATTCGAGCTTCCTGGAAATGGGCCTGAACACAGGCAGGCCACCGGCATTGTCACCCAGGTGATAAGGTGAAGATGCCGGCGATGATAACAAATCTCAATCAAGAACCCAACCTGTTCAAGCTTGCTCCAGCGCTCAGTCAGCCTGCCTGCGCAGGAAGGCCGGAATGTCCAGATAATCCATATCAGCATCAGCCCCTACAGCACGCGCCAGCCCGGTTTGCGGCATGGCTGCAGCAGCACCCGCGCCAGACCGGCCACGCATGATAGCTGGCTTGTCCAGTTGCCGGTAATCGGGTGCCATCGTGGTTGCCTTGCGGGTATTGTCGACAACCTTGGTAGGACGTTCGGCAGCAACAGTCTTGCTGCCCAGGCCGGTAGCAACCACCGTGACCCGGATTTCATCCCCCATGTCTGGATCAATCACGGTACCCAGCACGACCGTGGCATCATCGGAAGCAAACTCGGAGATAGTATCACCCACTTCAGTGAACTCACCCAGAGACAGATTCTCGCTAGCGGTGATATTGACCAGAATACCGCGGGCACCATGCAGGTTGACATCTTCCAGCAAGGGGCTGCGGATGGCCGACTCGGCCGCATCACGGGCACGGTTCTCCCCGCTGGCATAGCCTGTTCCCATCATGGCCATACCCATCTCTGACATCACCGTGCGCACATCGGCAAAGTCCACGTTGATCATGCCGGGACGGATGATCAGGTCGGCAATACCTTTTACTGCCCCCTGCAACACATCATTGGCCGCCCGGAAAGCTTCCAGCAAGGTCGCACTTTTGCCCAGCACGGTAAGCAGTTTTTCATTGGGTATCGTGATCAGGGAGTCGACATGCTGGGTCAACTCAATAATGCCCTGCTCCGCAATCTGCGATCGCTTTCTGCCTTCGAAGGGGAAGGGGCGGGTGACTACCGCCACCGTCAAAATACCCATTTCCCTGGCTACCTCGGCAAAAATGGGTGCAGCCCCGGTACCGGTTCCTCCACCCATGCCCGCGGTAATGAACACCATATCAGCACCCGACAGAATCTCCGCAATCTCCTCACGGTCCTCCAGTGCTGCCTGACGACCAATTTCAGGATTGGCTCCTGCACCCAGGCCTTTGGTTACCGTACTGCCCATCTGCAGCAAGGTTTTGGCTTCCATGTCATTCAAAGCCTGCGCATCGGTATTGGCACAGACAAAATCAACACCTTCAACCTTATTGGCGATCATGTGCCGGACAGCGTTACCACCACCGCCACCGACTCCAATCACCTTGATCACTGCATTTTGTGGAATGCTATCTATAAGTTCAAACATAAAGCCCCCTTGTGCACCTGTTTATATCATTGAATTGATTGTTAGAAATTCTTCCTGAACCATGTTTTCAGCCTGCTTATGAAATCTTCCTGGGTCTCTTTTCCCGGGGTAAATGAACCACGCTCCTGGTGTTGTTTAAGCCCATACAGCAACAAACCTACGCCGGTGGCATAAATTGGGTTTCTGACGATGTCTGCCAAACCTCTGACGTTTTGCGGAGAGCCGATACGAACCGGCATATGGAATATCTCTTCAGCCAGATCCACCACTCCCTCCATCTTGCTTGTTCCTCCGCTAAGAACGATACCTGCTGCCAGCAGATTTTCGAAACCGCTGCGTTGCAGTTCGGCTTTGACCAGGGTAAACAGTTCGTCATAACGAGGCTCAACCACTTCAGCCAGAGCCTGTCTGGACAGTTCTCTGGCTGGACGATCACCCACACCTGGCACCTTGATCATGTCGCTGGCACTGGCCAGCTGGGTCAGGGCGCAGGCATATTTGATCTTTATTTCATCCGCATTTTCTGTCGGTGTGCGCAAGGCCATGGCGATATCGTTGGTCACCTGATCCCCGGCAATCGGAATCACTCCAGTGTGTCGAATCGCCCCTTCGGTAAAGATGGCGATATCTGTCGTACCGCCACCTATATCAACAATGCATACACCCAGTTCCTTTTCGTCATCAGTCAAAACCGAATAACTCGATGCCAACTGTTCAAGAATGATTTCTTCCGCTTGCAAACCACAACGCCTGATACATTTTTCAATGTTCTGAATCGCATTGATGGCACAGGTAACCAGGTGCACCTTGGCTTCCAGGCGCACACCCGACATTCCCAACGGCTCCTTGACTCCTTCCTGTGAATCAATGATGTATTCCTGGGGAAGAATATGCAGAACCTTCTGATCTGCTGGTATGGCAACCGCCTGCGCCGCATCGATGACTCTCTCAATATCTGCTCGCATCACTTCCCCATCACGAATTGCCACAATGCCATGGGAGTTCATGCTGCGAATATGACTTCCGGCAATGCCTGCATAGACTGACTGGATTTGGCAGCCTGCCATCAGTTCGGCTTCTTCCACTGCACGTTGTATCGATTCCACTGTGGATTCGATATTCACCACCGTGCCTTTTTTCAATCCACGCGAGCGATGACTGCCAATACCGATGATGTCCATACTCCCATCAGCCTTGATCTCACCGACTATGGCCACCACTTTTGAAGTGCCTATATCCAGACCCACGATCAGATTGGAATTGGTTTCGGTGCTCATTGCCTGATCTCTCCTTTCACTGAACTTATGCCGTGAACGGGATTAAAAATAACTTTTGTGCCTTTCATGTAGCTGCAACTCCAATGGGTACAGTCGATTTCATTTTAATAGCCATGCCATTGCGATAACGCAGATCAATTGCACTGATCTGATCAAACTGTGTGTGCAAACGATAATCATAAAAAGTAATGAACCGTTGCATGCGATCCAGTACCTGTTCACGACCAATCTGCATGGTAACCTCATTGCTGAAGACCAGATTCCAGCTGCCACGGATACTCAGTTCCAGTACCTGTATGCGTAAGCCCTTACTCTGCAGCATGCGGGAAAACAGCTGGTACTGCTGCATCATTTCACCAGCTGAACCATCAGGCCCGGCCAGCAGTGGCAGGCCTTGTTCCCGGCTGATATCTTCAGGCTTGAAAATAACTCCATACTGATTCAGGAGTTGCGCTTCACCCCAACGTGCAATCGGTACTTCTTCCTGTATGGCGACGGTCAATGTATCCGGCCAGATCCGGCGGATGATTGCCTGCTCCACCCAGGGGTCTGCTTCCAGAGCCTGTTTCAATCCGCTTACATCCATTGCGAAAAAGCCTGCATCGGTAAATTGAGCCAAAATCTTACGCACATCCTGTTCCTGGACACGCAACAAAGGTGTTGCCATGCGCACGCTGGTGACCGGGCGGTTGACGTAAGCCCGCAATGTATCCAGGTTCTGCGTCAGCAAAACGCCACTCGCCAACACAAGAATCAGCACGAGCCACCATGCCCTGCTCTTGTTGTTTCCGCTTGCAGCCTGTTGCTGACCCTCTCCAGATACTTTCCCTGATTTTGATTTCCTCAATGCATGACGAGGCACTTCTGTAGTACCCGTGTAAGCTGAAAATGAAATGTCAGGATTACCTTGTCGCATCATGATTACCAGTCAACTGTAATTTTCAGTTTATTTTTGCTGTTAATATTTCAAGAATGAGTTGTTCAAAATTCAATCCGGCCGCTGCTCCAGCCATGGGAACGAGACTGTGACTGGTCATACCCGGGATTGTATTTATCTCCAGCAACCAGAATCCTCCCTCTTCATCCTGCATCACATCAACCCGACCCCAGCCTTCGCAGCCAAGTGCGGAAAACGCCTGCAGACTCAATTCCTGCAAAAGCAGCAGCTTGCTCTCATCCAAAGCTGCCGGGCAAATATATTGGGTGTCATCTGCCACATATTTCGCATTGAAATCGTAAAATACATGACTCGTTTTCAACTCGATTGGCGGCAGAGTCTTGCCACCCAGAATGGCAACAGTAAATTCCGCACCTTTTATCCGTTTTTCCGCCATGACTTCAGAATCAAACGCTCTGGCTTGTTCATACGCAATTTTCAACTCCTGTGCCGAACAGGCAATGGACATGCCGATGCTGGAGCCTTCACGAACCGGTTTCACCACGACTTCCCCCATATCAGCAATAAGAGATTCCCAGTCGGTTCCGGTGTTCAACAGCATGAACTCCGGTGTTGGTATGCTCTGGCTTTGCCATAACAGTTTTGTTTTCAGCTTATCCATACTCAGCGCTGAAGCCAGTACTCCACTGCCGGTATAGGGCAGGCCCATAAGTTCCAGCAGACCCTGAACCTTGCCATCCTCGCCGCCTCTGCCATGCAGCATATTGAACACACGATCAGCGTTGCTGCGCTGCAGGCTGCCCAGCAAATCATCTGCCGCATCTATGGCCACAACATCAACGCCAGCAGCCTGCAATGCATTGAACACGGCACCACCACTCAACAATGAGATTTCTCTCTCCGCTGAATCGCCCCCCATCAACACGGCGACACGACCCAACGATGTAACATCTTTCCCAGCGATTTTCTGTTCCATTTTCAAAATCGTTCCCCCCCCAAATCAGTTCTTCCCGATGCTGACAAGACCTTCACTTACCAGACGACTGCACAGTTGACCAACACTGCCTGCACCCTGGGTTATCAGAATGTCACCGTCACGCAAAATATCTCCGAGAATATTTCTGACATCTTCCTCACTTTGCACAAAAATCGGATCAATCTTGCCACGCTGACGAATGCTCCTGCATAAACTGCGCCCATCAGCACCCGGTATGGCTTCCTCACCTGCCGAATAGACATCCAGCATAAGCAACACATCAACTTCTGAAAGCACCTTGACAAAATCTTCGTAGAGATCACGGGTCCGCGTATAACGGTGCGGCTGGTAAATCATGACCAGACGAGACTCCTGCCAGCCGTCACGCAATGCCTTGATGGTTGCCTGTACTTCGCTGGGATGGTGACCATAATCATCCAGCAACAGTACCTTGCCCTGAGGGATTGGAAATTCCCCCTGAATGTCAAACCTTCTACCCACTCCCTGGAATCGCTCAAGACCTGCATGAATATGTTCATCGGCGATACCCTGATCAGTAGCAATTGCCACTGCCGCAGTTGCATTGAGCGCATTGTGTCGACCAGGTATATTGAGGTCGATATGCAGTGGGGGCAGACCATCAGGTCGCAGCACATCGAAACTGGTATATTGTTTTTCCTGAACCAGATCGATGATCCGGTAATCAGCTGTTGCAGTGAAACCGTAGGTAAGAATTGGTCTTGCCACTCTGGGAATGATCTCGGCAACTGCTGCATCATCCAGACACAGAACGGCCAAGCCATAAAAAGGCAGGTTATGCAAAAATTCAATGAAGTATTTTTTTAGCCGATTGAAGTCGCCGCCATAAGTATCCATATGATCTGCATCTATATTGGTGACTACTGCCACCATTGGCTGGAGATGGAGAAAGGAAGCATCACTCTCATCGGCTTCAGCCACCAGAAACCTGCTTTCACCCAGACGGGCATTGACGCCTGCACTGTTCAACAAGCCCCCTATGACAAAAGTCGGGTCAAGATTGGCTTCAGCAAAGATAGAGGCCACCAGGCTGGTTGTCGTTGTCTTGCCGTGCGTTCCTGCAATGACAATCGCATGTCGGTAGCGCATCAACTCAGCCAGCATCTCTGCGCGTGGAATAATGGGTTTACCCAACCGCTTGGCCTGTTTCAATTCGGGATTATCCTGTCGTACCGCGCTTGAATAGACCACAACATCTGCTGTGCTCACATTCCGGGCAGCATGACCAATGTAAATTTTTACGCCAAGATCACATAATCGCTGCGTTACAGCAGAGTCACGAATATCAGACCCACTGATACAATAACCCTGGTTCAACAACACTTCTGCTATGCCACACATTCCGGCACCACCAATTCCCACAAAATGAATGGTTTTGATGCGACGCATCTCCGGTATCTGATGCAATCTGGCTGTAGTTGCCTGTTTGTCAAGCATCACACATCTCCATACAGATTGAGGCTACCTTCGCTGTTGCTTCAGGTTGTGCCAGTGAACTGGCTGCTGCTGACATGCTTGTGAGCAAATCGCGATTACTGGAAAAATTGCTGAGAATGCTGCAAAGTTTTTCTGCCGTCATTTCCTCTTGCGGTAAAACAACAGCAGCTCCCGCTTCGGCAAGCCATTGGGCGTTTCGAGTCTGGTGGTCATCCACAGCATGTGGGTACGGCACCAGTATCGAAGGTAATCCCATAATGGCAAGCTCACTCACCGTTGTCGCACCGGCACGGCAGATCACTACATCGGCCCAGGAATAAACTACCGACATATCATCGATAAACGGCAGCAGTTGATGTTCGGCATCGAGCGTGATCCCCTGCGCCGAATAAACTTGTGCTGTCGCCTCAAGATTTTTTCCACCAGTTTGATGCATGACCCAGGGCATGTCGGCTTCACTGAATTGTTTCAACACTGCCGGCATGATCGTATTCAAGGCTACAGCTCCGAGACTTCCACCCAGCACCAGAACACGCAATACTCTTGCTGATTCTTGTCTTCGTTTCTGCTCTGATTGCCGAAGAATATTGCCGCGTACCGGATTTCCGGTATGAATGGCGTTGACTGACTCCTGGAAAGTATCAGGAAAGGCCTCCAGCACTCTGTCTGCTACCCGACTCAATAAGCCGTTACTGAGGCCAGCTACAGCATTCTGTTCGTGTATAACCAGTTTCTTTCCGAGCATTTTTGCTGCCACCCCGCCGGGGCCGGTGACATATCCACCCATCCCCAGAACACAACAGGGTTTGATTTGCTGCAGTAAACGCAAAGCCTGCCAACTGGCCCGCAGTATCATCAATGGTGCCATCAGCAGTTTCAGGATACCTTTTCCACGCAGACCACTCGCTGTCAAAAAATGCAATGGAATGCCCGTTTCTTGCAATACGCTCACTTCCAGGCCTCTGCTTGTACCCAGCCATTCTATGTGGTAACCCCTTTCCCGCAGATAATCAGCCACACACAGCGCAGGGAAAATGTGTCCACCCGTTCCACCAGCCATGATCAATACCGTGCCAGCTACATTATTTTTCTTTCTAGCGTTCATGAAATCCCCCTTTACTTTCAGGCTGGGAGTTTTCGTATTGGACCCTGAGCAGGATGGCCACCAGGAAGCAACTGCTCAAAAGACTGTTGCCACCATAACTCAGAAACGGCAAAGTCAAACCCTTGGTGGGCAGCAACCCTGTGCTGACACCAATATTGATCAGCACCTGAACAGCGAACAGGAGCGCTATGCCATAAGCCAGATAGGCCCGAAAATAAGCAAATTGCCGTTCCGCAGTCTTACCTGTCTGCAAGCCGATGTGGATCAGGGCGGTGAACAAGGCAATCAACACCAGCACACCCAAAAGGCCAAGCTCTTCAGCAACAATTGCCAGAATGAAATCTGTATGCGCTTCTGGCAGGAAATACAGTTTCTGGATACTTTTCCCCAGTCCGACGCCAAACCACTCTCCCCGGCCAAAACCAATAAGCGCCTGTGTCAGTTGATAACCCTCACCATAGACATATTCAGCCGCCCAGGGATTGAGAAATGAACTCAGCCGAGCAATGACATAAGGTTTCATTATCGCCAGACTGACCACCGCACCAAAACCAAGAATCAGGATCAACATGAACCGATGCAGTTTTGCGCCGGCCAGGAAAATCATGCCGAAGGTTGTCACCATCATGATAACCATGGCGCCATGATCAGGTTCAAAATGAAGCAATACTACGGCAGCGGACAGAATGATCATCGGCTTGATGAATCCTGACCAGCGTGCAATGACCTCCTGCCGGTGGCGTTCAAGAAATGCTGCCATATACATAATCAGAAACACCTTGCTCAACTCCGAGGGCTGCAGATTGTAAAAACCCAGGTCCAGCCAACGGGCACTGCCATTGACGACTTTGCCCACCCCAGGTATCAACACCAATACCAGCATGACAAAACCGCCAAGCAATAAAATACCGCTGCTTGAATACCAGAAATTGAGTCTGATTTTTATCGTCAGCGCCATCAACATCACACTCAGCAGCAGAAAGACCAGTTGTCGCTTGATGAAATAAAAGGGGTCACCATAATTACTGTTACCCAGTTCGACAGAGGCAGAAGTCATCATCAACAGGCCCATGCTCATCAACAAAACGAAGACCAGCAACAATGTATTGATACCACTGACCCCCTGCTTGAATTCAACAGCGATGACAGTGGTATCAGCTGTGTTTGCAATGCTCATTGCAAAGCCTCCACGGCGGCCATGAAAACTCGTCCCCGATGTCTGAAATCCATATACATATCCAGGCTGGCACAGGCCGGAGACAAAAGTACGGCATCACCGGGCAGCGCATAACTGACCGCAGATGAAACTGCCGATGCCATATCTTCGACCAGAATCGTTTCGGTGGTATCACCCAGATGTCTCGCCATTTTCTCCGCATCGCGACCTATCAATATCAGGGTTCTTACATATTGTCTGACCACATCCCTCAACTGGGTAAAATCTGCACCCTTGCCATCGCCTCCAGCGATCAGAATTACGGCGCCACTGACCATTTGCCCGATAGACTGGATTGCCACCTGTGCGGCACCCGGGTTGGTTGCCTTCGAATCATTGTAGAAATCGATTCCACGGATCTGTCTGATCCATTGACAGCGGTGCGGAAGCCCGCTGAATGAGCGCAGGGTTTGTACCATTGCCGGCATCGACAAGCCGGCTGCATGTCCCATCGTCAAAGCAGCCAGGGCATTGAGGATGTTGTGCATACCCACGAGTTTCATCTCTTTGACATCAAGCAGCTTGACATTCCCTTGTGCCAAAAAGCTTCCCTCATCATCTGCGATAAGGCCAAATTCATTCTCACCAGGAGAGTCAAGCCCGTAACTCCAGCGTTGCGCTTCCGTTTCCAGCAAAGGCTCACTGGAATAATCATTGCGATTCACAACATAGTGCCTGCAGCCCAGAAAAATCCGTTGTTTTGCTTGAACATAATCAGACATGGAGGCATAGCGATCCATGTGGTCCTGACTGATATTCAGAATTGTAGCCACCTCGGCAGCCAGGTTCTGTGTCGTTTCCAGTTGAAAGCTGGATAACTCCAATACATAGATATCGGCAGTTTCCTGTTGCAACAAATCAAGGGCCGGCATGGCATTTTCACCATCCAGGTTGCCCCCTACCCCCGCCCTTTTCCCATCATTTCGTACCATGTCTCCCAACAGGGAAACCACGGTACTTTTACCATTTGATCCGGTAACGGCAAGAATGGGGGCATTGGCTTCATGACTGAAGATATCAATATCTCCATACACAGGAATACCCTTGGCCAGCGCAGCAGCAATAGCTGGCTGCTTAAGGCTTATTCCAGGGCTCACTATCACTTCAGACGCATTTAACAGCATGCTTTCATCCAGGCGCCCAAGGACAACACTGACGTCTGGAAAGGACTCTTTGAAAAGCCCCAGCCCAGGTGGATTTTCACGTGTATCCACAACAGAAAATCGCTCACCCCTGGCAGATAAATAGCGGGCGCACGACAAACCGGTCTTGCCCAGACCGACAATTATTTTCTCCTTTCCTGCTGTCGTTTTATTTGCCAACATTTTTTTGCCTGTCAACGCAATTTCAAGGTGGCCAGACCAAAAAGCACCAGCATCACCGTTATGATCCAGAAACGCACAATTACCCGCGGCTCCGGCCAGCCCTTCAATTCAAAATGATGATGCAGTGGCGCCATCCGGAATATCCGTTTCCCGGTCAACTTATAGGAGGCAACCTGAAGGATTACCGAAACCGTCTCCATGACAAAAATGCCACCCATGATGAATAACACTATCTCATGCCGGGAGATGACGGCGACAACCCCCAATGCCGCACCAAGTGCCAGAGCACCCACATCACCCATGAATATCTGTGCCGGATACGTATTGAACCAGAGAAAACCCAGACCAGCACCCAGCAGGGCACCACAGAAAATGACCAACTCCCCGGCCCCGACGATATACGGAATACGCAGATACTCAGAGAACTCCACATGTCCACTGACATAAGCGATAATGCCGAGGGCACCACCCACCATCACTGTTGGCAGAATAGCCAAGCCATCAAGCCCATCGGTCAAATTGACCGCATTGCTGCTCCCCACTATGACCAGGTAAGTCATCAGGATATAGAAATACCCCGTCTCCAGAGCCACATCCTTGAAAAAGGGAACAATATAGGCAGTTTCTGCCGGGCCTGCTGCTGTTTGGTACAACACAATTGCCGCTCCCAGACCAATGACGGATTGCCAGAAATATTTCCATCTGGCCGGTAAACCCTTGGGGCTTTTCTTGAATACCTTGCGATAGTCATCCACCCAGCCAACCGCACCAAATAAAAGAGTGACTACCAGCACTATCCAGACATAATGACTGCTAAGATCAGCCCAAAGTAATGTGCTGAAGGCAATACTGACCAGAATCAGGGCTCCTCCCATAGTGGGAGTACCGGCTTTACTGAGATGGGTTTCCGGGCCATCATCCCTGACTACCTGTCCAATCTGATGATAATTCAATCGCCGTATCATCGCTGGTCCAATCAGCAAGGAAATCATCAAGGCTGTCAATATTCCCATGATTCCACGCACAGTAATGTACTGGAATACAGCGAATCCGTTATCAATTTGCGTCAAGTATTCGGCCAGCCATACCAGCATTATGAAGATTCTCCGCTAATGATTTGCTTGACGATATTGTCCATCCCGGCGCTTCTGCTCCCTTTGACGAGTACAGTGACTCCTGCCCCCAGACTTGTGTTTAATTTGATCAGCAATTCTTCCTGACTATTGAAATGTTGTGCATGCGGACCAAATTCGATACTGGCCAATCGGCTTTTCTCACCGACCGTCCAAAGCAGGTCAATTTTTTTTTGATTGGCATACGTACCAAGCTGTCGATGCAGGGAATCAGACTCATCACCCAACTCAGCCATATCGCCGGCAACCAGGATTCTGACCCCTTCACAACTTGCCAGCACATCAATGGCTGCCATAAATGCCGACGGGTTTGCGTTATAACTGTCATCGATTACCCTGGCCCCCTGTGGGGAGCTCATCATCTGCATTCTTCCTGCAACCGGCAAAACTGTATTCAGCCCTTTCTTTATCGACTTGAGGTCAGCCCCTGCAACGAGAGCCACAGATGCTGCAGCCAGAGCATTCGCCACATTATGAACACCAGGGAGTCTCAACTTTATCCTGATCGATTCCTTCGGCGTGTTAAGCGTGAACTTGCTGCCCAGCTCTGCTTTCATCTCTATATTGGTGGCATGAATGTCTGCATGAACATTATTTTCATCCAGGCTGAAAGCCAGCACCTTCCTGGGAGCAGCTCTTTGCCGCCAGACTGGAAATGCCGGATCATCTGCGTTCAGTACAGCCACACCCTCAGGCCCCAGCCCATCTATGATTTCCCCCTTGGCTGCCACCACGCCGGAAAGAGAACCAAAACCTTCCAGATGCGCTTCCGCTGCATTATTGATAAGGCTGATATCAGGTCTGACCAGATCTACCGTATAGGCAATCTCCCCAGCTCCACTGGCACCAAGTTCAAGTACGGCAAATTCATGTTCAGCTTCGATTTGCAAGAGACTTAGAGGTACACCTATTGCATTATTGAAATTACCGCGACTGGCATAAACTGCATGCTCTGTTCGCAGAATTGCTGCAGTCATTTCCTTGACCGAGGTTTTCCCCTGGCTCCCGGTTATGGCTAGAAACATCGCTTTTGACTGCCCTCGATTCCATGCTCCCATTTGCCCCAGAGCCGTCGTAGTATCAGCCACCTGGAGTTGAGGAAAATCTTCATCAATTTCACAATTAACAATAGCGCCACAAGCACCTTTTTCAGCAGCAGAAGCAATAAATTCGTTTCCATCAAAATTTGGGCCAGTCAGGGCAATATATAACTCACCCGGATTCAGCTTGCGCGTATCTGTTGAAACCGCATTGAAACTGGTATCGCGCCCAATAAGCCGGCCTTGAAGCACCGTATTCATCTCTACCAGACTGGTTTGCCTTATCACCACGCTCTCCTTTGGCCCAGTTAACTGTTTGATCGCTTCTGTAACGCCAGTCTTACCTGATTGACATCACTGAAAATTGTTCGCTTGCCACCTACATCCTGGTAATTTTCATGCCCCTTGCCTGCAATCAATACCACATCACCCGGGTTGGCCTGCCTGATCACAGTTGCAATCGCCTTGCTGCGATCACGAATCACCCGAAACCGTGAGCTGTTCTCGGCTCCCAGCATTATCTGCCTGACAATATCATCCGCACATTCAGTTCTCGGATTATCATCGGTCACCACGATATGGTCCGCGTATTGGCCGGCCACTTCAGCCATCAATGGCCGCTTGCCCTGGTCCCGGTTCCCTCCACAACCAAACACACACCAGATGTTGCCCTCATAATGCTGTCTGATTGCACGCAGCGCACTGGCCAGGGCATCTGGCGTATGGGCATAATCAACCACAGCGGCAATATCCTCCCCGTCATTGATAATTTCCATTCGCCCACTGACCGGCTTCAATGCTGGCAGCACTGCCAGCACCTCTGCCAACGTCCACTTCCTGCTTCCTGTTTCAAGGCTCATCAATACAGTCAGTACCGCCAGCACATTACTGATATTGAACTCGCCCAACAGGGATCCTGTCAGAACACCATTTCCCCAGGGAGTTTCGACTTTTACCCGATAGCCCTCTTTATCAAGAATCAATTCGCTACCATGAACATCTGCCTTGTTGTTACTCAGACTATAGGTAAGACTCCGGACTGATGAAGAAATGTTGTTGAGAATTTGTGGCGCATATGGATCATCCACATTGACCACTGCGGTGCGCAAACCATCCATTTCGAACAGTCTGCGCTTGACCTTGCCATAAGCTTCCATACTGTCGTGGTAATCCAGATGGTCTCGGGTAAGATTGGTAAATACTGCAGTGTGAAACCTGATTCCATCAACCCTGTGCTGGTGCAGTCCCTGTGAGGAGACTTCCATGGCAACACTGTCTGCCTTGCTGGCACGCAACTCGGCAAGAATGGACTGTAACTGAACCGCATCTGGCGTGGTGTAACCGGTATCCTTCATGGCCCCGCAAAAACCATATCCCAATGTTCCAATGACGCCACATTGCCTGCCAAGCAGATTCAGACTCTGGGCAAGAAACTGGCTGCAACTTGTTTTTCCATTGGTACCAGTTATCCCTGTAATTGACAGCGTACTGGAAGGATCGGCAAAGAAACGACCAGCAATTTGACTTATTTTCGCCGCCAGATCATCAACCGCAATGATTGGTACACCTGACTGCAACTGCCAGCCCTGCCAGCTGCCACCCGATTCAGCCAGAATCGCCACAGCACCATTGGCGATTGCCGTTCCAATGTAGTCGCGTGCATCATGATTCCTGCCAAAGCAGGCACAGAAAAGATCACCGGGCTCAATCAACCGGCTATCCATCTGGACACCCTCGATCATCACTTCCAGAGTTTCCTGCAATTCGGCCGGGATTATCTGCATGCCCGCCAAAAGTTCATTCAGTGTTATTCTGGACATCATCATTTTTTCCGCTGTATTCATGGAATCAAACCCTTTACAGTGCACTCAGTCGCAAGACATGGTCACTGTCCAGATTATCTGGAGCAATCTCCAGGATACGCATGGTGCCGGCAACTATGCGGGAGAATACAGGCGCTGCCACCTGACTACCGAATTGCTGGGAACCTTGCGGCTCGTTTATGACAACCACTACTACAATTTTCGGATTGTGTGCGGGGGCATAACCCGCGAAACTTGAATTATTGACTTTCAACAGATAACCACCCTCTCCCAGAACCTGGGCAGTTCCGGTTTTACCCGCGACCGAATAAAAGGGGACATTCGCCGCTGTAGCTCCCCCTTTTTCCGGATCAACAACCGCTTCCAGCATTGCCTTTACCTGCCGGACCACCTCAGCATCAAAAACCCTCTCCTCAGGGATGGAATCGATACTCCCACTATGTTTGAGCAGAGTTACTGGGCGCTTGATGCCATCACTGGCTATTACTGAATAGGCCTGGGCAATCTGCAAGGTTGATGCGGTCAGCCCATAACCAAAGGAAAGTGTTGCCAGTTCGATATCACTCCATCTTCGATGACTGGGCAGGATGCCCCCTCTTTCTCCTGGAAAACCGCTGCCGGTATTCTCGCCGAATCCTGCCCTGGCCATGACGTCACGCAATAAATCTGGCCCTATCGACAGGGCTATCTTGGCCGAACCAATATTGCTCGATTTGGCCACCACCTCTGCAACCGTCAACACCCCGTAATCCCTGCCACGGTCTTCCACATAGTCGCGACCTACGCGCAAGCGTCCAGGACTGGTATCTATTGTGGTGCCAGGTGTATACAAACCTGATTCCAGTGCTGCAATTGCGGTAAACGTCTTGGCGGTTGAACCGGGTTCCTGCTGGTCGGTGATCGCCCGGTTTCTCAGCACACCAAAATCGGAAATCCGGCTGCGATTGTTCGGGTTGTAGGAAGGCTGGTTGACCATGGCCAGCACTTCTCCACTTTCCACGTTCAGTACAACAGCAGAGGCCGAACGAGCACCCCGGTTGATGAATTCGGCCTTCAATTCCCGGTAGGCAAGATTCTGGATCCGGAAATCAATGCTCAACTCCAGATTCTTGCCCGGTTGTGCTGTTTGCAGCGTATTGAGTTCCTTGATGATTCTGCCGCGCCGGTCCTTGATGACCTGCTGCTTGCCGGGAATGCCTTGAAGCCAATGATCATAGGCCAGCTCCAGGCCTTCCTGACCGATGTCATCGATATTGCTGAAGCCCACAACATGTGCGGTAACCTCACCCTGCGGGTAATACCGTTGATATTCCTGACGGCTATAGACTCCGGGAATTCCCAGGGCCAGAATTTCATCTGCCTGCTGCGGTGGCAGGCGCCGCTTGGCATAGATAAATTCCTTGTTACTATTGGAAATAACAGTGTCGAGCAGCGTTTTTTCATCAATCTCCAGATGCTGAGCCAACTGTGCCATCCCGTCACGATTTTCACCAATTTCCCTGGGGTTGACCCAGATGGATTTGACCGGAGTACTCACCGCCAGAGGTTCACCATTACGATCCATGATCATGCCCCGATGTGCCATCAGTGGCTCGACTCGAATGGTTCGGGCGTCACCCTGCTCCTGCAGAAAGTCCCGCTGTACCACATGCAGGGTTGCCACTTTCCACAGCACAGCGGTTATGCCTGCCAGCATGACAAAATAGACCAGATACAGGCGCCAGGTGAACTGCAATGGATTCACTTTAGCATCACTCATAAGTCACCATGATAATGTCTGACCATTCAGGCAGACTCATTTGCAACTCTTCACTTGCCTTTGATTCAATTCTGCCTTCCAGGCCAAAAGTGCTTTGTTCAATGAGAAGCTGGCCCCATTGCACATCCAACACATTGTTTTCATTGCGCAGTTGCTGCAACTGATGCATGGCCAATCGATTTTCAAATGTGCTGTACACCACGCCAAGACCGGATGCCAGCACTGCCAGCAGCAAAACCAGAAGAACAACGAGGCTTGGCGACAACAAGAAAAACTCAGCAGCATTGCGCTCCCTATCCGAGTCAGAAATCCCCCGGTCAGAAATCTTGCGATTCTGTGCGATTTTTTTCATCACGCCACCTTCTCGGCAACACGCATGATGGCGCTACGGGCCCGGGGATTCCTTTTCAACTCCTCTTCCTGTGCTTTGACCGGCTTACCCATTTTGACCAAGCGCCGATTCATCTGATCATGTCTGACTGGCACACCAACCGGAAACTCATCACCACGCACATGCTTGTCAATGAATTGTTTGACAATACGATCTTCAAGAGAATGAAAACTGATGACTACCAGCCGGCCCTTTGGCATCAGCATTTCCAAAGCCTGCTGCAGACAGGACTGCAACTCGTCAAGCTCCTGATTGATATGAATTCGGATGGCCTGAAATGCACGCGTCGCCGGATGCTTGTGTTTTTCCCAGGAGGGGTTGGCCTGTTTGACGATCTCGGCCAGTTGCAAGGTGCTAGTAATGGGCTTTCTGACCCTTTCGGTAACGATGGCACGCGCCATGCGGCGGGAATGTCGCTCTTCTCCATAGCGGTAGATGATGTCGGCAATTTCCTTCTCATCAGCCTGCGCCAGCCATTGTGCTGCGCTCTGACCTGCCTCCGGATTCATTCGCATATCCAGTGGTCCATCCTGAGTGAAACTGAAACCCCTTTCTGCTTCATCCAGTTGTGGCGAAGATACGCCAAGATCCAGTAAGACACCTGCCACTTCTCCGGCTTTCTGTCTTTCTTGCACTAATTCGGACAAGGATGAAAATGAGGTTTGTACAATACTGAAGCGGGGATCCATTGCAAACCGGGTGCGCCCCAGCGCCACCGCTTCGGGGTCCTTGTCGATGGCCAGCAATACACCTTTTGGGCCCAGCCCTGCCAATATAGCCTGCGCATGCCCGCCACGACCAAAAGTGCCATCAACATAAAACCCAGCGTCATCCCAGACCAGCGAAGCAACCGCAGACTCAAGCAAAACTGTCTTGTGCACTTGTGCCGTCATTTCCAGACCGCTCCTGCCGTGTGCGTTATTTTTCTTGTTACTGTTCCGGGACGCATCACCTCATAATGACAATGACAGTAATTCTTCCGGCAACTCACCTTCCAGACCTTTTGTCGACATCCAGAGCTGCGCCTGGTCGTCCCAGTTAGGCTTGCTCCAGATTTCAAATTTATGTCCCTGCCCAACCAGGGCTACATGCTTATCCAGCTCAGCGTGAGCGCGCAGAATCTGAGGCAGCAGGATTCTGCCACTGCCGTCCATCTCCAGATCGGTGGCGTGACCGATCAGCATGCGTTGTGCTCGTCTACTGCGCGGATCAAAGCTGGAAAGCTTTTCCAGCTTGCGCTGAATTTCTTCCCATTCATCGATCGGATAAAGCAACAGGCATTTCTGATCAACATCAATGGTTGCCACCAGGCGTCCGTCATATTGCGTCATCAATAAATCACGATAGCGCGATGGCATGGCCATTCGCCCTTTCGTATCCAGATTGATTGCGCTGATGCCTCGGAACACTTTCAGTCCTCACCCTGCCAGCTGACGTGAAAACTCAAGGGTTTATTCAAACCTGCCTTAATTCCCACTTTAAGACATAAAACCCCACTTTTTTCCACTTGGCGACACTATAGGCAGACTTATAGGCTTGTGCAAGCACTATTTGTTAAAAATCGCGCGTAACTAGCATGAATTTACTGGGAAAATTTAAAATTGCCGATGCGGCAATGAGGAATGAAAAGACAAAAATAATTGATATCAAATAACTGCAACAAACAGTTAAAGTGATTTGTAAGGTTTTCTTGATTGAAGGTCTGGCGGGAAGAAAATACTGCAGTACAAACTGGTTCAGCTCAGGGACATGAACTACTCATATCCCCGGCCAAAAACAAGTGAGTCAGCCTGTAAGCCGGGTTCTGTCGTGGACAGTCATTCATCTGGGATCAGCATCACTGCTGACCTCAAGCAACCTACCCGAATCCAGTGCGAGCAGCACCATTGGATTCCTATTTGGTCTTGCTCCGAACGGGGTTTGCCGTGCCACGCACTGTTACCAGGCGCGCGGTGCGCTCTTACCGCACCCTTTCACCCTTACCGCCCGATTTGCATCGGGGTTGGCGGTCTGCTCTCTGCTGCACTTTCCGTAGGCTCTCGCCCCCCAGGCATTACCTGGCGTTCTGCTCTATGGAGCCCGGACTTTCCTCTGTATCGCGCCGCATCAACCGTGTGCACGGAAAACTCAGCTTTCGCTACAGCGACTGTCCAGCCAACTCGGCCGCAAGAATAGTCCAGCCGTGCCGGCAGCACAAGGATAATCATCAAGGTTCGGGAAGTTTTCGGGTCTCAGCTGGTCCCGTCTGCATGGCCAGAGCCTGCCGATAAAGCTGATTTTTCCTTTGCCCGGTAATACGCGCTGCCATCGCTGCTGCCTGTTTGACCGGCAGCTCTTCCAACAGAAGTGTCAAAATCCTGTGCGCCTCATCATCCTCTTCCTGCTGATCAGGATTAACCGTAGCACCAGCAATCAGAATGACAAATTCCCCGCGCTGGCGGTTCTCATCCGCCTGAATCCACGGGAGCAGATTGGACAGCGAATCGCCGTGTATGGTCTCAAAGGTCTTGGTCAGTTCACGGCAGAGCACCACCTGCCGGGCAGGGCCAAAACAATCCAGCATATCCTCCAGGGTAGCCACTATCCGATGCGGGGATTCATAGCAGACCAGGGTGCGCAATTCATTCTGCAAACCTTGCAGATGCTGCACTCTGGCGGCCCGTCGGGCGGGCAGAAAACCCTCGAAGACAAACCGGTCGCTGGGCAAACCGGCACTGCTCAAAGCCGCCACCAGCGCGCTTGGTCCCGGCACCGGAATCACCTTGTGCCCGGCTGCCCGCACACGCACGACCAGATTGTATCCAGGGTCCGAAATCAGCGGAGTACCGGCATCGGAAATCAATGCCAGGGTTTCACCACGCGCCAGTCTGTCCAGCAAGGCTGACTCTCTGGCTTCCGGGCTGAAGTCATGATAGGCAGTCACTGGCGTGCTGATACCATAATGCTGCAGCAAGCGGGCACTATGCCTGGTGTCCTCGGCAGCTATCATATCCACGGACCCGAGCACCGCCAATGCCCGTGAACTGATGTCACCCAGATTGCCAATGGGCGTTGCCACAATGTAGAGAGCTGATTCCTTTGTCTGCCGCGCTTCTGGATGCCTGCGTTGACTCACTGGGACTCCTTCAGTATGACTTGGTGGCAGGGTCTTCATGATAACTGCTTTGCTGCGGGCGCGGATAGTCTGTGTTGGATAGCCTGTTGCCCGGCCAGAGCAACTATAATAAGCTTGGGAGCCTCTGAATAAGTCTATGGCCCCGCAGAGTGGCCATAGACTTAGAGGCCTCTTTGCTTTCCCCCAAGAGATTGATGTGATGTCTGACCGCCTTCCCCTTTTTTCTCTGTTTCGTTTGGACAGACTCACCATCTGGCTGCTCAGCATGATGCTGATTGCCTGCAGCATCCAGCCGGGTATTGAGAGATCTGCCGGGCAGAGCAGCGCGGCCATCGAAACCGAAGCAGCAATGGATACCACAGACACGGCTTCAACACCGGAAGCCCTGAATATTCTCAATGCCAGACAGGCATTGCTGCAAAGACAAGCTGAGCAGGCCCTCGACCTGCTGCCAGCCACCATGGTTGCTGCCATTGCTGAGGAGGAACTCCGCAAGGAAGCGCGTCTGTTGCGCATCGAAGCCCTCTCCCTGCTGGGCAGAAACATCACTGCGGTACAGGAGCACCTGCTGCTAGCCGAAGATCTGAATGCGACACAGCGTATCGACAATAATAATGACATCTGGGAACTGTTGTCCGGTATCCCGGCAAACGCACCCGCAGCATCAACTGTGCAGATAGATTCCTATGAGTTGCGCGGCTGGCTGGAGCTGCTTGCGGTGATCAATACCCGCAGACACAATATCCCTGCTCAAATTCAGGCTGTCACCCAATGGCAGGATAAATGGAACCAGCACAGCGCATCCAAAAATCTGCCCGCTGCAATCGCTTTTGTTCATCAGGCCTGGCAGGATCGGGCCCAACATATCGCCCTGCTTCTCCCGCTGGCGGAACCAGCCGGTATTGCAGTTCAGGAGGGCTTCCTTGCCGCATACTATCAGGCTCTTGCCCAAGGCTTGCCGGTACCACGGATCAGCGTGCATGATACCAGCAGACTCAGGGACGTAATGCCTGTCTACAGACGAGCAGTAGAGCAACAGGCTGATCTGGTGATTGGTCCACTGAACAAGGATCTTGTCCGTCAATTGCAGGGGCAACGCGCCTTGCCCATTCCCACTCTGGCACTGAATTATGGCGATAAAGACCGTCTGACTCCGGGGGAATTTTATCAGTTCGGTCTGGCTCCTGAAGATGAAATCATGCAGACAGCCGATCTGGCCTGGGCCGCAGGTCATCGCAATGCAGCCATCCTGACCCCCACTGGCGAGGAGTACAGACGCATCCTGGAGACCTTCAGTCAACACTGGGGCTCTCTGGGCGGCGAACTGGTTGCCCAGGGCAGTTTCAGCAACAACAGCTCCTATGCCGATACCATCCGGCAAATGATGGGGATAGATGCCAGCGAAGCCAGAGCGGCCAGTTTGCGCAGCCTGTTGCCCCGCAACACCATGCACTTCATTCCACGTCGCAGAAAGGATATCGATTTTCTGTTCCTACTGGCCAACCCAGCGGAAGGACGGCAGCTCAAACCGGCATTATCGTTTTACTACGCCGGCGACGTACCGGTCTATGCCATGCCTGCCATCTACGATGGTGGCCTCAACAGCACTGCCAACCGCGATCTGAATACTATCCGCTTCATCGACTCCCCCTGGATATTGCAGCCGGACAACACGCTGCGCCTGACCGTGGACTCTCTCTGGCCAACAGGCAACAGTGCTGTACAGCGACTTCGGGCCATGGGTATAGACAGCTATAACCTGTACCCTCGCCTGACTCAGCTCGCCCGCTTTCCCGATACCAGGCTGCCCGGCAATACGGGCATCCTGTACATGGAGCCTGATGGCAGCATTCACCGCCAACTGCTCACCGCCCAATTTATTAACGGTGCTGCGGTGGTCAATCAGGTTTCACCTTGATCATGTGAACTATACTGTCAATGTTCCTGCCCAACAGGAGCGGAAAAGCGCAGGGAGGCGCCCGTTGCCATGTATTCGCGCCACAAAAACAGCCAGGCTTTTGGTGCGCAGCAGGAACAGCTTGCCGCATCCTATCTGCAGGCGCGAGGTCTGGTTCTGCTGCAGTCAAACTTCAGGTGTCGTGTCGGCGAAATCGATCTGATCATGCGTGATGACAGGGTGCTTGTTTTTATCGAAGTCCGCTATCGACGCAACAAGGGATTCGGCACTTCGGTGGAAACGGTTGATCGGCGCAAGCAACAGAAACTACGGCGCTGTGCCCGGTTTTTTTTGGCCACCCATGGATTGACCGAGCAGTTGGTCTGCCGCTTTGATATCATCGGGCTCACCGCCGCCCCTGGGCAAGAGATTGAATTCAATTGGATACCCAATGCTTTCCACTAGGGTTCCTAAGGAAAACCGTGCCAATGGAGCTGACTCGACGCATCAACAGCCATTTCAGCAACAGCATTCGACTTCAGCAACTGACTCTGGAGAGGCATTCTGCAGAAATAATCCAGGCGGCCAAACTGCTCGCTGATGTGTTGCTGCAAGGCCACAAGATACTCGGTTGTGGTATGGGTGTTTGTACTGCTCACGCCCAGTACTTCTGTACGGCGCTGCTTAACAGGTATGATCGTGACCGGCCAGGACTACCGGCAATAGCCATCAGCAGCGACCTCCAGACAATTGCAGCTATTGCTGAGGACAGTTCCTGGCAGGAAATTTATGTGAAACAGATCAAGACACTGGGCCAGGCTGGTGATGTACTGTTGCTGCTGAGTATCCGGCGAGACCATGACAACATCGCTGAAATCATCGGCTCAGCGCATGCAAGAGGCATGTCGGTGATATTTATAGCTAATGGGGACAGCGCATATGGAGAGAGTCTGCTACAATCTGGCGACGTGATGATTGAGATACCGGCCAGAGAACAAGCGGGCATCGTGGAGGTCCAGGTCATCATTCTCAACTGCCTCTGTGATCTTGTTGATATACATATTTTTGGAGATGTCACGTGAATATCTATCAAACTGCAATTCTGACCTTCTTCCTTCTGACCACCTCCTGCACGCCAATCCTGGTAAGGACAACAGGACCTGAGGGTATGCAGGAAGACCCCGGTGTCCGAACTGCCGGAGCCATGGTTGAGGATGAAGCCATCGAAACCCGGATCGTGGTCAACATGAAGTCCCGCGAGCCAGAATTCAGAAAGGCCAATTTCAATGTTATCAGCCACAACGCCGTTGTCTTGATCGTTGGGCAGGTGCAATCCGATGCGCTCAAGGCCCAGGCCAGCCAGATCGCTGCCGAGACCAGCAGCAAAATCAAGCGCATTCATAATGAGCTAGAGGTTTCCGGCAAAACCACCATGCTCTCACGCATGAATGACAGCTGGATCAGCACCAAGGTGCGCACGCAAATGCGGCTGAATGATGAAGTTCCTGCGGCCAGAATCCGTGTGGTTACCAATAATGGTTCAGTTTACCTGATGGGCATGATTTCACAGGAAGAAGGTGACCGTGCTGCCCTGCTGGCCAGAAATGTGACGGGAGTCAGCCGGGTGGTGAAAGTGTTCGAATACCTCTAAGAAGCCTCTGAATAAGTGGGGTTGGCCACCCAAGCTGCCAATCCAGGTTACTTTACTACTCTAAGCGATGCCCGTCCGGCACCTTTCTCCCGGGCAGGTTTCTTGCTCCCCTCCTTGCCCGATGGGGATTGGGAGGCGGCTGGCGGCGGGGTGGCTGGTGGGGGAGCAGGCAGCTCTGACTCGAATACCATACCCTGCCCATTTTCACGCGCGTAAATTCCCATGATGGCAGCAACCGGCACATAGACCGGAGTCGGGATGCCCGCAAACCGACCGTTGAATTCAATCGCATCATTACTCATCAGTAGGTCATGAACTGCAGAGGGAGCGATATTGAGGATGATCTGACCATCCTTGACATACTCCTGCGGCACCATGACCTCGTCCCCATAGGCATTGACCAGAATATAGGGGGTATACCGATTTTCCAGTATCCACTCATAAAGAGCTCTAAGCAGATAGGGTCTGCTGGATGTCATGCTCATGTTTGTATCCTGGAGCAAGTGGTGATCACTCAGACCATCTCTTTCTCTTGTTCGGACAAACTTATCCTGATCGAATCCCTGGAAAAGAGCCGTGCACGGTATTCCAGTAATGGTTTGACTGCCTTGCTGTCACCAAGATCAATGCCCAGTGCCGGCAGACGCCAAAGAATGGGAATCACACAACAATCAACAATGGTAAATTCATCACTCATGAAAAACGGTTTCTCGGTGAAAATTGGCGCAATGGAAATCAGGCTTTCCCGCAATTCCTTGCGTTTCCTGTCCCGTTCTGCCGCAGTATCGTGACCACTCATGATGCTGTCCACCTGTTCACACCAGTCACGCTGAATCCGATACATCCACAGACGACTTTGCGCACGCGCCACCGGATAAACCGGAAACAGGGGAGGATGAGGGAAACGCTCATCGAGATATTCCATCATGATATTGGCTTCGTACAAAACCAGATCACGATCAACCAGGGTAGGCAGGCTGTTATACGGATTCAGGGATGCCAGATCTTCAGGTTTATTCTCCGGATCGACATCAACCGTTTCAACAGTGACGCCTTTCTCTGCCAGGACTATCCGAACCCGATGACTGTATTGACTGCTGCCATCGGAATAGAAAGTCATGGAAGAGCGTTTTGCAACAACACCCATAGTCTGATCCTCAAATGCGACTGAATTGCCGAATTACCTTGTTGCTCAATGTATCTTCTTCCAGTATTCCCGGTTCAGCAGGAAGGTGAAGATAAAGAGTATGACCAGAAAACCAAGCACAAAGAAGCCAATCTCCTGGCGTCTTTCCCGAATGGGCTCACCGACGTAGTACAGAAAATTGACCAGATCATAAACGCTCTGATCAAATTCTTCCTGACTCATGCTGCCGGTGCCTTCGACATGCTCCAACTCACAGTGTAGCGGGTCCGTTCCGCCATCGGCGCAGACCTGGGTGCCCTGCAGTTCATGCAACACATTGGGCATACCCACATTGGCGAAAACCGTGTTGTTCACGCCCCAGGGTCGATTGTCGTCTGAATAGAATGAACGCATGTAGGTATACAGCCAGTCCGGGCTGCGCACTCTGGCGATCAGCGTCAAATCAGGTGGACTGGCGCCAAACCAGTTTTCAGCATCATCAGGGGTGATGGCGTTTTCCATCAGGTCACCAATCGCGGCATCATCAAAAACCAGATTATCCAGGACCAGGTCGTGTGGAATACCCAGATCATTCGCTGTACGTTCAAACCGCTGGTATTTCAAGGAATGGCAGCCGACACAGTAATTCATATAGGTTTGGAAACCCGACTGCAGGGATTCCTGATTCTTGATATCCATTTCCACATGATCAAGTGCGATATTACCAGCCTCTGCGCCAACCGCACGCAATGGCAGCACCACCAGCGCTGCCAGCAAGGCCAGGGTGATCAGTAATTGCTTGATGCTGATCCAGCGACCAGTGACACGGTCGGGTTCAGGGAAGGTCTGCTCCCTGCTCGTATACCAGGGCATCATGAAGAAAAACAGGAAGTAGATGACTGTCATTATCTGGGCCAGCACAGTTCTGGCCGGGCTGACGGACATGGTGCCAAGCACACCCAGAATCAGGAAGCTTACGGTAAAGGCAAGCAGTGCAATACGGCTGTACCAGCCCTTGTAGCGGATTGATTTGACCGGACTGCGATCAAGCCAGGGCACCACAAACAGAATGGCAATGGCACCAAACATGACCAGCAGCCCCCAGAATTTGGCATCGATGCCAAACAGTGGCACGGTGACGGCGCGCAGCATTGAGTAGAATGGCGTGTAATACCAGACCGGTGGCACATGTTCTGGTGTTTTCAGGGAATTCGCTTCCTGAAAATTGGCATGCTCAAGGAAATAGCCACCCATTTCCGGAACAAAGAAAACGATGAAACAGAACACAAACAGAAAGACCGTAATCCCGACCAGGTCATGCACCGTGTAATAGGGATGAAAGGGGATGCCATCCACTGGAATACCATCGGGACCCTTGTTCTTCTTGATCTCGATACCATCAGGATTATTCGAACCCACTTCATGCAGTGCCAGCAGGTGCAGGACAACCAGGGCAATCAGCACTATCGGCAGGGCGACAACGTGCAAGGCAAAGAACCGGTTCAATGTAGCCCCGGAAATCAGGTAATCACCACGCACCCAGACCAGCAGGTCTTCACCGATTACCGGAATCGCACCTACCAGGGACACAATGACATTCGCACCCCAGTAAGACATCTGCCCCCATGGCAGAACATAACCCAGGAACCCCTCGATAACCAGCACCAGGTAGATCGCCATCCCGAAAACCCAGATCAATTCACGGGGTTTTTTATAGGAACCGTACATCAGACCACGGAACATGTGCAGGTAGACCACAATAAAAAAGGCAGAGGCCCCGGTCGAGTGCAGATAGCGCAAAAGCCAGCCCCATTCCACATCACGCATGATGTATTCAACCGAGGCAAAAGCGCCTTCTGCACTGTTGGTGTAGTTCATCGTCAGCCAGACACCAGTCACCAGTTGCAGCACCAGCACCACCAGTGACAGCACACCGAAAAAATACCAGAAGTTGAAATTTTTCGGCGCATAATACTTGCTCATGTGCCGCTCCCAGGCAGCAACAATGGGCAAACGATCGTTGGTCCAGTCTCTGAGACCAGCCAGTGAAGAAACTATCCAGCCACTTTTCTCTGATGTGCTCATTACGCGTTCACCCCATCTTCACCGATTACCAATATATTGTCAGTCTCGTAGTAGTAGGGTGGAACCTCCATGTTACGAGAAGCAGGAGAGTTATTGAACACACGGCCTGCCAGATCGAAGCGGGAACCGTGACAGGGGCAGAAAAACCCCCCTTTCCAGTTCTCATCGAAAGGCTCCGGGCGAAGCGCAAGATGAGGCGTAGGCGAACAAAACAGGTGTGGGCACAGCCCGACAAGAACAAGAATTTCCGGCTCGCGCGAACGGTGAAGATTGGTTGCGTATTCAGGCTGTTCAGGTTGGCTGGAATCCGGGTCCTGGACCCGGTCATTCAATTCAGGCAAGGCGTCCAGGGCGGCCTGGGTTCGTCTGACGATGAAGATCGGTTTGCCGCGCCACGCTGGAATCGGCCCCAGAATACCGCCCTCTTCAATCCGGCCTACGTCTATCCTGACCGAAGCGCCAGCGGCGCGAGCCTTGGCACTTGGACTCCAGGAGCCGACAAAGGGAACTGCAGCACCTGCCACACCTGCCACACCCACTACCGAGGTGGAACCCAACAAAAACCGCCTGCGGCCAGAATCAGTACCGTCTTCACTCACCGTAATATCTCCTGAACAATAGACAAAAAGAGTACTCCAGCCGGGATGAGCCCTGGAGCCAGGCATTGAATCAACATGAAAATCGCGAATTCATCGCCACTATCAACAAATTCGCCGAATAGTAGCTAATTTTGTACTTTTTTACAAGCACGGGATTAGGTGGAGGCTTGGCAACCTATTGATAAGAATGAAAATTTAATTTCAATGGGCATAAAAAAAGCGCCAACCCGTTGTCGGGTTGAGCGCTTTCCGTGTTTACGGCAGGATTAACGCTTGGAGTACTGAGGACGCTTGCGCGCCTTGCGCAGACCCACTTTCTTGCGTTCCACTTCACGGGCATCACGGGTCACAAAACCTGCCTTGCGCAGAATCGGTCGCAACTCCTCATCGTATTCCATGAGCGCACGGGTAATGCCATGACGAATGGCCCCCGCCTGACCAAAGCTGCCACCACCACTGACCGTCACCTTGACATCAAACTTGCCAGTCATATCCACCAGCTCCAGCGGCTGCTGTACAATCATGCGGGCCACTTCCCGACCGAAAAAACCGTTCAGAGGGCGTTTGTTGACGGTGATCGTACCCGACCCCTTGGTCAGGAAAACTCTGGCAGTTGCTGTTTTGCGACGACCGGTACCGTAGTATTGTGTAATGGACATAACTGTGTAGTGAACCTCGTTTCAGTTTACAGCGTGATAGCCTGGGGTTGTTGTGCGGCGTGAGGGTGTTCGTTGCCGGCATAGACCTTCAATTTCTTGAACATGGCACGACCCAGCGGAGTCCGGGGCAACATCCCCTTGACTGCCAGCTTGATGATGCGCTCTGGCGAACGTTCTATCAATTTACCAAAAGACATGGACTTGATACCGCCAGGAAAGCCGGTATGGGCATGATACATCTTGCCATTGGTTTTGTTGCCGGTAACCACAACCTTCTCGGCATTGACAACAACCACAAAATCACCGGTATCGACGTGTGGGGTGTATTCCGGCTTGTGCTTGCCACGCAGACAGGTAGCTATCTCTGCTGCCATGCGGCCCAGAGTCTTGCCTTCCGCATCCACGAGCAGCCAGTTGTGTTCAACATTCTGTGGTTTTGCACTAAAAGTCTTCATTTCAATCCACCAGTAAGCTCATCGTCATGAGCAAGGCCCAAACAGGCATAATCTTCAAGGAGCGCGAATACTACCGAAGTGGTCAACAATATTCAAGCATTTATCTGTGCCTGCCCGGCAAACATTCCACCCATACCCTACAGGGACGCCTGTTGCACTATTTCGGCAAAACGGGAATTGGCGGGATAGCCTCCAGCCGTCCAGCCCAATCTGACAATAACCAGGTTTTCCGACGGAATGACCATCACGCTCTGTTGCCGGTTGCCCTGAGCCGCAAACGCATCAACAGGCAGATCCGGCCAGCGCAGCCTCTGATTACCCCGATTCAACCACCACTGATAGCCATACGCCTTGTTGTTGCCAGAACCATTGGGCTGCATGGATGCTTCCACCCACTCGGCGCTGACGATCCGATGACCATTCAGCACTCCGCGGTTCAGCATCAACTGACCAAGACGCGCCCAGTCTCTGGCCGAGGCATAAAAATAGGAACTCCCCACAAACACGCCACTGGCATCGACCTCAAAGACACTGTGCTGAAACCCCATGGGGCCCAGGATGTTTTGCCGGTAATCCTCATAACTGGCTTGCAGGGTGCCCCCTACGGTCTCGAAATAATAGCGGGAAAGCAGATTTGCCGTTCCGGAGCTGTAATTGAATACGGTGCCCGGTTCCTGTTGCAGGGGCCTCGCCATGGCATAATCCGAGACCGAGGGCGCCGTGAAAAGCATGGCGGTGGCATCGTCCCCCGGGTTATAGCGCTCGGAGAAATCGAGACCATCGGTCATCGTCAGCAGATGGCCCAGCTGGATATCGGCTCGACCGTCCTGCTGCCAGGGCGAAAACAACTGACTGTCCTCTATCGACACTTCTTCACGCAGCTGCAGGTTGCCAATCATAATGCTGACCAGGCTCTTGGCCATGGACCAGCCCAGCAAAGGGGTATCGGGGCCAGCGCCCTGAGCATAAACTTCTGCGCTCACCTGTCCATCCCGCACCACCAGCAATGCCCGGGTATTGAGACCTTGTCTGTTGTCGCGCTCGACGATGTCCTGCAGCAAGGCCTGCAGGCTAGGGTCAGGCGCAGGCACCCGGTTGCCATGCGGCCAGAGACTGGCCAACACGGAAGGTGTGGTCACTTCATAGTTATGACGCTGCTCATACCCCGGGTAGGACACGGCACAACCCAATCCCGGAATATAGGTGGCAGTCGTGGGGGCCATACGGAAAAACGAGGTACTTACGGCACGCTCCTGCTCGTTGTAATCGATACTCAAATACTCCAGCAGAGGCGAATACTGCACCAGATCATCGAAGGACTGCTCCCTGGAGAAACCGCTGACATAGTGAGAACTGCACAGCAACTTGGCGCCAATGCCAGCAGCCACAGCCGGGGCGGAGGTGATATAGGCTGGCGTAATCCCCGCCCAGGCCGCAAGACCCAAGAGTATCGATAACAGTACGATCAGGAAATATTTGATTTTTTTCATGCGCTGGATAATACCCCACTATTGCGCCTGTTGTCAGGGTTTGTGCGCGCGGGCCAGGTATTCATGCGACTGCATTTCAAGCAGGCGACTGAGGGTCCGTTCAAATACCGTGGCCAGGCTGCCTTCCCGATAAAGCCCGTGCAATGGCACTGCTGCCGAAAGCATCAGCTTGGCATTATGATCATAGAGCTCATCAACCAGGCTGATGAAACGACGGGCCATATCATCATTGGCCGCACCGAACGCCGGAATATCGGAGACAATGAAAGTATGAAACAGCCTGGCCAGTTCAATATAGTCAAAGGCACTGCGCGGCCCGCTACAGAGCGCCTTGAAATCAAACCAGACCACGTCATCAGCACAGAATCTCGCCTCGATGTCACGCCCCAGCACCTCGATGCGACAATCCTTATCGATCTGCGCGTGCTCCGATACCAGCTTTCTGAATCCCTGCCGCAGACTCTGTTCAGACTCAGCGCCCAGCGGTGTGTGGTAGAGCGCGGCCTGCTGCAGGGTCCGCAAACGATAATCAGTGCCCCCATCCAGGTGAATGATCCGGGTATGCTGATGCAACAAGGCTATGGCAGGCAGAAAGCGCTCTCTTTGCAGACCGTTTTCGTAAAGCCTGTCAGGATGCGTATTGGATGTTGCCACCAGGACCACACCCGCTGTGACCAGGTGCTCCAGCAATCCGCCCAGAATCATGGCGTCACCGATGTCGGACACAAAGAATTCATCAAAACAGATTACCCGGGCTTCCCTGGCCAAGCGCAAGGCTACCGTCTCCAGGGGATTTTTTTGCTGCTGCAAAGAGGCCAGTTCTGCGTGCACACGCTGCATGAAACGATGAAAATGTGTTCTGAGCTTTTGCTCGAAAGGCAGGCTTTCATAAAAAATATCCATGATGCAGGTTTTTCCCCGCCCCACCCCACCATGGAAATAAATGCCCTGCGGTGAGTCCACCTTGCCGCCCTGCCAGCCGAACAGGCGCTGCACTTTGTGCCACAAGCCCTTGCTGGGCGGGTCTGCCTGCAACAATTGCTCAAAAAGTATCTGCACCTGACGGATTGCTTCAGCCTGAGCCTGGTCGGCCTGCAACTCACCTGATTCAATATCTTGCTGGTAACGCTGGGCAGGGGTCAGGTAGACAGGGGTCAGGCAGACAGGCGTCATGAGGAATGCACACGAGTGGAATACAAAGGCTGATTCTACGCCATTTATCCGGTGCAGCTCCAGCATCTGGAGCGTTTACAGACAGCAGGGTTGAAAATTTCTTCGCCGAAAACCGCCAATTCACGCTATACTTGCACAACTTCGCAAGGCCCCGTGACAGCAGGGGGCATCAGTTACTCCAAGAGGCAGATATTCATATGTTATGGTTGATCGGAATCGGCTGTCTTGCTGCAGGCCTGTGTCTGGGCGTACTGGCAGCCAGCCGCCTTAACAACGCCAACCCCGCCCGCATAGCAGAGCTTGAGCAGCAGGTACAACAACTGCAGGAACAACACCGTCGCTACAAGGATAATGTCAGCGAACATTTCAATATGACTGCTGAACTGGTACAGCACATGACCGAAAGCTATCGGGATGTCTACCAGCACCTGGCTTCCGGAGCACAGGATTTATGCTCAGGAGAGGTTGCCAGCAAATTGTTGCCAGCCAGCGAGGAAAATGTGTTTCGCGTCGGCAACAATCACGAAGAAGGCGTGCAGGCACCCAAGGATTACGCTCCCAGGAAACATCCGGAGCAAACTGGCGCCCTGTCTGAAGAATTTGGCATGGACAAGCCGGAAAAATCCGACGATTGATCACCTCCCACTCTCAAGCGACGATAGCGCTTCCGGAAACAACTCACCGGGCATCGGTCGTCGCAATTGAAGCAAAAGATTCCGACCATGACAGATTACAACCTGACCCACCTGAAACAACTTGAAGCAGAAAGTATCCACATCATCAGAGAAGTCGCGGCCGAGTTTGACAACCCGGTCATGCTTTACTCCATCGGCAAGGACTCCTCGGTAATGCTACACCTGGCGCTGAAAGCCTTCTACCCGGGCAAACCGCCTTTCCCCCTGATGCATGTCGATACCACCTGGAAATTCAGGGAGATGATTCGCTTTCGCGATGAACAGGTGAAAAAACTCGGCCTGGACCTGATCGTGCATATCAACCAGGAGGGCGTGGATGCCGGCATTGGCCCATTCACCCACGGCAGCGAAAAACATACCGATATCATGAAAACCCAGGCCCTGCGCCAGGCGCTGAACAAATACCGGTTTGACGCAGCCTTCGGTGGCGGACGCCGGGATGAGGAAAAATCCAGAGCCAAGGAAAGGGTATTTTCCTTTCGCGACAAGAATCATGGCTGGGATCCGAAAAACCAGCGCCCCGAACTCTGGAACATCTATAACTGCAAGGTCAACAAAGGTGAAAGCATCCGGGTGTTCCCACTCTCCAACTGGACCGAACTGGATATCTGGCAGTACATCTACCTCAATGAGATTGACATCGTTCCACTGTATTTTGCCAAACCACGCCCGGTAGTGAATATCGACGGCGTCGACATCATGGTGGACGATGAGCGCATGCCATTAAAAGAAGGCCAGCAGGTTGAAATGAAGATGGTGCGCTTTCGGACCCTGGGCTGCTATCCGCTTACTGGTGCGGTTGAATCCAGGGCTACCACCCTGCCGGAAATCATTCAGGAAATGCTGCTGACCACGACATCGGAACGCCAGGGGCGGCTGATTGACAGTGACCAGGCCGGGTCAATGGAAGAGAAAAAACGCAAAGGGTATTTTTGATATGTCACACCAGTCAGATCTCATCAGCACAGATATCAACGCCTATCTGGCCCAGCACGAGCGCAAGGAGCTGCTGCGGCTGCTCACCTGCGGCAGTGTCGATGATGGCAAGAGCACCTTGATCGGCCGCCTGTTGCATGACTCCCACATGATTTATGAAGACCAGCTGGCGGCCATTACTGCCGACAGCGTCAAATCCGGCACCACCGGCGGCAAGCTCGACCTGGCCCTGCTGGTCGATGGCCTGCAGGCTGAGCGCGAACAGGGCATCACGATAGATGTTGCCTACCGTTATTTTTCCACCGCCAAACGCAAGTTCATCATTGCCGACACGCCCGGCCATGAACAATATACGCGCAATATGGCGACCGGCGCCTCAACCTGTGACCTGGCCGTTATCCTCATCGATGCCAGGCATGGTGTGCAGCGCCAAACCAAGCGACACAGTTTCATCACTTCCTTGCTGGGTATCTGCCATGTTGTCGTTGCCATCAACAAGATGGATCTGATGGATTACCGGGAAGATGTGTTTGCACAGATAAAGGCTGATTATCAGGATTTTGCCCGACAACTGACGGGCCAGGACTACCACTTCCTGCCTCTTTCCGCGCTCAATGGTGACAATGTGGTCAACCTGAGCGAGAACATGCCCTGGTATGAAGGCCAGGCCCTGATGACCATCCTGGAGACTGTGGAAATAGCCGAAGATCGCAACCTGAAGGATTTCCGTTTTCCGGTACAGTTCGTCAACCGGCCCAACCTGAATTTCCGCGGTTTCTGTGGCACCCTGGGTTCCGGCATCGTGCGCAAGGGAGATGCCATACAGGTTCTGCCTTCCGGAAAAACCAGCCGCATCAAATCCATTGTCACTTTTGACGAGGAGCTTGAGCTGGCTCATGCCGAAATGGCTGTTACCCTGACCCTGGAGGACGAGATCGACGTCAGCCGGGGCGATATGATCGTGCACCGGGATAACCTGCCGCTGGTAAGCGATGAATTTGATGCGGTCATTGTCTGGATGGCCGAGCAGCCGATGCTGCCAGGCAAACTCTATGATTTCAAGATCGGCAGCAAAACCGTCAGTGGACACATTCGCAGCCTGCGCCACCAGATCGATGTCAACACCCTGGACGAACGCCCTGCCCCTGGTCTTGAACTGAACGAGATCGGGCTTTGTGGCATCAGCGTCGACCAGAAAGTCTGCGTTGACGATTACCGCAGCAACCGCAGCACCGGTGCCTTCATTCTCATCGACCGGCTCAGCAATGTAACCATCGGTGCCGGCATGATCAGAATTGATCCTGTCGCCGGTAACAGGAAAACAAAAGGTCCGGCCAGCACAACCCATGTAACCCGGGAAGAACGGGCTGCCCGCTATGGCCAGAAGCCGGCTACGATCATGTTCATTGGCATCTCCGGTTCCGGCAAATCAACACTGGCACATGGTCTGGAGCGGCGGCTGTTCGATATGGGCCGGGTCAGCACGATTCTCGACGGCAAGACCATGCGGCTGGGCATCAGCAAGGACCTGCCACATGACCAGGCCGGCCGGGCCGAAAACCTGCGTCGCAGCAGTCACATCGCCCGCCTGCTGAATGAGTCTGGCCTGATCTGCTGTGCGGCCTTTGTCGCCCCAAACAGGGATTCCAGGGAGCATGCACTGAGCATAGTAGGCCGGGATCATTGTTTCCTGATCTACCTGAATCCGCCCTTGGAAGTATGCAAACAGCGTGATCCCAGCGGGCTGTACGCTGCGGCTGAAGGCAAGGAGTCTGCCGATATTCCCGGGGTTTCCTTCCCTTACGATATCCCGGACAATGCCTGCCTGGAACTGGATACTGCCACTTTATCTGTAGATGAGTGTCTGGACCGGGTTATCGACATGATGCAGCAACAGGCTATTATCTGAGCGGAAGCGGGGAATCTGTCTAAACGGGATTATCGACATCAATGAAACGATGTTCGATACCAAACCGGGCCACCAGATGCGCAGCAACGGCCTGGACACCGTACCGTTCAGTCGCATGATGGCCCGCTGCATAAAAATGAATCCCGGTTTCGCGTGCGATATGCACGGTTTGTTCCGATGCCTCTCCTGTGATATAGGCATCCACCCCCGCCTTGACTGCCAGACCGATGAAATCCTGGGCCGCCCCTGTGCACCAGGCAACACGCCTGATCTGCTCACTGCTGCCAGCCACATGCAAGGGAGTCCTGCCCAGAGCGGCCTGCAGATGTCGACCCAAACCGGCCCCACTGAAAGGCGTCTCCGGCTCTCCCACCAGTCCAATACTGTGATTGTTCTGCTTGCCCAGGTCCCCGCTTGAGCTAAAACCAAGCAACTTGCCCAGTTGGGCGTTATTACCCAGCGTGGCGTGGGTATCCAGCGGCAAATGATAAGCCAGCAGACTGACCTCGGCGGCCAACAGGGCCTGGATACGATTACGTTTGATTCCGACAATCGTCGGTTCCTCGTTGCGCCAGAAGTAGCCATGATGTACCAGGATTGCATCGGCTCCGCAAGCTATGGCCGCATCGATCAGCGCCTGGCTGGCAGTTACGCCGCTGACCACCAGGCCTACCTGCTTTTTCCCTTCCACCTGTAATCCATTGGGGCAGTAATCCCGAAACTGTTCGGGGCGCAACAAGGTATCAAGCTCGGCAAGCAATTCATCCAGGCGGACTGACATGGCTAATGACCTCCTTCATAACCTTCCCTCATAACCTTCCATTGGAAAGCAATAACTCGCATAATGCAGGGGTGACTGAATCAGGCAATAGCCGCGTATAATAACAGACAAGGGAGTCAGCGCGAAAATATCGCCGGTTATCCATGAAGAAGTTTCTCAAGTTCATCAGCTGGCCTGCTCTGGTCGGCGCCCTGTTTGCAGTGATCATCCTGCAATATCAGCAGACCCAGAAACTGGTACTGCTGGAACGGCAGTCCAGCCCGGCCTTGCCGAGTGGAGCCCTGCCAGTTCAATCCGGATCCTACGCAGACGCTGTCGAGCGGGCCTCGCCCTCTGTCATCAGCATCCACTCCACTATCCGCCAGCAAATAGAACTTCCCCCCGCAGACCAGATTCCTCCGGTATTCCGCAGCTGGTTGCAAAATCTGCCTTCCGAACGCTCCTGGAACAGTCTGGGTTCTGGGGTTGTCATCAGTGCAGAAGGGCATATCCTCACTGCGCTGCATGTGATCGAGGGCGCGGAGAATATTGATGTGGTCTTTGGAGAAAACAACAACACCAGCATGGTGAGGGCAACACTTGTTGGTACCGACCCCAATACCGACCTGGCTTTGCTGAAAATCGATTCCGATCTGCTGCCCCCGATGATACCCATCGGTTCCTCGGAGGGGATTCGGGTGGGCGATGAAGTCCTGGCCATAGGCTTCCCCAGCCAGGAACTCATGAACCAGAAATCCGTATCCAAAGGTATCGTCAGCGCCCTGGGGATTCCCCAGCACGGCCTGCCCATTGTGGAGTACATCCAGACCGATGCAGCCATGAACTTTGGCAATTCAGGTGGCGCACTGATCAATACCAAAGGAGAGCTGATTGGCATCAACTCTTTCATTTTTTCCCAATCGGGAGGTTCCGACGGCATCGGCTTTGCCGTTCCGGTCAACAAGGCCATGCTGATCGCTGATCAACTGATCAAATTCGGTGAGGTCACACCTGGCTACCTGGGGGTGATTACCGGGGAAATGTTGACCGAAGCAAGCAGTCTGGAATTCTTTGGCAGACCAGACATCAACGGACTGCTGATCGAACAGGTCAATACTGACAGCCCGGCTGAACAGGCAGGTATCAGACCGGGAGATGTGATGACCGCCATAGATGGGGTGCAGATTGGCAGCGTGATCGGAGCCATTGACAGAATCAACAGAAAAGCGCCAGGTGAAACAGTTGATATGCAACTGTACCGTGAAGGCCGTTACCTGATCATTACCGTAGAGCTTGGCAGTGGTACCGCCCAGTACCGATCACCTCTTTCCCTGGATCGGAACTGATCAGACCTTTGAACCCCCATAGCAGATGGGTTCAGGATTTCTGTCGATAGCCAGCGGACAGGGCATGCGCCTGCAGGGATTCGTTTTCCGCCAGTTCCATGGCAATACCCGCCAGCGCTGCCGCCCCTGTTTCCGAACAGGAAATGATGGAACTCCTCTTCTGGAAATCATACACCCCCAGGGATGAGAAAAATCTGGCAGTCCCTGAAGTGGGCAACACATGGCTCGGACCCGCACAATAATCACCCAGCGCCTCGGCGCTGAAACGGCCAAGAAAAATGGCCCCGGCATGCACCACTCCAGGCAACAACTGCTCGGCTTGCTCAACCGAGATTTCCAGATGCTCCGGGGCTATCCGGTTGCTGATTTTCACTGCCTCATCAAGATCCACCACCTTGATAAGCATGCCTCGCTCATTGAGCGATTTGCTGATGATCTGGCCCCTTTGCATCTGCGGCAGAAGCCGTTGCATGCTGGCATTGACTGCCTCCAGACAGGCTGCATCCGGACTGATCAGAATTGATTGAGCCCGTTCATCATGCTCGGCCTGGGAGAATAGGTCCATCGCTATCCAGTCCGGGTCTGTGCTGCCATCGGCGATGATGGTCAACTCCGATGGACCGGCAATCATATCAATACCGGTGATACCAAAGACCTGCTTTTTGGCCAAAGTGACATAAATATTGCCCGGACCGGTAATCTTATCCACCCGTGGAATAGTCTGGGTACCGTAGGCCAGTGCTGCGATGGCCTGGGCACCACCGATGGTGAAGATGCGGTTCACCCCCGCCAGGGCAGCTGCAGCGAAGATGAGCTGCCCTGCGTGACCATAGCGCGTAGGCACCACGGCAATAATCTCTTTCACCCCTGCCACTCGTGCCGGAATGGCATTCATCAACACGGATGACGGGTAGTTGGCCTTTCCCCCTGGAATGTAAATCCCGACCCTGTCCAGCGGGTTTACCTGTTGACCATACACTGAACCGTCGGCTTCCTGGTATTGCCAGGAACCCTGTTTTTGTTTTTCGTGGTAATGCCGGATACGCTCGGCAGCCACTCTCAGTGCCTGCGACTGTCTCTCGGGCAGCGCCTCCAGGCAGGCCTGCATCTGCTCCCTGCTGACCATCAACTCAGCCATTGAATCCACTTCAAACCGGTCAAACTGGCGAGTGTACTTCAGCACGGCCGCATCACCGTGCTCACGCACATCTTGTACAATTCCCTGCACCACCGCATTGATTCGCTCATCTCCCAGAATATTGCGATCCAGCAGCTGGTCCAGCTGTGCCTCGAATGCTGCTTCGCGGCTGTCCAGACGAGTAACGGTGAGCATGGCCTCCTGCGTCATTGCTGCCCCCTTTCTGCCTGGTTTACGGCCTGCTCAAGGCGTGCAACCAGATCAGTGATAATCTCAAGCTTCATTTTCATTGCGGCCTTGTTGATGATGAGCCGTGAACTGATGTGACTGATCAGGTCCAGCGGTTCCAGTCCATTGGCACGCAGGGTGTTGCCACTGTCAACAATATCCACGATCACATCGGCCAGGCCCATGGAGGGGGCCAGCTCCAATGCTCCATTGAGTTTGATTACTTCTATCTGTACGCCCTGCTCGGCAAAATAACGCTTGGTGATATTGACAAACTTGGTGGCCACTTTCAGCCTGTCATGTTGCAGACAGGCACCTACCGGAGCAGCTGTCATCAATCGGCAACGAGCCAGTTTCAGATCAAGCGGTTCATAAAAACTGTTACCACCGTATTCAAGCAGGAGATCCTTGCCGACCACACCCATGTCGGCACTGCCGAATTCGACATAGGTCGGCACATCAGAGCCACGTATCACCATTATCTGCACATCAGGCAGACTGGTGTCGAAAATTAATTTCCGGCTTTTCTGGATATCCTCAAGCGGCTGTATGCCTGCCCGCTCAAAAAGCGGCAGCACTTCCTCCAGAATCCGCCCTTTGGTCAGGGCGATGACTGTCTTCTGCTTTTCCATAAATCAGACTGCTCTCCCGGTAAGTCTCTATGCGGGTACCCGACGAATCCGTGCACCCAGCAGTTGCAACTTTTCCTCGATGCACTCATAGCCCCGATCGATGTGGTAGATCCGATCAACGATCGTCTGGTTCTCTGACACCAGTCCCGCGATGATCAGACTGGCCGAGGCACGCAGATCGGTGGCCATAACCGGGGCACCCTTCAGTGTTGCCACCCCGGCAACAAGCACCGTATTGCCCTCAACCACAATCGAAGCACCCATGCGATTCATTTCATGGACATGCATGAAGCGATTCTCGAATACGGTTTCCGTGATGGTCCCCGAACCCAGGGCAACGGCATTGAGCGCAGTGAACTGGGCCTGCATGTCTGTCGGGAACGCTGGGTACGGAGCCGTCTTCAGGGAAACCGCCCGCGGCCGTTTGCCGTGCATGTCAAGCTCTATCCAGTTATCTCCTACCCGGATATCGGCACCGGCCTCTTCCAGTTTGCTCAGCACTGCTTCCAGAATATCCGGACGGGTATCCTTGACCTTGATCCGGCCCCGGGTGGCAGCAGCAGCTATCAGATAGGTACCCGTCTCAATCCTGTCCGGCATGATGGCATAGCGACAACCATGCAACTCACTGACCCCCTCGATGATAATGGTATCCGTGCCATGCCCGCTGATGCGGGCCCCCATCTTGATCAGGCAGTTGCCCAGATCAACCACCTCGGGTTCTCTGGCTGCATTCTCGATGATGGTTTTACCCTCTGCCAGAGTGGCAGCCATCATGACATTCTCGGTGCCGGTTACAGTACACATATCCATGAAAATATGCGCACCCTGCAAACGACCCTCAACATGGGCCTTGATATAACCGTCCTCAACCAGAATTCTGGCACCCATTTTTTCAAGAGCACTGATATGCAGGTTTACCGGACGACTGCCAATGGCACAGCCCCCAGGCAGTGCCACCTCTGCCCTGCCGAAATGAGCCAGCATGGGACCAAGGACAAGAATCGATGCCCGCATGGTTTTCACCAGTTCATAAGGCGCACTGAAACTGTGGATATTGGACGTGTCCACCTCAACATTGAGTTTCTCGTCAACCACAGACTGCACACCCATGCACCCCAGCAACTCCAGCATGGTAGTGATGTCATACAGATGCGGCAGATTGCAGACCATCACTGGCTCCCGCGTCAGCAGGGTTGCTGCCAGAATGGGGAGCGCAGAGTTCTTGGCACCGGCAATGCGAATCTCGCCATTGAGACTGATACCGCCATTGATTAGCAACTTGTCCATTGAATTCTCGATTGGAAGGGTGGGAATGGCAATCTAGTTGGCGGAGCCAGCTTCGTCATTGCTCAGCAGTTGCATGCTGACGGCATGAATGGCCCCGGAAGCGATCTGCTCATTCAATATCGCATAGACTTTCTGCTGTCTTTTCACGGCATTCAAGCCTGCAAATGCCTCGCCTGTTGCGAATATCTGATACTTGCCACTTTCACCGACAACCTGAATCTGACATTCAGGCAAAGCGGAATCAAGCAGCGCCTTTATTTCCTGCGCACTTATTGCCATGATTTTCTGAGTCTCTTGCGTTCGTCAACAGCTTGTTGCTTATTGCCAGTTTTCAATTACGGCATCGATGTCATTGCCATGACGGCTCATCAGGGCAGAGAATTGCGTGTAATACTGACGCCGGAGATTGATGCCTCCGAGAAAAAGGTTCTTCAGTTTCCATTCTCCCTGGGGGGTCAGAAACATGGTGTACTGCAGTTCAACACGCGTTCCGTTATTGTTGATTTGCATGCGTACATTTGTTGCATTTTCCGGGTCCTGTGGCGGCTCTCGCGGGGGCAGGTAGGTCAATTCCTGATCACCATATTCGAGCAGCGTCGAGCCATAGAAACGGGTCAGTGTCGCCCGCAGCCTTTCACCCAGGGCCACGATCTGGGCCTCGCTGGCTTGATCGGCGAAATTGGCCATGACGCCTCTGGCTACTTCCGTAAAATCAACGAAAGTCCCTATCTGTTGTTCAATACCTGCAAAATAAGCATCCCGATCAGAATCATATAACGGACGCAACTCCCGAACCTTGGCCAATAACTGGTTCACAGATTGCTCGGCAGACTCGACAGCAGTCAATTCAGCAGACCAGGCCCCAGCTGGCAGCAAGGCGGCCAAGAGCATAACAAACAAAGCCTTCTTTATATAAATCATCTATTTAGCTCCGCTCCTGATGGCAATATCGGGCCTGATTGCTACAATTTCCACGCCCTGTTCAACTGAAGCCGCAGTGTACATCAATTACGAATGGCGATAAATTAATACTTGCAAACAGGCTTAAACCTTCGTCTAATTGGGCCCCTCAATTCCACGCATCGGATCAAAACCCCCCAATCATGCTGTTAGACTTAGTCATCATCTCACTTGGGTTTGTAGGCCTAACCTGGGGTGCGGACAAATTTGTCTTTGGCGCCTCCACTGTAGCCAGCAATCTGAGGGTTCCGCCAATGGTGATTGGGCTGACCATTGTCGCTTTTGGTACATCGGCGCCTGAAATTTTTTCCTCTCTGGTCGCTGCACTGGAAGACAAACCGGATTTGGCCATTGGCAATGCCATTGGTTCCAATATTTTCAATCTGGGGCTGGCCCTTGGTATTGCAGCCATGATCAAACCCCTGACCCCTGCTGCCTCGCTGATGCGCAAGGAACTGCCCGCCTTGCTGGCAGTGACCGTCATCACCGGCTTGCTGCTACTGGATGGCCATTTGGGAATAATCGACAGTATGGTGTTCATCGCCATTCTGGTTTTCTTTGCCTATACCCTGGTCAAAAAGAAAGCGTCGGGAAGGACTGTCAGTCTTGACCTGAGTGTTGACGAAGAAGAAATAGCCAGCATCAGCGTCTGGCGAGCCAGCATTTATCTGATTCTGGGGCTGCTGCTTCTGATAATCAGCGCCGAAGCCCTGGTTCGCGCAGCAAGCTCTATCGCGGAAACACTGGGTGTATCAGCCGGTATCATCGGCCTGACCATCGTAGCACTGGGGACCAGTCTGCCTGAGCTGGCGACCACGATCACCTGTACCCTGCGCGCTCACCACGACCTTGCCATTGGCAATATCGTAGGCTCCAATCTGCTGAATATTCTCATTGTTCTGCCCATCCCCGGCCTGCTGGCCCCGGATTTCATCGACAGCTCCCTGTTATCCCGTGATTACGTTACAATGCTGCTGATGACCATCATCCTTGCCGGCATCAGTTACACCGCCATTTGCCGAGGCAAGCAGATCGGGCGCCTCAGTGGTGCTTTGTTTGTGCTGATGTATGTAGGCTGGTTTGGCGTATTGTATTCCCAGCTCTGACCCCGCTGGACCGGAAAATGGCTATGACTGATCCGAAAGCGCTGATTGACAGCGCCCTGCGCACCATAGATATTGAACACAAGGCCATCACCCGCTTGCGCAATGGCATCGATACTGCCTTTGTCCAGGCCTGCCAGCTTTTATTGTCCTGTGAGGGACGTGTGGTCGTCATTGGCATGGGCAAATCCGGTCATATCGCCCGCAAGATCGCAGCGACATTGTCCAGCACAGGCACCCCAGCCATGTTTGTCCACCCTGCCGAAGCCAGTCATGGTGATCTGGGCATGATAACCGACAAGGATGTTGTTCTGGCCCTGTCCAATTCAGGCAGCACCACAGAAATACTGGCCATTCTGCCCTTGCTCAAACGCAAGGGCATTGCCTTGATCAGCATGACGGGGAATCCGCAATCAGTGATAGCGGAAATGGCCACGGTCAATCTTGATGCCAGTGTTCTGGAAGAAGCCTGCCCACTGGGTCAGGCGCCAACTGCCAGTACCACTGTCGCCCTGGTTTTGGGTGATGCCATCGCCATGGCTTTGCTTGAGGCCAGGGGATTTACCCAGGAAGACTTCGCCTATTCCCATCCCGGAGGACGCCTGGGCCGTCGCCTGCTACTAAAAGTCAAGGATCTGATGCACTCGGGTGACCGCATTCCCAAGGTAATGGGTGATGTGCCACTGAAAGAAGCCCTGCTGGAAATCAGTCAAAAGGGTCTCGGCATGACGACGGTGGTGGACAGCAATAATCACCTGTTGGGTGTATTCACCGATGGGGATCTGCGCCGAACGCTGGATTCAGGCAAGGATATCCACCACATCAGGATGAATCAGGTGATGTCTCCCCAGGGCAAGCAGATCAATGCACAGGCTCTGGCAACCGAAGCGGCCCGCATGATGCAGGAGAACCATATTTATACACTGCTGGTCATGGATGAGCAGCAGGAACTGGTGGGTATAATTCGCATGCATGATCTGCTGCAGGCCAATGTGCTGTGACAGTGTCAATATAACAGGGCAACTGAGGGAATTTTTATCTTGCAATTCAACCTGGAACCATCTGAAGTACTTGAGCGTGCCAAAGCGGTTCGCTTGCTCCTGCTGGATGTCGATGGTGTACTGACCAATGGGTCTCTATGCTATACAGAAAGCGGTGAAGCAATGAAAATGTTCAACACCCAGGACGGGTTAGGTATCAAGCTGCTGCAGGAAAACGGGATCAAGGTCGGCATCATCAGTGGCAGGCAATCGACCGCACTGGCCCGACGCGTGGCTGAGCTTGGTATTACCCTGTTTTACCAGGGCCGTGAAGACAAGCTTTCCGCCTTGCAGGAACTATGCTCGGAACACAACTATGTCAGCACTGAAATAGCTTACGCTGGTGATGACCTGCCTGATATCCCGATATTGCGTTCCGTCTGCCTGGGCTTTACCGTGCCCGATGGCCACAGTTCAGTCAAGACCTATGCTCATGCTGAAACCAACTGCCAGGGCGGTGAAGGGGCAGTGCGTGAAATTGCTGACTTTCTGCTACAGGCTCAGGAGAGATACGATGCGGCCATTGCCAGATTCCTATAGTTGCAGGAGGCCATAATGCGCAAGACAGGGGCAATTTCTGCTCTGGTTCTGCTGCTGTTCCTGCTGGTGCTGAATGTGCCGGCACTGCTGCGCCCGGCAGTCCCGACACCGGACCAGGTCTCTCCCGCTGACACCCTGGATTTTGATTCCTATGCCTCCGGGATACATACCATCCTGTTCAGGGCAGATGGCAGCATTGAATACACTCTGCAGGCTGAAGAACAGATTCATTACATGAATGGTATCACCCAGCTCCGCTCACCCTTGATCCAGCTCTACCAGGACTCCGGCGAACACTGGAATATCGTTGCCCGCTCAGGCAGAATTCAGTCCCTGAGCAATGCCGATCAGGAGTATGCCGAAACCGGCAAGGAAGATGAATTCCATATCGAGACCATCGATCTGATCGACGATGTCCAGGTTTTCCAGGTTGACAATACCGGAAACCGCATGCAGATGAGCACCAGCTTTCTCTCTGTGGACCCCACAACAGAAACCCTGACAACCGATGCCACGGTAAGACTTCAGGGCGGAGGCATCGATCAGACTGCCGAGGGGCTGTTCGCCGATCTGACGCAGAACACCATCCGTTTCAATGCACAGGTAAGAGGCGTCTATGACCCGGCCAGATAAAACCCGACTCAAACTCAACTTCTTGTGCGTCTGTTGCGCCCTCGGTCTGGCCATGCCCTTTTCTTACGGTTGGGGCTTGAGCAGTGACCAGGAACAGGAATTGGTCTATACAGCCGATGGCAATTCCACCATTGCCAACAGCAACGGACAACGCATAGTCACGGTTCGCGACAATGTTTTCGTCAAACAGGGGTCCATGGAATTACGCGGCAGCCAGGCCGTTTTCGAATATGACATTGACAGCAATGAACTGCAGCGGATCACCGTTACTGGAGCGCCCGCCCGGTTTCAACAGGAACCGGACTCTGGTGAAGGATTGATTCAGGGCAGCAGTGATACCATCATCTATCTGATCGGGGCACAAGCCGTCATCGATATGACTGGCAATGCCAGCTTCAACCAGAACGGCTCGCAAATGCAGTGTGTCCGGATCCAGCACAATATCGATGATGGCAGCACTGAAATGACCGGTCCTTGCAGTGGCACCCTGCCACCACAGAGCAATTGATGGATACCTTGAGCGCCATCAATCTGGCCAAGACCTACAAAGGCCGGGCCGTCGTCAGGGATGTTTCGATCAGTTTGCAGAGCGGCCAGATTGTTGGTCTGCTGGGACCCAACGGGGCAGGGAAAACCACCTGTTTCTATATGATGGTTGGCCTGGTTCAACCGGATGACGGCAAGGTCATGCTGAACGACCAGGATATGACTGCGCTTCCCATCCATGCCCGTGCTGGCAATGGACTGGGTTACCTGCCCCAGGATGCTTCCATCTTTCGCAATCTCAGTGTGGCTCAAAATATCATGGCCATACTGGAAACCCGCAAGGATCTCGACCGGGCAGCACGAGCTCTGGAGCTGGAAAAACTGCTGCAGGAATTTCATATCCTGCACCTGCGCGACAACAAGGGCCTGAGCTTGTCAGGAGGGGAACGCCGACGCACGGAAATAGCCCGTGCCCTGGCCAATGATCCGCGTTTTATTCTGCTTGATGAACCTTTTGCCGGAGTTGATCCCATTTCCGTCAATGACATCAAAAGCATCATCAATCATTTGAAGTCTCGTGGCATCGGTGTACTTTTGACTGATCACAATGTACGTGAGACGCTTGATATCTGCGAAAAAGCCTATATCGTCAACGAAGGGCAGATCATCGCCGAAGGCGATACCGAACTCATCCTCAGCAACAAGAAAGTGCGTGATGTTTACCTCGGACACCAGTTCCGGCTGTGAGTCTACCTTGCACGTAACCGACTGTTGCAAACTTCAGGCAAAATCGGCATGATGCTTGCAAGATCGATCGGCGAACCAGCGGATCTGCCTATCCACATGTCCAGTTAACAGCACAGTTGTAATATGGCAATGACGTACCGCATACCATGAAAATATCGCTACAGCTCAAGCTCGGTCAGCAGTTGACCATGACCCCTCAGCTGCAGCAGGCCATCCGACTACTCCAGCTCTCCACCCTTGATTTACAACAGGAAATCAACCAGGCCCTGGAATCCAACCCCATGCTGGAAGTGGAGGAAAGCGGCGATGACTTCAAGGCCGACAACACCCAGGCTGATTACAATGGTGAAGCCGACACTGCCGACTTGCCAAGGCAAACTGCAGAATCTTCCCAGGACACCCTCGATACCCGCTCCCAACATGAACAGGAAGCAGAATTCGAACAGATCAGAAGCAATGATGGAACCCAATGGGAAGAAACCATACCCAAAGAACTGGCTACCGATAGCCAATGGGAGGACGTCTACCAGAACAGTCACGATGATTTCCAGATGGTGGGTAGCCATACCACCAGCACCAACTGGACAGGCGATGAAGACTTCGATTTCGAGTCCCGCAACAGCCCGGAGGAAACCCTTCAGGACCACCTGATGTGGCAACTGAACCTGACCCCGATGTCGGACACTGACCGCATCATCGGCCTGGCCCTGATTGATGCCATCGATAGCAATGGCATGCTGACCAGCACCCTGGAGTCGATTCATGCCGGCTTGATGCGCCAACTGGATATCGACCTGGAAGAAGTGCTCGCAGTTCTGCACCGGATTCAACAATTTGACCCGGTGGGTGTGGGCTACCGTGATCTGGCCGAATGCCTGCTGATCCAGCTGCAACAGTTCACCGGGAAACTGAACTCTGCAGCCATCAGTAATGCACGGCTCATCGTCAGTAATCATCTCAAGTTGCTGGCCAACCGCGATTATGCCCAACTGATGCGCCTGACCCGCCTGAAAGAGCCTGAGCTGCAAAGTGCCATCAGTGTGATTGAAAGTCTCAATCCGCGGCCAGGATCAGACATCTCACCGGCTTCTACCCACTATGTGATTCCAGATGTTTTCGTCAGCAAGGATACCCGCAGCGGTGACTGGAAAGTAGAATTGAATCCGGAATCAACCCCGCGAATCCGTATCAATCCCGACTACGCTTCCCTGGTCAAACGGGCTGATAACAGCAATGACAACACCTATTTGCGCGACAACCTGCAGGAGGCAAGATGGTTTCTCAAGAGTCTGCAAAGCCGCAATGAAACCCTGATGAAAGTGGCCACCCGCATAGTTGAACATCAGCGTGATTTCCTGGAGCATGGCCCCGAAGCCATGAAACCACTGGTACTGCACGATATCGCCCAGGCCGTTGACATGCATGAATCCACTATTTCACGGGTGACAACCCAGAAATACATGCATACACCAAAAGGTATCTTTGAGCTGAAATATTTCTTTTCCAGCCATGTCAGCACCACCAATGGCGGCGAATGCTCATCCACCGCCATTCGTGCCCTGATCAAGAAACTGATTGCCGGTGAAAGCACGCGCAAACCATTGAGTGACAGCAAGATTACCAAACTGCTTGAGGAACAGGGCATCACCGTTGCCCGGCGCACAATAGCCAAGTACCGGGAGTCACTTTCGATTCCCCCTTCCAATGAGCGCAAACGTCTGGTCTGATACCGACAATGTTTCCGCCAAAAAAATTACAGCAATGATAGAATTGCCCGCAGCCACCCACACATGACCAACACATGAGATGTAGCCACAATGCAACTCGACACCATACTCACCCCGGAACGCTGCTACTGCAGGCTTGATGGGGTCAGTAAGAAACGGTTTCTTACCACCATCAGTGAAAAAATCGCCGGGAACAGCAGCAACCTGTCCGCCGATGCCATTTATAATGCCCTGCTGGCACGCGAACAACTGGGCAGTACCGGTATTGGCAATGGTATTGCCATTCCGCATTGCCGGGTGAGTGAGTGTACCCAGATCACAGGGGCTCTGGTAACCCTCAGGGAGGGTATTGATTTTGATGCCATTGACGCACAATCGGTCGATCTGCTGTTTGTTCTGATCGTACCCAACCAGGAAAATGACGAACACCTGAGAGTCCTCGGCGCCCTGGCCGAGCGTTTTCATCAGGCCGAGTTCTGCAGGATACTGCGGGCGGCCAACAGCGACCGGGAACTGTATGACCAGGCAGTGGCATTCTGACCATGAAACTCATTATCATCAGTGGGCGCTCCGGCTCCGGTAAGAGTACAGCCCTGAACGTGCTGGAAGATCACGGCTATTATTGCATTGACAATCTTCCGGCCGGGCTCCTGCCGCCGCTGCTTGCGCGCATCATCCGCGAGTCGGTGGATTTACCCCGCATAGCAGTCAGTATCGATGCCCGCAATATTTCCTCCGACCTGAAAAAGGTGCCGGAAATACTCAATCAGCTTGATCGGGACAACCTGTCCATCGATATTATTTTCCTTGACGCCAACAGTCCTACCCTGATCAAACGGTTCAGTGAAAGCCGGCGCAAACATCCATTGACAACCCAAAGCATCGGTCTGCGTGAGGCCATCAATATCGAGCGGGAATTACTCGAGCCAATAGCAGCCCTGTCGAACCTGGCCATAGATACCAGCAATATGACCCTGCACCAGTTGCGCGACAGCATAAAAACCCGCGTGGTTGAGAAAAAGGACAATACACTGGCCTTGCTTTTCGAGTCCTTTGCCTTTAAAAACGGTGTGCCCATCGATGCCGATATAGTCTTTGATGTACGCTGTCTGCCCAACCCTTTCTGGGAACCGGCCTTGCGGCCTATGAATGGGCTTGACACCCAGGTTGCTGAATTTCTTGCAGCACACGATATCGTCCAGGAAATGTATACTGATATACACAGCTACCTGAGCAAGTGGTTGCCGCGCTTCGAAGCCAGCAACCGTAGCTATATCACTGTTGCCCTTGGTTGCACCGGCGGGCAACACCGTTCGGTTTACCTGAGTGAGCGACTGAAACAGGCATTTGCCGGCAGCATCAGCAATGTGCAGGTTTTACACAGAGAATTAGCGGACCAGATATCACAATGATTCAGAAAAAAATAACCATCATCAACAAGAATGGTCTGCACGCCAGGGCAGCATCCAGATTCGTCGCCGCCGCATCAGCATTCAACAGCACAATAAGACTGGGCACTGAAAAGATGGTGGATGGGAAAAGCATCCTCTCCCTGATGATGCTGGCGGCTACCAAGGGAACCGAGTTGACCCTGAGCATAGAGGGAGAAGACGAACAACAAGCCTTTGATGCCCTTTCGACGCTGGTCAATAATTATTTCGAGGAAGAAGAGTAGCCATGCCTCGACAAGATACAAGCACTGACGATGAGGATTTTTCGGGTGACAGTAAAACCCGTCGCAAAAAGCAGATGATTGCCTTGCAGGAACTGGGACAGGAACTGACGACTCTCGGCAACAAACAATTATCCGCCCTGCTCTTGCCGGAAACACTGCTGCATGCCGTCAAGGAATATCAACGCCTGCCCAACAGCAATGAAGCCAAACGGCGTCAATTGCAATTCATTGGGCGCCTGATGCGCGATGCCGAGCATGAAGAGATTCAAAGCAGACTCAATGCCATGCGAACACCGGATATAGCTCAAATCAGACGGGCACAACTGATTGAAAGCTGGGGCGAAAAACTATTGAGTGCAGATGAGCAGGCCATCAACGCCTTTCTGGCCGAATACCCTTTGGCCGAGCGTCAGACCCTCCGCCAGATTTTGCGCAATTATACCGGCATCCAGCAGCAGGACGAAAATGCTCTGCGCACCCAGCGCCGCAAGCTCCTCGACTACATCAAAGCTTATATCAACTGATCGCTGGCCTGCAGTTTCCTGAACATCTCTGTCAACACGGCGCGCATCCAGCGATGTGACTCATCACTGTCAGCCTGTTTATGCCAGTACAGATGCAAATCCAGCGAGGCAACTGCAAACGGCAGGGGCCGCATGACCAGATCGTATTGATCCGCGAGCACACGCGGTGCAGTCAAGGCCAGGTCTGTCTTGCTGGCAACATTGGCTGCCGCCCGATAATGTTGTACCCGCATTCTGACCTGGCGTTCATAGCCAAGTTTGATCAGGGCCAGATCGACCAGGCCCAGCCCCTTTCTTCGGCTGGATACATGAATGTGACTCAAGGCCAGGTACTGCGCAAGATCCAGCGGTGACTGCAGTGCCGGGTGCCCGGCACGCAACAGGCAGACGTACTCGGTCTGAATCAATGATTCATGACATAACTGGGGATCTTCTACCACGGGTACTTCAATGGCAAAATCCAGTTCACTGCGGGAGAGATGTCTGACCAGCTCATTACGTTTCACGTAATTGCTCTGGATCGAGACATTGGGTGCCTGTTCGCCCAGAAATGGCAGCAACATCGGCAACAGAACCACCTCAGTCAAATCAGTCATGCTGAACTGATAGGTGCGTTCGGCACTCGCTGGATGGAAATCCTCACGCTCCAGGACACTGGCATTGAGCAAGGCCAGCGCCGCAGACACATTTTGGGCAATCCCATCGGCAACCGGCGTCGGCAACATTCCTCTGGCGGTACGAATGAACAGTTCATCATTGAACATCTTACGCAGCCGGGACAGGGCATTGCTGACTGCTGGCTGGGTAATCGACAGAGCCCTTGCGGCCTGGGTTAAATTCCTTTCCGTATAGATGGTATCGAAGACCAGAAACAGGTTAAGATCAATTTTTTTCAGCGTCTGATCCCCCCTGGGCAAATGATTTTATCTTCGTATAGATTTCGTGAATATTACAACATCGTGCCGATAATTCAAGCTGATCCACCAATAATGAGCTGTTGAACACACCTCCATGAGTGAACTGTTTCTGGTAAGACATGCCCAGGCCTCTTTTGGCAATGAGGATTATGACCAGCTATCTGCGCTGGGCCGACAGCAATCCAGCTGGCTTGGGGAGTATTTCAAAGCCCATGACATTCAGTTTGATCGTGTATTCTCAGGCACTCTGCGCAGGCAGCAGCATACAGCCTCCACCTTGCTGGAGGCTGCCGGTCAACCCCTGCAGCCAGTTCTGGCTCCTGAACTGAACGAGTTTGATTTCCATCTGCTGGGCAAAATCTATTGCGCTCATGCCGGGGTGCCACCACCTTCCCCTGCTGCCGGGCCTCGTCCTTTCTTCCAACTGCTGCGGCTGGCAATTCTGGCCTGGTCGGAAGACAAGCTGCGTCACTCTGAGCAGGATGCGGCCTTCGAAACCTGGGCGGACTTCAGGGCACGGGCACAAGCGGCGCTGGCTACCTTCTCTGCTGCCGGCAGACAGGAGCGACTGCTGGCTGTCAGCTCAGGCGGCTTGATCGCCATGATCCTGATGCAGGCACTGCAGTGCAGCGTGGAAGCCATGATCAACCTGAATATGCAAATCAATAATACCGGCATCACCCACCTGTACCTGAGTGGTGACAAAGTCATACTCAGCCGCTTCAACAATATACCGCATCTGGACCATCCCTTGCGTTATCATGCTAAAAGCCATGCCTGAAACAGTGCAGGAGAGAGACCAGTAAAAGCAATATGACTACAGAATCAATAAATCTACAAAACCTGGAGCACTATCTGCACTCAAGACTCCCTGATTATCCAGGCCCGACCAGCCTGGAAAAATTCAATTCAGGCCAGTCCAATCCAACTTACCTGCTGCAATCAGGTCAGCACCATTATGTGCTCAGGCGCAAGCCTCCAGGGGTGCTGCTGGCATCGGCTCACGCGGTAGACCGGGAGTTTCGGCTGCTCTCTGCCTTGCATGGTTCGACGGTACCCGTGGCCAGACCCTGGCTGTTATGTCGGGATGAAGCGGTGATTGGCAGCATGTTTTACCTCATGAGTTACGAACCAGGTGATATCTTTTGGGACCCAGCCCTGCCGGAAATATCCAAACACCAGCGCCAGGACTACTACCATGCCCTGATCGACACCCTGGCAGCATTGCATGATCTTGATTATGTGGCACTTGGCCTGCAGGATTTTGGCAAACCAGGCAGCTATTATGAACGACAACTGACACGCTGGACGGCACAGTATGAAGCTTCAGCCACCCACGAAATCCCGGCCATGAATCAACTCATCACCTGGTTGCACCAGGCATTGCCTGCCGACGATGGACAGTGCAGCCTGATTCATGGTGACTACCGTCTGGATAATGTTATCTTCCACCCCGGAGAAGCAAGGATCAAGGCCGTACTGGACTGGGAACTGGCCACACTGGGTCACCCATTGGCCGATCTGGCCTATTACTGCATGGCCTTGCGTCTGCCGGGCAACGACCAGATTCGCGGGCTGGGCGGACAGCACAGAACCGCACTGGGCATCCCGGAAGAAGAAGCACTGATACAGCGTTACTGCACGGCACGCGGTCTTGACCAGGTGTCACATTGGGAATTTTGTATGGCATTCAGTTTTTTCAGACTTGCTGCTATTCTGCAAGGAGTTTATAAAAGAGGGCTGGATGGCAACGCCTCCAATGAACGGGCCATACGCATGGGTGGCATGGTTGAGCCACTGGCCGAAATGGCAATAGCGTCACTATAAAAAACCGAGAGCAGGCATGGTTATCAAGTTATATCGTAAACTTCATCGCAATATTACCGAAGATGGCCTGATTACCAGCAGTTCCGGTTTTCTTGTCCGCGCAATGTTGGCCAAGATCGATTTCTCCAGGCCTTTGCGCATACTTGAAATAGGCAGTGGCAAGGGGCCTTTTACCCGGGAAATCATCAAGCGCATGTGCTGCAACTCCACCCTCGATGTGTGTGAGATAAAGTCTGAATACAACCCCTGGATAGAGCGGCTGATCAGCCGGAATCCGGACAAATCCATCAATCTGTACAATCATTGCATTACCCAGCTGCTGACCGAAGAAAACAAGTACGATGTCATCGTGTCCTCCCTGCCATTACGCAATTTTGCGCGCAGAAATGACCAGAATGCCTTTCTTTACCAGGTTATCGAAGCCTTCCGCTTCAGTTTGTGCGAAGGGGGTATCTATCTGCAATATCAATACTTCAAGAGCAACAAGAATGATATTGAGATCATCTTCGGCAAACGCATGGATGCTGTGGATTTCGTACCGCTCAATGTGCTGCCGGCCTTTATCTACAGCATGACCAAAACCGAACCCATGGCCATGAAATCATTGTGAGGAAAGAACAGCTCGAAACGGTCAATTTTTTCGGCCTGTATACCTGGCTTGGCCTGATTTCCATTTCCCTTTCTCTGTATTTTTTCTACCCTGAATTCTTTACTCCAGGTTATATCCGTCAATTTTTTTCAGAAAACCTGTTGCCGGGGCTGATCCTGTATTTCGTCATCTCGACGCTGCGCGGTTTTACTCTTATCCCATCCACTCCGATAGTTTTTGCCGGCATTCTGGTTTTCCCCCCACTGCCCTTGTTTCTGGTCAATCAGGCTGCTGTCTATTCCTCTTCGGCCATCGTTTATCTGATGGCCAGGCACTTCAGGTTCGATCATTTCTTCAGTGCTCACTACCCAGGCCAGATCAGAACACTGACCCGGCTCTTGCATCGACGCGAATTGCCGGTAATCAGTCTGTGGGGTTTTGCCCCCTTCGTGCCCAGCGACATGATCGTTTATGTCTGCAGTATCCTCCGCCTCAGCATATGGAAAACGCTGCTCGGCATTTCAATAGGTGAAGGCGCAATCTGTGCCCTCTACATATTTGGTGGCTATCAGGGCCTGACTCTGCTCCAAACCCTGCAGCAGGGCTTGTGATCCTGAACAGGATTAGTGGTAACATCGGACCCGATTCAAGATAAAAACAACAACTGAACCCCTGAGGGTAGTCCATGAGCAAACACAATGCCCACAACTACTGGCGAGCCAATATAAGACTGGTTGTGTCTTTGCTGGCCGTCTGGTTTTTCATCTCTTTTTTCTGCGGCATACTGATTGTCGATACCCTTGACCAGATACACTTTACCGGGTTCAAGCTGGGCTTCTGGGTAGCTCAACAAGGGTCCATCTATGTCTTTGTTATTCTGATTCTGGTGTACATCCGGGCCATGGACAAGCTGGATGCCAGCTACAATCTTGAGCATGACCGGGAGCAACAAGCGCAGCGAGAGCAACAAGAGCAACAATCCAACCAGGATAACGAAGGAGTACAGGGATGAGTGTTCAACTCTGGACCTATCTTTTCATTGTGCTGTCCTTTGGGCTTTATATCGGTATCGCCATCTGGTCAAGAGCTGCCTCGACCAATGATTTCTATGTGGCAGGTGGTGGTGTTCATCCCCTGGCCAACGGCATGGCCACCGCAGCAGACTGGATGTCAGCAGCCTCTTTCATCTCCATGGCCGGCCTGATTTCCTTTATGGGCCGCGATGGCACTTTTTATCTGATGGGCTGGACCGGAGGCTATGTTCTGCTGGCACTTCTGCTGGCTCCTTATTTGCGCAAATTCGGTAAATTCACTGTGCCTGACTTTATCGGTGACCGTTATTACTCACGAAGTGCCCGGATGGTGGCAATTTTCTGCGCCATTACCGTTTCTTTTGTATATGTCGCTGGGCAGATGCAAGGGGCAGGTATAGTCTTTTCCAGATTTCTGGAAGTTGATATCACTACCGGGGTCCTGATTGGCATGACCATTGTGTTCTTTTATGCGGTACTCGGTGGCATGAAAGGGATTACCTATACCCAGGTGGCTCAATATTGCGTCCTGATTTTTGCCTACATGGTTCCAGCTATTTTCATTTCCCTGATGATGACGGGAAATCCAGTGCCTCAACTTGGCTTTGGCTCTCAATTGTTGCCTGAATACGGAGGCGGCTACCTGCTTGACCGGCTGGACGGTCTGAGTATGGAACTTGGTTTTCCAGCCTATACGGAAGGACTGCGCAGCACCCAGGATGTGTTTTTTATCACTGCGGCACTTATGTTCGGCACAGCCGGCCTGCCCCATGTCATCATCCGCTTTTTCACCGTGCCCAGTGTTCGTGATGCGCGCAAATCAGCAGGCTTTGCCCTGGTCTTCATCGCCATTTTGTATACCACCGCACCAGCAGTGGCTGCCTTTGCAAAAACGAATCTGCTCAATACCGTGAATAATGCCGAATACAGCAATATGCCATCCTGGTTCAGCACCTGGGAAAAAACCAGCCTTGTTGTTTTTGATGACAAGAACAACGATGGCCGCATTCTTTACAGTGGCGACCAGGAGCTCAATGAATTGAGCGTCAACAGAGATATCATGGTTCTGGCCAATCCAGAGATAGCAGGCCTGCCCAACTGGGTGATCGCGCTGGTTGCCGCCGGGGCATTGGCAGCGGCTCTTTCCACCGCTGCCGGTCTGCTGCTGGTGATCTCGACAGCCATTTCACACGATTTGCTGAAACGCAGCCTGTTGCCAGGCATCACCGAGAAACAGGAGTTACTCTACGCCAGACTGGCAATCTTTATTGCCATTCTGATTGCCGGTTATTTCGGTATCAATCCTCCGGGTTTTGTCGCCGAGGTCGTGGCTTTTGCCTTCGGGCTTGCTGCCGCCTCCTTTTTCCCGGCCATCGTGCTTGGCATTTTCTACAAGAGAATGAATCGTGAGGGGGCTGTCGCAGGAATGCTCGTCGGTTTTCTGTTCACACTGAGCTATATCATTTATTTCAAATTCATCAGCCCTGAAACAAGCACTGCGGCCCAGTGGTGGTTTGGCATTTCCCCGGAAGGTATTGGTACTATGGGAACCCTGCTCAATACGGTGGTTGCCCTTGCAGTATGCCATTTCACTACCCCGCCTCCCCAGGAGGTGCAGGATATTGTAGAAAATATTCGTCTTCCCGGCGAGATTTGACAGACTGAAGAGATAGCCATGACCCAGCCCATAATCGTTTCAGACCCATCCGAACATCTCATTCTGGTTGACAGCACCGATCTGGAAATCGGTCATATGAGCAAGGCCGATTGCCATAGAGGGAGTGGGACGCGACACCGGGCCTTTTCCATCCACCTGATTGATTCACACGGACGCTTGCTGTTGCAGAAGCGCGGTGCTGACAAACAGCTTTGGCCGTTGTTCTGGTCCAACAGTTGCTGCAGCCACCCGCGCCTGGGAGAATCCATGGCCGAGGCCACCCGCAGACGCCTGCAAGAAGAACTCGGAATTCAGTGTCCTGTTGAATATCTGTACAAATTTGAATACCAGGCCCATTATCTGGACCTGGGGGCGGAATGGGAGCTGTGCTGGGTCTATCTGGGGCTGCTTGAGCATCCCCCGCACATGAATCCAACCGAGATTGCAGAACTCGGCTATTTCAGTCCGGATGAGATTGATGCCCTGGTCAGTCATGATCCAGCAGAGGTCACTCCCTGGTTCAGTCAGGAATGGGAATATCTGAAAACACATTATGCCGAGCGATTTCTCCAGTCATGATGAGGGTTCGAAACCATGGCAAAGTACTTGATCGGAATGCTGTTGCTGGCAGTGTACAACAGTGGCCTCGCCTCATCTGCTACACCCCTGGCGGCCGAAGCAGCACCCGAAGCGGTAGTGGACTACCTGCATTACGGACTCGAAGCCCTGGGGGACAACGAAAACACCAGCATCGAACAACGCTACACCCAGCTCGAACCGGTAATTCGCAACACTTATGATCTACCCTATATCGGTGAAGTGATGCTGCGGCGTTACTGGAGAAATTTGAGCCAGGAAGATCAAAACCTGTTTCTGCAGCGGTTTGAGCGTCTCAGCATTCTTGACTATGCCAGCCGCTTCAAGGCACTGGAAACCAATAGTTTCCGACGCATCGAAAAAACCACGCTCAATGAACAGCGTGTCCGCGTGGTGGCAGAATTGGTCACGACCGAGCGCACTATCGAATTCGCCTACACCCTGCAGCAGGATTCCAACGCTAGATGGCGCATCATCGGGATAACTGCCGATGGCATCAGCGAACAAGCCATACGCCGTTCCGAATACACCCGAATAATGAATGCGGAGGGATTTTCCGCCCTGCTGAAATTCATGGAAGAGCAGATTGAGGCTCTGGCATCAGGGTGAATTCTCCCTGAGTCTGCTCATCCGGGCCAGCGCAATCAGCGGAAAATAGTGCCGGTAGAGATTGTAATTGATCATGAAGGCGCGAGCCAGTTCCGGCCCCTGCATGAACCGCTCAGCCAGATTATCCTCTGGAGATTCCAGCCTTTCGCCAAAGCCATACCCTGGAAATCCGGTACCGGTGTAATACGGTTCTTCCCATGTCCCTTCCCGTTGCGTTTGCTGCAGAAATTCGCTGCCACAGTGCAGGGCATCGCGGGCACGTGGATCATCGCTTGCCAGCAAAGCCATCATCGCCCAGGCTGTCTGCGACGCCGTACTCACTCCGCAACCTGCCAGAGACAGATCCATATAGGACGAGCACTGCTCTCCCCAGCCGCCATCGGCATTCTGATGTGCCAGCAGCCAGTCCACCGCCCGGCCAATCCGGGCTTGACGCATATCTTCCCCCGCAGCCTTCAACGCAGGCAGCACAGCACCAAGACCATAGATATAGTTGACACCCCAGCGTCCGAACCAGGAGCCATTGGTCTCCTGCTCATTCCACAGATAATGCAGGGCACGGGTGAGCGCCGGATGGTCGGCCGGCATACCAGCAGCAATCAGGGCCTCCAGTACATGGGCGGTGACATCGGCACTGGGTGGATCAAGCACTTCCCCGAAATCACAAAAAGGGATTTTGGTGATTATCTGGGTATGGTTATTGCGGTCGAAAGCAGCCCAGCCACCATTGTCTGACTGCATGGCAAGCACCCAGTCGATGGCCCGCTGCAGGGGTCCGGCCACCTCGGTCGCCCGTCGGCTGGTCTTCATGCCCGCCAGGACCAGAATGGCCACGGCAGTATCGTCGATATCAGGGTAGTGATGGTTGGCTCGCTCAAAAGCCCAACCACCTGGTTGAGCCTGGGGGGTGAAGTGGCTCCAATCACCACGCTCGCGGCATTCATGTGCCAGCAGCCAATCCAGAGCACGATTCATGGGTTCTGAATCATCCAGGGAACAAGCAGCTTCCTGCATGGCCAGCAGAGAGAGCAAGGTATCCCAGACCGGGGATTCGCTGGCCTGGATAAACAGTTTGTCGTCACGCCAGTAGGACCAATGTTGTTGCAGGGCTGCCAGACTTTTCTGCATCACGGGATGGTCCGCAGCATAACCGCTGGCGCGCAAGGCCATCAGGCTGTATATCCAGGGAGGTTGAATACCACCCCAGGCGCCATCACTGTCCTGGTGACGGACAATCCATTCCAGGCACTGGCTTAGTGCTGCCTGGCGGCCGGGAAAACCACCAAACAGTGTCTGTACACCGTGCAGAACCCGGTCCAATTGTCGGAAAAAAGTGTCCCATGACCAGAGACCACCACGTCGTGGCAGTTCGTAATTGAGTCGATCACGGCCTTCCGGAAAGAGTTCATCCAGACGCTGATCCACCGGCAGTGGCCGGGTGTAACGTTTTGCCGAGAGCACGGCCAATGGCATCAGGGTAGCCCGTGCCCAGGAGGAGAAGCGATAGATATTGAATGGCATCCAGAGAGGCATACGAATGATTTCCGGAGCCAGGTTGGGAGTCCTGGTCCAGGGCCATTCCCCCAGCAAGGCCAGCCAATACCGGGTAAACACCCGAATACCGCTTAAACCGCCATGATCAAGAATCCAGGCTCTGGCCTTGCGCATGGGCTCCGCATCCGGCGACTGGCCACTGATGCGCAGGGCCACATAGGCCTCCACAGTGGTATTGATGTCACCACTGGGGGCATCATAAAAGGTTTCCCAGGCTCCGTCGGTACGCTGTTTCGACAGAATGCCTCGGGCCAGAGCCTGCTGATGGGGAAAATCGATATCCAGGATATGAAAAGCCATCAACCATTCAGCTTCCATACAACAGTTGGATTCCAGAATTCCCCGCCAAAAACCCTCGGGATTCTGCTGCTCGGCAAGCCAATGCAAGCCTGAATCGAGCGCCTGTTCCAACCCATCCATTGCGGTTGTCCGTGTGACTGCGACCATTGTGTTCTACACCTTCAAAAAGACTTTAGGAATCTCTTAACCAGCTGATTTGCAGTAGGTTATCATACGCATTTACGCCTTTGCATCCAGAGATATTGCGCCCATGACTCACGGCCAACTTTCATGCTGTCTTGCCTGCCTGCTGCTGGCAGCCTGCGTACCGCTGGTACAGACCACCGACGGACGTACCTTGCGCGCCTCGAGCGCTGAGTTCCAGGACTATGTCGAAAACGTATTTCGCCGCCAGAACGCAACTGCTATAGCCCTTCTGGAAGCCCTGGAGGCCAGTTATTCCAGAGAATCCCCAACGGCGCTTCAGCAACGCCTGGAAGCACTGGATATCGAGTTGCTGGAGCATTGCCAGGCGTTGAACACAGTCGCCATGGCCCGGCAGGACAACAGGGACATCAACCGCGCCCAACAGCTTGAGCTGGTGGATGCGGTCTCGTCCTGCGACCGGACCAGCCTGGAAATCAAGCAATTCCTGGATACCCTGCCCGACCTTCAACCCTAACGTGCCCCCGCATGCGTCAATGATTACGTCCCCGGCTTGCTGCCTGCTGCTTGAACCAGCGTACTGCGTCGACAATCGCGTCCTGGGCAGGGCGGTGGGCATAGCCAAGACATCGTTCTGCCTTCGCGGATGAAAAATACATATGCTTGCGTGCCATCTTCACTTCTTCCACGGTGGCCAGCGGTTCCATGGCAGGGAAAAGGCGGGCAAGCGCCTCACTGCCCACGGCAATGCCCATGGCCAGAGCCAAAGGAATTCTAATGCGGGGAGGAGAGCGCCCCGCTTCCTGGGCAATCAGGCCCAGTGCCTGCTTTAGACTCAAATCCTCACCCCCAAGAATATAACGCTGACCGATTTCTCCTTTTTGCCAGGCCAGCAGGTGACCACTGGCTACGTCATCGACATGAACAAAATTCATGCCGGTTTCCACGAAGGCAGGAATGCGTCCAGCCGCCGCATCCCGAATCATCTTGCCTGTGGGCGTGGGTTTGATATCTCCTGGTCCTATCGGAGTCGAGGGGTTCACGATCACCGCCGGCAATCCCTGCTCCCGCACCAGTGTCATCACTTCCTGCTCGGCCAGGAACTTGGAGCGTTTATAATGCCCTATCATATCCTCCAGCACAGAGGGTGTTTCCTCATCCGCCGGGGTGCCGTCACGATGATAGCCCAGCGCAGCGACGCTGCTGGTATAGACAATGCGTTCCACGTCCTGATCCAGAGCCACCTGCATCAGGGTACGTGTCGCCTCGACATTGGTTCGGTACATGGACGCAGAATCAGGCACCCAAAGCCGGTAATCGGCAGCGACATGAAACAGCAACTGGCAACCCTGCAGGGCCCTGACCAGAGATTCCCGATCACACAAATCGCCTTCGCTCAACTCCACATCCAGCGCAGCCAGATTCTGCCGGTCACTGTTTGGGCGAACCAGGGCACGAACCTGTATCTGGCCATGTTCCAGCAGTTTGCGAACCACCGCTGACCCGACAAAACCGGTAGCGCCGGTTATCAATGCCTTCATGCTGGTTCTCCTGTTCTCAGTGCCAGGGTTGGCAGATAAGCAGCCATGCTCGTCAACCGCTGTCTGGCCAGCCTGGACTGACGAGCCAGTGCGGGCAGCAGGAAACTTTCAGTCGGCCGGCTCAGCAGAGACCGCAATAGTGACCAGGTTTGAACCTGTCCATAAGCATCCACCGCCGAGATGCAAAGGCTTGGCAAGGCGGTCTGTGATGAGTCCAGCACACAGCGCAACACCACAAAAGGCAGGCCGCGCTCCAATGCCACGGCAGCAATGGCCGCGCTTTCCATATCCACTGCTATGGCAGCATGATGACAATACAACTCCTGCTTCGCTGCGACAGTCAACACAGGCGCTTCCGAACAGAACAAATCACCACTGAGCGCATCAGGACATACCTTGTCGAGGCAGTCTGCATGCAAGACAGGATCCACCGGATAAGATTGCCCATCGTCAGTCAGAACCCGGCGCGGGCAGAGTATCTGCCCGGATACCAGGTCTGGGGCCAGAGCCCCAGCCATGCCCCAGCTCAGCAGGGCATCGACACGGGCATCAGCCAGCAGCGCCGCAGCCGCTCGTGCCCGTTCATGGCCCATGCCGCCCAACAACATCAGCCCGACACCGGGCAGTTCCATCAATTGCATGGGGATTGCCTTGATACCCAGAGCCGCGGCTTCCTGATGCATGGCGCAGACGATACCAAGGCGCATACCCTGCTTGCAGCCCTGGCTATGAGGCTCTCTGTTGCAAGAGCCTCTGTTGTGATGGTCCCCGTCCGCGCTGTCTACCACCAGGGCTTTCCTTGCAGGTCAATGCTGCTGGCCGGCGACGAAGCATGTATTTCTCCGGCAGGCAAACCCAGAGTACTCAGCCTGAACAGCAAGCGCACCATTACATCGCTACCGGCAAACGTATTGCACACACGTATGGCGCTGTAGAGCGTGGTTTTGGAAACCTTGACCTGTTTACCAGCCGAGAGCGCAGGCTGACTGTGAAGTTTGCGCAGTGAAAGTACGGCCAATGAAGTACACAATAGACAGAAGCGACGGATACCAACCTCACGTGCGGGAATCAGCAGGCTGTACTCTACTGCATTGCGCAAATGTGCGTGGGTTATACCGATCAGCTCCTTGATTCCTTCGGTAAAACCAGGCAACTGACGCGCGGCGACCAGGTCACTCAAATCCACTCCATAGGGATCGAAGACACTGCGTGGCAACCAGCAGACATCACGGCCACTGTCATCCCAGATATCCTTGAGAATATTGGTCATCTGCAATCCCTGTCCAAAAGATATTGCCAGGGGCATCATCACCGTTTCCAGCTCTGCAGTGGGTTCACCCTGGCCTTGCAGGTAATCACAGAATAATTGAGTGAGCAGCTCACCAACCACTCCCGCCACGTAGTAGCAGTAATCATCCAGATCCCGCATGTTTTTCAGACCTTTATCTGGCGGGTTCTCCTGATAATACACCATGCCCTTGGCCATGATGGCGACACAACGACTGATGGCGGCGCGCTGGTTTGCTGAAAAACTATGGGTCAGGCGAACCACTCTGTCGGTATGATCTACCAGATCAAGCTCGGCCACCGGCGTCTTTGTTGACAGGGCGGCCCGTAAGTTCAAGGCAAAATCTTGCGCGCTCTCACTCCCAGCAATGACATTCAGCAGCCGTTCAGACAGGTATCGCTTCTGCTCTACCGGCATGCCCGGGTCATCTTCTATGGTATCGGCGATTCGACACAACAGATAGGCGTTGCCTACGGCTTCACGCAATTGCAGCGGCAGCAACGGGATGGTTAACGCAAAGGTTCGAGAAACACCCTGCAATATGTAGTTCTGATAACCAATATCACTGAATGCCTTGCTGTCCTGTTGTTCAAAATAGCGCATGTCTGATCCCTATAAGCCAGCAGCCTGACAAGACCAATAGTGGCAATGTCAGGAAGTGTGCCTCATGGCGCCAGCTTTTTTGTTTTCTTCATCCGGGGTCTGGATGTGTATCGTATCCACTTTTTCTTTATTTTTTGCTTTCTCAGTAACGTCGGTCACATTATAAGTCTGGATGTACTCAATGGGGATGTCTGGCGCCATGGGACCCTCGGTTCTGGGGCCAAACAAAGCTACCTGGAGCGCCTTCCAGGGACGACGCAGGGTATCTTCAATTGCTGAGGGTTCATAGCCACAGTGCACCATGCAATCGGCACATTTGGGATTTTTACCCGTACCGTAGTGATCCCAGTCAGTCTCTTCCATCAGGGATTGAAAGCTGTCTGCATAGCCTTCATCCACCAGCAAATAACAAGGTTTTTGCCAGCCAAAGACATTGCGGGTAGGGTTACCCCAGGGGGTGCAGCGATAGTCCTGATTGCCAGCCAGAAAATCCAGGAACAACCCAGACTGGTTCAGAGGCCATTTGCGCCCCTTGCCCAGCGCAAAGACTTTCCTGAATATCTCCTTGCTGCTCTTGCGCTTTAGAAATATTTCCTGTTGCGGAGCATGTTGATAACTATAGCCAGGGGATATGGTTACACCTTCGACACCCAGAGTCTTGCAAAAATCCAGAAACTCGGCAATTTCTTCAGGTTTTTCATTCTGGAACAAAGTACAGTTTATGGTGATTCTGAAACCTTTTCCCAAGGCCTCCTTGATAACTTCAACCACACGATCAAAGACACCATCCCTGCAAACGGATGCATCATGCTTATCCTTCAGTCCATCCAGATGGATGGAGAAGGCAAGATAAGGTGACGGTTGATAACGGTGCAGATGTTTGCTCAACAGCAAACCGTTGGTGCACAGGTACACAAATTTCTTGCGCTGGACTATCCCTTTGACGATTTCCGGCATATCCCGATGAATCAAGGGCTCACCACCGGGAATGGAAACCACGGGTGCCCCGCACTCATCCACCGCATCCAGGCATTCCTGGACACTTAGGCGCTTATCCAGTATGTGCTCGGGGTAATCAATCTTGCCGCAGCCGGCACAGGCAAGATTGCAGCGAAACAACGGCTCAAGCATCAATACCACCGGGTAGCGCTTGACGCCCAGCAACTTCTGCTTGATCAGATAGGCGCCTATGCGTGCCTGTTGTCTTAGTGAAACTCCCATCCGCGACCCCCTAAAATTCCTGTTTTAATTGCATTGTTCAATGGCCGATTGTTGCGAGGTGGCAATCAGACTGGCCTCCAGCAACTGTCTCGGCAACCTGAATACCGTTGACTCATCGATGCCATCCATCAACTGAACCTCCCCTCCCCCCAGTTCCTGCAGTTTTCTGATCACCCCTTGCACCAGGCGCTCGGGCGCAGAAGCCCCTGCAGTGATACCTATCCTGGGCTTGTCAACCAACCATTGCAGGTCGATTCCGGTCTCATCCTGGATCAGATAGGCTGCAACACCACTCTGTTGTGCGACATCACGCAGCCGATTGGTATTGGAGCTGTTGCTCGATCCCACTACCAAAACCAGATCCACCTGTTGTGCCAGGTCGCGCACAGCATTCTGCCTGTTCTGTGTAGCATAGCAGATATCATCCAGGCCGGGCCCCACGATATTGGGGAAACGTGCCTTGAGCGCCCTGATCACATCCCGGGTGTCATCCAGACTCAGAGTGGTCTGGGTAACATAGGCAACCTTCTCTGGATTACTCGGGTTCAGTCCCGCAACCTCCTCCGGAGTCGACAACACATAAACCTCACCATCGATAGAGCCTTTCGTCCCGATGACTTCCTGATGATCCATATGCCCCACAATCACTACAGCATATCCACGCTGACTGTAGCGTTGCCCCTGGAGATGAACCTTGGTTACCAGAGGGCAGGTTGCATCAATTATATTCAATTGTCGTTTCCTGGCCTCGGCGACAACCTGATCAGGAACACCATGTGCACTGAAGATAGTGACGGCCCCAGAGGGAACCTCGCCGAGCTGGTCGATAAAGACTGCACCCTTCCGCTCCAGATCTGTCACCACATGATGATTGTGGACAATTTCATGGAAGACATAAATAGGCGGTTTGTAGACTTGCAGAGCCAGTTCGACAATGTCGACAGCCCGCACCACGCCTGCGCAAAATCCACGCGGCTGTGCCAAAAAAAGTTCCATATGGCCCCCTATTTAATCAACCAGAAAAAAACAATTTTCCCCTGCACTGATTGACCGTAGCTTGATCCGAATCATTACCGGCAAGATCAAAACTTGTCATAGTTCAGCAACCGACACATCCTGCTTTTCCAGCCTTTTGTACTTGTGTTCTATATAGCGTTCAATAATTTTCTGAAAATCTTCCGCCAGACTCTCTCCCTTGAGAGTGACATTTCTCTCCCCATCGATGAACACTGGAGCCACTGGCGCCTCGCCGCTACCGGGCAGACTGATGCCGATATTGGCTTGTTTGCTCTCTCCCGGGCCATTGACCACACAGCCCATGACGGCCACTTTCATTTCCTCAACGCCCACATACTGCTCACGCCACTCTGGCATCTGGCGGCGTAGATAAGTCTGGATATTTTCCGCCAGCTCACGAAAGTAGCTGCTGCTGGTGCGCCCGCAACCGGGACAGGCGATTACCAGAGGAGTAAAGGACCTCAACTCCATGCATTGCAGTATCTCCTGGGCCACGATCACTTCTCTGGTTCTGCTTGCACCTGGCTCCGGGGTAAGTGAAACACGAATCGTGTCACCTATCCCTTCCTGAAGCAGCAGGGCCAGACCCGCCGTGGAGGCAACTATGCCTTTGGAACCCATGCCCGCTTCAGTTAGCCCCAGATGCAGTGGATAGTCACAGCGCGCAGCCAGCTGACGATATACCTTCACCAGGGATTGCACCGAGCTGGTCTTGCAGGACAGAATAATCTGGTTATGCGGCAGCCCCAGCGACTCTGCCGCCCTGGCACTCTGCAAAGCCGAAAGCACCAGGGTTTCATGCTGCACATCAGCCAGAGGCAAGGGTTGTCGCAGAGCTGCATTTTCATCCAGCTTGCGGGCCAATAATTCCTGATCGAGACTGCCCCAGTTGACGCCAATACGAATTGGTTTCTGGTAACGGCAGGCCTGTTCAATCATGGTTGCAAACTGGCTTTCCTTGCGCTTTCCCGTACCCACATTCCCAGGGTTTATGCGGTACTTTGCCAGGGCTTCAGCACAGGCGGGATGACGGCTGAGCAGTTTATGTCCGTTATAATGAAAATCACCAATCAAGGGCACATCAATCCCTCTGGCCAGCAAGCTGTCACGAATATGTGGGACGGCCCGGGCAGCATCCTCGTTGTTGACAGGCAGGCGCACCATTTCCGATCCGGCTTCAACCAGTTCCACTGTCTGTTGCACACTGGCTTCTATATCGGCTGTATCGGTACTGGTCATGGACTGAACCCGGACCGGCGCAGTACCACCAACGCCCAGGCCACCTACAATCACACTCGTCCGACGAAGACGACCTGTCTTCACGGGGCTATCTACCAGACTGTCCACCATAAAAATCTTATCCAAAGTAGTTGACATATTTTTTTATCTGTTCCTGCCTGCTACTGGTTAATATACCCGTAATCAATCAGTTACAGACCTGCGATCGGTGAAAATGTTACACTTTCAGTGAGCCTTTACTTGCCTGTCAGTCATCCGTGATGCTGATCTGAGGGCTGCTGGTGTCGCGCCCCGAAAGGGAGGCAACCTGCATCAGCATTTTTTCAGCCAGCTCCTGGTAAGCTTTGGCCAATGGGCCATCAGGTTGCGCTGCCACGATAGGCACACCATTATCAGCCTGCTCCCTGATACTTAAATCCAGGGGCAGGAAGCCAATCACTTCCACCCCATAATCCTGCGCCAGCAGTTCTCCCCCCCCTTTGCCAAAGATGGCTTCGGCATGACCACAGCGAGAGCAGATATGAACCCCCATGTTTTCGACCACACCCAGCAAAGGAACATTGACCTTCTTGAACATCTCAATGCCCTTGCGCGCATCCAGCAGCGCCACATCCTGTGGCGTGGTGACAATGATCGCCCCAGTCAGAGCTACCGACTGGGCCAGGCTCAACTGGATATCACCGGTACCTGGCGGCATGTCCACGATCAGATAATCCAGCCCTGACCACAGGGTATCTCTGAGCATCTGATTGAATGCACCAACAATCATTGGTGCCCGCCAGACCATGGCTGTACTGCCTTCGACCAGAAACCCCATGGAATTGGACTCAATACCGTGGGCACGCACGGGCTCCATGTATTTCCCGTCGATCACGCGGGGACGAGTACCAGCCTTGACTCCCAGCATCATCGGCTGACTCGGGCCATAGATATCAGCATCCAGCAAGCCAACCCGCAGACCTTTCTGCTGCAGGGCAATTGCCAGATTGATCGCTGTGGTGGACTTGCCCACCCCGCCCTTGCCAGAGGCGATGCAAACCACATGTTTTACGTTGGCGAGCTTTTCCAAAATACTGCAACCTCATCTCGGGAAAATGACAATTACACTGAATTCAACAAATTGTGACAATCCGGATTCATTATCCCCCAGACTTGCAAAAAACTTCAATCAGCACATAATTCAGCCATGTAATTGCACCAGGATTGGATTGATACCATGCTTAAACCCTTGTCTTTTTTTGTCGGGATGCTTGCTGTAAGTGCCGGCACCTTTGCACAGGAAAACGAACTGCTTCAGGATATCCCTGGTGACAATGAATCACCAGTAAAGTATGCCATCTATTCTTCAGCCTGGACCGAAAACAGCAACGCCGGATTACGTGTGGTTGCCCAGAATCTGGGCCAGGATACCGTCAAACTGGTATCCCTGCTTTTTCGCGACGAACAAGACCCGAATACTCAAATTTTGGTGGAACTTGATATGAGCATCCCCGCCAACGGCTGGGCAGAGCAGCAATTGCCATATATCGATCTTTTGTTTGGCAACGAATGTATCCGTAAAACCCAGAATGATGACTGGAAACTGGTGGAAATATCGAACTACACCCTGAATCCATCCGTGCGCGGACTGATTATAGAAGATACCACTTCTTTCCGCATATTCCAGTGCATAAGACCGGTTTATGTGGTCTGGGCAGAAGACAATCAGGCCTTTCAGGAATCGCAATGGGTCATGTACCATTATGAGCGGCAGACTCTGAACAACTGATTTGCCCTGCAAGAACCAATCATGAAAAAAGGGGCTACAAGGCCCCTTTTTCATTTACCAAAACAGGGTCCGCCAACTCAACCGCCGATCAGCACACCTCCATATTGCACAAAGAAGGGAGCAAACACCAGGCTGAGAATTGCCGAGAGCTTGATCAGGATATTCAGGGAAGGACCTGATGTATCTTTCAATGGATCGCCCACTGTATCACCCACCACAGCTGCCTTGTGCACTTCCGAGCCCTTGCCGCCCAGATTGCCGGCTTCAATATATTTTTTGGCATTATCCCATGCCCCACCACTGTTGGAAGAAGCAATGGCCAATACCCCCCCGGTTACCAGGGAACCTGCCAGAATACCGGCCACCGCGGGGACACCAAACAGAAACCCGACCAGCAATGGCGTGGCCATGATCAGCACACCAGGAGCAATCATTTCACGCAGGGCCGCCTTGGTCGAAATGGAAACACACTCGGCATAATCCGGTTCGGCCTTGCCTTCCATCAAGCCTGGAATGGTATTGAACTGCCGACGCACTTCCTCAATCATGTCAAAGGCGGCCTTGCCCACCGACTTCATGGTCATCGCAGTAAACAGGAAGGGTAATACCGCCCCCATGAACAGGCTGACGAAGACTACCGGATCCAGCAGATTGATCGAGCTGAGCAAATCATAGCTGCCACCACTTTCCTCCCTCATCAGGGCATCGGCACTGGTCAGAAAGGCGGCAAACAAGGCCAGGGATGTCAGTATGGCGGCCCCGATGGCAAAGCCCTTGCCAATGGCCGCTGTGGTATTTCCAGCCGAATCAAGAATGTCGGTTCGTCGACGCACTTCCTTGTCCAGACCCACCATTTCGGCAATACCACCGGCATTATCTGCCACTGGCCCATAGGCATCGATGGTGAGTGCTATTACCAGGGTACCCAGCATACCCAAAGAGGCTATCGCCACACCGTACATGCCACCAAGCTGCCAGGAAACAAAGATGCTGATGGCAATGGCCAGGTAAGGCAATACGGTGCTCTTGTAGCCCAGGGCCAGCCCATAAATGATATTGGTGGCAGCACCGGTTTCGCAGGATTTGGCAACTTCCTGCACTGGCGCGTAATTATCAGAGGTATAGTAGCCGGTGAGCAGCCCGACCGTGAGCCCAGCCACCAGGCCAGACAGGAAACACCAATAAATACCCATACTGGTGTAGGCCACTTCCCGCAGAACAAACTCAGCTGGAATGAATTGACTGGTTACAAAAAACATGACTACGGCCATCAACACACTGGAGATGATCAGCAGTTTCATCAGGGCCGGTGCCACGTCCTCTTCCGCACTCACTTTGACAAACATCAATGTCAGCAAGCTGATGGGGATACCCACCGCACTGATCAGAATGGGATAAAGCAGGGCATCCACGTTGCCGGCAAAAACCACGGCGCTGATCACCATGGCCGCACAGGTGCTTTCCGCACAGGAACCAAACAGGTCGGCACCCATCCCGGCCACATCACCGACATTATCACCTACGTTATCGGCAATGACCGCAGGATTGCGTGGGTCATCTTCCGGAATCCCTTTTTCCACCTTGCCGACCAGGTCAGCACCCACGTCTGCCGCCTTGGTGAAAATACCACCACCCACACGCGCGAAAAGCGCAATGGTGGAGCCGCCCAGCCCGAAGCCGGCAATGATTTCCATCAGCACATGATTGGGTATGTCCGCTGGAACCCAGGCTTTCATTACCACATAGACTACGACCAGTCCCAGCGTGGCCAGGCCGACCAGGGCAAAACCCATGACCGCACCCGAGTGCAGCGCCACATTGAAGGCAGCACCGATATTGTCGCGCGCAGAAACCGTGGTTCTGGCATTACCCTGGGTAGCGATCTTCATTCCGATATAGCCGGAAACAATGGAGATAAGCCCCCCAAAAAGAAAGGCCACAGCCGTGTAGATTCCTTCCCTGACACCTATGGTATGAGCATCGTCGATGAGAATGGCGATAATCAGAGCAAAAACGACCATGAAGATGGCCAGGAATTTATACTCCTGCTTAAGGAAGGCCATGGCGCCAGTGGCAATGGCTCCATGAATGAACTTGAGGCGACGGCTTTGTTCTCCCTCCAGCCCCAGGTCTATTGGAACCTTCATAACCTGACGCAAATAGAAGTAGGCAACTCCTAAACCGAACAGAGAAAGTATCGTCGAAATTGTAATGGTCATTCCTGGCATCTTGCGCTATCCCCTCGTTGCTTTATTTATCGGGTTGGTTTTAATTAACCGGCGAACTGTACCATACCGGTATGAACAAACAAAGCGACACACTCAAGGGATAATCTGCACGCAGGAAAGGCAGCAGATTCAGTTTGGCAGCAAGCGTTCGGCCTCGGCCTTGAGGCTGTTCTTGCGGGCTTCCAGCTCTGCAATCACTGCTTTCTGCAGAGGCTCTACTGGCAAACCATTGGCGTCCGTCTGCTCATACTTGGCTTGTTCAGTATTCAGCATCTGTAACAACTCCTCTGCGGCTGTGACTGCTTCGGCAAGACGTGCATTGGCCTGGACCCTTGCCTGGATATCAGCTTCGATGCGGGTTATTTCCGCTTCCAGTGTCCGCAATCTGGCCTGTCTTGCGACCAGTTCCTCCTGTTGTCGACGTTGCTCGGCCAGAGCTCGTTGCCGCTGCTGCTCAGCCGCAACTCTTGCCCGCTCTGCCGCTTCGGCCTCGATCTGAGCCTGGGCCCGGGCTGCAATCTCACGCGCCCGTTCAGCCTCTCTTTCTGCCTCCGCCTGTGCCAGCTCGGCCTGGCGTCTGCGCTCGGCTTCGATTTCCGCGATTCTCGACTGCTCCTCGGCGACACGCTGCGCCTCGGCTGCCGCCTGTTCGGCAGCAAGCTGGCTCTCCCTGGAACTGGCGCACGCAGCCAGGACAAGACTCAATGCAAGCACCAAAACCCCACCTGACAAACGGCGCAATCCTGACACAGAACCCGCTCCTGGCCTGTCAATCACTGATATCGTCATGGTCTTTACCTATGTTCATTACTTGGCTTTTCTGTTTTTACCCTGTTGCCATTTTTGCACAGAAATTTTCCGGCTATCACTTTAGCCGGATAGCACTTGCTTTGCCAGCATGAATTCGGTGAATTTCGCGCTCTGGGCGGGTCAATTCCAGCAACAGACAAGGTATACTCAGCGGCACTCCCGGGCACAAGCCCCAATCCTGAGCATAACCCTGACCAGGCCAGTGATGACAACCAGACACCTGCCCGACAAGCTGTTTCCGCGCCTAGTGCGGGCGCTCTTGCTGCTCATACTCGTGGTTTTTGCTGCAACAGGCTTGCTGGCAGTGCTGATTGTCCAGATATCCCCCCTGGTCGAACGTTCACCGGCACCCGGCATGGCGGAAACACGACAACTGGAGCAGGTGATTGTCGACAACAGCCCGGCCCAGTTCAATTCCTCCGGTGCCACCAGCAGGAGTACGCTCCAGTTTGACACGGCAGAGCTGAATCTGCTGGCCAACTTTGCGGCGCAGAACCTGCCCTGGCTGGAAGGTGTCGCCAGCAGATTTCAGCTTGCGGACGGACAGCTGGATATCGACCTGAGCATACCCTGGCCAGACTCCGAATCTCCCGCTTTTCTGAATTCCCGGCTGGTGCTTCGGCAGGACTCAGGCATGCCGCGACTGCAGGCAGTTACTCTGGGTAATCTGGCACTACCAACTTTTCTGGTTACACAACTGGAAGCACTGGTCTGGCAGGAACTGGAGGCCCTGAGCACAAACTATCCCGAGCTGGCCTTCATCCAGCAAAACATTCAGGCCATCGAGATTGGCGAACAGACGCTGAATATCCACCTTGACTGGCAACCACAACAACTTCTTCAATTGCGGGATCAGGCCCAGTTTTATTTCATTGAACCCCAAGACCGGGCAAGAATCCTGTTTTATTACCAGCAAATCAGCGCCCTTAGTCACTCGGCAGCCACCGACAGCCAACTCATTTCACTACATGAGTTGATCAGCGCTCTGTTCACCACCGCCGCCGAACGCACAGCACACAGTTTTGATCCGATTGCAGAAAACCGCAGCCTGTTGCAGGCACTTTCACTTTATGTCAATGCACTCGACCTGAACTTACTGATCACTGAACCGCCCCCCGGGCTGACCCTGCCCCGCGCCTTGACAGTAACGCTGCACCGACGCGCAGACCTGGCCCAGCACTTTGTTTCCGCCAGCGCAATTGCCGCCTCGGCCGGAGCCGGTATTGCCGAGATTCTCTCCAACAGCAAGGAAGTCTATGACGCCCGTTATCGTTCAGGCTTCAGCTTCAGCGATATGACAGCCAATGCGGCCGGCATGATGTTCGGTACGCTGGCCACGAGTGACAGAGCATCAGCACAACATGTGCAGCAACTGATGGGACGTGCAAGCTCGGAAGCTGATTATATGCCGGATGTGAGCCGCGATATGCGGGGGATTTCCGAACAGGATTTTATGACCGAATTCAGTGACCGAAACAGCCCTGCTTATCTCTCTCGCCTGCAAGCCATAGAAGATGAAATTTCCAGCCTGCCCTTTTATACCCAGGGTTATGCCCAGGGTATTCAGTAATCCGGCGAGCAGGTATACTGCCGCCTCATTCAAACCGGGTTACGGGAGATAGTGTGATCGATCTGGTGTCCATTGCGAGTCATATGCTGTTCCTGCTGGTTGGCGCTACCATAACCGGCCTGGCCAGTTACCTGTTTCGCACTGAAGGTGCGGCGGCGGCAATAGCCAGGGAGCAGGCTGCCCGCAAATTGGCCCTGATGGAAGAGCTGGCCCATCAGGCTGGAATCGCTCACCAGAGTTTTCAGCGCTACTTTACCCTGGTACAGGAAGCCATTCGTTTCAAGGAAAACTGGCCGCGACAGCGACGCGAGGAACTTGACGCCATCAGCCTGCAATTGGTGGAGGCGATCAACCAGCTCGCCACTGCCGAATCCACCCTCCTGCTGCTGCACGAAAAGCTATTGAGCAAGGCCCTGCGTAACTATACCAATCGCATAGCCACTTTCAAGAAATCGCAGTATGCCCGTTCCGATGCCAGTGATGAGGTACTCAACGAGCAGAAGCAACAGATCATCGCCTTGCGCGATAAATTCTTTGAACTGCTCAGCGAACGCTACAGCCGCAAAGACTTATAGGGGCCCCTGAGATAACTCGCATGAAAAAACCCGCATTCAATACCAGCAACCTGCACTCCGACCGCAGGGACAAGCCCGAGCATGGCGTGCTCCACAAGGCCATTCATCCTTCAGTGGCGTTTGAATATGCCGATGCCAGAGACCTTGCTGCCGTTTTCCAGGGGCGCAAATCCGGCTACAACTATGGCCGACAGCAAAACCCGACTGTCAATGCCCTGCAGGCACGCATCAACACCATGGAGCAGGGGCTGACAACTATCGCCTTTGCCACGGGCATGGCTGGTCTTGGCTCAAGCCTGTTTGCCTTGTTGCGCAGTGGTGATCACATCATTTCCAGCGCCTATCTGTTTGGCAACACCAACAGCCTGCTCAACTCCTTTCGCAATTTTGGCGTTGAAGTCAGCTTTGTCGATGCCACCGACGTCAATAATATAGCGGCAGCGAAACAGGACAATACCCGCCTGGTCTTTGTCGAAACCATCGCCAACCCGGTAACCCAGATTGCAGACCTGGAAGGTGCCGGCAAATTCTGCCGTGATCATGGTCTGATCTATTTTGTCGACAACACCATGACCAGCCCCTGGCTGTTTACTCCACGCAGTGTCGGCGCCAGCCTGGTGCTGAATTCATTGACCAAGTTCATTGGTGGGCATGGCAATGCCCTGGGCGGCACCGTCACCGATACCGGACTGTATGACTGGCAGAACTTCCCCAATATTATCGATATTTACCGCAAGGGTGATCCGGCACTATGGGGCACAACCCAGATACGGAAAAAAGGCTTGCGTGATTTCGGCGCCACCCTGGGACCAGAAGCGGCCCATCACCTGGCTGTGGGTTCTGAAACCCTGAATCTGCGCCAGGATCGAGCCTGTGAAAACGCCCTTGAACTGGCGCAATTCTGTGCCCGGCATCCGCTGATCAGGCACGTCTACTATCCGGGCCTGGCTTCCCACCCGCAGCATGAACGCGCCGGCAAACTGTTTCGCCACTACGGGGCTCTGATGAGCATTGACCTGGATGACAGCATCGATTGCTTTGATTTCCTCAATTCCCTGCAGTATGTGATCTCCTCAAGCAATCTGGGCGATAACCGTACGCTGGCCATCCCGGTGGCGCATACCATCTTCCATGAAATGGGTGCGCAGCGACGTCACTCCATGGGCATCAGCGACAGCATGATCCGCCTGTCAGTAGGCATCGAGGATATTACAGATCTGATCCAGGATTTCGAACAGGCCCTGGAGGCGTGTACTCGCAAGCGGTAAGCTGCAGGCGAGAATAACAGTCATGATTTCACTGTGTCACATCGACGATATTGAAGAGGGTCGCGCCAAAGGGTTTGAAGTGGCGGGCAAGTATCTGTTTGCCGTCAAGAAAGAGGGGGCAATTTATGTCTATTACAACTATTGCCCGCATCTTGGCACCCCACTGGAATGGCAGGAGGATCAGTTCCTGGACAGCGATGGAGCATTGATACAATGCTCCACTCACGGCGCCCTGTTTCTGATCGAAACCGGCCAATGCATACTGGGACCCTGCAAAGGCAAACGGCTGCTTAAGATTCCCGTCGTTGCAGGCAATGGCTTTATTCATGTTGATGAAGAGATGATAGCTCGCCTGGGGCGTATCTAAGCAGCCTCTGAATAACTGACCGTTCATCACTTCCGGGTCCAACTCAACGACCCAGGAAAATCGCCATCCGCCGCACCGCCTCTTCTAGCTGCCCCCTGTGTGTGGTAAAGGCAAACCGGACTGAGTGCCGAGCCCGATACTCTCCAAAATCGGTCCCTGGCGTGATGGCCACACCCTGTTGTTCCAGTAATGACTGACAGAAAAGTTCACTGTCGTCAGCCAGGCCATCTATACCCGCATAGATGTAAAAGGCTCCCTGGGTTTCAACCGGGATGATAAAACCCAGTTGACGCAAGGCAGGCAACAAGAAATCCCGCCGCCGCTGCAACTCTGCACGGCGTGTTTCCAGCAGGTCTATGACGTCGGCATCAAAGGCGCGCAAGGCTGCATGTTGGGCTGGCGTAGATGCGGCAATGAACAGGTTCTGGGCCAGAATGTCCGCCAGCTCCTTGAGGCTGTCGGGAACCACCAGCCAACCCAGACGCCAACCGGTCATACCAAAATATTTGGAAAAACTGTTGATGACGAAATTATCATCATTCACCGCCAAAGCCGTGGGCAGACCACCCTGATAATCAAGGCCATGGTAGATCTCATCCACCACCAGATGCTGACCATGGTTGAACGCCCAGTCACTCAATCCCTGCAAGGCAGGTTTGTCCAGCACGGTACCGGTAGGATTGCCCGGGGAAGCCAGCCACAGTCCCACGCTATTGGCCTGAATCGCTCGATCCAGCAATGCCGGGGTGGGCTGATAATTGGTTTCGGCGGTCACCGGCAACAACTGTACCTCACCCCCGGCCAGGTGGACATAATTGCGATTGCAGGGATAGGCCGGGTCGGGTATGAGCACCGCATCGCCCGGATTGATCAGCAACTGAGACAGCAGCACCAGGGCTCCACTGGCACCGGGCGTGATAAAAATCCGCTGTGGATCGATATTCACCGCATAACGCTCCTGATAAAAACGACTCAGGCGCCGACGCAAGGCCGGCAAGCCTGCCGCTGGCGTATAGCGGGTATGCCCTGCAGACAAGGCCTGCTGAGCCGCCGCCACTATCGGCTCTGGCGTTTCAAAGTCAGGCTCTCCCACTTCCAGATGAATGATGCTGTGCCCTTCACGGGCCAGTGCCTGCGCCCGCTCCAGCACCGTCATTACCCGGAAAGGATTGATTCCGGCCGTTCTCGCCGCCGGGATATTGCGCGTTTTCAGTATTGACACTTCATCCTGCTCTGATTTGTAATCTGTCGTGTTTGTCATCAAGCTGGTCTATAGTAAGCGCTAATAAAGGTCGGCGTACATTTTTATGGCGCAGATTGTGATTATCTGGTAGCGTACCGGCCTTTCTTACTTACCACGGATCCATCCGGTATGGATCTCTACGGACAGTCAGGATCTGACCCTGCCGCAGGGCGAAAGAGGCACATCGAACAATGTCGACCAAACAATCTTTAGTTAACGCGCCGGTTATGAAGAACTTCACCCCTTACAAGCTGAAAAAGGGTGAAGAGTACATGAATGAGGGCCAGAAGGAGCACTTCAAGAAGATTCTTCGTGAATGGCGCAACCAGTTGATGGAAGAAGTCGACCGCACAGTCCATCATATGCAGGATGAGGCAGCCAACTACCCCGACCCGGCCGACCGCGCCACCCAGGAAGAGGAGTTCAGCCTGGAGCTGAGAACCCGGGATCGTGAACGCAAACTGATCAGGAAAATCGACGCAACCATCGAAAAGATAGTTCAGGATGATTATGGTTTTTGCGACTCCTGCGGTATAGAGATTGGTATTCGCCGACTGGAAGCCCGTCCAACTGCCAGTAAATGTATCGATTGCAAAACTCTCGATGAGATCAAAGAAAAACAATGGGGAGCCTGATCCGCCCTATATAGGTCGTTTCGCCCCCTCGCCCACTGGTGAGCTGCATTTTGGTTCACTGCTGGCAGCACTTGCTTCCTATCTTGATGCAAAACACCACCGGGGCCTCTGGCTCCTGCGCATGGAAGACCTCGACCCCGAGCGCGAGCCGACCGGCGCTGCCAGCAGCATACTACAGGCTCTGGAAAAATTTGGACTGCACTGGGATGGTCCGGTTCTGTATCAGAGCACGCGTCTCGAGGCCTATCAAAGCGTCCTGGATGAACTCACTGCTGCAGGAATGATTTACCCCTGCAGTTGCTCCCGCAAACGGGTCAGGGCTCTGGGCGGCATCTATGACGGACATTGCCGGTTTCATTGTCCCAAACCGGGGCCCCATGCCATGCGGGTGTACGTCGGCACAGCCAATCCCGGTTTCACTGATCTGATCCAGGGACCATTCAGCCAAAACCTGGCAGCGTCCAGTGGGGACTTTATCGTGCGCCGCCGTGATGGATTGTTTGCCTACCAACTGGCGGTGGTTATTGACGATCATTATCAGGAAATCAACCACATCGTGCGTGGTGCGGACCTGCTTGAATCCACACCACGCCAGATTTATCTGCAGCAGCTGCTGTCAGCCCCATGCCCCGTTTATGCGCATATTCCAATTGCCACGAATGCTCTCAATCAAAAGCTCAGCAAACAACACTTTGCCGAGGTACTTGACCTGGCCCAGGCTCCCCGGCAACTTAACCAGGCCCTTTGCTTTCTTGGTCAGAAGCCACCGGCCGGGAGTGAGCAGGAAACTGTTGAACAACAACTACAGTGGGCTGTACGCAACTGGGATATACAGAGAGTACCCAAGTTGGCTACTATCCGGATTTGATTGGAACCGGGAGGACTGCGTGTACATACCCCCATCTACCTTGTTATTGCTGGTTGGCGGATACCTGTTATTCCTGTTGAGTGTGGACTGGGTGTCACAGCCGGCAGGAGCTTGGTATCGCCCTTTTATCATCGGCCTGGTGATCATCATTGCTGCGGCCTGGTCATACCGGGAACAACACACCGATGACCTTTGAGCTGAGCACACTTTTTGTTCTGGGTTTCTGCTACCTGGTGCTGTTGTTCCTGATCGCCTTTGCCACCGAGCGCGGCTGGATTCCGCAACGACTGGTACGTCATCCTCTGGTTTATGTGTTATCGCTGGGAGTCTTTGCCAGCGTCTGGTCCTACTATGCGGCAACCAGCAATGCGTTTCGCGACGGATACGGTTACCTGGCTCCCTTCATCGGCATCTCCCTGGCCTTTCTGCTCTACCCACTGATGCTGCGGCCAATCCTGAACATCACCAAGAGTTATCAACTCAGCTCATTGGCCGACCTGCTTGCCTTTCGGTACCGCAGCCCCTGGGCTGGCACAGTAACCACCCTGGTCATGTTGATAGGCATCACGCCGTTGTTGTCCCTGCAGATTCAGGCGGTATCCAGCACTCTCGGCATCCTGACCGGAGAAGCCTCACAAACCCGGCTTGCTCTTGCCTTCTGTCTGGTCATCACCCTTTTTGCGATTCTTTTTGGCACTGGCAAAGGTTCCGGTCGAGAGAAGCATGAAGGGCTGGTCATGGCCATTGCCTTTGAATCCGTGATCAAACTGATTGCCCTGTTGCTGGTCGGCTGGTTTGCCGTTCATGAAGGCTTCGGCAGCCTGTCTGCCATGAACCAGTGGTTGACGGAAGAAACGCAACTGTTGCAACAACTCAAACAACCTGCGGCGCCCGGAGCATTCCAGATAACCGCACTGTTGTTCTTCACTGCTGCGGTGACCATGCCACACATGTTTTACATGACCTTCAATGAGAACAATGATCCCAAGGCGCTGAATCTGGCTGGATGGGCGTTGCCCTTATACTTTCTATTATTCAGCCTACCGATATTACCGATCCTCTGGGCTGGCCTTAAATCCGGTTCGGGTGCGCCCATGGAATATTATCCCGTGACCCTGGGCATAGACTTCGAGTCAAGACTGTTTGCCCTGATTGGTTTTCTGGGAGGTCTCTCTGCGGCCAGCGGCTTGATCATTGTCACTACACTGGCACTCTCCACCATGTGTCTCAATCATCTGATTCTTCCCATTTACCAGCCTGAAGCCGGACAGAATATCTATCGCTGGTTGCTCTGGCGTCGCCGTCTCCTGATTGCGGCACTTATCTGGGCAGCTTTCCTGTTTTTTTACATTCCGGAAGATCAGCTCAGTGTGCGCGCCATAGGCAATGTGGCCTTCATTGCCAGCCTGCAGTTTCTGCCCAGTGTCATCGCCCTGCTGTATTGGCCACGTGGCAACAAAAAGGGGTTTCTGGCAGGGCTGGCGGTAGGTGTCGGGATCTGGTTCCTGTTCCTGATGTTACCGGTGGCCACGGGTACCAATTTTTTCACTCTGGGCGATCTCAACAGTCGCGAAATCATCGCCCTGTCACTGGTCAGCAACATCATTCTCTTTGTTATCGTCTCCTTGCTGACCCACAGTTCGGAAGAAGAGAAGGCTTCGGCCGACATCTGTTCGCTGGATACCCTGCGGCGGCGCAATCGCTCTGGCCTGACCGCCAAAACTCCCCAGGACTTTATCACCCGGTTGACCAAACCCCTTGGGGAGCATACTGCAACCAGGGAGGTTCACAAGGCGCTGGAAGATCTCAATATCAGTCAGCAGGAGAAACGGCCACATGCCATGCGTTTACTGCGGGGGCGGTTGGAGGCCAATCTTTCCGGGCTACTCGGGCCGGCCATATCTCATGACCTGATTGATCGTTTCCTGCCCTTCACTGTCCACAATGAAAACAACTCCACGGACATTGATGTCATCGAAAGCCGGATTGAAGCCTACCGCAGCAACCTGTCGGGAATGGCAGCCGACCTGGATAACCTCAGACGCTACCACCGTCAGGTCTTGCTGGAATTGCCATTGGGTGTGTGCTCACTCGGCTCCCAGCAACAGATTGTGATGTGGAACCTGGCCATGGAAACCCTGACTGGCACGCCTGCCAGCGAAGCCATCGGGTCGCAACTGAGTGAGATTGGTGAACCCTGGAGCAGCCTGATACATCAATTCACCCTGGCCGAAACAGCCCATCAACACAAACAGGCCATCGAGGTGTTGGGCAGCAAGCGCTTCATCAGCCTGCACAAGGCTGTCATCGAAAAATCCGCTGCCCAGAAAATCCAGCAGGATGGGATCGTCATTCTGCTCGAGGATCTGACGGATACCGAGCTGCTGGAAGAAGAGCTTACGCATAGCGAGCGCCTGGCTTCAATAGGTCGGCTGGCCGCTGGTGTCGCTCACGAAATAGGCAACCCGATCACCGGAATCGCCTGTCTGGCGCAAAATATCCGCGATGAAACCCAGAATGCAGAACTCAAGACCATGGCCAACCAGATCATCGAGCAGACAGACCGGACCTCGCGTATCGTCCAGTCGCTGGTGAATTTTGCCCACAGCGGCAGCAACCGCTCTGATCAGGTCAATGAAATCGTCGATGTCCGCGAATGCGTGGATGAAGCCATTGCCCTGATCTCCCTCAACAAAAAACGCAAGGAAATTCTTTATAATGTCACCAGTTTTGATGAGGTGAAAATTCTGGGAGACTCGCAGAAGCTGCTGCAAATCATGGTCAATCTGATTAACAATGCCCAGGATGCAAGCCCTGCCTACAGTACCATTCGCATCGAATGTCGGCGGATAGCCTCATCGGTGGAGATAGCTGTCAGTGACGAGGGTACTGGAATCCCGACAGATATCCGTGATCGTGTCTTCGAGCCTTTCTTTACCACCAAGCAGGCCGGAGAAGGTACCGGACTGGGCCTGTCCCTGGTCTACAGCATTGTTGAAAACATGAATGGACATATTGATATAATCAGCCCCTGGCGACAGACTGGCAATCCGGGAACACGGGTAATTTTAAGTTTCCCCTGTTATGATGAGGCACACCCCCAAATTGAGTGACCAAATGACTGAGAAGTACCGAGTTCTGGTGGTTGAAGATGAGCAGGTGATCCGCAACGCCCTGCGGCGTTTGCTGGAGCGCCATGAGTATGAGGTCTGCGAGGCTGGATCGGTCAACGAAGCCGTTGAACAGCTTGATGCTGGCCCTTCTTTCGACATCGTCATCAGCGATCTGCGCCTGCCTGGCGCCCCCGGCACCGACCTGATCAAAATGACCTCATCCCCTGTACTGATCATGACCAGCTACTCGAGCCTGCGCTCTGCCATCGATTCCATGAAAATGGGTGCAGTCGACTATATTTCCAAGCCCTTTGAGCACCAGGAAATGCTCGATACCGTTGCCAAAATCATCAAGGAAAGTGCTGCCAGAAAACCACGCGAACCAAACTATCCGGATAGTGCCCCCCCCATCCACGGCATGATTGGCAGCTGCCCCCAGATGATGGAACTTTTCCGCCGCATTCATAAAGTGGCTCAAACCAGCTCCACGGTACTGATCAACGGCGAATCAGGTACCGGCAAGGAACTGGTGGCCAAGGCAATCCACAAGCTCAGTAGCCGCAACAAGGAAGAAATGATTTCTGTCAACTGTGCGGCCATCCCGGAAAATCTGATCGAATCCGAATTGTTTGGCCACGAAAAAGGGGCCTTTACCGGCGCCACCGCAACCCGCACGGGGCTGGTGGAAGCGGCCAATTGCAGTACCTTGTTCCTGGATGAGATAGGCGAACTGCCACTTGAGGCCCAGGCACGCTTACTCCGGGTGTTGCAGGAAAATGAAATTCGCAAGGTTGGTTCGGTACAATCCAGGAAAGTGGATGTGCGCCTGGTGGCGGCGACACACCGTGATCTCAAACAATTGGTTATCGATGGCGATTTTCGTGAAGATCTTTATTATCGTATCAATGTCATGACCCTGGTTATTCCTCCACTGAAAGAGCGTGGCAACGACATTATGGAACTGGCTGATGCCCTGCTGGACCGCACCTGCAAACGCCTGAAATCCCCCATGCTGCATTTCAGCAACGAAGCAACCAAAGCCATCACTTCTTATACTTGGCCTGGCAATGTACGAGAACTGGAAAATGCAATCGAGCGGGCCGTGGTTTTGGCCGAAAGCGAGGAAATCGGCGCTGAGCTGCTGGCCATAGATACTGGTGGTCATCTGGGTATACGCCCCTTGAGTCAACGCATTACCAGCCAGGAGGCGGGCAACAGCAGCCACAACGACGACCCTGCAGATGAGCTGTCACTGGAGGACTATTTCCAGAAATTCGTACTTGAACATCAAGACCAGATGAATGAGACCCAACTGGCCAGAAAACTGGGAATAAGCCGCAAATGTCTCTGGGAAAGAAGACAGCGCTTCGGTTTACCGCGCAAGAAAAAACAAGCCTGAATCTGTTACCGATACCCATCTACACATTTTTTTAGGGCTTTTTAGTAACACTGCACATAATCCAGCCACCTTTGTTTCGCGATATTTTTTATATCTTATTGTTTTTATTTGAATTTAAATATATGGCATGGTTAGTGCAATGCTTATCAACGAAAAATAATAATAAATAATAACAATAACGTGACATAACAATAAAAATTGCATTACCTGGTTTGGTGCAGCAATAAAAAAAATACAGAAAGCATGTCAATTACGAATTCTTGGTAAGGTTTTCTTACCCGATTGGCATGACTGTCTTGTCAAATGACTTATGGTGCTTAGCTTGGTGCCTGATATAAGAATAACAATAATAAAACTACACTTACCTTCCTTGCGGGGGGGTTCAATAACCCCCCAATGCATTTCCTCCTGCTAATTTCCCATTCTTCAGTGTATTATCTGCTACGTCATGCCAAGTCGGTCAATCGTCTGCAGTTGCGCATGGGCAATGGATCGGTTTCCAGCCGAAATTGAGAACCTGCGGATAATGCGGATAATTTGATTCAGATGTTGAAAAAGCTCAAACGAGTACTTTTTGGAGGTGTTGAAGCCAGCCATATCGGCGAGCCTGAGACAAACCCAAGCACTGTACCCCGCTCACAGAGAACAAAAAAATCCGCAGCGGCAACTGAGGCCATACCAGGCAATCTCCCGGAGAGGCTTGAGGAGCTGGATCTTTCTACAGCCAGAATCGTTCCCCGAGAAGAGCATTGCATATCCCGCAAGCAGATATCCCCGAATGCGTTGAAAGCGCTCTACCGTCTCAATGATGCAGGCTTCCAGGCTTTTCTGGTCGGCGGCGGAGTGCGGGATTTGCTCTTGAAAAGCACACCGAAGGATTTTGATATTTCCACCAACGCCACCCCCGAAGAAGTACGGCAACTGTTTCGCAATGCCCGTATCATTGGTCGCCGTTTCAAAATTGTCCACTTGACCTTCGGGCGTGAAATCATTGAAGTGACCACCTTTCGTGCCCATCACAATGCCGAGAATGAATTTGATGATGCCGCCGGAGACCGGCACGGCATAAAAGGCCTGGATTCAGCACACTCCAACTCCGGCATGATCCTGCGCGACAATGTTTACGGCTCGATTAACGAGGATGCCCTGCGTCGCGATTTCACCATCAATGCCCTGTACTACACCACCAACCGTTTCCTTGTCATTGATTTCACTTCCGGCCTGGAAGATCTTGAAAACGGTTTGATCCGCATGATCGGGGATCCGGCCATCCGCTTTCGCGAAGATCCCGTACGCCTGTTGCGGGCCATCCGCTTCTCCGCCAAACTTGATTTCAACATTGAGCAAAATACCAGGCTTCAGATTGACCAGTTGGCTTACCTGCTTGAATCGATTTCTCCCGCCCGTCTGTTTGATGAAACCATCAAGCTTTTTGTGGGTGGCAAGGCAGTCAGCACCTTTGCTCTGCTGCGTCAGTACAAGGTTGCTTCCTATTTGTTTCCACAGACACTGGAACACACCAGAGACCCGGCTGCACCTGCCAGCCGACTGTTGCAGTTGGCCCTGGAAAACACTGACACACGGCTGGCTGAAGGCAAGTCGGTCACTCCGGCATTTCTCTATGCCGCCCTGCTCTGGCCCCCGCTTCAAGCCGAGCTGGCCAGACTGAGCGGTGATAAACCGGCCACCATACCTGCTTTGCAAGAGGCCGCCAACAAAGTGATAATGGCCCAATTGAACCATACGGCTATTCCGAAACGGTTTACCGCAGCAATGCGGGAAATCTGGGAACTCCAGCTTAAGCTGCGACCCAGAAATGCTCGCAGCGCCGAGAGCTGTATGGCCCATCCACGTTTCCGGGCTGCCTATGATTTCCTGTTACTGCGTGAGGAGGCCGGCGAGGAGCTGCACGGGGCAGGCAGCTGGTGGACCCGCCTGCAGCTGGCAAACCCGGAACAGCAGCAACAGATGCTGCAGGAATTGGGAACACGGTCATCGGCCAAACCACGAAAACGTCGTCGCAAACGTCAGGAAAAAAAGGAATGACAGCGGAGTTGAGACCCGAGGCTGCCACGGCACCACGTTTCATTGCTGTGGAAGGACCCATTGGCGTAGGCAAGACCAGCCTGGCAAAACGCCTGGCTGAGACATTCAATTACGCTATGCTGCTGGAGAAACCCGAGGAAAATCCCTTTCTCGAGCGTTTTTATCACAACCCCCGGCAACACGCCCTGGCTACCCAGCTTTTCTTTTTGTTCCAGCGCAGCCAGCAGATTCAGGATATCCGCCAGTCCGATCTGTTTGCACCGGTACAGATCGCCGATTTCCTGATCGACAAGGATTTGCTGTTTGCCCGGCAGAATCTGGACAAGGATGAATTTGCCCTGTACCAACAGGTTTACCAGCATATGACCATTGACGCTCCCACGCCTGATCTGGTGATATACTTGCAGGCGCCCACACCCGTGTTGCTGAATCGGATTCATAAACGAGGTCTTGCTGCAGAGCAACTGATTGAAAGAAGCTATCTGGACAGACTGAACCAGGCCTATACCGAATTCTTTCACTACTATGACCGCTCTCCCCTGTTGATCGTCAACAGTGCCGAGATCGACCTGGTTGGCAATGAGAGCGATTACCGACAACTGCTGGAGCATATTTTGTCAAAGCCACGCGGAACCAATTATTTCAACCCAAAACCTGGCTTACTCTGAATGGGGAACGCATGAGCTCACAATCCCGAACCAAGAATATTACCCTGAGCACGCTCATCAAGATGAAGCACAGTGGTGAAAAGTTTGCCTGCCTCACCGCGTATGATGCCTGTTTCAGTGGTTTGCTGGAAGAGGCCGGGGTTGAGGTTATTCTGGTTGGCGATTCACTGGGCATGGTTTTGCAGGGGCATGACAGCACGCTGCCGGTCACCATGGCCGACATGGTCTATCATATTGCCTGTGTCAGACGCGGTTGCCGACACGCCCTGCTGATTGGTGACATGCCTTTCATGAGCTATGCCTCGGAGGTTCAGACCCTGGAAAACGCAGCCACACTGATGCGCGCCGGAGCCCAGATGGTCAAACTGGAAGGGGGAGCCTGGATCAGCAACACGACCCGATTACTGGCCGAGCGCGGCATTCCGGTCTGTGCTCACATGGGGCTTACCCCTCAATCGATCAACAGAATCGGTGGTTATCATGTCCAGGGACGAGACCCGGCACAGGCAGAGTCCATGATCAACGAAGCCAGAATGCTGCAGGATTCCGGGGCCAGCATGTTATTGCTGGAATGCGTTCCCCGCGAGCTGGCCAGGACCATTACCGACAGCCTCGACATTCCAGTCATCGGCATCGGAGCCGGGCCGGATACCACAGGCCAGATAATGGTCCTGCACGACCTGCTTGGCATTTCTCCAATCACACCCCGTTTCGTCAAGAATTTCCTGGCCGAAACCGGAGATATTCGCAGCGCCCTGAAAGCCTATGTCGCTGCCGTCAAGGATCAGACCTTCCCGGGACCCGAACACTGCTTCAGCTGATGCAAATTCATTATCACAGCAAAGGCTTACTACAAGCCCTGAACCAATTGCCGCAGAGTACCCGGGTACTCGTTCCCACCATGGGCAATCTTCATTCGGGACATCTGTCTCTGGTGGAAGAAGCTCGCCGGCAGGGTGATGCGGTCATTGTCAGCATTTTTGTCAATCCCATGCAGTTCGGCAGCCATGAGGATATCGATGCCTACCCCAGAACCATGGACAGTGATATCGAGAAGTTGCGCGTCAGCGGATGTGATCACCTGTTTGCTCCCGGCACGGCCGATATTTACCCGGAAGGGCTTACTGCCCAGACTGTGGTTCATGTCCCTGGCCTTTCCTCCCGCCATTGCGGCATCAGTAGACCTGGACATTTTGATGGAGTAACTACCATCGTCAGCAAACTGTTCAATATGACAAGGCCTGACAAGGCTGTCTTCGGGCTCAAGGACTATCAGCAATTCATGCTCATCAATAAGCTGATCAGCGATCTGTGCTATCCGATTGAACTGGTAGGCGTGGAAACCTGCCGCGAGGCCAGCGGCCTGGCCATGAGCTCCCGCAACGGGTATCTTGATCCCGCTCAGCGAGAGACCGCCGCAGGGCTTTATCGGGAACTGCTCCAGGCCGCTGCTGCACTCAAAAATGGCCAGGACATTGCGACCATAGAAAACCAGGCCCAGGCCAGGTTGGTGGAGAATGGATTGCGACCGGACTATTTCACTGTCTGTCATGCCCAAACACTCGAACCTGCCACCGCCGAAGACCGGGACCTGGTCATCCTGGCGGCCGTCTACCTGGGCAGAACCCGCCTGATCGACAATATCCGGGTAAGCCTTAACACCTGAACTGGACAAGCTACAGGAGTCTTCTGATGTCTGAGCACAAGATCTACCCCGTCCCCGAAACCCTTAGCAGCAGCTGTTTGATCAACTCAGCCCGATACCAGCAAATGTACCGTCAATCCCTGGAATCCCCCGACACCTTTTGGGCCGGGCAGGCTGAGCAGTTTCTCGACTGGATGCAGCCCTGGCAGAAAGTGCAGGACGGCGATTTCAGCAAGGCCGAAAGTAAATGGTTCCTGGGTGGAAGACTCAATGCCTGCTACAACTGCGTAGACCGTCATCTGCCTCAGCGGGCACAGCAGACTGCCATCATCTGGGAAGCAGACGATCCATCGGACTCATTGCACATCAGTTATCAGCTGCTGCACGAGCAAGTGTGCCGGTTGGCCAATGTACTCAAAGACCGGGGTGTCGCCAAAGGGGATAGAGTCTGCATCTACATGCCGATGGTTCCTGAAGCGGTTTACGCCATGCTGGCCTGCGCCCGCATAGGCGCTGTGCATTCGGTAGTCTTTGGCGGCTTCTCTCCCGACGCACTCAAGGATCGCATTCTGGATGCGGACTGTCGCGTGGTGCTTACCGCCGATGAGGGGGTCCGTGGCGGCAGGCTCATTCCATTGAAGGCAAATGTTGATGCAGCACTTGTGCATTGCCCTGAAGTCCATACCGTGCTGGTAAGCCGGCATACCGGCAATGCCGTTGCCTGGCAGGAACCCCGTGATTGCTGGCTGCAGGAGTTGATTGCCACGGTACCTGCACAATGCCCGCCCGAACCCATGGATGCCGAAGACCCCTTGTTTATTCTCTACACCTCTGGCTCCACCGGCAAACCAAAAGGCGTATTGCATACCACAGCCGGCTATCTGCTTGGCGCGGCCATGACCCATCGTTACGTTTTTGACTACCGTGAAGGGGAAGTCTACTGGTGCACAGCCGATGTGGGCTGGGTGACAGGACACACTTATATAGTCTATGGACCGCTGGCCAACGGGGCCACCACCCTGGTGTTTGAGGGGGTACCGAGCTATCCGGATACAGGTCGCTTCTGGCAGGTCATCGACAAGCACCAGGTCAATATATTCTACACGGCCCCGACGGCAATCAGGGCGATCATGGCGGCGGGTGATGCCCCGGTCAAGGCCAGCTCACGGACTTCATTGAGGCTGTTGGGCTCTGTCGGCGAACCCATCAATCCGGAAGCCTGGCAATGGTATTACGAGGTGGTCGGTGAAAGCCGCTGCCCCATTGTCGATACCTGGTGGCAGACAGAAACCGGTGGCATCATGATCTCGCCACTGCCCGGGGCGACCGCGCTCAAACCCGGTTCCGCCACCCTGCCTTTTTTCGGTGTCAAACCCGCCCTGCTCGACGGCGAAGGACAGGAGCTGACAGGAGCTGCTACGGGCAATCTTGTCCTCTGCCAAAGCTGGCCAAGCCAGATCCGTACGGTATTCGGTGATCATCAACGCTGCCTTGACACCTACTTCACAGCCTACCCGGGCTATTATTTCACCGGAGACAGCGCCCGGCGTGATGAAGATGGGTATTACTGGGTGACCGGCCGGGTCGATGATGTCATCAATGTTTCCGGACACCGGCTGGGCACCGCTGAAATCGAAAGTGCTCTGGTTCTCCACCCTGCCGTGGCAGAGGCGGCAGTTGTGGGTTATCCGCATGACATCAAGGGCCAGGGTATTTATGCCTATGTCAGCCTGATGGCCAGTGAAACTGAAAGTGAAGCCCTGAAAAAAGAATTGCTTCATTTTGTGGCAAAGGAAATCGGTGCCTTCGCCCGCCCGGAGCTGATCCAGTTTGCACCTGGCTTACCCAAAACCCGCTCGGGCAAGATCATGCGCCGGATCTTGCGCAAGATTGCGGCCAATGAACTCGATAACATGGGCGATACCAGCACACTGGCTGATCCGGGCGTTGTCGAGCAACTCATCAACAACAGACTCAACCGCTGATACTACAGGATGAACTGATGCAGGAAATTTATATAGTCGCCGCAAGGCGCAGCCCCATTGGCAGTTTTCAGGGCGAGCTTGCAGCCCTCAGCGCAGTGGACATGGGCAGCCAGGTCATACGGGCCTTGCTCGCCGACACAGGCATCAATGGCAGCGAAGTGGATGAGGTCATCATGGGCCATGTGTTGACTGCAGGCTGCGGACAGAATACCGCTCGTCAGGCCAGCATCCATGCCGGGCTTGCCCAGGAGGTTCCCGCAATGACCATCAACAAGGTCTGCGGTTCAGGCCTCAAAGCAGTCCACCTGGCTGCCCAGGCAATCCTGGTTGGCGATGCGGACATGATGATTGCCGGTGGCATGGAGTCGATGAGCCAATCTGCTCATATCCTCCCGGGTTCCCGCAGCGGCCAGAAAATGGGCCACTGGCAGGCCCTTGATACCATGTTGCATGACGGGCTGTGGGATGCTTTCAACCATTATCACATGGGCGTCACCGCCGAAAACCTGGCCACCCGTTATGCCATCTCGCGTGAAGAACAGGATGAGTTTGCCGCTGCCTCGCAACAGAAGGCAGAAGCAGCTATGGCTGCGGGTCGTTTTGAGCAGGAAATCATTCCCATGGCGATTCCACAACGCAAGGGCACACCTGTCATCGTGGCCAGAGATCAGGGTCCACGACCGGGAACCACGGTACAGACCCTGGCGCGCCTGCCGGCTGTGTTCAAGACCGATGGCAGCGTGACTGCCGGCAACGCCTCGGGTCTCAATGACGGTGCTGCCGCGGTATTGCTGTGCAGTGCCGACAAAGCCAAGGCCCTGGGCCTGCGACCACTGGCCAGACTCAAGGCCTGGGCCAGTGCCGGGGTAGACCCTGCCATCATGGGTATCGGCCCGGTCAGTGCCACTCGCCGCTGCCTTGAAAAATCAGCCTGGCAGCTGGACGATCTCGATCTGATTGAAGCCAATGAAGCTTTTGCCGCGCAGGCGCTGGCAGTGAGCAGGGAACTGCAATGGAATAGTGACCGGGTCAATGTCAATGGAGGAGCCATTGCCCTGGGACATCCGATTGGCGCCTCAGGCTGCCGGATACTGGTGAGTCTGATTCATGAAATGATTCGTCGCGATGTACATAAAGGCCTGGCAACCCTCTGCATTGGTGGCGGTCAGGGTGTTGCCCTGACTGTCGAGAGGTGAGGGGTGGGAGCTGAAAGTCCCTACGCAGGGAAGTAGCGACATGGGTTCAACCCAGTCAGCTTGTTGAGCCTGCTGACCTCAGGGAGGTCAATAGCGCCGACATGCCACTGAGGTCATACCCGGCCTGCGCTGCAGTGGCCAGAATCTCATCAATGCCTTTTTCACCACGGCTGGCAGTCGCCAGAGCCCAGAGCTGGCTGGATCTGGTTCCCGTGCGGCAGTAGGCCAGCACCGGCTCGGGCAATTCGCTCTGCGCCGTGGCAAAATCGTCGATATCATTCAGACTGACCTGTCCGGAAACGATAGGAACCTGACGGATCTGCAGACCATGCTGCTGGGCCGCCTGACGGATCTGATCATAGTCAGGTTGGTCGGCAGCTTCATGGTCCGGGCGATTGCACAGGATCGACTTAAAACCCTGCGCAGCAATATCTGCGATGTCATCAACGCTGATCTGTTCAGCGACAGAGAATGTCTCTGTCAGTTTTCGTGCCTGCATAAATTCTCCATCATCCCGATTCGGGAAAACCATCCTGCGTGGAATCTTTGCCAACACTTTGCCAGCATTTTCCATGGCTTGCAATCCAAGCCATCAGGCATAGGATAGTAAATGTCTGTGGGCAGTTGAAATGATTTGACTTGTCCGCTCAAGCCCGTATACTGTGCCCCAGCCTGAATACCGGCTATATTTATGTGTGCACTTCGAAGAACCGCCGTTAGTCCTCGTCCTGTGATCATATTTTATACTCGAATTCTTACGCTAAACTGGAATTGACACATTCTCAGGAACTGTGCGCTTCCGCTATCAACAGTACGCTAATTACAGGATCTCAATCATGGCTAACACAGTCAGCGGTAAAGTAAAATTTTTCAATGAATCAAAAGGCTTCGGTTTCATCGAGCAAAATGGCGGCCCGGACGTATTCGTTCATTACAGTGCCATTCAGAATACCGGCTTCAAAACCCTTGCCGAAGGCCAGGAAGTTGAATTTACGGTAACTCAAGGACAAAAAGGCCCACAGGCCGAGAACGTAGTCGCTTGCTGAGTTGACTCAACGCCAGTCTCTGGCTGGTGATTGACACAGAAACACACAGCAAATCGCTACAACTTAAAAAGGCAATACCACTAACGGATGGTATTGCCTTTTTTATTGCCCAGGTTTTAGGGAGCCTCTCCATATATTACCCGGGTGATATTGCAACTCTTATTTCATCCGGGTAATATAGCAGCCGATCAAACTACCTTATTCAGTAAATGGAACATCGGCAATGAAAGAATACATCGCATTTGCGGGAGAGTTGCGGCTAGCTTCCGGCCCCCTGCACACGATTGCCATCAAGACAAAGCAATGGCTGGATACTCATCCGGAGAGTACCGTGCTTGTATTTGATAGCGAAGACAGCAATCTGATCGAGCTTGATTTGCGCGGTTCGGTTGAAGAAGTGGTGGCACGACTCCCCCCAATGACACAATCTGACGCAGGCAATCCAGAGCGGGCAAACTCCCATCGCCGGAGTGCGGGCAGACCAAAGCTGGGAGTGACCGCCAGGGAGGTCACTCTGCTGCCCAGACACTGGGACTGGCTGAAAGCACAACCAGGAGGCGCATCGACCACTTTACGCAAACTGGTCGAGAAAGCGATTCACGACAATCCCGAGTCCGAGCGCATAAGAAAGAGCAAGGAAAACTGTTATCGCTTCATTCAGGCCATCGCTGGCAATGAACCCGGTTTCGAGGAAGCCACTCGCGCCCTGTTTGCCGGCAGGGAACCTGATTTCATCGAGCACACGGGCGGCTGGCCTGTGGATATCAGTCACCATGCCCTGGTGCTGGCAAAACCAGCCTTTCGCTGAGATCCAGGGTTCCCGGCTGGTCGCCTGGCTGCATTACTGCGGTTCAGGGGACGCTGGCGTGGAGAGTTGCCATTACTGTCCTGCAAGCGCTCTCCTGGTTCAAACCCAACAACCTGTTCGCGCTCGATACTGCGTTTGAGTACCCGCTCTATTGCCAGCAATTGCTTGCTTTCATCAGCGCTGACCAGGGAAACTGCCTGCCCCACCGCACCTGCCCGTCCTGTCCTGCCTATCCTGTGCACGTAATCTTCCGGGACATGAGGCAAATCGAAATTGACTACCTGAGGCAATTGGTCGATATCGATCCCTCGGGCAGCAATATCCGTAGCCACCAGAATCTGTAGCTTGCCATGCTTGAATGCGTCCAGCACCTTGGTCCGCTGAGCCTGGCTCTTGTTGCCATGGATTGCCCCGGCATCGATACCGTCCGCCGCCAGCTGTTTGACCAGTTTGTTGGCCCCATGTTTGGTACGGCTGAAAACCAGAGCCTGATACCAGCCTTCAGTGCGAATCAAATGACTCAACAAGGCCGCTTTTCTACCCTTATCCACTGGATGCAGTTTTTGCGCTACCAACTCAGCGGCTGTATTGATCGGAGCAACATTGATGGAGACAGGGTTTTGCAACAGGCTTCTGGCCAACTGCTGGATTTCCCCGGCATAAGTAGCAGAAAACATCAGGTTCTGCCGTTGCCTGGGCAGTTTGGCCAGAATTTTTCTGATGTCATTGATAAAACCCATATCCAGCATGCGATCCGCTTCATCCAGCACCAGTATTTCAAGCTGCTCAAACCTGACCGCGTTTTGCTGAAACAGATCAAGCAGCCGACCAGGAGTGGCCACCAGTATTTCCAGACCACCCCGCAGCTTCATCATCTGTGGGTTGATTTTCACCCCTCCGAATACAACTGCCGAGCGGACATCGAGATATTTGCCATAGGTTTCGATGCTTGCATGCACCTGTGCCGCCAACTCTCTTGTCGGTGTCAATACCAGGGCACGGATATGATTCGCACCCGCGCGCTTGCCTGCTGCCAACTTCTGCAACATGGGCAAGGTGAAACCCGCGGTCTTCCCTGTGCCCGTCTGGGCTGAAGCCATAATATCATTGCCTTGCAGAATGGCCGGGATAGCCTGTTCCTGGATTGGTGTCGCCTGGGTGTAATTCTGATCGGCAACGGCTTTTAACAAGGCCTCGTGGAGACCCAGATTTTCAAAACTCATACTTCCTCATATGGTGCCATATAGCACACTTCAAGCCGACAGCCATTGATAGCAGACCGGCAGCAATAGAATGAACCGCTTGTCAAGGCGATAAAATTGTTTTCAAAAACAGCACGATTTGCAGCGGAGACTGATCCACCTGTGTGTGCACACGACCAACCGCGTTGCCTTCAGGCCCTGACTTTTTGGCCAGGGTGCGGCATGCAGTAACAGTAATTATCGGAAAGGATAATCAGTAAAGATGACGCCTTCGAGAAGTGCCAGACATTTGTCTTTATCAGTCAAACTGAGCCTGACTGAACACCTTATTCGAAGCTGGCGGGCACTCTACCATACAGAGCATATGAAAAGCGAATTAAACATTGGGGGGGACTCTGAATAAACCTGTGCCTACTCAGGACTTGCTCTGCTTGAGATTGACCAGCCGGATGCTTGGCTGCTCGCCAATCTCGATATCGCCGCGCAGCCGGTAACCCTGTACTGCGGCCTGCATCTGGGCATAAATCCATCGGCCCTGGGCATCACTTGGTGCCGTAATCAGCAAAAAGGCTTCTGTATCGCGCACCAGGGCCGCGATTTCCTGCAAACGACTCATCAGGCTTGCTGACTGACTGGCCAACTCACCTGCGCTCAAGGTATATACACTTTGTGTGCGTGCCTGTTCCCTGGCCAGATACTCCCGTGCGGCTGGCAAACCCGGATGCGAGTCTGCCACCATTGCTGCCCGCTGCAGGAACAGCAATGCGTTATCAAATTGACCTTGTCGTGAAGCCGTCTCGGCCAATTGCAGATAGCGTCCGGCGACATCCTGAATCCCCTGCAGGGCTACCGGGTTACCGGGCTGGAGTGCCAACACACGGTTGAACCGGGCCAGCGCACTGTCCTCAGGAGGTGTCATCAACCTGTCTGCTGCCAGCGCTTTCTGCCCTTCATACAGCAGATCGGCGAGCACCAGTTGCTGGCGGATCTCCTCCCGAAAAGCCTGCTCAGCGTTCAGCGCCCTGTTATCGATCACAGTTCCCTGCAGACGCGGCTTGGCAGCTTGTGCAGGCACTACCGTCTGCTGATTTGTCGACTGGCATGAAGTCAGGAGCAGAGCGCCAAGCAGTACAGGAACAGGAAACCGTCTGATCTTGCTGAAACAGAAATCGTCAGCTTTACATGAACATTGAGACAGACTCTGCAATAGGCTATTCATCAATTCAACCCGTGAGCTCACGCAGGGAAATATAGTCTACGGTATCACCTTCAACAATCGAAGTGAATGGCGGGATAACTGCCAGGCCATCAGCCCGGCTCAAGGAAGTGATGGCACCTGAACTCTGTTCACGGTAGCGGATCAGCCGTCCAGCCCCTGTTAACGGATCATGTTCCAGATTTACCCGCAGAAACTCCTGTCTGACTCCTGAGCGTGGGTGATCAAACCCTGCCGGAACGGGTATCCGTCTGGGCTGTTCAGATCGCCCCCCGGAAAGGCGCAACAGTATCGGGCGCACCAGCAAGACGAAATTAATAAAGGCAGAAACCGGATTACCAGGCAGACCGCAAAAAGGGATGGCACCCAGGTGACCAAAGGCAAAAGGTTTGCCCGGCTTGATCGCCAGTTTCCAGAAATCCAGCCTACCCAGGGAAGCAAGTGCCGATTTGACATGATCTTCCTCACCCACCGATACCCCACCACTGCTGATGACAAAATCAGCAACAGCGGCTGCCTGCTCCAATGCAGACCGGGTAGCCTCCTGGGTGTCTGCGACAATACCGACATTGATGACTTCACTACCCAGCTCCTGTAACAGTGCAGCCAGCATGGGGAAGTTGGAATTGTAAATCTGGCCTGGGCCAAGCACATTACCGGGACTGACCAACTCATCTCCGGTTGCCAGCACAGCCACCCGCAAGCGCTTGTAAACCCTGACTCGGTCGATACCCGCGGCAGCAAGAAGGCCCAGATTGACGGCTTGCAAACGGTGACCCGCAGCCAGCAGAAGAGAATCCTGCGCAATATCCGTCCCGGCATGGCGAACATTTTCACCAACTTGCACCGCTTGTTTTATCACCAGCCTGTCCGCGACGAATGCACAGTTCTCCTGCATCACCACGGCATCAGCGCCGGCAGGCAGGACTGCTCCGGTGAAAATGCGGGCAGCAGTACCCGGCAGCAATGCCTGACCGGGCGTGCCGGCTGTGATTCTCTGGCTGATGGCCAACCCTCCAGCAGACTGCGTTTGATCGGCAGTCCTAATCGCAAAACCGTCCATGGCACTGGTGGCGGCCGGTGGCACCTGAACCGATGCATACAAATCTTCAGCCAGCACTCTGTTGAGGCTGTCTTGCAGACTGATTCTTTCAATGCCAGGGATTGTCGACACCAAAGCCAGCAGCTGCGCCAGGGCCTCATCGAGCGGAGTCAGCCGATCGAAACCGGCAGGGGGAGTGGCCATTGTATTATCCTGCCTGTTTACAGCATGGTTCTCATTGTCATTGCTGTTTCTCATTGCAGATATTCTTGATCAAAGCCTGCAGGCTGCCATGCCAGGATCTTTGCTTGATCCCGAACGTGTCAAATATCTTTTTTGTAGCCAGGGTGGCGTTGACTATCTCCGGCAACTCTACCCGCTGCAGACTCATCTCCAGATGATCCAGCAAGCGGTAGAGATTTTCATCATGCTGTGCTGCCAGTTTGATGACATGCTGAACAAATTCGCTTTCCCGCTTGGTTTCCAGACCACAATAATGATAGATACCCCAGACATCGGCCTGACAATCAACCTGTTGGATAATTGCCATTATTACCCGGGCAATATCCTCGGCAGGTGTCGGACTGAATTTACGCCTTAGAACCTTCACCTTGCCATCATTGGCTCTGGCTTCCTCAATCCAGTGTCTCAGCAGCTCATTCTGTCCAGGACCAAAAACCCAGCCACAACGCAAAATAATGTGTTTGTCCAGCGTAGCGATTATCTGTTCTTCACCAAGACGTTCGGTTTTGCCGTAAATACCTGCCGGCTTCGGCGTATCCTGTTCGTTATAGCCCAGCTTCTTGTCTCCGGCAAATACATAGGCCGAGGACAGGTGCAACAAGGGGATGTTGAGGTGATCACACACCTGCGCCAACACGGCCGCCTGCTGGTGGTTGATGCGGTCACACTGCTCGGTTTCGTGCTCGGCCTGGGTGACCGCAAGTTGGCTGCCCGCACGAAAGGAGGCCAGATTGATAAGCTGGTCTGGGGCATTGAGGGTGACAGTTCTGGCCAGACGCACCGGGTCTTTGATATCCAGCTCTTTCCCTTCCGGTGCAAAATATTCTATACCTCGCTGCGTCAACTGAGCCGTCAATTCCCTGCCAACAGCGCTGTCAGCTCCAACTACTAATAGTTTCACGTATGCAGTTTACCTTCTGCTAATTTCCTGCTGTCAATTTCCTGCTGCTGATCTGGCCAAAGTCAGAACGGAATATCATCATCAAAATCATCGTAATTCGCTGGTTTCACTGCAGAGCTCTGCGGTGATCCATCCTGCGGGGCACTTCGGGATGAATCCCGCGATCCGTAACTGGAGTCCGGCTGGCTCTGGTTGTAGGAACTGTCTGCCGTACCCCCCTGCGAACCTTTCGAATCCAACATTTGCATTTCTGCGGCAACAATTTCCGTTGCATAACGGGTTATGCCATCCTGTTCCCAGCTTCGGGTTCGCAGGCTGCCTTCAATATACAGCTTGGAGCCCTTGCGAACATATTCACTGACGATTTCGGCCAGGCGATTGAAAAACACAATCCTGTGCCATTCCGTCCTTTCCTGTTGCTGCCCTGAACTCTTATCCTTCCAGCTTTCGCTGGTAGCCAGGGTGACATTGGTAACAGCACCTCCATTGGGCATGTGGCGGGTCTCCGGATCCTTACCGACATTGCCTACCAGAATCACCTTGTTTACACCTCTGCTCGCCACGATTTTGCCTCCAATAGCTGTGATAGCTTGTCCAGTTTTTGTGTCCATTCCAAGGACAGTTAGTCTATACCAAGCATAGCATGAATAGAAACTTCTGCTTAATTGTCTGCACCTGTGACAAGGCTTTGCGCATCGCAGCAGTTTTGATCATAATCAGGGGTTTTGTTGCGGCTGGATTTTATGGACACGATCACCATCAGAGGGGCCAGAACCCATAATCTGAAAAACATCAATTTAAGCATCCCACGCAACAAGCTGGTTGTCATCACCGGCCTGTCCGGTTCGGGCAAGTCCTCTCTTGCCTTCGATACGCTGTATGCCGAAGGGCAAAGGCGTTATGTCGAATCGCTGTCAACCTATGCCCGCCAGTTCCTGTCCATGATGGACAAGCCGGATATAGACCACATCGAAGGGCTGTCACCCGCCATTTCCATCGAACAAAAATCGACCTCACACAACCCGCGTTCAACAGTTGGCACCATTACCGAGATTCATGATTTTCTGCGCTTGCTGTTTGCCCGGGTTGGTGAACCCCATTGCCCCGTTCACCACCAGAAACTGGAAGCACAGACTGTAAGCCAAATGGTGGATCAGGTTCTGGCTTTGCCCGCAGAGAGCAGAATCATGATACTTGCGCCGGTTATCAGGGAACGCAAGGGGGAGCATCTGCATGTTTTCAGCGAACTCAAGGCCGCCGGTTTTATCCGGGTGAGAGTCGACGGTATTGTCAGTGAGCTGGATTACCCGCCAACACTCGACAAGAATAAAAAACATACCATCGAGGCAGTTATCGACCGGCTGAAAGTGCGCGATGATATCCAACAGCGTCTGGCGGAAAGCCTGGAAACAGCCCTGCAACTGGCCGATGGCATTGCCAGAGTCGCCGGCATGGACGACGATAGCCAGGATCTGCTCTTTTCCTCTCGCTTTGCCTGCCCTCTATGTGGCCACAGCATCACTGAGCTGGAACCACGCCTGTTCTCCTTCAATAACCCGGCCGGAGCATGCAGCCATTGTGATGGTCTGGGCGTGAAACAGTTCTTTGACGAAACCCGCATCATCAGCAATGCGGAGCTGTCCCTGGCCGAGGGGGCAATAAGGGGCTGGGACCGACGCAATTTTTATTATTTCCAGATGCTGAACAGCTTGGCCGAACATTACGGTTTTGCCCTGGATGTGCCTTTCAATAAGCTCTCGACCAGACACCAGGATGTCATCCTGCGCGGCAGCGGCAAAGAAGTGATCAACTTCCGGTTTCTGAATGACCGCGGCGATGCCACGGTACGACGCCATGCCTTCGAAGGTATTTTGCCCAATATGGAACGCCGTTACCGGGAAACCGAATCCAGCATGGTGCGTGAAGATCTGGCTCGCTTCCTGAGCAGCCAACCCTGCCCCGATTGCGGCGGCAGCCGTTTACAGGCCGATGCCCGCAATGTATTGATCGAAGGCATGGCACTGCCAGCGATAGCCGATATGACCATAGCGCAGGCCACGGTTTATTTCAGTGAACTGAAGCTGACCGGTGCCCGAGCGGAGATTGCCGATAAAATTCTGAAAGAGCTGCAGCAACGCCTGCAGTTCCTGATCGATGTAGGGCTCAACTACCTGACCCTGAGCCGAAGCGCAGACACACTATCCGGCGGTGAGGCGCAACGCATTCGGCTGGCCAGTCAAATCGGCGCCGGGTTGGTAGGGGTCATGTATATTCTTGATGAACCATCAATTGGTTTGCATCAACGGGATAATGACAGACTGCTCAAAACCCTGTTCCATTTGCGTGATCTTGGTAATACCGTGATCGTGGTCGAACACGATGAAGATGCCATCAGAAGTGCTGATCACATCATCGATATCGGCCCCGGTGCGGGTATTCACGGTGGCGAAATCGTGGCCCAGGGCAAGGTGGAAGATATTATTGCGGCCCCCAATTCCCTGACCGGAAAATTCCTGTCCGGGAAAGAAAAAATTGCCATTCCCAGCCAGCGTGTACCCGTCAACAGGAAAAAACTGCTCACCATCGAAGGCGCCAGGGGTAACAATCTGCAGAACCTGACCCTGGAAATACCGCTTGGCTTGTTCACCTGCGTAACCGGTGTCTCCGGTTCCGGCAAATCGACCCTCATCAATAACACGCTGTATCCCCTGGCAGCCACTGCCTTGAATGGAGCCACAACCTTGACCGCGGCAAGTCATGCCGCCGTATCCGGGCTTACCCTGCTGGACAAGGTAGTGGATATCGATCAAAGCCCGATCGGACGCACACCCCGTTCAAACCCGGCAACCTATACCGGCATCTTCACCCCGGTCCGGGAATTGTTTGCCGGCACCCAGGAAGCACGCGCACGCGGCTATGCACCGGGGCGTTTCAGTTTCAATGTCAAGGGCGGGCGTTGCGAGGCCTGCCAGGGGGATGGCGTCACCCGGGTCGAGATGCATTTCCTGCCCGATGTCTATGTTGCCTGCGATGTCTGCCAGGGCAAGCGCTACAACCGGGAAACGCTCGAGGTTCGCTACAAGGGCAAGAATATCTCTGAAGTATTGGCGATGACGATTGAGGATGCCCGCAGCTTCTTTGATGCCGTGCCGGTAATCGCACGCAAGTTGCAAACCCTGATCGAAGTCGGCTTGTCCTACATCTGCCTGGGCCAGGCCGCGACCACCCTGTCGGGCGGGGAAGCCCAACGCGTCAAGCTGGCCAGGGAATTATCCAAGCGTGACACCGGCAAGACCCTGTATATTCTGGATGAGCCTACCACCGGCCTGCATTTTGCCGATATTCGCCAGCTGCTGGCGGTACTGCACCGCCTGCGTGATCAGGGCAATACCATCGTGGTGATCGAACATAATCTTGATGTCATCAAGACAGCTGACTGGGTGATCGATCTGGGCCCTGAAGGAGGCAATGGTGGCGGGCAGATCATCGCCACCGGAACCCCTGAAACCCTGACTCAGGTTGACGGGTCCTTTACCGGTCAGTTTCTTGCCCGCCTGCTGCCAGGGAACTGACCGGATTCATCTGGCCACAGCCTGCACCTTGACCGAGAGACTGACCTCGCTGGTTCCTGCTTCCGCCGAAGGGGTACTCATTTCCATGGCATCAGCCGCCATGGCTCTCATCATGACTGGAGAAGTCGCCGACATCGGTGTGTCGATCTCAACCACGGCCAGTTCGACCCCCGATTTTCCCAGGGCCTGAGCGGCACGTTCGGCCTGTTCCCGCGCTCTGAGCAGGGCCGACTCCAACAGTGAATTTCTGGCCGCATCGGCCGCATCCTGACTCAGAAACCAGTGCAACTGATTCATGACCAGCCCCATTGCCTGCAGGTCTGCGACCAGTGCCAGCACCTGTGCGGAATCACCCGATTCAAGAGTCAGCGTCTGCGCCCCGCGCCACCGAATATCCGGCCTGCCACCGACATTTCCCCTGCCACTCTGATACACGGAATAAGTCCCGGTGCTGACCTCTATTCCTTCCCTGTCACGAACCCTGGCCAGCGCCTGCTCCATGCTGGTATTGATGCTGTTCTGTACCTGCTGCGGGTCACGGTCTTCGACTTCAATGCGCAAACTGGCCTGCAGGGTATCCTGGGGCACCTGCACACGCTCGGTCACGGTCAGGCTAAGCAAGGTCTGCCCTTCCGGCAACAGATTGATATTCTGCGCCCAGGCAGAAGATGCCAGGCTGAAGCTCAAGCCCAGCAGAATGGATACCAGACAGACCAGCCTGCCATAAAATCGTTGCATGATATTTCTCCGTATCTTCTGTGTGCTGCCTGTCTGTGTTGCAACTATTCCAGGCCAGTAAACATGACCAGAAAGCCTGCCTCATTCAGTGGCAATTCCCATGCGGGTGCTATACATTTGAGACATGACTGCCAAAGAGCTGCTTATCCATCAACTGAACCCGAGAACTTTGCTGGTGACTGTTGATGACGAACCCAGGTTGAGCACCCAGTCCCGACTATGGGTATTAATACATAGCCTCAGGGAATCATCAACCCTGTCTGCTCACATTGAAGAACTGGTGCCCGGCATGGGCAATCTCATGATCCGTTGTCAGACGGCAGACACCCTGGTTGAATTGCAGACACTGATCAGTGCCTTATGGGCAAGAACCGATACCTCGGCACCACCAGGCAGACTCCATGAGATTGCGGTGAAGTACAACGACCTGCATGGGCCTGATCTGACCGAACTGGCCGGCTTGATGGCAATGAGCCAGGAGGAGTTCATCCATCTTCACGGTTCCCGTGAGTATCAGGTGTATTGTCTGGGCTTCCAGGCAGGCTTTGCCTATATGGGTGATATTGATGAGCGCCTCAGGTTCCCCCGGCGGGATACACCACGCACGCGCGTACCCTCTGGATCAGTAGCCATCGCCGGCCAACTGACCGGTATCTACCCCGCCGAGAGCCCGGGCGGCTGGCATATCATTGGGCATACCGATACCTGCCTTTTCGATATCAACCGCACCGAGCCAACCCTGTTTCAACCGGGCGACCGGGTCCGCTTTGTACCCGTGTGACAAGGATCTGCAGACGATGAGAACGCCGTTATGATCGAAATTCTCCGATGTGGCAGCCAATGCTCAATCCAGGATACCGGCCGCTTTGGCTACCGGCATCTGGGCCTGGCCCAGGCTGGCGTAATGGACGATCAGGCTTTGCTCCGGGCCAATCTGCTGCTTGGCAATGAACACAATCTGGCCGTATTGGAGTTTGCTCATGGTCCGCTGGAATTGAAGTTCCACACCTCGATTGAGTTCGTGCTGGCAGGCGCACTGGGTCAGGCCGAACTGCTCGCCGGTGAAGCTGGGCAGACACTTGTCCAGAATCTGCAACTGGGTTTTGCCTACCAGGCTCCCGCCGGTTCCTGCCTGCGCTTGCAGCAACCCCTGCCACCAGGAATGTATGGTTTACTGGCTGTCCGCGGTGGCTTCGCCACCCCACTGATGCTGGGTTCCCGGAGTTTTGACTCCAGTTCCGGTATTGGCAGCCCAGAGGGTCGCTTTCTCAAACGTGGTGACCAACTGCCTGTGACACCTGGCTCGCACAGAACATCACCGCGCGCAGGCATCCGGCCGCTTGCCTGTAGTGGTGAACTGAGAGCCTTCCCCGGACCTGAGCATGAACAATTCTCTGCCGCTGCACGGGCAGCCTTCTGGTCTGGCAGCTGGCAAATCAGTACCCAGTGCAACCGCATGGGTTTCAGACTCAACGGTATCCCTTTGTTTCGAACCAGACACGATGAGTTTTTTTCATCCGCTGTCATCCCGGGAGTGGTTCAGGTTCCCGCAGATGGTCAGCCCATTCTGCTTGGCAAGGACGCACAGACCACGGGTGGCTACCCACGGATAGCCTGCGTTCTGGAAGAAGAGTTGTGGCAAATGGCCAATCTTGGCAGTGGTGCGACTGTCCGTTTTCACCGGTGTGATAACCAGGCTGCCAGTAACCTGGCTGGCCGCTATCGACGCTATCGACAACGACTCCAGGAAGGGCTGCAACTGGCCTGCAGAGCCTGACCGACAATATCCACGGGGAATACTAGGCAACAGAAACAATTTAGGGGAATCGAGTACTGCCATGCACATTGACCTGAATGCAGATATTGGCGAGGGGGGAGATTTTGACCTGGCTTTGCTGGAGATTGTCTCTTCGGCAAACATAAGCTGCGGCGCTCATGCCGGCAATCTGGAGACCATCACCACCGCGATCAGGCAGGCTGCGGCAAACGGAGTGGCACCTGGCGCCCATCCATCCTACCCGGACCGTCCCAATTTTGGCCGTCGAGCCCTCCGGCTTTCAGCCCAGGAACTCAGGCAAACCATTACCGCCCAGCTTCGCTTCCTGCAACAATTGACCCAGGCCGAAGGGCTGCCTCTGGTTCATGTCAAACCTCACGGTGCGCTATACCATGCAGCGGCCACAGATGCAGAAACTGCCAACACACTGGTACGCATCTTCGCCGACTTCAACCCGGACCTGATCATCACCGGGCTGGCCGGCAGCCAGTTGCTTCGTGCCGCTGATCACCTGGGCCTGACGACCAAGCCCGAGGCCTTCATCGACCGCCGTTACCAGCCCGATGGCCAGTTGTTGCCACGCAACCATCCCCGTGCCGTCATTGAGTCAGAGGAACAGGCGCTTGCACAAACCCTGAAACTGGTTGAACATGGCGAAGCCGAGGCTTTCAATGGCGCCAAAGTGGCGGTGCAGGCCACCTCATTATGTGTTCACGGGGACACTCCCCGGGCAATAGACTTTGTCAGCCGCATTCACCACGAATTCGGGCTCAGGGGTATTGCCATCCAGGCACCATCCCAGGCCCGGCAGGTATTGCAAACCCGTCCCCGTTAACCAGAGAGTCAGAGAGTGCCGGATTCGATCATGATTTTTCGCCAACTGTACGATGCCAGCTCTTCAAGCTACACCTATCTGCTGGGTGATGAAACCAGCCGCGAAGCTTTGTTGATCGACCCGGTATTTGAGCAGTTCCAGCGGGATCTGGCCCTGCTGCGCGAGTTGCAACTGACACTCAAACTGGTGGTGGACACGCATGCCCACGCCGATCATATTACCGCTGCCTGGATACTGCAGCAGCAAACCGGTTGCAGGATTGCACTGGCTGCCGCAGCAAAAGCTGAAAATGTCGATATTGCCCTGCAGGATGGCGATCATTTCGGCGTTGCCGGAATCACCCTTATCGCACTGGCCACGCCCGGGCACACCAACGGTTGCATGAGCTTCCTGCGCGAAGATCAGAGCATGGTGTTTACCGGAGATGCCCTGCTGATCCGGGGCTGTGGCCGCTGTGATTTCCAGGAAGGCAATGCCTCGCGCCTGTTTCAATCCATCACCGAACGCTTGTTCAGCCTGCCGGATGACTGCATTGTTTACCCCGCCCATGATTACAATGGCCGTACCCAATCCTCCATAGCGGAAGAAAAACTGTACAATCCACGCGCTGGCGGGCAAGCCAATGAACGGGACTTCGTCGAGTACATGAATGCCATGCAGTTACCCCATCCGAAAAAAATCGCAGAGGCCCTGCCCAGTAATCTGCGCAGCGGAAAGCCGGAAAATGGGCAATTACCGCAGCAAGCAGACTGGGCCGAGTTGCAAATAAACCTTGCCGGAGTCCCTGAGGTCACCCCGGAATGGGTCATGCAGAACCAACCCTCGGTTACCATTCTTGATGTGCGTGAAGCAGATGAACAGGATGCTTCCTTGTCTGGACTGAACAACTTTCTTGCCATACCCCTGTCGCAACTACGTGAACATTTGCCGGAAATCCCCACCGAAAAACCCATAGTCACGCTGTGCCGCTCCGGCAAGCGCTCTGCTCTGGCCCTCAGCATACTCAAAGATGCCGGTTTCGGACGGATAGCCAATATCAAGGGTGGTATGCTGGCATGGCACAACAGCTCAGCTGGTTAGGTAACCTCTGCATAAACGGATCAATTACCAGAACTCACAGGAAATCGCCATGTACACCACTCTGATCAATACCAGCAGTCTGCGGGAACATCTGGCTGATTGCCTGATACTGGACTGCCGGTTCAACCTCGCCGATGTGGGTTATGGCCGCAGGGTTTATGCCGAAGCACACATCCCTGGCGCACATTACCTGCATCTGGATGAGGATATGTCAGCACCCATCACCAGGGAATCCGGTCGCCATCCTTTGCCTGACCCGGTAAAGTGGCACAAGACCCTTCTGGCCTGTGGCATGCAGCCGGGGCGCCAGGTGATTGCCTATGATGATGCCGGTGGTGCCATGGCAGCCCGGGCCTGGTGCCTGCTGCGCTGGATAGGACATGATGCCGTAGCCGTGCTCGACGGAGGTTTCCCGGCCTGGCTGGCTGCTGACGGAGAGGTCAGCACCGCGATACCACAGCGCCTTGAGCTGTCTGATCCCGGCGATGCAGTACACCCCCTGGCAGAACAGCTGGTGTCGACAGCAGACGTTATGGAAAATCTGAACAAGCCGATCTTTACCCTGGTCGATGCGCGCAGCCGGGAAAGATATCTTGGCTTGAGCGAGCCCATCGATCCGGTAGCCGGACATATTCCGGGAGCACGCAACCGGCCACTGACCGACAACCTGCGGGATGGCTTCTTCAAGACTGCCAAGGAATTGCGTCAGGAATGGAATGAACTGCTGGATGGCGAACCTGCTGCCAGTATCGTGCATATGTGTGGCTCTGGGGTCACTGCCTGCCACAATCAGTTGGCAATGAGCGTGGCCGGGCTCAACGGATCTCGAGTCTATAGCGGGTCCTGGAGTGAATGGATCCGTGACCCACAACGTCCGCTTGCCGGCAGTCAGGACTGAGGTCCGCCTGTGGGACAAAGCGCAGGAACTGATTGATGCAACGCGGATGCTCCCCCTGAGTGTGGCTGACATAGATCAACTGGGTCTCGGTTTGCCCGGCAAGACGATCCAGCAAGTCCAGAATCCGTGTCCGAAAATGATCATCCAGGCCCACACAGGGTTCATCCAGAACCAGGATATCCGGTTGTTTGACCATTGCCCTGGCAACCAGCGTCAAGCGTTGCTGGCCGAAAGACAACTCGTGATACAGGGCACCTTCCAGTTCAGCCAGACCCAGAGCCAGCAACCATTCTCGCGCTCGGTCCTGTTGCTGCCGGCTGCTGTCATCATAAAGCCCCACTGAATCATAAAAACCTGAGACCACGACTTCCAGGACCCGCCAGCCCTTGATATACCGATTGTGCAGTTCATTGGAAACCAAACCAAGACGGGACCTGATGTCCCAGACCGACTCACCGCTGCCGCGCCGTTGTCCGAACAAGCTGACCTGCTGGCCATACGCCTTGTGGTTATCACCATTGATCAGGCCCAGCAAGGTTGACTTGCCACAGCCATTGGGGCCTTCAATCAGCGCGTGCTGCCCTCGCCGGAAAACCCAATTGACATCAGCAAGCACCTGCACACCCTGGTAAGCGGCACTGACATTGCACAGTTCAATAAGGGGTTCTGCGAAGGTCAGACTGGATTGAGCGGTATTACTTTGGCGCTCAGGAGCGGGCACGGGACTATTGCCAGGAGTAGCGGCAGGAGTGCTGCCAAGAGTACTGCCAGGAAGCTGGCCCACAGGCTGCGCAGCATTAGCGAACAGATGCTGTAAAGCGTCACCGGCGAGAATTTCCTGGAACGGCCCCTGGCCCAGTATTTTCAAATCGGCCATCAATGCCATGTGTGTGAATCCAGGCAATATATCCTGCCTGCAACGGCTCAGGACCATTGTGCAATTTTGCGCATTCATCCGTTGCTGCAACAGCCGGACAATACCTGCACTGCTCTCGCGATCAATGCTTTCCAGCGGCTCATCCAGAATCAGCAGTTTTGTCTGCAGGTAAAGCGCCCTGGCAAGCATCGCCTTGCGCAATTGCCCGGAAGAAAGATAGCGCAGCCCCTGCTTCAGCAAGGGCTGGATATTCAGGTCCGCGCACAGACTGTCCAGCAGAACTGGATCTCTTATTGGTTCACCCGGCGCTCTGGCCGTAATCAGTTCCAGAACACAAGTACCCGGATCACAGGCATTGTCGCTGTACTCACTGATATCATGACGATTATCCAGTTCCCACAGCCGTTGCTGTTCAGCAAAGGACACTTCAAGAATATCGGTGTCAGGATCGAAACCGTGCTGGTAGCTGAGGCTTGAATTACCGCTGGGCAATCTGCCGCGAATCAGTTTCGCCAGCAGGGACTTGCCGCTGCCATTGCCGCCAAATACACACCAGTGCTGTCCAGGGGTCAGGACAAACTGTTCAATTTCCAGCGTATGCCGCGCATTGATTCTGCACACGGCATGATCGATGCGTACCCAGGCAGGCATTTGGCTTGATGCTGGCTCCATCAGGGTCGATTGCCCAGGGCACGCTGCATGACTTCATACTGGATGCTCATCATATGGCCGATGGACCGGCGCCAGTATTCCGAGTTATGCCGGCCTCTGCTTTGCATGAAGTCAAAGGGCACATTATTGACCAGCAATAATTGCATGAACTCGCGCGCCTCATTGACCAGGCTGTCTTCGGTGCCACTGTCGATATAGATGTGCGGCAATTCCGCCTTGGGTACCGAGTAGATGATCTGAAAGGGATCATAGGCCTGTGCCTGTTCCACCGTCATGAAATCAATCCCGTTTGGCGTCCGCTCCTGCTGGGTACTGAAACCGGGGATAGCAATGATTTTTGAAATGAACGCATCGGCTTCATCAATCTGCGCCTGTTGTTCAGGGCTGCGCGCAGGTTCCGCCACGCGCAACTGGCCTGCGGCAACCGCTGCGGCCCGGCTGCGGGCATGCCCCAGGGCTCCGCTGGTACTGCCCATGGAAACAAACAGATTCGGGTGGCGCAATGCCAGCATAAAGGCCCCATAACCGCCCATGGACAAACCTGCTATGGCCCGCCCTTCGCGCTGCGCCAGGGTGCGAAAATTGGCATCGACATGGCCAATCACATCGACGATGACATGATCTTCCCAGTTGTTGCTCTGGCCATCATCACTTTGTGCGTAATTGATGAACCAGCTGTTGCCTGCATCCGGCATGACCACGATCAGGTCCTGCATGCTGCGGGCATAAAAGGCAGCACCCAGATTCCGCCCCCAGACCGTGTAATTCTGCATATAGCCGTGCAGCAGATACAACACCGGGTAGCGGGCATCACCCTGCTGGTAGGCGGCCGGCAGGACAATATCGTACTTCATGTTGCGCTGCACGGCAGGACTGTAGAACTCGACAGTCTGCAGACCCTCTGGCCTGGGAGGCTGCTGTGGCTGAGCGAGCAGGTTGGTCGTCGCTGCCAGCAATAAAAGCAATACGGCACTACATTGAGTCAGAAATATCCGCATAAAATATTCTCCATGCCTTTTTGAATCAGGGTCAGTCAACCGGGGGCAGTCAAGCAGAGTCAGTCAATCAAAGCCTGGGACACCAGTGTCTTGAATAAGGCAGACAGGTTCCAGGCACCCGCTGGAGCCACCTGCATCATCAGAATGGCGATGGTCTGGGTTTCAGGATCAGCCCAGGAAAAAGTGCCCAAGGACCCATTCCAGCCAAATTCACCATTATTGACCCCGTAGGCGCTTTGAGTTTCATCAATGACCACACTGAACCCATAACCCCAACCCAGTGCTGGCAAGCTGCTGCCAGAAAGACTGATGGGCAGGGCGGCAGCAGGAACATGATTGCTGATCATTGTGGCGACACTTGCAGTGCTCAGGATACGCTTGCCATCAAGCTCACCGCCATTGAGCATGGCTTGCAGAAAGCGCAGGTAATCGGGCACCGTACTGACCAGCCCTGCGGCACCTTCCAGCAAGGGAGGAGCTTGGGTGATCGGTATGCTCATCGGGGGGATCGGTCGCAGCATCAACTCATCCTGCACTACCTGGTAGGGATGGGCCAAGCGGTTTATCTTGTCACCGGGCACATGGAAATCAGTATCGGGCATCGACAGGGGTTGCAGAATCTCGGTGCGCAGATAGTCATCAAAGCGGCGACCGCTGACTATCTCCACAATCCGCCCGAGTACCGTTGCCGATATGCTGTAAACCCATTGCGTGCCCGGATCGGCCACCAGTGGCACAGCCGCCACCTTGGCCACCAGTTGTTCCAGGGTATCGGCGCGCGAACGCACCTGTCGGCTGGTATACAATGGCCCCAGGCGGTGACTGAGCCCCCCCATGTTCAGCAGCAGATCTTCTATGGTCATGGCTCTGGTCGGGGCACGCAGGGGACTGTTATCCGGGTCAGCTGGATTGATGAAAACCTGCATATCACCGAAAGCCGGAATATACCTGGCGACCGGGTCGGACAAGGCAAGCTGCCCCTGCTCGATCAATTGCAGGATGGCTGCAGAAACGATCGGCTTGCTCATCGAGCGGATCTGGAAGATCGAGTTGGCACGCATCGCGTCATTGTTTTCAACATCCTGCCAGCCCATGCTTTGCAGATAGACCAGTTTGCCATG
>JAVVEG010000003.1:24648-31588 GCA_032251455.1 Pseudomonadales bacterium | reverse complement strand
CACTCAGACAGACACTCAAATTGACCGACTCCCTGTTCAAGCGTAGCATCACTGTGACAGAAAATAAAAACAACCTTTTGGAGAGAAATACGCATGCCACCATTATACAAACGCTTTTCAGGTCTGGTTCTGAGCAGTTTGTGCCTGACACTGCTTGCTGGTCCGGTCAGTGCCCAGGATCACTATGTTCGCTATGAGCAAAACGGGGAGGTTTCCTGGGGACGTTTGACTGATACCACGATTCACCAATTAAGTGATGCCCCCTATCTGGGCGGCACGCCTACCGGCGTTCATGTTGATACCTCACAAGTCATGCTCAAGGCGCCTGTTGATCCTGATCTGGTCGTCATGACTGCGCTGAATTTTCGCAGTCATATTCGCGGAGAACCCGCTTCCTACCCAGGGCTTTTCATCGTCCCTGCCGGCTCCATTATCGGGCCGCAGGAAGACATCATCCGCCCAGCAGATTCGACCAATCTGCACTATGAGGCAGAGCTGGTTGTCGTTATTGGCAAACGTGCGGATAATGTCTCGGAAGAAGATGCCCATGACTACGTTTTTGGTGTCAGTGCCGGCAATGATGTCAGCGAACGCAACTGGCAGAGCGCCGATCTGCAATGGACCCGTGCCAAAGGCAGCAAAACATTCAATGTGGTTGGGCCTACTCTGGTAACCGGTCTTGACTACAAAAATCTCGAAATCAGCGGACGTCTCAATGGCGAAGAACGACAGCGCGAGAACAGCTCTGACATGTTGTTCGGTATCGATCACATGGTCAGTTACATTTCCCGTTACTTTGTACTCGAACCTGGAGACCTGATCTGGTCCGGCACCATGGGCACGACCCGCGCCATGGAACCCGGTGATGTTTACGAAGTGGAAGTGGAGGGCGTCGGCGTCCTCAGCAACAAGGTTGTGCAAGGAAAATAATTCGGCGGCAAAACTGTAATTTCTGCAGACCAAAGAAAAAGGCAGTAGCTTGATAGCACTGCCTTTTTCTTTTTAACAACCATCAAACCACAGAGCCGAAGACTCAATCGTCGTTGGAACTGCTGACAAAGCGGCTCTGGTCAACATATTTCCAGTTGACGGCACCGAAGAACATCTCATCCCAGCTTTGCAAACCCCAGGGCACTGCCCGGTCCGGATCAGGGTTGTTCCTGTTCTGGGTTGAATTATCAAAAGCACCGGTGGCGATGATGCGGGTACCTCCAGGCACAAACTTGGGTTCTACCAATTTGTATTCCATCTGCCAGTTATAGTTGTAATTGGCCAGATTGATCAGCTCTTCAGTGGAACCATCAGGATATTCGGCCGTCCACTTCATGCTTTTGCCACGGAAATGCATGTGTGGCAGGAAGCTCGCCAGATACGCATCATCTTCAATGGTGATGGAGGCAGTCATCTCGAAATGCGGATCATGAGGCGGAATCGTAGTCCAGTCTGGAGTAAAGATACAGGCACAGCTTCCACTGGCACGCTCTTGTGGAATCTGATCCTCCGGATAGAACCACAGTCCGATTTCGCTCTCATCCACTGTTTCCCGTCCGGTGGTAGTGTAGTGCAACTGCAGGGCCAGCGCTGAGCCGGCTTTCAACACACCACCGGTGTTGGGCGGTTCCTGATGCGGCGCTGCACCCGGGATATAGGCGGTAATATGAGCCTGATTCGGGCTGGACGAACCCAGGAAGTTAGGACGGCGCTGGCCCGGCTCGACAATGGCATTGAGCGTATGGTGCAGCACTGTACGGTCACCGGCTATGTACTGACTGGCTCGCACCCAGCGGTCCTTTTCCAGCTCCAGCGGGACCACTACGCCAATGTAATCCAGCACACCGGTTGCTGGAATGCTCTGCGGTGGCACCTTGATGATCATGTCCGGCTCACCAAAAGCCCATTTCGATTCAGGCCAGGTCAACTCGGCCAGTGGGTCACTGCTGCCATCCTTTTGTGAACCAGCGGCAATCCAGTGCAGAATCTTTTGCTGCTCCTCATTGGACAGGACGTAATCATTGCTGAAATGACCAACATGAGGGTCCAGTTGCCCGGGCGGCATCCTTTTGGTCATCAGAACTTCACGGATCATCGGGCTCCAGCCCTGCACCATGGTGTGACTGTCCATGGCAAACGGTGCTATACCCCCTTCACGATGACAGCTGGCACAGTTTTCGGCCAGAATTGGGGCCACATCCCGGCTGTAGGAAACGCCTTCAGCCTGATGCTGATCCTTTGCCGGATAGCTTACTGCCGGCCCCTGGGTTGCGACCACGGCATTACTGACCGCTTGCCCGGCGGCGACTTCAGCCAGGGCGTCGGCGAATGGCTTGCCGGCCGGGCCACGGTAGATCACTTCAAAAGAGCGGGGATCGAACAAAAAGGCTTCCCCGATCTTGTCAATGCCCATGGCTTCGGAAATCAACTGCGCATCATCGATCAACACCGGGATATCCGTGCCATAGGCTGCCACTGCAGCCTGCACATCTGCCCGGGCTTCCCCAAGCGGGTTGATCATCATGAACTCGATACCCTCGGCATCATACTGTGCCTGCAGACGGGTAAAGTCAGCCAGGGCTGCACGGCTTGCCTCACTGTCATTGGCCTGCACCAGGAAGGCGATTGCCTTGTGGTCATCATACCAGGCCATATGATGGAACAACCCCTGTTGATCCAGCAGCGCAAAGTCGCCCACGCGTTCACCCGCAAGCACACTGGCGGACCCCAATGCCAGCATCACTGCAGCAGTGCCCGTAGCGGCAGCATATACACTTTTTTGTTTACACCAACTCAACATATCTTCCTCCGACATTCATTACGCCCAGCATTGAGTTTTCATGTCTGTTGTCCTAATGGACAGTTTCATCCATGGAGTAATTTCAAACAATCGACAAAAAATACACTGAACAGGCTCATTCATGAGCTAATTCATGTTCCCGATCGTATCACTTCAACCCCTGTTGTCAATTGCATTCACGGTAGAGGGCGCTGATTTGCGATAAACGACCAAGAAACTCTGTTACAAGGACCAATCTTCCCCTGTTCATTCCAGCAACTCATTCCAGCAGCTTATTCCAGCAACAGGGTCAATGCATTGCGCAGATTCTTGCGAAACTCGGCCTCAGTCATCAAATCACAAAGAAATGCCTGCAGCAGATGGTAATAAAGTGCGAACACACTCCAGGAACTGGTTCCCAGGTAAAGGGTCTTTTTCGTCTTGCCCAGGGAGGCAGCCCGCTCCAGAATCTGGCCGAGCCGGGCATAGGTCACCTTGACGATCTGCTCGATATCCTCCTGACGCTGTGGGGTACTGGAAAACGAAAGTTCCTTGAGTACAGTCCGTGACAGCTCTTTGTCTACCTTGTGATAGTCGATGTGTCCCATGAAAAAAACCATCAGTTGATCGATCAGAGGCAATTCCGGGCTTATCATCTTGTAGGAATCATCGATCATCTTGAGGATATGCTCCTTGAACACCAGAACCAGCAAATCCTCCTTGCTTTTGGCGTAAAGATAAAGTGTTCCCAAGCCCACATCCGCCTCGATGGCAATATCCTGTATTGTGGTATTGCTGAAACCCTTCCGGGTGAAAAGCTTGCCGGCAGCTGCGATGATACGCTGCAGCCGCATTAATTTTTTACGCTCCCGCAAACCCATGCCGTCTGGCAGACCCGACAACGGAACAGAATCTGAGTCACTCGACAGCGTCGCGGCCCCCTTTGGCTTCCCTGATGCTTTATTCATCCCTATACTCCAGCAATGTTGCTCTCTCCGGCTTACCCGTCTTTTGTGTCACTTTCAGCAGTTCCCAGCAGTTGTGGATAAACTTGCTGATCTGATGATTATACCCGAGCATTGCAAGCCACAGGCATATACACAATTGCTTGATCCAGATTAACATAGCCACTTGTCTTACCCAATGTCTGGAAAATTATGTTATCTCAAGAATCGATCCATCAATCCCGTGTCGAGAGCGACACCGACCTGGTTTCACTTGAACTGCGAAATGACAATCATCCCGTTGTACTTTTCTCATTGAGCTGGTGCGGTTTTTGCCGGTCCGCGAAGCAACTGCTGCAACAATTGGGTGTCTCCTATCACCTGATTGAGCTGGACAGCGGACAATTCTCTTCTGCCGCATTGCGTGAAATCCGTCAGCAACTCCAGGCCAGAACCGGTAGCCGCACCCTGCCTCAACTGTTCATTGCCGGGCAGTCCATTGGTGGCTATACGGAAACCCATCGCGCCTGGAAACAGGGGCAGCTTGAACAGCTTTTGCAGAATCAGGGCATAGCGACTACCAGCAAACAACGCAACTAAAAACAGCAAAACCGACAGGACAGACACCATGGCTGAACTACTTTTTCGATCCTTGCATATTCTTGTCGCGCTGGCACTGGTCGGCTCGGTGTTGATTCAGAATCTTGCTCTCTCGGCGCAGCTGTCTGTTGAGGACACTCAGAATCTGCGCAAGATCAACAAGATATTCGGCATGACTGCTGCACTGGTGCTGGGGCTGGGGCTGGTGCTGTTGATGGGGGTGGGCAGCAAGCCCGCAGCCTTCTACGGCAGCAACCCCGTTTTCCATGCCAAGATGGGACTTTTTGTCCTGCTGGCCGTGTTGGTGGTGCCAACCACCCGATTCCTGAAGCGCGCAACAGCGGATGCCGACGGCAATATTGCCCTGCCGGGTGGCATCAGGCTCTGCTTCAGGCTGCAACTGACACTGGCCCTGATCATTCCGGTGCTGGCCTATCTGATGGCGCGCGGCATCGGCATCACTGCCAATTAAGAGACCACTGAATAAGTCTAGTGCTCTGCGGGAGTCAGGCGGGCGCTTATCCAGGCGGAAATATCCCTGATTTCATCCAGGCAGACCGAATGCTCCATGGGGTAGCTGCTGTACTCGGTCAGATAGCCCATGGCTTCCAGCCTTGCCTTGCACTCCAGACCCAGTTTTTCGGCAACAACCGGGTCTTGTCTGCCATGACACAGGCGTATCGGAATGGCGACATTGGCCGGATGGGGTTTTATCGTGTCCGCACTGGCAAAGTAACTGGACAGGGACAGCACTCCCCCCAGAGGCTCGGGATAGGTCAGAGCAGCCTGCAGAACGACAGCGCCGCCCTGGGAAAACCCGGCAAGCAGGATACGGTTGGAACTGATTCCATCCTGACGCAGTTGATCGATCAATTGGTGAATCTTTGCTGCTGACTGCTGCAGCTGCTCCACATCCACCCGCCGGCCCACGTCGGCGTCAAGAATGTCATACCATGCTGGCATGACAAATCCATTATTGATGCTGACCGGAATCGACGGCGCATGCGGAAACAGGAAACGGATGGCCAGGGTCTCGGGCAAATGCAACTCGGGAACAATGCCCGCAAAATCACTGCCATCGGCACCCAGGCCGTGTAACCAGATAATGGCGGCATCAGGGTGCGAGTTTCTGGGGTAATCAAATTCAATACGGGGCAAGGAGGGCATGGGCGGGGGTTCCGTAGTAGTTATTCAATAGTCATCATTTGGGGGGAAGATTACAGCATTATTCCTCTGTTCCTGCAAAACCAGTACACTGGCAGTTGTCCGCCATGGAGACAAGCAGCTATGTCGTCTATCAAGTCGTCTACCAACCCCACACCTCACCCGCAATTTCATGCTTTAAGCCTGATTGTGCTGCTTACCCTCCTGGGCCTGAGCCTGACTACGCCGGTGCTGGCGCAAGACAATCAAGAACCGGCACAGCTGGACCGGGAGGCCCTGACCCGGGCTCTGGCCTCGCAAAACCGGGAGCTGACTGATCGTCTGCGTGACCCCGTGCGCAAACCCATCGATGTACTCGAGTTTCTGCAGCTGCAAGCCGGCATGAGTGCCCTCGATGTCTATGCCGCTGGCGGCTACTTCACCGTGGTACTGTCCCATGCAGTTGGCCCCCAGGGTAAAGTCTATGCCCAGAACACTTCCCGTGGCCTGCGTTTTGAAGAAGACCGCAGCGAGCTTACTCAGGGCGAAGCCCTGGCAATGAAGATCCGCGACAATAATCTGCAGAACGTCATCCGTATCGATGAACCCGTTACCGAAATGTCCATCCCGGCAGAAGCGATGGATTTCATCCTGGTGTCACAGATTCTGCATGACTATCACAACAGCAACCCCTTGCGCGCTCTGGAGATGCTGACGGCGCTGCACCGGGTGCTCAAGCCAGGCGGAATTCTCGGCATCATCGATCACGTGGGGGCCGAACAGCTGGATAACCGCCGCCTGCACCGCATGCTGAAAACCGACGCAGTCACAATCGTCGAGCAGGCCGGGTTCATTCTGGAAGCTGACAGTGATTTACTGGCCAATACGGCAGACAATTACCGGCGATCGATCTTCGACCCCATGCTGAACCGGACCACCGATCAGTTCCTTCTACGCTTCAGGAAACCCGATTGATTTGGGTCAAGAGGTAAAGTACACAATGGAAGACATACTGGATCTGCTGCGCGAAAAGGCGGAATCTGTGCCGGTAAGCCTGGAGCTGCCGGATGAGGACTTGCTGGTCGAGATTGAAGAGGAGTTGTTCCTGCCTCTGCCCGATGATCTGCGCGAGTATCTGCTCGTGGCCAGCGATGTGGTGTACGGCAGCCTGGAGCCAGCAACCGTAACCGACCCACGCTCCCATACCTATCTACCGGAAATGGCAGCCGTTGCCTGGGATCAAGGACTGCCCAGACAGCATATCCCCTTCTGTGAGTTCGATGGTGGCTGGTATTACATCACTGCAGCCGGATCGGTCCATTACTGGCGAAATGGCAGGGCCAAACCACACTGGGACAGTTTATGGCACTGGATCAGTGAGGTCTGGCTGGGGAACCACGAAGCGCCGTTACCAGTTACCAATACCTGAAGCCTGCGCCGCAGCAAGGGTCTCCCTGGCATCATGCTCAAGCAGATAACCCGC
>JAVVEG010000003.1:0-24548 GCA_032251455.1 Pseudomonadales bacterium | reverse complement strand
GCCTCCAGGGCCACCATCCGCGCATACTCGATCTCGAAAGGGATATCGACATGCGAGGCTCCGGCAACCTCCCACTGTCGGAACCAGTGGCTGTCCGGCTGGGGCGAATCCGCCCGTCGAGCCATGTCCGTCTCGGCCATCAACTTGAAAATCCGCACATTCTGGTCATCCCTGATCTGACCGCCCCCGCCATGGACCATGAAGCCATAGAATACCGGATCACGTGGATGCACATTATTCAAGTAAACTGCCAGCCGGGAGGCGGACTGAGAATGCCCGGTTGCAAGCAGTGTATCCGCCCGCAGGCCACCCAGTATGTCCACATCCTGGGTCAGTGGCACACCTGCTCTGGGCACTGCCCGCGCGACGGCACTGAAGATGTCATAGGACAGGGCATCGTCGCTGACCATTCCGTCATGGCTGACATCAAGACTGCCATAACGCTGCGGACGGGTGTTTTTCAGATGCTCAACCCCGACTCTTTGCGCCGATACCGCTATGTAGGCGTAACCATTGCGCACCAGATGTGCCCCTGCTTGCCACCAGTCGATATCCAGGTCCCGGCTGGCTGTCACATTATTCCACTCGATGATCACCGTGCCATTGAACGCATCGGCCGAGCGTGGCCGGCGCACGATGAAGCGGGTTCGATAACGATGACCGCTGTCGATGATTGCCCCGGTTTCCATGCCTTCTGTGGTATAGCGGTTGGCAAGCCCTGCAATGAAATACTCCTCTTCAATATAGCCATTTGCTTCCAGCTCGATCGCCGAAGGATTGAGCATGGCCTGAGGGCTTGCAGCCAGCGGCCCATTTACCGTTGCTGCCGGCACCTGTGCGCCAGCCTGTTGCGCGCTTGAATACAAACTCATGCCAGCAAGAATCACCCACAGAGACCAACTGCTGACCCTGCCCCATCTGTTTTTGCCTTTCATCATAATCACCCTTGTGCATAGTGTGTCGTGAGCAATCATTACATCAAACCGCTTTACCAGGGATGCATTGCCAGGCAAAGACGGACCTTGCTGTGGATCAAAATCGGGCCGGCGGTGTACTCCGTGTCACCGAGGAGACATCGATGATCTCGCCAAAGTGCTGCCTGTCCTGCGGACTGGCGGCTTCGCGACATTCCCCTCTGAGCATAAGCCCATTGCGACTGTTCTCACGAAAAAGTTCGAAAAACCCCTCCCGACAATAACCGGTTTTCTCCAGCACCAGAGTCACTCTTTCCAGAACCAGCCGGGCCATGGCCTCATCGCGTCCAGCCCCCGCAGCAGTCCTGCCCTGGGTTTGGATGGATGCAGGCGTCGGAGACTCTTCCAGCAATTGCTGATTGTTTTCGCGCCGAAAGATAAAGAATTTGGTATTTTCACTGTTTATTTCCGGCTCCAGCAATTCCCTGGCGGGGGGCAGGGAGATTCTGGCAGCACATGCCGCCAAGCCGATACAGAACATACCCATCATGAGCTGTTTGCACTTGCGCTTCGGAACCACAGGCCTGATCTTGCTCTGCACCGTATCACCTCCAGCCCAGGCCCGGGGAAAGCCGTCAAGCCAATGAATGAGCATTTAGCGTCAACCTTAAAAGGTTTGCGGCAAACTCTCAAGTGCGGTGATTGTCAGGAGTACTAGGCAGCAGATTGCACCCGGCTATTGTAACCGCTCCCTGGCGATGCGGACAAAATGAACAAACATCTCATCCCAGGTGGTTACGCCCCAGTTCACCGCCTGTTCGGGATCAGGGTTGAACGGGTTGGCAATCGAGTTGTCATACACCGTGACTGCCTGCAGACGAGTGCCTGCTGGCAGCAGTTTGCGCTGCCGTAAGGTGTAGGCCAACTGCCAGTTGTAGTTGTAGTTGGCGACATTGATCAACAGTTCCTGGCGACCATCCGGGTAAAGTGCCGAAACAGTCATGCTCTTGCCCCGGTTATGCGCATGCGGGGAAAAGCTCTCAACCCAGGTATCCTGCTCCAGCACCTCACTGCTGGCTACTTCCTCGTGATTGTTCCTGTTGGCGGGTATCGACAGGGATTCAGCACCGAGAGCAATGGATGACAGCGCCATTTTCGGCGCAGTATCGCGAAAGTACAGCCCTACCCGGCTCGCATCGACAGTCTCGCGACCGGAACTCAGGTAGCGAATCTTGAACGAGAGATTTTGGTCCGCCTGCAACAGAAAACCGGAGTCTTCGGCAAACCGGTCTATCGGATTACCCGGCACAAAGACACTGATAAAATCGGCATTGCGGGCACTGATCAGATCTTCCGGTGCGGAAATCTGCGCATTCTTGTCAACGGCATAGACCAGCAGGCTGTGCAGGACACTTTTATCACCGGCGCTGTAGGCCACGCCGCTGAGCCATTTGTCTGCAGGCAAATCGAGCTCAACCGTCTTCAGCAGATAATCGACGATACCGGTTGCCGGCACAGTCTCGGGCGGGACTTCCACAATCAAATCGGGCTCTCCAGCTGGCCATTCCTCATCAGCGGGCATGGTCGCAGCCAAGGGGTCATCCTCGCCCTGCCTGGGTGCTCCGCGATCGATCCATTCGATCAACACGGCCAGTTCCTCATCACTCAGGCGGTGACTCTGTGTCCAGTCACCAATTCGTTCATCGATCTGACCTGGCGGCATGCGGCGGGTAATCAGGGTTTCCCGCATCATCGGGCTCCAACCCAGAACCATGATATAACTGCTCATGGCCCAGGGTGCCAGCCCCTCTTCAACATGACAACGGGTACAATGCCTGCGCAATATCGGCACGATCTCATCCTGATAGGAAATTTCCCGCTCTCCAATGGCTTGCTGGTAACGGTAAACCAGCGGCTCACCCTGGAATGCCGGGTAATCTGCCGGTAGTTCATTACCAGCCAGCACCGCCTCTAGCACCTCTTCCACATAGGGCTGCACCGGACCTGCAGCAGACGGATTGAGAAAACTGCTGTCCAGCGCACCCTGATAGCTTATCCGGTATGAGTCCGGGTCCAGCACCAGTACCTCGGCCAGAGAGCTGACGCCCAGGGTGCGGGCCACGATCTGGGCATCATCAATCAATACGCGCGGGTCGACAGCGGGATCCGGGAATTTTTGCTTGATGGCGACCGGCTCATCAACCGCGTTGAGCAGCAAGAAAACGATGTCCTGCTCCTGATAACGCGTACGCAGAGAGTCAAAACCGGACAATGCCCGCTCTGCTGCGGGGCTTGCATTGCTGTAAACCAGCAATACCAGAGCTTTCTTGTCCAGATATCGACTCAGCTGATGGAAGCTGCCGTGTTGATCCAGCAAGGCAAAATCTTCATTGGCCAACGCCGTATGAGTCAACTGACTCAGCAGCAATAAGAGCAGAAGACAGAGCGGGTTATTTCTCAGGGAGACACACTTCATACATTAGGTTTTCCTGTCTGACAAACGGTTGACGCAGCGCGATTTAAACACATCGACCCGGTTCCCATCTGCCGCAAAACTGCAAAACCTTTGACGAATTATGAAATATGGGTGTCTGTTGTCCTGCTGGACAGCCAGTCGGCAAGACGTTCCTCTTCCTGTTGGGTGAAATGCAGACCCAGTTTGGTCCTGCGCCAGAGAATATCTTCTGCGGTTTGGGCCCATTCCCGACTTTGCAGATAATTGACCTCTATGGCGTGAAGCCCGTGTCCGAAATCTTCGCCCAGGTCTTCCAGGCTGGAAACCCCAGCCAGAAACTCCAGCGTACAACTGCCGTACTGTCGTAACCAACGCTGCAGGATAGCTTCCGGCAACCAAGGCACTCGCTTGCGCAATTCCGCTGCAAGCTCGGCCTTGCTGACGAAATTTCCGCCCGGCAGTTTTGCTGTGGCAGTCCAGTCTCCCGTCATTTGCGGAAAGATTATCCGCAGCTTGTGCATAACCGCTTCCGCCAATTTTCGGTAGGTGGTTATCTTGCCACCATAAACTGTCAGCAGTGGCGCCTTCGTCGTATTCAGAACCAGGGTGTAATCGCGGGAGACCTTGGAGGCATTCGCGGTGCCTTCATCACCGATCAAGGGACGCACGCCGGCAAAATCATGCACCACCGAATCCCGGTTGATCTTCTGCCGAAAACAGCTATTGACCAGGTTGATCAGATAATCGACTTCCCAATCGGAAATCCTGGCCAGCGCCGGATCATCCTTGTAATCCTCCTCGGTGGTGCCTATCAGGGTGAAATCCTGCTCATAGGGAATGACAAAGACAACACGACCGTCATCATTTTGCAGCATATAGGCCTCGTCACCCGGAAACATTCGTGGCACCACGATATGACATCCCTTGACCAGACGCACCGGATTGGATTGGTTTTCGGCAAGCACAGAACCGGCAAAACGTTCAACCCAGGGGCCGGCTGCATTGACCACGGCACGTGCCCGCACGCTTGTCTGCCCGGTAGCCGATTCCAATACGGCAGTCCAGATACCTGCTTCCGCAGTCAGGGCCACACAGCGTGTCCGTACCAGAATTTCAGCTCCCCTGGCCCTGGCCTGCATGGCATTGAGCACGACCAGCCGGGCATCATCAACCCAGGCATCCGAATATTCAAAACCATGGCGCAGTTCCGGCAGCAGTGGGCTGTCGGCACCAAAACGCAAACCCCGGGAGGCTGGCAAGCTGACCCGCTTGCTCAATGAATCATAAAGAAACAAACCGATTCTTATCATCCAGCGGGGACGCAGGTGCTTGCGATGCGGCAGTTGAAAGCGCATCGGCCAGATGATATGGGGTGCATTGCGCAACAGAACCTCGCGCTCGGCCAATGCTTCTCTGACCAGACGGAACTCGTACTGCTCCAGATAGCGCAAGCCACCATGGATAAGCTTGGTGCTCGAAGATGAGGTAGCCGAAGCAAGGTCATTCATCTCACACAGAACCACATCCAGTCCCCGCCCAGCGGCATCCGCGGCTATCCCGGTGCCATTGATCCCTCCGCCCACCACCAACAAATCATGGACCTTGTCCTGCTCACTCATAAACTAAACCCTTTAAGCGCACCCTTGCATTGAAAACCTGGCTGCATTGAAAACCTGACACCCGCTGCCTTGCCAAACTGTAGTAAGATACCTTTTGTCAGCGTGACATTCCACTTGCAAAAAAACAAAAAACCGATAAGACAAAAACAAGAACCGTTACAGGGTGTCAGCACTCGATAACGCGGGCTCCAGGAGGACAGCAACCATGTCGGACTTGATTCTGGCAATTGATCAGGGCACCAGCAGCAGCAGAGCCATCATTTTTGATCGCGATGGAAATCGCCTGGGCCTGGGCCAGGAAGAGTTCACTCAACACTTTCCCCAGGATGGCTGGGTGGAACACAATCCCGATGACCTTTGGCAGAGCACCTTGCGCAGCTGTCGGGAAGCATTGCGTCATGCCGGCCTGACCGGCGCACAGATCCGCAGCATAGGGATCACCAATCAACGTGAAACCACAATAATCTGGGACCGGGAAACCGGCAAACCCATCTACCCGGCCATTGTCTGGCAGGATAGACGCACAGCAGACTACTGCAGTTCACTGCAGGAGAAACTGGAAAACAGCAACCGGGCCAGCCTGATTCAGGACAAAACCGGTTTACTGCTGGACTCCTATTTTTCCGCCAGCAAGATCCGCTGGATACTGGATGAGGTTGCCGGCAGCAGGGAAGCGGCCAGACAGGGACGCCTGGCTTTTGGCACTGTCGATTCCTGGCTGCTGTGGCAACTGACCGCAGGCAAGGTGCATCGCACCGACGCCACCAATGCCTCTCGCACCTTGCTGTTCAATATCCACACTCAATGCTGGGACGAAGGGCTACTGGCCTTGTTTGATATCCCGGCTGCCCTGCTGCCCGAGGTCATGGATTGCGCAGCTGATTTTGGCCGGTGCAGCAGCGAACTGTTTGGCGCTCCAATTCCAATCAATGGCATGGCGGGAGATCAACAAGCCGCCGCATTTGGCCAGTGCTGCTTTCAACCCGGCATGGCCAAGAGCACCTATGGCACCGGCTGCTTCCTGTTGCTGAATACGGGAGACCAGGCACTGCACTCCGAACATCGGCTGTTGACCACCGTCTGCTACCGTCTCGCCGGCAAGACCACCTATGCGCTCGAAGGTAGTATCTTCATGGCTGGTGCAACCATGCAGTGGTTACGCGATGGTCTGAAACTGTTCAAGGATACCGCCGAATCCGAAAGCATGGCCCTGGCCACCAGTGATGACCTGGCCGTGATGTTCGTACCCGCTTTCACTGGTCTGGGCGCCCCTTATTGGGACCCGGGTGCCAGGGGAGCCCTGTTTGGTTTGACCAGGGACACTGGAATACAGGAAATTGTAACCGCCGCCCTGCTCTCGGTCTGTTATCAGACCAAGGATCTGCAAAAGGCCATGGAAGCCGATGGGGTTCGGCCGACAACCTTGCGGGTGGACGGCGGCATGGTAAAAAACAGCTTCATGCTGCAAAAGCTCGCTGATATTCTTGGCAGCAGGGTGGATCGCCCTCAGGTGATCGAAACCACGGCTCTTGGTGTTGCCTATCTGGCTGGGCTGTACTGTGGCATTTACCCAACACTGGAAGATATTGCCGAGCATTGGCAGCTGGACCAGAGTTTTCACCCGCTGAAATCGAAATCATGGCGCGACAAACGCTATGCAGACTGGCAAAATGCGGTCAATAGAACCCGCAGCTCCATTCATTTGCAGGAATAAATCCATTGACTGTCAAACATATCCATCTGATAAGGCATGGCCAAACCAACTGGAACAAAGAGCGACGCGTGCAGGGACGCAGTGAATCCATCCTCACTGCCGAAGGCAAGCAGCAGGCACAGAATTTAGCTGGTGTGCTGGATGAATTCGACATCACCCGGGTATACTGCAGCAGCAGCACCCGCACCCGGCAGACGGCTGAAATACTGTTTGCCGGCAAGGCCATCCCCTTTACTTTCTGTGATCAGTTGCGGGAGATTTATCTGGGCGACTGGGAAGGGCTGCTGTGGGATGAACTGCAACAGTCTCACCCGGAACCCGCCCAGGCATTCTGGCATCGACCCGAGAATTTCCTGTTGCCGGGTGCCGAGACTTTCCAGGAGGTTCAGCAACGTGCCATGGCCCGGTTTCGACAGATCATCAATGACGATAATGAACATATTGCCATCATCAGCCATGGCGTGCTCATCAAAACAATACTGTGTTACCTTGAAGACCGACCACTGGCGAAACTCTGGGAGCCACCGCATATGCACAACTGCGCCCACAGCATTGTAAGATGTGAGGCCGGGCAGGCTCCAAGAATAATCCAGTATGCCGGCACCATGCCCGAAGCAGTTGCCTGAACAAACAAGTCCCAATCAATCAACATCAAAAAGCAGGGTCTAATTATGAGCAGCTCAACAGAACACACCAGTCAGCAGACATCTGCTGATACCAAAAAATTCAGAATGATCAGCCAGGTGTTGGCCTACCTCGCCCTGGTGGTCGGGGTTGGCATCGGTCTTCTCGCCCTCTCTGCAGCGCTTGGAGTCTGGTTCGGACTCTGGGATTTCAGACAGGGCTTCAGTTTTCTGGGCACTGCCAACAGCTACGGTGACCTTGTTGCCCTGGGCGGCTTACTCATAGCCCTGGCAGTATTCATTGTCGGGCGCCGCTATGCCTTGCCGGGCAATGCACGCCTGAGCGTGCTGGCCCTTGTCGGCACCCTTGCCGCTGGTCTGGCCTATTATGTTCCCGAGACCTATCGGCCAGCAGAAACCGCCAATATCCCCCCTATTCACGATATCACCACGGATACCGTCAACCCTCCGCAGTTTGTCGACATCCTGCCCTTGCGCGGCCCCGGCACCAATACCGTGGTTTATGGCACCGGCCCCGGCATGACCCCCGAACAGCAGGCGCAATTGCAACAGGAGGCCTATCCGGACATTCAGCCTCAATATTTCGACGCACCCCCACAGGCAGTATTTGAACAGGCGCTGGCAGCCGTCGAGGCACTGGGTTGGGAACTGGTCGCACAGGTTCCGGAAGAAGGTCGCATTGAAGCCACGGATACCACATTCTGGTTTCGTTTCAAGGATGACATCGTTATCCTCATCGATGAAACCGCAGAGGGAAGCGTTCTCAACGCGCGCTCGGTGTCACGGGTTGGCCGCAGTGATGTAGGCAAGAATGCGGCTCGCTTGCGCGGTCTGTTTGCCCGACTGCAGGCTCAATGATCTGGTTTCCGCCGCTGCTTTCTACGCTGCTGGTTCAAGTGACGAATGAACCAGCGCCGCAGCGGCGGCAAATCGGTGGCCAGCAAGGCCAGACCCAGTGGAATCATCCAGAATCCCAGCACGGGCAGAAAACCCAGAAAACCCAGCATTGTCAGTAGCACCCCCAGCACGCCACGCAGGATTGGTGGCAAAAAGCGCTGACCAAGCCGCAACAACCGATACGACGACAGCGTCAGTCTACGCTGATGATGGCTTTGACCCATGACCGCTTTACCCACTCTGATGAAAACCCTGTGCCTGTGTTATGCTTGCCTGCCATTGTTGCCGGGGCCTATTTATTGCAGGACCTATTTGTTGCAGGCCTATTTATTGCAGGACCAAGGGGTATGAACAGCAGCACCCGTAAAAATTTCACGCTTTTTATCCTTATTGCGCTCAGCGTATTGAGCGTTGCCCAGATTGGCAGTTTTTGGGTTAACCGCACTATCCCTCTGGGCACCAGCATCGAACTGAATGGCCTGATCCATTTGACGCATATCCGCAATATGGGTGGCGTGTTCGGCATGTTCCAGGGACAGGGCTGGCTTTTTGCCCTGCTGAGTCTGGGCCTGATTGCCGGCCTTGTCATCTACCTGTTGGCAAGCAAGCAGGTACAGAGGTATGAATTCATCTGCTTCGGTTTTATCGCTGGCGGGGGCAGCAGCAATATCATCGATCGTCTGGTTTACGGCAGTGTCGTGGACTTCATCAACATCCAGCAGATTCCCTTCTGGCACTACATCTTCAATACGGCCGACGTGATGGTGCATATTGGGCTGTGGCCGATGCTGTATTTCAGTCTGCGTGCCGGCAGGTGATTCAGGCGGGTTCCAGCACGGGTTTGCCGGCATAACTGGCCTGGCAGGCAGCAAGCGCTTTGTCGGGATGAACGTCAGCGCCCATCTCCCGCAACACATCGCCCAGCGCATGCAGACACAACAACACATTGCTGCGTTTGCAGGCATAACCCATCAGTCCTATCCGCCAGACCTTGCCGGCAAGCTCTCCCAGCCCAGCCCCAATCTCAAGCCCGTACCGCTGCAACAGTTCATGGCGAACTTTTGCTTCATCGATTCCTGCTGGCACGCAGACAGCATTCAGCTGTGGCAACCTGGCTTCGATCGCCACCTGAAACTTCAGCCCAAGAGCCTCGATCCCGGCACACAAGGCCTGGTGATGTTGCCTGTGTCTGGCCCATGACTGCTCCAGCCCTTCCTGCTGCAATAACAGCAATGATTCGTGCAGCGCATAGAGCGTACTGACGGGAGCAGTGTGATGATAACTGCGTTTGCTGCCACTTCCCCAATAGCCCATGATGAGATTCATATCCAGGAACCAGCTTTGCACGCGCTGGCGACGATTCCTGATTAGCTCTACTGCCCGCTGGCTGAAACTGACTGGCGACAGTCCCGGCACACAGGAAAGACATTTCTGGGTGCCGGAATACACCGCATCGAGTTCCCAGGCATCGGTTTCCAGGGGAATACCAGCCAGTGCAGTTACCGCATCCACAACCACGAGACAATTTGCCTTTCTGCCCAGCGCACTGAGTGCCTGAATATCATTGACAACTCCCGTTGAGGTTTCGGCATGAACGAATGCCAGCATATGTGCATCGGGGTGCTGGTTCAGTGCGATTTCCACCTTGTCGATGCTGCTTGGCTCACCCCACTCATCATTGACCATGATGGCAATGCCGCCACAGCGCTCGACATTTTCCTTCATGCGTCCACCGAAGGCACCATTCTGGCAGACAATGACCTTGTCACCCGGATGCAAGAGGTTGACAAATACTGCTTCCATGCCAGCTGAACCGGGAGCCGATATTGGCAGGGTCAATGCATTTTCAGTCCTGAAGGCATATTGCAACAGTGACTTGATCTCATCCATCATGCCAATGAAGGCTGGATCAAGATGGCCAATCAATGGCCGTGACATGGCTGCAGCCACTCGGGGACTGATGTCAGATGGACCTGGACCCATGAGAATACGTTGTGGTGGATGAAAGGACTCAGTCATTGTTCATGATCTCGCGTCAACAAAAAAGCCGAGGCTGGCCCGGCTTTTTAAATCAGGATTATCGAACGACTCACCTCAATCGTCAGTGCCAACTTCCCTATCCGAATCAACTTCCTCAAGGGGACGGTCAACCAGCTCCACATAAGCCATGGGCGCTTTGTCGCCGCTGCGCAAGCCGCATTTGAGAATGCGGATATAGCCACCTGGGCGACCCTCGTAACGTGGTCCCAGGTCGGTGAACAGTTTACCCACTGCTGCCTTGTCACGGATACGGTTGAAAGCCAGGCGACGGTTGGCCACGCTGTCCTTTTTGGCCAGAGTGATCAGCGGTTCGGCAACCGTACGCAGCTCTTTCGCCTTGATCACCGTGGTCTTGATTATTTCGTGCTCAACCAGCGATATAGTCATGTTGCGAAACATGGCTTTGCGATGGGCACTGTTGCGATTCAGTTGACGGCCACTCAGACGATGACGCATAGCTTCTAATTCCTGTTCAGAATGCTGCTTGCACTGGCAGCATTGGGTCTATCTTGATGTAAATGTTCAACTGCCTCGGCGGCCAATCAGGCTCTCTCGTCCAGGCGCAGACTGGCTGGTGGCCAGTTTTCCAGGCGCAGGCCCAGGGAAAGACCCCTGGTGGCCAGCACGTCCTTGATTTCAGTCAGCGATTTCTTGCCAAGATTTGGTGTCTTCAGCAGCTCCACTTCAGTACGCTGAATCAAATCACCAATGTAATAAATATCTTCTGCTTTCAGGCAATTGGCTGAACGCACTGTCAATTCCAGATCATCTACCGGGCGCAACAGAATCGGATCGATTTCATCTTCCGGCTCAACCGGTTCGGCAGCCACCTGGCTTTGCAGATCAACGAACACTGCCAATTGATGTTGCAGAATGGTTGCAGCCCTTCGAATTGCTTCCTCAGGATCGATTGTGCCATTGGTGCGCAGGTCAATGATCAGTTTATCCAGGTCGGTACGCTGATCAACCCGTGTATTTTCCACTGAATAGGCAACACTGGTAACCGGGCTGTAGGAAGCATCAAGAAACAATTTGCCTACTGCCCTGGTTTCATCATCGTTACCCAGGCGTGTATCGGCAGGGGCATAACCTCTCCCCTTGCGCACAGTCATCCGCATATTCAGTTCACCGGTGCTGTTCAGGCTGGCAATCACGTGCTCTGGATTGACTATCTCGACATTGTGATCGGTAACAATATCGGCAGCGGTAACCACACCTTCCCCTTTGGCACTCAGTGTCAGAACCACTTCATCAAGACCATTGAGGACGATGGCAACACCTTTCAGGTTGAGCAGTATCTCGATCACATCTTCCTTGATGCCTTCAATGGTGCTGTATTCATGCACGACACCATCGATTTCAACTTCTTCGATAGCGCTGCCTGGCATGGAAGACAACAGAATTCTTCGCAAGGCATTACCCAGGGTATGACCAAAACCTCGCTCAAGCGGCTCCAGCACCACCTTGGAGTGGCACTTGTCAAACTCTTCTACTTTAATCAATTGTGGCGTCAAAAAATCCGACAAAGAAATCTGCATGGAATCACCCTTCACACTTAGCCTGTAATTACCCTACTACTTGGAGTAAAGCTCAACTATCAAGTTTTCGTTAATCTCGGGCGGCAAGTCGCCCCGATCAGGCTTGCGGCTGAATTCTCCTTCCAGCTTGTCGGTATTGACCTGAATCCATTCAACCGGTGAACGTTGAGCTGCCAGCTCCAACGCTGCTTTGATACGCAACTGTTCCTTGGCCTTCTGGCGAATACCCACCACATCTCCAGGAGCCACCTGGTAGGAAGGCACATTGACCACATCACCATTGACCACGATACATTTGTGGCTCACCAGTTGACGGGATTCGGCACGTGTAGACCCAAACCCCATGCGGTAAACAACATTATCCAGACGAGACTCGAGCAGTTGCAGCAGGTTCTCACCGGTAGCCCCCTTGCGACGGGCGGCTTCCTTGTAATAACTGCTGAACTGACGCTCAAGAATGCCGTAGATGCGACGCACTTTCTGCTTTTCGCGCAACTGTACCCCGTAATCAGACAGCCTGCCCCGACGCTGACCGTGTTGGCCTGGACTGGTTTCAACCTTGCACTTGCTCTCCAAGGGTCGAACGCCGCTTTTCAGAAACAGGTCTGTTCCTTCGCGCCGTGCGAGCTTGCATTTCGGGCCTAGATAACGGGCCATATGTTGTCTCCTATGTTCTTATCTGTTGGAGATAAGCACCTGATTACTTGAATACTTAACCTTGTTTGACAGTACTGACTGTCGTGGAATGATCAAACCCGTCGCTTTTTCGGTGGTCGACACCCGTTGTGAGGTATGGGTGTCACATCGGTAATATTGCTGATTTTCAAGCCACAGCCATTGAGTGCACGCACTGCTGATTCGCGGCCCGGCCCAGGGCCATTGACCTTGACATCAAGATTCTTCAAACCATAAAGCTCTACGGCAGATTTACCTGCACGCTCGGCAGCAACCTGAGCTGCAAAAGGAGTACTCTTGCGTGAACCACGAAAACCGGAACCACCCGACGTTGCCCAGCTCAACGCATTACCCTGTCGATCAGTAATGGTGATAATCGTGTTGTTGAACGAAGCATGGATAAAGGCTATTCCATCCATTACCGCTTTGCGGGCTTTTTTCTTCGTTGTCTTCGCTGCTGGCTTGGCCATATTTTAGTCCTGAATAAATTTAACTACTGCGTTTCACTGCGTGTTATTTACGGATCGGCTTGCGGGGGCCCTTGCGGGTACGCGCATTGGTTTTGGTCCGCTGCCCACGTACGGGCAAGGAGCGACGATGCCGGATGCCACGGTAACACCCCAAATCCATCAGCCGTTTGATGCTCATGGATACTTCACGTCGCAGATCACCTTCTACCGTGAATTTACCCACCTCACCACGTACCACGTCCAACTGTTCCGGACTGAGTTCCCCGGTCCTGGTTGTAGGTGCGATACCAGTTGATGCACAAATGGCCTTGGCTCGTGTTGCTCCAATCCCGAAAATATATCCCAGGGAAATAACAAGGTGCTTATTATCTGGTATGTTGACACCGGCAATACGTGCCATAGATTTACTCCACTCTTATCAATTTTTCACCAGCACCCTTCCGGGATTTTGTCTGGCTAGCTAAAATTACGGGGCGCAAAGGATATACTTTGACCGGGTAAAAATCAACCAGGGAATCAACCCTGGCGTTGTTTGTGTCTGGGCTCAGCTGCACAGATAACCCGCACAACACGGTTGCGCTTGATCACTTTGCATTTGCGGCAGATCTTTTTTACTGATGTTCTGACTTTCACGATGTTTCTCCGTTTATACCCTTGCGTTCAACTGCCGGCAGAACAGACCCTGCCTGCATACTGCCCCGACATATACCGGGTCGGTTTACCTAGATTCCGCCCCGACGGCCATAACCAGCCAGATTGGATTTTTTCATCAACGACTCATACTGATTGGACATCAGATGTGATTGCACCTGCGACATGAAGTCCATACTGACCACAACAACGATCAACAATGCCGTACCACCCAGATTGAACGGCACATTGGCCATCATCTGGACAAAGTTCGGCAGCAGGGAAACGATTGTTATATAAATAGCCCCGAACATGGTCAACCGCGTCAAGACCGAGTCTATGTATTTTGCCGTCTGCTCACCTGGCCGAATCCCCGGAATAAAGGCACCGGAACGCTTGAGATTGTCTGCCACATCACGCGGGTTGAAAACCAACGCGGTATAAAAGAAGCAGAAAAACACAATCATGGCGCTGAATATGATGATGTAGAGCGGCTGCCCCGGCCCGATCATAAGTGCCAGGTCCTGCAACCATTCGGCACCTTCCGATTGCCCGAACCATTGTCCCAGCGAGGCAGGAAACAACAGAATGCTGCTGGCGAAAATAGCCGGAATGACGCCAGCCATATTGACTTTCAAGGGCAGGTGGCTGGATTGTGCCGCATACAGTTTGTTGCCCTGCTGTCGTTTGGCATAGTTCACAGTAATACGCCGTTGACCACGCTCGATGAAAACGATGGTGGCAATGACAACAACTGCCAGAATGCTGACCACAAACAGCAGCAAGCCACTTATCTGCCCCTCATAGGCCTGCGACAGGGAATTACCAATCGCACCGGGCAAGCCGGCAACGATACCGGCAAATATCAGCATGGAAATACCATTGCCCACACCACGCTCTGTAATCTGTTCTCCCAGCCACATCAGGAACATGGCCCCGGTAACCAGGGAAATGATGGCTGTCAGCGTAAATCCAACACCAGGGTTGTAGGCCATTGGCGACAACAGACCAACCGCCATACCTGTACCCTGAACCGTCGCCAGCAACAGCGCTCCGTAGCGGGTGTACTGGGTAATCTTGCGGCGTCCGGACTCGCCCTCTTTCTTCAGCTGTTCCAGTTGTGGGCTCACAGCTGTCAGCAATTGCATAATGATGGAGGCGGAAATATACGGCATGATACCCAGTGCCACAATACTCATCCGCTCAAGCGCACCACCGGAAAACATATTGAACAGACCCAGAAAAGTCCCCTCATTCTGGCTGAACAGATTGGCCAGCTGGTTGGGGTCAATTCCCGGCACAGGAATATGAGTACCTACCCGGTAGACAAAGATGGCAAACAGCAGAAATAACAGACGAGCCTTCAGCTCGCCAAGACCTGCGCCAATCTTTTCCGGAGTCATGTTCGGTCGCTTTGCCATCAGGATTCAATCAACCTTCGCTTTTGACTGTTTTGGTTTTCTTTTTCCCGGCATGAGCAGGGATCACAGGATCTGTGATGGAACCACCAGCAGCCTCAATCGCAGCACGAGCGCCCTTGGTCACCCGCAGACCATCCAGTTTCAAGGGCTTGCTGACTTCACCTGAAAGCATCACCTTGACACGGGTAATATTCTTGGTAATGACATTGGCTTGTTGCAGGGCTTCCAGAGTGATCACCTCTGCAGCCACTCCCATCAACTCTCCCGTCCTCACCTCTGCCGTCAGACGGCCAATGCGGGAACTGAAGCCAAATTTGGGCAAACGACGCTGCAAAGGCATCTGGCCGCCTTCGAAACCTGGACGCACCGTGCCGCCACTTCTGGATTTCTGTCCCTTGTGCCCGGTGCCGCAGGTTTTGCCCAGGCCACTGCCGATACCACGGCCAACGCGGCGTGGTGCCTTTCTGCTGCCCGGAGCGGGACTCAATGTGTTCAACTGCATGGTTTATTCCTCGCCTTCGACAGACAACATATAGCGAATTTTATTGATCAGACCACGTACCGCAGGAGTATCCTCCAGCACGGCTGTCTGATGCATGCGACGCAGTCCCAAACCTCTCAGGCACTGGCGATGACGCTCCATAGTGCCGATCGGGCTGCGAATAAGTGTAATTTTTACCTGTTTAGTCGCCATAGCTGCTTAACCTAAAATCTCTTCCAGTGTTTTACCACGCTTGGCGGCAACGCTTTCTGCCGCACGCATATACTTCAGACCCTTGAAGGTTGCGAACACAACATTCACCGGGTTGGTCGATCCATAACACTTGGCCAGAACATTCTGCACGCCAGCCAGTTCAAGAATCGCACGCATTGCCCCCCCGGCAATAATCCCGGTACCTTCGGATGCTGGCTGCATGTAGATCTTGGATGCGCCATGACGCGCCTTCACCGGATACTCCAGAGTATGCCCATCAAGGGAGACACTGATCATGTTACGCCGGGCTGCTTCCATCGCTTTCTGAATGGCCAGTGGCACTTCACGCGCCTTGCCACGCCCGAAACCAACACGACCATTGCCGTCACCTACTGCTGTCAGCGCTGTAAAGGCGAAGATGCGGCCTCCTTTCACTACCTTGGCGACGCGGTTTACCTGGATAAGTTTCTCCTGCAAACCTTCTTCGTTCTTTTTCGCCTCGTCTTTAAATGCCATAGATCGATACCCTTAAAATTCCAGACCGCCTTCACGTGCGGCATCAGCCAGGGCCTTGACGCGGCCATGGTAGTTATAACCTGAACGATCGAACGCCACCTTGCTGATACCGGCAGCTTTCGCACGCTCTGCAATCAGGGCACCAATCTTGCCAGCAGCCTCTTTATTGCCTGTGGCAGTTCCCTTCAGGCTCTGGTCGAGCGTGGATGCGCTGGCCAGAACCGTATCACCGCTGGGTGCTATGATTTGTGCATAAATATGTCGCGGCGTACGGAATACACACAGTCGATTGACATTCAACTGACTGATTTTCGCTCTGGTTTTTCGTGCACGACGCAGTCGAGCCTGTTTCTTGACATTCATAATCTTAAGCCCTATTTCTTCTTCGCTTCTTTTCTGTACACATTTTCATCAGCATAGCGAATACCTTTGCCTTTATAGGGCTCGGGTGGACGAAATTCACGAATTTTCGCGGCCACTTCGCCAACCTGCTGCTTGTCTGCGCCAGAGATTACAATTTCTGTCTGGCTTGGTGTCTCAGCAGAAACGCCCTTGGGTAAATCAAAATCGATGGGATGAGAGTATCCCAGGGTCAGATTCAAACTGTTACCCTGTGCCTTGGCACGATAACCCACACCCTGCAACAACAGTTTTTTCTGAAAACCCTGGCTGACGCCAATCACCATATTATTGATCAAGGCCCGAAAGGTTCCAGACAGGGCGATAGCCTCTCTGGATGCTTCCTTTGCTGCCACTTGCAGCAAATCACCTTCCTGAACAACGGTGATGGCATTGTTCAATGCCAAACTTAAGTTGCCTTTGTTGCCTTTGACGGCAAACTCGGTACCGGAAAGGGTTGCTTCAACCCCTTTGGGCAGCTGTACCGGGTTTTTTGCTACTCTGGACATAGTCTTGCTCTACCTGATGATTATTCAGAATTGGTGCATCAGAAAACTGTACACAATACTTCCCCGCCAATACCGGCGGCGCGGGCCTGCTTATCAGTCATCAAACCCTGGTTGGTCGATACAATGACCACACCCAGCCCTTCTCGATTTTTGGGCAGTTCATCCTTGCCCTTATAGAGTCGACGACCAGGACGGCTGGACCTGATTATCTCTTCGATTACCGGCTTGCCCTGAAAATATTTCAGTTCGATGGCAAGTGAGCTTTTGGCGCCCTCTGTATTGACTGTATAGGAAGTGATATAGCCTTCTTCCTTCAGCACATCGCAAATTGCCTGCTTGACCTTCGAGGAAGGCAGTACGACCTGAGGCAACTGCGCCTGTTGGGCATTTCTGATCCGCGTCAACAGATCTGCAATAGGGTCTGACATACTCATTTAAATTCGCTCCAGCTTACCAGCTTGCTTTAGTCAATCCGGGAACATCTCCACGCATCGCCGCTTCACGCAGCTTATGCCGGCACATGCCGAATTTGCGATATACACCATGCGGTCGACCAGTGATCTGACAACGCCGTACCTGTCTGACCGGGCTGGCATCGCGAGGCATTTTCTGCAGTTTTATCTGCGCTTCCCACTTCTCGTCATCGCTGGCACTGGAACTGCTGATCACTGCCTTCAGCGCGGCTCTCTTTGCTGCAAATTTGGCGACTGTACGGGTACGCTTCGCTTCACGCGCTACCATTGAGGTCTTGGCCATAATCAGGACTCCTTGACTTCTGTTTTCACAGGGGTCGATTTGAACGGGAAGCGCAAGGCGGCAAGCAGTGCTCTGCCTTCATCGTCACTTTGTGCTGTGGTTGTAATCGTAATATCCAGCCCCCGCATCTTATCGATCTTGTCGTATTCAATTTCAGGGAAAATGATCTGTTCGGACACGCCCATTGCAAAATTGCCACGGCCATCAAAAGACTTGGGGCTCAACCCCCGGAAGTCACGAATACGTGGGATGGCAATGCCAACCAGACGCTCAAGAAACTCATACATGCGCTCGCCTCGCAAGGTCACCTTGCAACCAATGGGCCAGCCAGCACGAATCTTGAAACCCGCAATGGATTTGCGCGCCTTGGTGATCACTGGTTTCTGACCACTGATCATAGTGAGTTCTGCCACCGCATTATCCAGCAGTTTCTTGTCACCGACAGCCTCACCAACGCCCATATTCAGGACCACCTTGGTCACTTTCGGGACGCGCATGGGGTTATCGTATCCAAACTGCTTGGTCAGAGCCGGAATCACTTCTTTTTTGTAAAACTGTTTCATCTGAGCCATTTTGGCAACCTGGTTCCGTTAATCGATTTCTTGGTTATTGGATTTGAAAATGCGCTTCTTTTTGCCATCTTCCAGAATCTTGAAGCCAACACGGTCGGCCTTGCTTGATTGCGGATTGAAAATGGCTACGTTGGATACGTCAATGGCAGCTTCCTTTTCCACAATGCCACCCGCCTGACCGATATTCGGGTTTGGCTTGGTGTGACGTTTCACAATATTAATGCCGGATACAATCAGCCTGTTCTCGCCAACAAGCCGGGAAACGGTTCCCCGCTTACCCTTGTCCTTGCCGGCAATGACAATCACTTCGTCGTTACATTTAATTTTACGCATAATCCGCGGCCTCAAACTTTTCTATAGCACTTCAGGTGCAAGTGAAATGATTCGCATGAATTTCTCAGATCTCAGTTCACGCGTAACCGGTCCAAATACACGAGTGCCTATGGGTGCCTGCTGATTGTTCAGCAGAATCGCCGCATTGTCGTCGAACTTGATCAACGAACCATCGCCACGGCGAACCCCTTTCTTGGTGCGCACCACCAGTGCTGACAATACCTGGCCCTTCTTGACCTTGCCTCGCGGAATCGCTTCCTTGACGGTCACCTTGATGACGTCACCAATACGGGCATAGCGACGATGTGAACCGCCCAGCACCTTGATACACATGACCCGCTTGGCGCCACTATTGTCTGCCACATCCAGGTATGACTGTACTTGAATCATCGATTCTCTCCGAACCTTCTCTGTAATTACCGTTTCGACACGGCAATGGCCAATGGCCAGCTACTTGACGAAAATGCTTGTTGCTTAAATCTGTGTGGCACGCTCATCGATGGAGACCAGTTTCCAGGTTTTTGTCCTTGAAATTGGACGCACTTCCCTGACCGTCACGCTATCACCCTCACGACACTCATTGTTGCCGTCATGGGCATGCACTTTGGATGAACGCGTAATATATTTTCCGTACACAGGGTGTTTCACTTTTCGCTCGATCAACACGACAATGGACTTGTCCATTTTTGCGCTGAGAACCCGGCCCGACACCGTACGTCCGATCTTTTCGACTTTGCTTTCATTGGTCGACATAATTAGGATCCACTGCTCTGCTTTTCAGTAATAAGGGTTTTGACCCGGGCGATATCTCTTTTCACCGCGGCGACCAAATGCACCTGACCCAGCTGCCCGGTATTTTTCTGAATCCGGTAGTTGAACTGATCCTTGTACAGGGCATTCAACTGCTCGTTCAGCTCAGCAACGGATTTGTCCCGCAATTCACTTGCTTTCATTACATTACCGTCCGTTTAACAAATGAGGTTTCAAAGGGCAGCTTGGCTGCAGCAAGTTGAAATGCTTCTCTGGCCAGTGATTCTTCCACGCCCTCGATTTCAAACATCACACGGCCTGGCTGAATCAAGGCAACCCAGTATTCAACACTGCCCTTGCCCTTGCCCTGACGCACTTCCAGCGGTTTTTGGGTAATCGGCTTGTCCGGGAACACACGAATCCAGATTTTCCCACCTCGCTTGACGTGACGGGTCATGGCACGTCGTGCAGCCTCGATCTGACGGGCAGTCAGCCGGCCACGCGACATGGCCTTCAGACCAAATTCACCAAAATCCACATTGCTGCCGCGATGAGACAGGCCGCGGTTACGGCCCTTCATCATCTTGCGAAATTTTGTACGCTTAGGTTGTAACATCGAGCCTACCTCTACTTGGACGTTTTCTGTGGCGCCACAACGGCTTCATGAAGATTGAGAACTTCTCCCTTGAAGATCCACACCTTGACGCCTATCAAACCATAGGTCGTGCTTGCCTCAGAGGTTGCGTAATCGATATCCGCTCGCAATGTATGCAAGGGTACCCGGCCTTCACGATACCATTCGGTACGCGCAATCTCGGCACCGCCCAGACGGCCACCCACCTGCACCTTGATCCCTTCAGCACCCTGGCGCATGGCATTTTGCACAACACGCTTCATGGCGCGGCGAAACATGACCCGTCGTTCCAGCTGCTGGGCAACACTGTCTGCCACCAACTGGGCATCCAGATCGGGCTTGCGTATTTCTTCGATGTTGATGTGCACAGGCACACCCATCTTGATGGCAAGCTCCTTTCTCAGCACTTCCACATCTTCACCTTTCTTGCCGATGACAATGCCCGGGCGCGCAGTGAAAATAGTGATGCGTGCTGTCTGCGCAGGACGTTCAATCTCGACACGAGAAACCGAAGCAGCAGCAAGACGCTTTCTGATGAGTTCCCGCACCTGCAGGTCAACCAGCAAATGCTCAGCATAATTCTTACGTTCAGCAAACCAGACTGACGTGTGTTTCTTGACTATACCAAGCCGAATTCCGGTTGGATGTACTTTCTGACCCATCCCAATCTCCTACTTATCGGCTACTTTGAGAGTAATGTGGCATGAACGCTTGAATATCCTGTCGGCACGACCTTTGGCCCGCGGACGGATGCGCTTCATCGTCATCGCTTCATCAACAAAGATCGTTGATACCTTCAACTCATCCACGTCAGCACCTTCGTTGTGCTCGGCGTTGGCAATCGCGGAATCCAGCACCTTCTTGATGATGTCAGCCCCTTTTTTGGGACTGAAACTCAACACCTGCAGCGCTTCTTCAACAGCCATGCCGCGAATCTGATCAGCCACCAGCCTCGCCTTCTGGGCAGAGAGCCTGGCGCCCTTTAATTTTGCTACCACTTCCATCTCTATATCCCCGTCTGTTAGCGCTTGGCTTTCTTGTCAGCCGCATGGCCACGATAAGTGCGGGTCATTGAAAACTCACCCAGTTTGTGACCGACCATATCTTCAGAAACGAATACAGGAACATGCTGGCGCCCGTTGTGGACAGCGATGGTCAATCCAATCATATCCGGAGAAACCATGGAGCGACGCGACCAGGTCTTAATAGGACGCTTGTCGTTGGTCTCCGAGGCTGTTTGCACTTTTTTCATCAAGTGCAGGTCAATAAATGGACCTTTTTTCAGTGATCGTGGCACTATAATTATCCTCTAGTCTCAGCCCTTAGCGGCTGGCATTTCTGCGGCGAACAATCATTTTGGTGGTTCGCTTGTTGGTTCTGGTCTTGTAGCCCTTGGTCGGCTGTCCCCATGGCGTCACCGGATGACGACCACCTGAGGTACGTCCTTCGCCACCGCCATGCGGGTGATCTACCGGGTTCATCGCCACACCGCGCACGGTAGGCCGAATACCACGCCAGCGCACTGCACCGGCTTTGCCGAGCGAGCGCAGATTGTGCTCGGAATTGGAGACCTCGCCCAAGGTGGCACGACAATCCACCAGAATCTTGCGCATCTCCCCTGAGCGCAGGCGCAGGGTCGCATAATTGCCTTCACGTGCAACCAGTTGGGCCGACGCACCGGCACTGCGCGCGATTTGCGCACCCTTGCCAGGTTTCATCTCGATACAGTGCACCGTACTACCCAGCGGAATATTGCGCAAAGGGAGAGTGTTGCCGGTCTTGATGGCAGCCTGCTCGCCGGATACCAGCACATCGCCTGCTGATACCTTGGCAGGAGCAATGATGTAGCGACGCTCGCCATCTGCGTACAACAGCAGGGCAATGTTGGCAGTGCGATTGGGATCATATTCCAGACGCTCAACCTTGGCATCGATACCGTCCTTATTGCGACGGAAATCGATTATTCTGTATTTCTGCTTGTGACCACCACCCGCATGCCGACGGGTAATACGGCCCATGTTGTTGCGCCCGCCAGTCTTTGACTTGGTGGCGACGAGCGCAGCATGTGGTTCACCCTTGTGCAACTCGGGGTTGACAATCTTGACCACGAACCTGCGACCAGGCGATGTAGGTTTACATTTAACAACTGCCATAACCGCTACCCTCTCTTACGCCAAGCCAACAAAGTCAATTTCCTGACCTTGCTGCAGTTTGACATAAGCTTTTTTCCAATTTGATTTGCTACGAATTTTACCGCGAGCCGTGCGCTTGGTTTTACCCTTGACGTTCAACACCTGCAAATCCTCAACGGAGACATTGAACAGCTTTTCAACAGCCTCCTTGATTTCAATACGGGTGGCATCGGTGGCAACCTTGAAAGCAACCTGATTATGCCGGTCACTCATATTGGTTGTTTTCTCGGACACATGCGGCCCGAGGATAATCGAATACAGCCTGGCCTGATTCATGACAACATCTCCTCAACTTTTTTCAGCGCAGGCACTGTCATCAATACCTTCTCGAAACCGATAAGACTTACCGGGTCCAGACCTGCCGCATCCAGCACGTCGACCTTATGCAGGTTGCGCGCAGCCAGATACAGGTTTTCTGCAATCTCATCGGCAACGATCAATACATTGCTCAGAGAAAATTCATTGAGTTTGCTTACCAGCGCCTTGGTCTTGTGGGAGTCGACCACAAAATCATCGACCACCAACAGACGGCCCTGGCGGATCAGTTCGGACAGAATGCAGCGCATGGCACCACGATACATCTTCTTGTTCAGCTTCTTGCTGTGATCCTGTGGCCGTGCCGCAAAGGTAACACCACCACTGCGCCAGATAGGACTGCGAATGGTACCGGCACGAGCACGACCTGTGCCTTTCTGCCGCCACGGCTTGCGGCCGCCACCACTGACTTCGGAACGGGTCTTTTGCTTGACAGTTCCCTGTCGCGCACCGGCCAGATAGGTAACCACAGTCTGATGCACCAATGCTTCATTGAACTCACGCCCAAATGCTTCATCAGAGATTGATATTTTCTTTGTGCCTGACTGCTTGCCAGGCTTTGCAACACTTAATTCCATTGCTTACCCCCTGGGACCAGCAGACTTGATGGTAGGCCGAACAATCACACTGCTTCCGGTAGCGCCAGGAACGGCGCCCTTGACCAGCAACAGATTGTTTTCAGCATCAACCCGGACAATTTCCAGCCCTTGTGTGGTGACCTGCACATTACCCAGATGACCCGCCATTTTCTTGCCTTTCCATACACGACCTGGCGTCTGGCACTGACCTATGGAGCCAGGAGCGCGATGCGACAGAGAGTTACCATGAGTGGCATCCTGCATGCGGAAATTATGGCGCTTGATGCTGCCCGCGAAGCCCTTGCCTTTGGAGGTTCCGGTGACATCAACAATTTGACCGACTTCGAAACGATCAACCGTCAACTGGGCACCAGGAGTCAATTCGGCAAGATCCTGCACTTCGGCACGAAATTCCCACAAGCCATGACCCGCTTCGGTACCCGCCTTGGCATAATGCCCGGCCAGTGATTTGGACACACGGGAAGCCTTACGCTCTCCGGTGGTGACCTGAACGGCTGAATAGCCATCAGTCTCAGAAGTTTTGACCTGAGTAACCCGGTTAGGCTGAACCTCAACCACGGTTACCGGTACAGAGATACCTGCCTCGGTGAAAACGCGGGTCATACCGCTTTTTCGGCCGACTAGACCAATCGACATTATATTAACCTCATCGTGTACGGGGCTGAAACCCGCTATGGCTGCTGTCGCATTACACTGAAAATCTGAGCGGGAAAGTTTTATCCCAGGCTTATCTGCACTTCCACTCCAGCCGCCAGATCCAGCTTCATCAGCGCATCTACGGTTTTCTCTGTGGGCTCAATGATATCTAGCAAACGCTTGTGCGTTCTTATTTCATACTGATCACGCGCATCCTTGTTCACATGCGGGGATATCAGTATGGTATAACGCTCTTTATTCGTCGGCAGTGGTATGGGGCCTTTTACCTGGGCACCCGTACGTCTGGCCGTATCCACTATCTCTTGAGTAGACTGGTCGATCAGCCGATGATCAAAGGCTTTCAGCCGGATTCTGATACGCTGATTTTGCATCTACTCTTCACTCCAAAAAACTTTTTAAAATTAAATAGTTACTTTTTTATATTCTTTACAGGTCAATAAACCGACTTGCAAGCCTGAAAAAAGGAAGCGAGATTCTAAGGTCGCAACCCCTCCCTGTCAAGGAAAGAATTGCGACCCAGAGCAAATCACGCTAATTGACAGAGGCTTATTCGAATATCTTGGCGACGACGCCAGCCCCTACGGTGCGGCCACCTTCGCGAATCG
>JAVVEG010000002.1:17920-223557 GCA_032251455.1 Pseudomonadales bacterium | reverse complement strand
AAAACCCTGTGGTCATAAGCCTCGGGTTGAATGACACGTTCCACAAACAGGTTGTCAGTATAGTATTCCGGGGATTGCCCCATGCTTTTAAGAATATCAAGCAGAGCAATGGTGTACAGCGGCTCAAAGTCACTGATATTGGGGCCGGAAATCTTCAGGCCCCGCATGCTGGCTGCCGTGTACGCTGTCTGCCAGCAGGCGATAAAACCAGCGGGGGTGTAACCTGCCCACCGTCTGCGGTTGACCGTAGAGCCAATTTCGACCAACTCCACCCGCGAACCCCAGCGATCCAGCGCGGTTTCGACGAAATCCTGCCATCGTGCGCGGGCCGCAGGACGTTCCATTGCTGCCGCTTCCTCCAGAGGCTGAACAAGATGCAACATCACCCGATAACCCTGGCACAACAGCGTCTCCAACAGACGTGCTCCATGCAGATCCGGGCTGTCATAGCCATAATCCAGCCGGACGTGTTGCAGACCAAGTTCCTGCAGGCTCTGCAGAATATAGACATCACAATCGGGATCCGGTGAAGTGGCAACACAGACCCCGCAGAAATCATCGGATATCTCATGTCTTGTGGGTGGAATATCCGCTCTGCCCAGACGCAACTCAGGACTGAACAGAAACTGGGCCATCGCCTTGAGAAAGTACCAGGCTGTTGGTTTGAGCTTGGAGGAATCTGACTGATGCGACAGTGCAATACGCTTGTTCATTACTCAACCAATGCAGGTGATGGTCTGGGCATGAAAGAATGTTTTCATGTTTTTCTGGGCGTGATTTCAAAATTGAATGACATACTCACCCTGTCTGCCTGAGATTGATTGGGCAGGACACCATGTTCCAGAAAGGAGGGAAACAGCAACAGCTTGCCTTCCTGGGGAGAAATCTCCATGGCGAGTGCATTTTCCGGAACAGAACGACGCAATGGCGGGGGCACCATCCATCGCGCCGGGCGGGGATCCTTGAAACGGATGGGCGCACTGTCCTGCTGGCAATCAATATAGAACACACCACTGATATGTGAATAGGCATGGACATGGTCAGCATGCTGACTGCCAGTACCATTGATGTTGCACCAGAGACTGGTCATGGTGGGCTGGTATTGTTCCATATCCCAGCTTTGCATGGCACTGTAACGTACTGCCTGGCGGATGATGAAATCAACCAGAGGGGAGAATGTCTGCTCGCCATACAAGCGGTTACGGGTGAAATACGAGGTATAGCCCCGGTCATATCGCGCAGCCGATTCATCCTGACCAGCGGAATCCTCCTGCTGCAGGCTTCTGATCCTGTTCAGCAGCGACTGCTTGATTTTCTCATAGTCGGGATACCAGGCTTCGGCTACGAAGGTGGGGAACATGACCTTCATCGCAAAGCGACTGTCGGTTTGATTCAGGTCATTCCTGCCAGCATCTGTAGTCATTGAGGGAGCAAAGTCCTCGCTCTGATCGGGGGTTTAGCGTGCGCACGTCGGGGGTTTAGCGTCGGCAAGCATAACCGCAGCCCATGGCTAATTCAAGCCCGAAGGGGCCAAACCATCACACGGCTCTGTTCTGAAATCGCTGTTTCTTGCGGTAGGGAAAGACATCTGCGACATAACCGGAATTAATCTTTCTTTGCAATCCTGTCCAATAGTCTGGATCGTAGAGGTCGCTGTGCAGTTGATCGAATACGGCACGGGCGCGCTGGTTTCCCGAGAAGAACAAACGAAACTCTTCCGGGAATACATCGTTGGGCCCAACCGGGTACCAGGGCCTGCTGGCAAAGATCTGATCCTCGGTCTGCGGCTGTGGCAGATGGCGAAACCGGCACTCGGTCAAAGGACATATCTCATCATAATCATAAAAAACCACCCGGCCATGACGGGTTACCCCGAAGTTCTTCAGCAACATGTCGCCAGGAAACAGATTGCCTGCCGCAAGCTGCCTGATCGCATTGCCGTATTCGTCCATCACACTGTACAGCTGTTCCTGTGAGCAATCCTGAATGTACATATTCAATGGCACCATCTTGCGTTCGATATAACAGTGCCTGAGCAGCAATACATTGCCATTTTCCTCGATCAGCGCAGGTACTTCCCGCCGCAGTTCCGCCATCAGTTCAGTGGAAAAACGTCGCTTGTCAAAAGCCAGGTTATTGAACTCCTGGGTGTCTGCCATGCGCCCACCCCGCTCCCAGCGCTTTACCAAAGCATAACAGGCACGCACGTGCTCCCTGTTGGTTTCCTTGGGCGGAGAAAAGCGTTGCTTGATCACCTTGTAGACATAATCGAAATCATCACGGGTAAATACCAGCATGACCATGCCCTTGATTCCCGGGGCAATGATATATTGATCATCACTGGCCAGCGTCATTTCAACTGCCCGCCGATAGTAGACCGTCTTGCTGTGCTTGGGAAAACCGATGGCACTGTAGAGCTCAAAAATTTCCTTGTTGGGCATAATGGCCTTGAGAAATTTTATATACGCTGAGGGCGTGGAGGCATCCACCATGAAATAGGTGCGACTGAAACTGAACACAATACTGATGTCATCTGGATCATGCAGTACAGTATCCACATAAACTGCCCCCTGTTCATTATTGAGAATTGGCAGAATGAACGGGCAATGGGTGCTACCTGATACTATACGACCAACAAGATAGGCAGCCTTGTTGCGGAAGAACAGGCTTTCCAGGGTTTCAATGTAAATATCATGACTTGATCCCCGCCAGCGCGGCAGGAATTTTCCTGTAATCACCTGGACAATCCATTCGATGTCACGGCTCCGGTCCTCAAACGGAATATTGAAACCACAATTGTCAAGCACCTTGCCGATGGCCTTGTGCAAACCCTCGCTGCAGTTTATGCGCAGCAGAACCTCTTCCTCCGGCAAGGGAAGCTCCTGGGCCGCCGGTTCCATCACAAAAGCATGCAGGTCACGGATTTTTTCATGACCGAAAACAAGGCAGTACACAGAGTTGAAAAAAGTCTGGGTGATTTCAAAATTGTGATGCCCCTGGATGATGAGGGCATATTCACCCTTGGCTTGCTGCCAGAGAGAACGCTCACGCAGATCCTGACCTGTAATGGCCCGGGCACTTTCTGCGACCGTTTTTACCTTCTCCTTATACAGATCCAGGCGCTGGCGCATGGCCCGGTGGACATCCTGCCAATCGGCACGCTCAAACCTCCCCTGGGCACCGTAGGTGATATTCTTGTATTCAGCGAAGAAAGCATCAAAACCATTCAAAATGGCCTTCGCCAGCCTGCGCGCCGTTCTGCTCATGATGTCCCTCTTGTTTTTATTGCGCCGGCACTCAATGAAACTGCTCCTCCTCGGTTGAACCTTTCAAGGCCGTAACTGATGAGTGCCCGCCCTGAACCAGCGTGGTGATGTCATCGAAGTATCCGGTGCCCACTTCCTGTTGATGAGACACAAAAGTGTAGCCTTTGGCAGAATCAGCGAACTCCTTTTCCTGCAGGGCCACATAGGCCGTCATGTCGTGTCTGGCGTAGTTATAGGCCAGATTGAACATACTGCTCCACATATCATGGATACCTGCCAGGGTTATGAACTGGAATTTATAGCCCATGGCGCTCAACTCGCATTGAAATCTGGCAATGGTGGCATCGTCCAGGTTCTTCTTCCAATTGAAGGATGGCGAACAGTTATAGGCCAGCAACTGGTCGGGGTACTCTTTCTTGATAGCCTCGGCAAAAATTCTGGCCTCTTCCAGCGAAGGCGTGGCTGTTTCACACCACAGCAAATCGGCATACGGCGCATAGGCCAGGCCACGGGATATCGCCTGTTGAATCCCGGCCCGGGTGCGGTAGAAGCCTTCTGCTGAACGCTCACCCACCATGAACGGCGCATCATAGGGATCACAATCCGAGGTGATCAGATCAGCCGCATTGGCATCGGTACGAGCCAGCACGATGACAGGAGCACCTTCCACATCGGCGGCCAGACGTGCAGAAACAAGTTTCTGGATCGCCTCCTGGGTGGGCACCAGAACCTTGCCACCCATGTGTCCACACTTCTTCACCGAAGCGAGCTGATCTTCAAAATGGACGCCTGCCGCGCCATTGCGAATCATGCTTTTCATCAGCTCATAGGCATTCAGGACGCCACCAAACCCGGCTTCGGCGTCGGCAATAATCGGCGCATAATAGTCCGTATAGGCCTTGTCATCCGGGTTCAGTCCTTTTTTCCATTGTATCTGGTCTGCTCGTTCAAAGGCATTGTTGATGCGCCGGACCACTGTGGGGACTGAATCCACTGCATACAGGGATTGGTCGGGATACATGGTCTCGGAGCTGTTGTTATCCGCTGCCACCTGCCAGCCGGAAAGATAAATGGCCTGCACTCCTGCCTTGACCTGTTGTACCGCCTGACCACCAGTCAAGGCTCCCATGGCGTTGACAAAGTCCTTGTCCGGACGGAAGTCGGGACAGGCCCCTTCGGTCAACAGCCGCCACAATTTTTCTGCGCCCAGGGTGGCCACCAGATTGTCTCTTTTCAATGAACCCCGCAAACGCACCACATCTTCGGCCTGGTAAGGTCGCTTGATACCCTGCCAGCGTGGATTCTCTGCCCAATCCCGGGCAATTGCCCTGATTTCTTCCTCGCGCTGATAATTTGCCATTTTTTGCCTTTTCCTCTGTCCTGTCGGAACATGCATTACTGTTGAAGAGCTGTTGAGGAGCGCAAGTCTAGTAAGTCTTGCCGGCATTCTGAAATTTATTCTGGTGATCTTGGTCATTTTTCAAATGAATGCAGTGCATAAGAGGAATAAATTTGAGGAATTAACCCGAGCTGCTTAAGATACCTTCCCAGGCAAACCAGATGCCTTCCCAGACAAACCATGCCAGACAAACCATGTCAGCCATTCAAGGAGAACCGGATGAACTCTGACAAAACCAGAATTCGAGGTCCACTGGGTCTGCAGATAGACCCCCAATTGTACCGGTTTGTGCACGCGGAACTGCTTCCCGGCACCGGCATCGACACGCAAACCTTCTGGTCCGGGTTGGCCACACTGGTGAATGAACTTGCCCCCGTCAACGCCCACCTGCTGGATAAACGCAAGCAGCTCCAGGCCAGGATAGATACCTGGCACCGCGAGCAGGCAGGCAAACCATTTCAGCCCGCAGAATATACGCAGTTTCTGCACAGCATAGGTTATCTGTTGCCCGCTCCCCTGCATGTGAAAATCAATACCACACAGGTAGATGCCGAAATAGCCCGGTTGGCCGGGCCTCAACTGGTGGTACCGGTAATGAACGCCCGCTATGCCCTGAATGCAGCCAATGCGCGCTGGGGCAGTCTGTATGATGCCTTGTATGGCACCGATGCCATTGCCGAAACCGATGGTGCAGAACGGGGGGCAGCCTATAATCCGGCTCGTGGCCGCAAGGTGATTGCTTTTGGACGTGAACTGCTTGATTCACATGTCCCGCTGGCAAATGGCAGTCACACAGAGGTACAGGCGTATTTCCTGGATCAGGGCAGGCTTGTTGCGGCGCTGGCAGAAGACAGGGTTAGCTGTCTGCAAGACCCCGCACAGCTGGTGGGCTATCTGGGCGCCGAGCGCACGCCTACCGCCCTCTTTCTCGTTCACAACGGATTGCACATCGAGATCCAGATTGACCGGCAACATCCGATTGGTGCGCAGGATATGGCGGGAGTCAAGGATATCGTCCTTGAATCCGCACTGACCACGATCCAGGACTGTGAAGACTCTGTTGCCGCTGTGGATGCCAGCGACAAGCTGATCGTCTACCGCCACTGGCTCGGCTTGATGCAGGGCACGCTGACGGATCGTTTCCAGAAGAACGGGCAGACCTGTACACGCCGGCTGGCTGCAGATCGGATAGTGACGGCACCCGATGGCGGTGAGGTGATTTTGCCGGGGCGCAGCCTGATGCTGATCCGCAATGTGGGTCACCTGATGACTACGGATGCCGTGCTGACTGCGGAAGGCAATGAAATCCCGGAAGGAATTCTCGATGGCCTGTTTACCGCAACTGCCGCCCTGCATGATCTACTGGGCACCGGCACGCTACGCAACTCGCGTGCCGGCAGCATTTACATCGTCAAACCCAAAATGCACGGGCCCGAGGAAGTGGCTTTTGGCAACACCCTGTTTGCCCGCATTGAACAAATTCTGCAACTGCCGGCAAACACCATCAAGATGGGCATCATGGATGAAGAAAGACGCACCAGCGTCAACCTCAAAGCCTGCATCCACGAGGCCCGTGACCGCTTGATCTTCATCAACACCGGTTTCCTGGACCGCACGGGTGACGAAATCCATACCAGTATGGAAATGGGGGCCTTTGTCCGCAAGGCAGACATGAAGGATCAGACCTGGATCTCGGCATACGAGGATCGCAACGTCGACCTGGGGCTGGCCTGTGGGCTGGCCGGACGCGGACAGATCGGCAAGGGCATGTGGGCCAGACCCGACGAGATGGCGGCCATGCTCACAGAAAAGGTGGCGCACCCCTTGGTCGGAGCCAGCTGTGCCTGGGTTCCCTCCCCGACCGCCGCAACTCTGCATGCCATCCATTATCATCAGGTCGATGTCGCTGCCATCCAGAACGGACTGTGCGCCCGGGCTGAAACACCTCTGCAGAAACTGCTGACCATCCCCGTGGTCTCGCAACCGGCATGGCAGCCCGAGGAAATCGGGCAGGAGATTGATAACAATGCGCAAAGCATTCTCGGTTACGTCGTGCGCTGGATCGACATGGGTATCGGCTGCTCGAAAGTCCCCGATATCAAGAATGTTCATCTGATGGAGGATCGTGCCACTCTGCGGATTTCCAGCCAGCACATCGGAAACTGGCTGCGGCATGGCATCTGCACCCGCGAACAGGTCATGAGCAGCCTGCAGAAAATGGCCCGGATTGTTGATGACCAAAACAGCAGTGAACCAGGTTACCGGCCCATGGCGAACGACTTTGACAACAATATCGCCTTCCAGGCTGCCTGTGATCTGATTTTTCAGGCCACAACACAAGCCAACGGCTATACCGAACCGGTTCTGCATCAACGCCGGCGCCAATACAAGGCTCAATTCATGTCTGGAACACAGCAATGAACCTGTCCAGAATAGATCTCAATCTGCTCGTTTACCTTGATGCTCTGCTGCGCGAACAGAATGTTACCCGGGCCGCAGAGCAACTGGGCATTACCCAGCCAGCCCTCAGCAACGGTCTGCGCCGACTGCGGGAACTGTTCAATGACCCCTTGCTGGTAAGAACCAGCGAGGGCATGTCTCCCACCGAACGCGCCCGGGAGTTGCAACCCCTGGTTCGCCAGATCCTGGCCAGGGTGGAACAGGCCGTTGCCCCGGTGGAAAGCTTTGATCCTGGCTCCAGTCAGCGCGTTTTCCGCATCATGGCCAGCGATTACGCTGAGGCGACGCTGCTGGCCCCGTTACTGGCACACCTCAACGAGCAGACTGCAGATATCTGCCTCGACATCCTCACCCCGAGCGATGTCAGTTATGCCGATCTCGAACAGGGCAAGGTTGACATGGCCATCAATCGCTTTGACCACTTGCCCCAGGCTTTTCATCAGAGTTCACTGTGGCATGACAGCTTCTCCTGCCTGCTCAGCAAGGACAACCCTTTGGCAACTGGCCTTGACTTGACCGGCTATCTTTCTGCTGCACACATCTGGGTCAGCAAAACCGGCATGGGCATAGGTCGTGGCATGAATCGCAGGGACGGACAACGCATGGGCTGGGTCGATGAGGCCCTGGATGAGATGGGAGTGAAACGCCATATCAGGATTTTCACCCGACATTACCAGGTAGCGGCATTGCTGGCACAGCAGGCTGACCTGATAGCCACCCTGCCAACCCAGCTGGCCCGCCTGCATCAGCAGAACCCGCGCTTATGCCTCCACAAACCCCCTTTCATGATCATTCCCATCGAGCTGAAACTGGCCTGGAGCCCCTTGTTGCAACACGATGCCGGTCATGTCTGGCTGCGGCGGCAGATTGTAGCAACGGCCAGGAGGGTATTTGCCGAGGCGCAATAATATTCCCGCGAGCTTACCGAGCTCCCGGGATAGCTTAATAAACCCTCTTTTATCCTGAACCAATACGGTGTAACATCCGGCCAACACAGAAGTCGACCGCGATCCAATCAGGCACAGGAACAGTTCTGATACAGGCTCGCATAGACACCGAGAAAGTGCTGTGAATGTGCTGTAAAGGGGGGACAGAAAAGAATGCTTGATATCGTCCGTACCATTCCCAGGTCCAAAGACCACAGACTTGAGCCCATCCTGCTTATCAGACTAAGCGGTGCGGGTTTTTTCAAGAGCAAACTGTCACCTGCTGAAATTATCACCTACTGAATAGGTACTGCACAAACTGCGGTCTGACTGATCTTGACTATACTTGTCAGGCCAAATTGAGCATTGAAAGAATATTGAAACGATTATCTTGAATGAATAATAACAAGAGTAAATGACAGCAACACGACAGAGGAGTTGTGCCTGTCAACAAGATGCAGGTCAGGGAGAAGCAGGGATTACGCAGAAGGAAATGCGTACATAAGGGAAGCAAGAAACATGAATACGGTACCAGAACCTTTATCAATAACTGGTGCCTCACCTATCGTTTGAAACCAAATCCTTTTTAAGGGGGGAGATAGCTTAATGAAAACAATGAAAAAAACCAGACTATCCAGTACTATCAAGTGGATCGTCTCACGCTCGGCTCTCGGCTATACAACCGGTATGCTGGCCCTTGGCGGCTCACAACTGGCACTGGCACAGGCGGAACCGGAAATTCAGGAAGTGGTTGTCACCGGTTCATTCATTCGTCGCCAGGACAACTTTGACACCGTATCACCGGTAGATACAATTGATGCTCAAAACATCGCTGAACAGGGATCACCCAATATCGGCGAAATCATCCGCAATACCACCTTCAACTATGGGGTTGCCTCGGTCACCAATATTCTGGGCTCCACTGCCCAGGGCGGTACTGCGCCTAATGCCAACCTGCGTGGCCTGGGTGCCAATGCCACACTGACCGTGCTGGATGGACGCCGCACTGTTTCCCAGAACCTGTCCAATCTCTATCCACAGATTGCGGTGGCGCGCATAGAAACGTTGACTGACGGTGGTGGCGCAATCTTCGGTACCGATGCTATCGGTGGTGTAGTGAACGTTATCCCGCGCAAGAACTTTGACGGCTTTGAAGTCAGGTTGTCGCAGAACCAGGCAGAAGGTGGCTGGGATGAATCCACCTGGTCTTTCATCGGCGGTGCCGATAACGGCACGACCAGCTTCATGGGTGCCTTTGAGTTCCGTGACCGCAGCAAGCTCGAATTCATGGATCGTCCTGAATTTGCCCTTGGCGCACCTTCCTTCTCAACCACTGCCAGCCCGGGCCGGGCTGTTGTCCCCAACCGCGATGCCAATGGTAACCTGACCGGCACCTCCACCACCCGCAATGACCCCGGTTGTGGCCTGAACAACCCAGCCGATGGAACCAAGCAACAGGTGGGTGGCTTCCCACAAGGGATCAATATCGCCAACGCAGCCTGTGCTTCCGAGTTCGGTTCCAGCTTCAACTTCAGCGCCGAATCGGAACAGTACCTGGGTATGTTTGTGCTCCAGCACGAATTCAGTGATTACCTGAGTTTCGAGAGTGAAGTGCTCTTCGGCAACCAGGAAACCGTTGACCGGGGCTCACCCCAGAACCCCGGTGGCCGAGTCACTGAACTGCCTGCTGTTCCTGGCGAAAACCCTGGCAACCCTTTCCGGGCGATGACTGCACAGGGAGACCTGCTGTTCGCGCAGCCAGTCTTGACCGGCACAGGCACACTGGCCCTTGACTCACTTGGTCGTCCAATCCCGTTACGCGATGAAAACAACCAGGTGGTACTGGCCTCAAACCAGTTTGCTGATCTGTCTGCCGATCCCAACGGCGGAATACCATTCAATGAAGATGTCATCCTGACCAACTGGCGTCCGCCTCTGTTCCCTCAGAACAGACCCGACCGTACCCAATCTGATGGTACCGGGGTGGGTGATGGCGTTTTTGAAACTTTCAAGGCCCGCTGGGTTGGTCAGTTGAATTTTGAGATTCCCGGGTCAACCTGGGGTGGTTATGCCACCTATACCTTTGACCGGGCCACCACCGATACACCCAACCGACGTGAGCCGCTGTCCAACCTGGCAGCAGGTCTGCGGGGTCAACTCATAGTTCCGGTCCAGGGTGGTTCACAACAGGCCTATTTCAACCCGTTTTCCACCATGAACTTCACCTGTGTCAACCGTATCTGTGATGGCTCGGTTCCCGGCAGTGGTGAGGTCCAGACGGACCCGGCTGCTTCCAACCCAACCCCTGTCATCAACCAGATTCAACAACTTGAAACCGACCGCACCGACACCCGCCTGAACGTGGTCGACATTGTTGCCTCCGGTGACCTGTTCACTTTTGCAGACCGCACTGTTGCGGCAGCATTTGGTGGCCAGTGGCGTTCACTGCGTTTCGAACAGGAGCGTGGTCCGATCTTTGCCGCAGGTGATGCCTTCATCGGCAACGGTGCCCCGGACTGGGAAGAGCGCCGTACCGTATTCGCTGCTTTTGGCGAAATATCGATTCCGGTGTTTGACAGTTCCGATTTCGGCTCGCTGGATCTGGGTTCGCTCGAATTCAGCGGCGCTGTACGTTCCGAGTTCGTTGACGATGACTCGGTTTCGGATCTTGACTCCACTACCCGCAAGCTGGGTTTCCGCTGGGAAATCCGTGACTGGGTAGCGTTGCGCGGCACCTTCAATACCGCCTTTATTACACCATCGCTGCAGGATCTGTTTGCACCACCCTCAGTGGGCATCAACAATGCAACCGACCGTTTCACCGGAGATTCCTTCTTCATGGCCAGGTCTTTGGGAGGCACAGCAACCCTGAAGCCGGAAGAGGCTGATATCTATAATATCGGGACCACCCTGACCTTCCTGGACGGTGACCTGAGTTTCAGTTTTGACTGGAAAGAGTTCGACTTCGACAACCGGATCGTACGCTTGCTGCCTCAGGATGTCCTGGATGCGGATTTTGCCAACTTCCAGGCCTGGGCCGGCGGCAATACCTCTCTGGGCCTGATGGACTGGTTGAACAGCGGTCTGGCTGACCCAAACATCCAGCGTGACCCGAACAGCGGCACTGTGTCCTTGCTGGTCACCCCGCTGGTGAATGCAGCATCGGTCAACTGGAAAGGCTTTGACACGGCCGTGAGCTATCAGTTTGAGGGGTCACAACTGCCATTTGTCAACGGCGATATCGGCTCCTTCACAGCTGGCCTCCAGGCTACCTACGTGCAGGAGTTTGATGCCCAGGCTACAGAAGGAGGCCCTACACTCAAGGGCGCCGGCCGACGCAACAATGCGACTGGTTTCCTGCCACCAACACCGCGTCTGCGTGCCAATGCCCGTCTGAACTGGACCTTGAACCAGCACAGCGTAGCCTTGATCGGCAGATATACTGATGGCGTGAAAAACCCTGCATCAGAAGAACCTTTCGGTGGCGTCAGCGCCTTCGTGCTGGGTCTTACTGGCGTAACCAATCCGCTGCCTGAAGAAATTGCTTCTCATACTGAGTGGGATCTGCAGTACAGAATCAGCCTGGATCAGTTCCTGGGTGACCGACGTACGGACTTCGAGATCGGAGCTATCAATATCTTCGACAGCAAGCCACCGGCAATTCGAACCCTGGGCGGGCTGGAAACCTTCCTGCACGACCCACGACGTCGCATCTGGTATGTACGCCTGACTCAGCAGATCTGATGATATGCCCAGGCCGGCGATTGTAGTCGGCCTGGCGCTCTGAAGATTGCAAAGTCTGATTTAAAGAAAAACCGCTGCCCAGTCAGCGGTTTTTCTTTTTCAGCCTTCTTGTCACCAGCTTGATGCAGCAGTGTTTATACCAGATTATGGGCGCGCATCAACGCTGAAACACCAGCCACGGCCCTGTCCACATGGGCAAAGGTATTGTAGATAGCCGGACATAACCGGATTCCTCCCGTTGCCGCCCCGGCAATCCCGTACTCAGTGTAAAGGGCATTGCTGATCTGTCCTGCCCTGTCGGAAGGAGCCTTGGCAATACATACACCAAAGCTCAACTCAGCCCCCAGCGGGGTAAGCAGCTCCAGACCTTCATTGAGCAGACCGGTTTTCAGCCGCTGCGCCAATTGATAGATACGCGCTTCGATCCGCTCTGCACCAATCTGCTGGTGAATTTCAGCAGCCACGCCCAGGCCGGCCAGAGCGGCATCATCACGCTGCCCCAGCGATTCAAACTTTCTCGCTCCGGGCTGTCGGGTCTGACTGTCAGTCCCCCAGCCCGTGGCAACCACCCCTGGCCAGATGCGATCGATATGTTCGGCCTTGACATAGAGCAGGCCCACCTCCTTCGGCCCCATGTACCATTTATGCGCACTGGCTGCGAAGGAATCCACGTTCAGGGTTCGCAAATCAAGTGCCATTGCCCCCCAGGTCTGCGCTCCATCGACATGAACGTGGATGCCACGGGCATGAGCTGCCCGCACCAGCTCTTTGACTGGCAGATGGATTCCGCTGACATTGGAGACATGGGTCAGTGCCAGCACCCTGGTTTGCTCAGTGAAGCGTGAGACAAAGGCATCCAGCAGAGTATCTGCTGTCAACACCGTTGGCGTGGCGACACGAATGACCCTGAAACCAAACCGGGCAGCACGTACATCCCAGGCGACATTGTTGGTTGGATGGTTCTCTTCCCAGAGTATGACTTCATCCCCGCTACCCAGTGGTATGCCATTACTGATCACATTATTGGCTTCACTGGTATTGCGCAGCAGCGCGACTTCCTCAGGTGTCACCCGCAACTGATCCGCCACCCGCTTCCGGGTTTCGGCCAACATTCCGCTAAACTTGCCACGATTATTGAAAGAGCAGTCCCGGTCAATATCAGCAGTCAACAACATCACACTCTCAGCCACCGCACGAAAGGATGGGCACAGATTCGCGGCATTCATGGGCACTGCCGCTTCCGTAAAAGCAAACTGCGCTCTTATCTGCTGCCAGTACTCTTCCTCTGATGATAATAAAGGCCCATCCTGACCCTGGCTATTGGCTGTAAACGTGCCAACACCACCCAGCAGCATGGCACTGCTGAGCTGCAGAAATTGACGCCGGGAAGAATGAGGAGAATGGAAAGAGCGATGGAATTCATCATGCTGCTCAGGGCCAGGCGACATGGTCTTCATGATTTTGCCTCCGTTGTTATTGTTTTGCCAGATCACCCAACAGCGAACAGGCCTTGTAGGGGTATAGCCAGCTGCAGAAATCAACATTGACTGCCTGATCAGACTAGTGCAAATTCAGTCAAAAGATAAGCCCTCAACCCCATGCAAGGACAGAAAAATGAATAATGGCCGCAATTCCTTTCACCGCTTCCTGCTCATCCTGCTGAGTCTGGGCGGGCTGCTGACTATCATCGGTCTGGTCAATGCCCAACAGACCACGCCCAACCCACAAGTCATCGAAACCGACTCACATATCTTCACCCGGATGGCTGAAGGGGTTTATCAGATAACCGGTACCGGCAAGGTCTATGTCATGAGCAACGCCATGTTGATCGTCGGCGAGAATGATCTGCTGATCGTTGACTCTCATGTCACTCCGCATGCCGCTTCTGTCCTGCTGGAGGCCGTCAAAGCTGTCAGCGACAAACCACTGCGTTATCTCATCAATACCCACTACCATTTTGACCATGCCCATGGCAATCAGGTATTCCCCGCCGATGTCGAGATTATTGGTCATCACTACACCAGGGCCAAACTGAGCGGCGCACAGGGTAATGTTCTGGAAGAACCCACCTTTCTGAGCTTTACGGAAGGAGTTCCCGATCTCGTCGCAAGGCTGGAGCAGCAACTAGCCGAAACCACCGACCCAGCCCGCAAGGCTGCTCTGGAAATTCAGTTGAATGCACAGCGTGCGCATATGGAGTCATTACCAACAACCATTCCCACACCACCGAATATTACCTTCGAGAACGAGCTAATGCTCTACCAGACAGTCATGCACGGCAGTCGCGAGATTCAGCTGCTGCACCTGGGCCGGGCTCATACCGGAGGGGATGTGGTGGTTTATCTGCCGGCAGAACGCCTGGTCTATAGTGGCGACATGATGCTGCCCTTTCTTGCCTATATGGGCGATGGTTATGCCCAGGAATGGCCACAAACCCTGGAAGCACTGAAGCAGCTCGATTTTGACACCATTCTCCCCGGACATGGCGCCCCAATACAGGGCAAGGCCATGATCGATCACTTTCAGCGCTATCTGGAAGATATCTGGGCGAAGACAGTCGCATTGAAAGCGCAGGGCCTGACTGCCGAACAGACTGCCCAGCAGATAGACCTGACCAACCACCGGGCCAACTACCCCCAGATACAGGCTGCGGGCGCGGATGTGCGAGCCATTCGCCGGATCTATGCCTTGCTGGATCAGGAGCCTGCTGAATGACACAGAAAAACCGGTTTCAGCGGTAGACGCTGAAACCGGTCTGCTGGTCTGCCCGCTTAGAACTCAGCCTGTAACTTCTTCCTCAGTTTCCTCCTCAGTTTCTTCCTCTACAGGCTCTTCATCTTCAGGCTCCTCATCGGCAAACCCATCACCATCGCTGTCATCATCGACCATTCCATCTCCGTCCATGTCAACATCAAGCGCCTCACCACTGACTGTCAGTCCCGAGACAGTCACCAAACCCAACAGACCGTTGTACCAGTCCGAGAGATCCAAGGGGTTACCATCGGCCACCGTAAGCACAACACCAAACTGATAGACTCCTTCGGGCAGGGTTTCAATTTCAACCACATCCAGCTCAAACAGCTTGGCATCCTCCGTACTGGCAATAGCGCTTACAGGCACCACAATAATTTCCGCATCTGGTTGGAAAATAAGAACAAAAGCATCAACCTCGCCACTACTGACCAGATCACTGCCCCGGGGAAAACGAATACTGATGGCCAAAGGGTCACCATCATAGAAAATCTGTCGGTTTGACTTGATCATGGCCATGACACCGTCAGAGGCATTGTTATGACCCAGATTCTTGTTCTTGCCCGGAGCGTTACCCGAATTGCCTTGAGCGAGGGCAATACTGCTGCACAGCATGATGCCAATAACAAGCAAGGCTTGTCTGAGGTGCATTATCAATTTTAGGACAAATTTGTTCATTTTCTCTCTCCACAATTGCTGGCTTGTATTACACTGACAGATTACTGAACCTGCTGTACTCATACAGTGAACTGCATCCCAGATTGAAAGATATCTGGACAGATCGGGTGTAAGGTGACGGTCCTGCAATTTTTTACAGGCAAACGGGTCTTTTGCGAAAAGAACCGGAAATGGAGGTAGTTATGCACGCGTTATACAAATCTCTCGGCAAGCAGCATTCATGGATCCCCGCAGTATTGCTCTGTCTTCTATTGATTGCTCTGAGCCAGACCAGTTTCGCCCAGGAATGGGAGTGGGCGCCTAAATTCAAGGTCGGTGATCAATTTCCCCCCATTTCCGCACCGGATCAGAATGGCAAACAACGCACTCTTGCTGATCTTGTTGGTGAGAAAGGCGTGGTTCTGCTGCTGAACCGCTCCTTTGACTGGTGCCCTTACTGCATCAATCAACTGAAGAATCTGAACGAGGTAGCTGCACAGTTTGAACAGCTAGGCTTTGGCATCGCCACGATGACTTATGACCCGGTCAGCACGCTCAAGGAAGTCGAGATAGATCATGGCACTGGTTTTCCGTTGCTGCAGGATGTGGATACCCAGCATTTCGGGGCTCTTGATATTCTCAACAAATCCTATCAACCTGGCGACAGGGCTTATGGAATACCGGAGCCGGGTATTTTCATACTCGACCCTAATGGCACCATCCTGCTTAAATTCGCTGAAGAAAGTTATCAGATTCGTCCAGATTTTGCCGACGTATTGAACGCAGCTGCTGCTATCTGAGCAACAATCCCATGGCCGGTGCCCAACCAGACGCTGGCCATGCTCTTGGCAGCCATGCTTTTGACACCTGGCCAAGCCCAGAGAAAAGCCTGAAACAAAACACCTGTCCTGAGGTCTAAAGAAGTGTAGCAGAACGTTTTTCTGAAATGCCGTATCCCAACGGCCCAGCAGGGCCAAGGAGTTCAGCTGATGGTAAACGATATGCATTGCACAGCTTGTGGTCGAACCGGGCATCCCGAGGAGATCGTCAAAGGCAGTATCCGGACCCAGATAATCCTGTGGATCATGTTGATTATCCCAGGCTTGTTCTATTCAATGTGGCGGCAGGGAACACGCAAAAAAGTATGTCCTCATTGCGGTTCAGAAGCGCTTGAACCATTACCCGGCAGTAACGAGGAACGATTCCAGCGCGAATTTGATAAACAGCATTCTCATTAAGACATCAAAATCCACTGAGCCGCGCATAGCGATCACGGTGGAATGCAGCATCGCCAAGGCTTTGCTGTGCCACCCGTGCCCGCTTCAGATAGAAGCCCAGATCAAATTCATCAGTCATCCCTATACCACCATGCATCTGTATGCCCTCATTAGTGACCAACTCGGCCACTTCGGACAATTTGGCCTTGGCAATACTGGCCAGTAAAGCGATGTTCGCGGCATCGTTATCCAAGGCATCCAGAGCCTTGCGCACCACGGAGCGGCACAGTTCAATCTCGCTGTACATCAAGGCTGCGCGATGCTGCAGTGCCTGAAAAGCCCCTATCTGGACACCAAACTGTTCACGCTGCTGGAGATACTCGATAGTACGTTCAAAAACCTCCTGAATACTGCCAAGCATTTCTGCCGCAAGGGCAATTCGGCCAATATCCAGGGTTCTTTCCAATACAGAATCTGCCTGACCGGGTTCCACCAGTACGTGATCGGCAGTGATTTCAACCCCCGAAAATACCACATCGGCAGCATTCCGGTTATCCACCATCATCCGCCGCCTGACCTCTACTTCCGGTTGTTGGCTGTCGACCAGAAACAAGCCCGTGGTCTGCGTCTGCGCGTGACTGGCAACCACGATGAACCTATCCGCAATGTGGCCATCGAGCACAAACTGCTTGCTGCCCTCCAGTCGAAACGAATCACCTTGTCTTTCCACCCGACAGTTGAACTCTGTAGGTCGATGAAAGGCGGTTTCTTCCAAAGCCAGAGCCATCACCAGCTTGCCACTGGCAATCTGCGGCAACAGCAGTTTTTTCTGTTCTTCGCTACCGCCCAGGGTAATGGCACTGCCACATAAAACCACCGTCGACAACAAGGGCGTTGGCACCAGGGTACGACCGGTTTCCTCCATGACTATACCAAGACCACCGTAACCGAAGCCAAAGCCGCCATAGGTTTCAGGTATGACCATTCCAGCCCAGCCCAGGGCAACCATTTGCGCCCAGAGATCCCTGTCGAATCCAGCTGCACTGCGTTCATCGCGAAGACGACGCAGCACACTGACCGTTGCGTTTTCCTGACAAAAGCTGCGCACTGATTCCTGCAGCATCAATTGATCTTCATTCAATACCATTGCCATGAACCGGACCCTTTACTTCTTCAGCATGCCAGTCATGTCAGGAAGCCCCAACACACGCTTGGCAATCACATTGAGTTGAATTTCATAAGTACCACCTTCGATGGAATTGGCCTTGGAGCGCAACCAGTCACGGGTGGCAGCAATCTCTGTATTGGAAAAATCACCCTCCTCCAATGATTCCCAGCCAAGTGCCTGGGTGCCCATGGCCTGCAGCATGAGTTCATGTCGCCTCTTGTTCAGCTCACAACCATAATTCTTCAGCATCGAAGAAGTGGCATTTGGCCCTTTGGATAGTTTTGATTCTTCAGCCGAACGCTGCGAAGTGAAAGCGAAGGCTTCGCTGTCAATACTGAACCTGGCAATCTGATCACGCAGAACCGGATCAGACAGACGCCCATGATCTCCCCGATACTGCATGGCTGCTGCCGCCAACTCATTGCTTGTTCCCTGCTCCTCCTGTTTCCGCTTACGCCCTCCAACAAGACCAAATCCAGAGATCATGGTGCGCTCGTGTTGCAGCAAACGCTTGGCTATGGTCCAACCATCATTAAGCTCACCCACAAGATTGCGGGCAGGAACCCTGACATCATCAAAGAATGTTTCGCAGAAAACCGAATTGCCGCTGATCAGCTTGATCGGTTTGGTGCTCACCCCCTCACTTTGCATGTCGAACAGGATAAAACTGATTCCACTATGCTTGGGTACTTCGAAATCGGTACGCACCAAACAGAAAATCCAGTCTGCCTTGTCAGCATAGGAAGTCCATATCTTGGCACCATTGATAATATAATGGTCTCCCTCCCTGATGGCTTTTGTGCCCAGGCTGGCCAGATCGGAACCCGCGCCTGGCTCACTGTATCCCTGGCACCAGCGTATCTCGCCACGCACTATTTTGGGAATATGTTCCAATTTTTGTTCGTGCGTTCCGTATTCCAGCAATACCGGGCCCAACATGCTGATACCAAAACTGTTCAATGCCTGCCGGGCATTGATACGCCTTAACTCTTCAGCCAGCACCAGACTCTCTGCCTTGCTCAGTCCTCCGCCACCGTATTCGACAGGCCAGGTCGGTGTGGTCCAGCCCTTGTCCGCCATGCGTTGCAACCACAGTTTGCTGTCCGGGTTAGGAAAAACCGCATTGCGTCCCCCCCAGACCACCTCGTCTTCAGTCATTGGGGTGCGCATGGACTGCGGGCAGTTCTGCTCCAGCCATGTGCGCACATAGTGCCGAAACTCTTCTATTTTTTCAGGATGTTGCACTTCTCGCTCCTGTGCTCTCATTCATTACAAGGTCAATCAATCAGGGGCGCAATACCAGACGACCCTGAACACGTCCAGCTTTGAGATCAGCCAACGCCTGGGTAACCTGATCCAGCGGACGTTCCTCGATACTGATTGGTGCGATTCTGCCTGCGCGAACCAATGCCATCAACTCTTCCATTTCCTGCAAACTGCCCACATAGCTGCCCTGAATGATACGGGCATTCATAGGAATGAACGGCAATGGTATGTTCAGAGCACCGCCATACAATCCGACAATGACCAATCTGCCGCCTTTGCGCAGGCAGGACAGACCAAAATTCACTGAAGCCTCTGCTCCCACAAAATCCAGTGCAGCATAGATGCCACCATTGCTCAGCGATTTGATTTCACGGCTCATCTGCCGATCGGAAGAATTGAATACCGCCTTTGCACCCAGAGATTTGGCCGCTTCCAACTTACTGTCATCAATATCGGCGACATAGGGAACAATTCCCTGTGCCAGTGCAATCTGCAGTGCCATCATGCCAACACCACCAGCACCGATAATCAGCACCTCGTCTCCCGGCAACAGCGAACCAATCTTTTGCAAAGCACTGTACGCAGTCAGGCCGGAGCAGGCGTAGGTGGCAGCCAGGGCGTCAGATACCTCTCCCTTATCAAACAGATAGCGCTCGTGAGGCACCAGCACATGGTCGGCAAACCCTCCCTGCGCCACGGTGCCAAGACCACGGCCAGGTGTACACAAATGTTCCTCACCACGCTGACAGCTGGGGCACCCACCACACCCTATCCAGGGATAGACCACACGCCGATCGCCCGGTTTGGCACTGACGACATGCGGCCCCACGGCAAGCACTTCGCCAAATATTTCATGACCAAGCACCAGGCCGGGACGACCAACATCCAGCTGTTTGTCATTGCCCAGATTGAAACTGCCATCATGCAGGTGTATATCCGAATGGCATACCCCGCAAGCCAGCATTTTGACCAGAATCTCACTTCCCTGCGGCACTGGCGTGTCACCTGTTACCTTCTGCAGGTCTCCTCCGGGGGTCGTTGTTTGCCAGGAAATCATGATTTTGCCCATTCAGCAAAAGTTTTGCCCTGTTCGGCCAGCTTTTTCAGTAAAGGGGCCGGTTGCCAGTATTTTTCACCACCTTTGTCACGGTACTCACAAATGGTCAGGTAGATTTTCTTCAGACCTACCTGATCGGCGTAATACATGGGACCACCTTTGGCCACCGGGAAGGCATACCCATAAAGATAGACAATATCGATATCGCTGGGACGCTGAGCCACCCCTTCTTCCAGAATCAGAGCTCCTTCATTGATCAAAGGGTAGAACAATCGTGACAAAATTTCTTCCTTGCTGATCTGGCGACGGTTGATGCCGAGTTTTTCCGCCTGCTCCACGATCAGTTTTTCCACTTCGGGATCAGACTGTCTGGCGCGTGTTTGCGGGTCATATTTGTAGTACCCGGCACCTGATTTCTGACCCAGTCTGCCCATTTCAACCAGGGCTGAAGCCACACAGTGTGTTCTAGGGTCATCAGGCACATCTTTCCGCGCCTGACGTGCCTTATAGCCCACATCAAGACCGGCCAGATCACCCATCGCCAACGGACCCATCGCCATGCCAAATTCCTCAGCAACAGAATCCACCTGCTCAGGCGTGGCTCCATCGAGCAGCAGCATATGTGCCTGCCGGCCATAGCCACCCAGCATGCGGTTGCCGATAAAACCATAGCACACACGGGATACGACACAGACCTTACCGATTTTTTTACCGATCTTCATCGCGGAAGCCAATACATCATCGGCTGTTTTCGCGCCACGCACGACTTCCAGCAGCTTCATCACATTGGCAGGGCTGAAGAAATGCATGCCAATGACGTCCTCTGGGCGGCTGGTCGCGGCGGCAATATCATCCACGTTCTGATAGGACGTATTGGTGGCCAGAATTGCACCTGGTTTGCAGGCCTTGTCCAGCCTGGCAAAGACCTCTTTCTTGATATCGGGGTTCTCGAATACCGCCTCGATCACCAGGTCCACATCGGCCAGATCCTTGTAATCGGTTGTCCCCGATATCAGGCTCAATCGCTGCTTGACTTCAGCTTCTGTCATTTTGCCCTTCTGCGCGGTAATACTGTAGTTCTTGCGGATGATGCCAAGACCACGCTCCAGGGCCTCGTCATTTATTTCAACCATGATCACAGGGATGCCTACATTGGCAAAACACATGGCTATACCGCCGCCCATGGTCCCGCCGCCGATGATGGCCACCTTGTTGATCTCACGGGCCTGGGTATCGGCAGGCAGATCCTTGATCTTTGCCGCTTCACGTTCGGCAAAGAAGGCATGGCGCATGGCCTGTGATTCAGGAGAACTGACCAGTTCCATGAACAGTTCACGCTCGCGCTGCAAGCCCTGATCCATCGGCAGTTCAACTGCCGCCTGCACACAGGACACAATCCGGTCCGGTGCGATCTGGCCACGCGCACGTTGCGCCAGTTTTTTGCGGTAGCTCTCGAAAAACCCTGGCTCCACCGTATCCGGATCTATCGTGATGTCGCGAATTCGCTTCAGCGGCGCACCGGCTTCGACCAACTCGCGCGCGTAGGTAACAGCTCCAGTCTTGAGATCGCTGTCCTGGATGATCTCATCGATCAAACCCATGTCACTGGCTGCAGTTGCCGAGACCGGGTTGCCCGAGGTGATCATGTCCAGCGCCGCCTTGACACCGGCAACACGCGGCACGCGCTGGGTTCCACCGGCACCAGGCAGAATACCCAGTTTCACTTCCGGCAGGCCCACCTTGGCGCTAGCCACGGCACAGCGATAATGACAGGCCAGGGCCGTTTCAAAGCCCCCACCCAGGGCCGTACCATGGATGGCAGCTATGACCGGCTTGGATGAGTTCTCGATGGTGACCAGCACTTCGTGCAGACCTGGCTCCTTCGGTGGTTTGCCAAATTCGGTAATATCCGCACCGGCAATAAAAGTACGTCCCTCACAAAACAGCACGATGGCCTCGGAGCTGTCCTGCTGGGCAGCCTTGACGGCCTGGTCCAGCCCTTCACGCAAGGCATGTGACAAGGCATTGACCGGCGGATTGTTGATGGAAATGACGCCGATGTTGTCGATGATTTCATAGCTGACTACTGTAGACATAAAAATTTTCCTAAATAAATTCACGAGAAACTCAGTCGAGACGTTCAATAACTGCCGCCACGCCCTGACCAATGCCGATACAGAGACTTATCAGGGCATACCTGCCGCCGATTCGCTCCAACTGACGGACCGTACTCAGTGCTATTCTCGCGCCGGAGGCACCCAAAGGATGTCCCACCGCGATTGCTCCCCCATTAGGATTGACGCGCGGGTCGTCGAACTCGATTTCGAGGAGTTTCAGACAACCCAGGACCTGTGTTGCAAACGCTTCATTGATTTCAATGACATCCATATCTGCCAGGCTCAAGCCTGCCCTGGCCAGAGCCTTGCGCCCGGCAAATACCGGCCCCAGGCCCATTACCCTGGGCTCAACACCCGCTATGGCGCCAGCAATGATACGGGCTCGCGGCCTGACTCCATATTTCTCCCCTACTGCGGCATTACCAATGATCAGAGCTGCCGCACCATCGTTGATACCGGAAGCATTCCCTGCCGTCACCACGCCACCTTCAAACAGGGGGCGCAAGCCAGCAAGAGCTTCCAGCGTGGATTGCGGACGCGGATGCTCATCCGCCTCAACAGACAGCGGGGGCTGTTTGCGCCCCTGCGCCACTTCCACCGGAATGATTTCTCCGGCAAAGAACCCTGCCGCCCTGGCTGCTTCATAACGAGCCTGCGAGCCTGCGGCGTAGGCATCACTGTCCTCCCGGCTGATACCCAGATCACTGGCAATGTTATCAGCAGTCTGGGGCATGGTGTCATTACCGAAAACGCTGGCCATCCGCGGATTGGTAAAGCGGGCACCCAAGGTACTGTCTGCAATCTGTTGTCCCCTGTCGTAGGCGCTTTGTGCCTTGGACAGGATCAGCGGAGCCCTGCTCATGGACTCGACGCCACCGGCAAGAAACAGATTGCCCTCGCCAGTCTTCACACCACGACTGGCGTCCAGTACCGCCGCCAGGCCGGAACCACAAAGCCGGTTGACGGTCAACCCGCCTACCGTGGTGGGCAAACCCGCCAGCAGTGCCGCAAAGCGTCCCACATTGCGACAATCTTCCCCGGCCTGATTGGTATTGCCCATGATCACATCTTCGTATTCCTCGGTCGCGAAGGCATTGCGGCCAACAACCGTCTTGATGATATGGGCCAGCAGATCATCCGGTCTGACCCCGGCCAGACTGCCACCATGCCGACCAAATGCCGAACGTCCACCATCATAGATATATGCATCAGTTGAATTTGTCATAAGCGTAAACTCGAAGCCCCCGATCTGCTGCTATCTGCTGTAAAGGGCAGCAATGGTAGCACAAGGGCAGAGGATGGGAAATTCGACTCAGGCTTCCAATACGGCTATCATTGCCGACTGATCAAGTTAGCTCTGCAGCAGTCCAGGCAGCAGTTTCAGAAAGGGGAAATCAATACATGATACGCGACCAGGAAATCCTGAATCAGTTGATCGACATAGTCGATCGTTTTGTCAGGGAACGTTTGATTCCTGCCGAACAGCAGGTGGCCGAAGACTACCAGGTTCCGGATGAAATCATTAAGGAAATGAAGGAGCTTGGGCTCTTTGGCATGACCATTCCAGAGGAATACGGCGGCCTGGGACTGACCATGGAAGAGGAAATTCATGTGGCCATGACCCTGGGCAGAACCTCACCAGCCTTTCGCTCTATTCTTGGCACCAACAACGGCATCGGCTCTGCGGCCATCGTATTCGACGGCACAGAAGAGCAGAAACAACGCTATCTCCCCAAATATGCCAGCGGCGAAATGATCGGTTGCTTTTGTCTGACCGAACCCGATGTCGGTTCGGATGCCGGCGCACTGAAAACCACCGCGCGCAAAGAGGGCGACCACTATGTCATCAATGGCACCAAGCGCTATATCACCAATGGTCCGGTCGCGGACACTTTCAATGTCATGGCCAGAACCAATCCCGATATCAAAGGTGCCAGAGGTATTTCGGCCTTCATCGTCGAAAAGGGCACCCCAGGCATTGTTCTGGGTGCAGTCGACAAAAAAATGGGCCAGGCCGGCTCGCTGACCTGTGACGTCATTTTCGAGGACTGCCGTGTCCCGGCCGAGAATCTGATTGGCGCAGAAGGCCAGGGTTTCATTACTGCCATGAAGGTGCTGGATCGTGGTCGCCTGCATATATCCGGTGTCAGTGTCGGGGTTGCCGACCGGCTGATCGAAGATGCCCTGCACTATGCCATCGAACGCAAGCAGTTCGGCAAGCCCATTGCCGAACATCAGCTGATCCAGGCCATGCTGGCCGACTCCAAGACCGAAAGCTATGCTGCCCGGTGCATGGTGCTGGAAACCGCCCGCAAGCGAGACCTGGGTGAAAATATCAGTACGGAGTCTGCTGCGTGCAAACTGTTCGCCACTGAAATGGTGGGCCGCGTCGCCGACCGGGCTGTGCAGATACATGGTGGTGCCGGTTATATTTCCGAATATGCTGTCGAACGTTTTTACCGTGATGTCCGCCTGTTCAGATTGTACGAGGGAACCAGCCAGATTCAGCAAATCATCATTGCCCGCAACATGATCAGGGCGGCCAGCTGAGGCTGGCTCGACAGCTGTGACGAAATTGCAGATTTCACTTGTATTTCAACAAAAAATACTTAAACTGCCTGCCTCTGCCATCAATCTGCGTGCCGCAGATGGCCAGACCCCTTTAAATTCAACCATTGATTGGCGTGGAGGCTCATAGCCGACTGAAGCTGTTTGCAGCCCTAGCACAAGTCCATGAGCATACCCACCCTCCTTTAAGGGCCCGGAACATGAGCACAAACTCCCCCCTCAAAGATACTGTCAACTTACTCGACACCAGCGCCAATGAGAATGAATGGCCGACTTTCAACAATGAAAATGACCCGGTGTGCAAGGATCACTTCATTCACCGCAATGGCCTGGAATTCGCCGGCACGCATCTGCTGATTGATTTCTGGGGTGCAGAAAACCTGAGCGACCTGCAACTCATGGAAACCAAGTTCCGTGAATGCGTGAATGCCTGTGGAGCTACCCTGCTGCATATCCACCTGCATCATTTCACTCCTAACGGGGGCATCTCCGGAGTTGCCGTGCTGGCCGAATCACATATCAGTGTGCATACCTGGCCCGAACGTGGCTATGCCGCTTTTGACATATTCATGTGTGGCGATGCCCAGCCTGAGAAAGCAATCCCTATCCTGAAAGCCGCATTTTCTCCCTCACAGGTCACCGTCGGTGAACAATTACGGGGGCTGACCGAACCGACTCCGGAGGCCAGCTCCTCCCCTGCCGAGCAATGAGCACGAGTTATTGGACCGAGTCCCTGTACCCGGCCTATGGGCAATCGCTGAGCATCGATGAGCTGCTGTTTGAAGAGAAGACCGAACACCAGCACCTGCTGATTTTCCGCAACGCCCTTTTCGGCAATGTCCTTGTGCTTGATGGGGTTGTGCAAACCACTGAAAAAGATGAGTTCATCTACCATGAGATGCTTACCCATGTGCCGCTGATGGCACATGGCAAAGCCCGCAGGGTACTGATCATTGGCGGTGGTGATGGTGGCATTCTGCGTGAAGTCTGTCGACACCAGGAGGTAACCCATATCACCCAGGTGGAAATAGATCAGGCTGTCATTGACCTGGCCAAAACCTTTTTCCCCAGACACAGTGAAGGCGCGTTCGAAGATCCGAGGCTTGAACTGGTGATTGGTGATGGCTTCAGTTTTGTGCATCAAACCGAAGCACGGTTCGATGTCATCATCTCGGACTCCACCGATCCCAAGGGACCGGCCGAGGTCTTGTTCAGCCAGGATTTCTACCGTGGCTGTCAACGTTGCCTGCGCCCTGGCGGTATTCTGGTTGCCCAGAATGGTGTCGCTTTCATGCAACTGGAAAACCTGCAGAACACTGCCGCCAGATTGAACCCTGTGTTTCAGGACTGGCATTTCTACTCGGCAGCGGTGCCGACCTATGTCGGTGGCATCATGTGCTTTGCCTGGGCCAGCGATAATCCCCAGCTTCGGCAAATTGACGTGGAAACCCTGCAACAACGCTGGTTGGCAAAGCGCATCGGCAGCCGCTACTATACCCCGGCAATACATCAAGCAGCGTTTGCCCTGCCACAGTATATTCTGAGCGCTATTCAAGCACCCGGAGGAGTCTTTACGTGAAAGCTGTCAAGAATATCCTGATTCTCGCCGATGCTGATGACAAGCTTGACCATCTGCTTGAACGAGCAAAAATCCTGGCCACCAGCTTTCAGGCCAGCATTTCGATTTTCATGAACAAACCCAACGTGTTATCGGCAGACAGCGCTGCCCCTAGAAGCCTGGCTCACCGGCTCTTCAAGACACAGCAAAGACAGTTCGCTGAGCACTATCAGCAACAGCTTGAAAACATCGGCCAGCGTTTCCAGGCTGAGGGTATCAAGGTGCGCACAGAATTCTCCTCAGCCAAGAACCATTATGAGAGTATTCTTGGGGCCATAACCCGGTTCAAACCCGACCTGACCCTGAAAAGCATTCAACGCCATAATGCATTGCGGCGGATAATCATTAGCAATACCGACTGGCAGCTCATCAAGGACTGTGCCAGCCCCTTGCTTCTGATCAAACGGCAAAACTGGCAAGCCGAGGGCAGCATCATCGCAGCCGTAGACCCATTGCATGCCAAAGCCCAGCAGAATGAGCTTGATCACCTCATCCTGGATACTTCCCGGGCGCTGGCGGCAAAGCTGGAACTGAACATCCGGGTCTTCCACAATTATCTGCCGGATATCACCCATCTATTCCCCAAGGTTTTGGACGCAGATGACTATATCCGTGAAGTGCATGACCGGCACCAGGAGAAATTGCTGGAACTGCTGGCAGAACATGACCTCACTGTCGACAGTCTGTTGTTGACCCGGGGTGATTTGGTGAAGGCACTGCTGTCCTGCATCAGGAAGCAACAGGCCAATATCCTGGTGCTGGGGGCATTGTCACGCAATTTTGTGGAACGTGCCATTGTGGGCAGCACCGCCGAGAGAATTCTGTACGATACTCCCTGCGATGTGCTGGTTCTGAAAAACGACTCCAACTAAGGAATCTCTTAAACCGGCACAGTGTCAAAGGATCGCATGAGCAGCACCTTCCGGGTTTTGACCCTGAACATCCACAAGGGATTTGCCCTGGGACCAAAACGGCTGGTTTTGCACTCGATCCGCAAAACCCTGCGGGAGAGCAAGGCCAACCTGGTGTTCCTGCAGGAAGTGGTTGGCCGCAACCAGAAGCATGGTCGCAGGATCAAGCACTGGCCTGCGGAAACCCAACTGGAATTTCTGGCAGATACAGTCTGGTCACACCATGCCTATGGCAAAAACGCCATCTATTCCCACGGGCATCACGGCAACGCCATTCTCAGTGAACACCCATTCATCAGTTGGAATAATATCGATGCTTCTTTCCTGAGGATTTCCCAGCGCGGCTTTCTGCACGGCACCATTGCACCGAATATTCATCTGATCTGCGTCCATCTGGGCCTGTTCGAACGCGAGCGGCAACAGCAGGTTTTTTTGCTGCTGGACCATATCCGGCAACATATCCCCGACCATGCGCCCTTGATAATCGCCGGCGACTTCAATGACTGGCGGCATATCTGCCACCGTACCCTGCTGGACAATCTTGATCTGCATGAGGCACATGTCCATCAACATGGACATTGTGCCAGCACGTATCCAGCTTTTTACCCCATCCTCCCCATGGACAGGATTTATCTGCGTGGATTTGATATAAGTGCCTGCAGCAGCATGGCTGGCCCGGGCTGGCGCGATTTCTCGGATCATCGTGCCTTGCTGGCTGACATTATGCTTTCGTCTCCCACTTGAGTGATCACACCCATGGATTCATTCTCGTTGATGTGGCCCTTCTCCGTTTTTCTGTTTGCCATGGCCTTGCTGACCGTGGGCCATGCCTTGTTGAACAAGCGGGATTCAAAATCCGCTTTTGGCTGGATAGCACTGTGCATCATTTTGCCCCTGGCCGGTCCGGTCATCTATCTTCTGTTTGGCATCAACCGGGTCAATATCCGCGCCCAGAAAGACTACGACATCAAGCTTGGCAGGCACTCACTGTCAACCGTCCCTGATCCGGACAATACCTGTTTCCGACCCCGTTCGCTGGCTGGCGAACTCCTTACCGGCAAAGGCCTGAGTGATTGCACAGAACTGCTGCTGCTGGAAAATGGCGAAAATCTTTACCCCTGCATGCTGGAGGCCATCGATCAGGCCCAGCACCGCATACTGCTGGCTTCCTATATTTTTGATGGCAATGACACTGGCAAGCGCTTTGTTGCTGCCCTGGCCCGGGCACAGGCACGCGGCGTGGAAGTCAAGGTCATTATTGATGGCCTGGGTGAGTTCATGCATCTACCACGGATCGGCACACTGCTGAAAAAACACCAGATCAATTTCCAGCGATTCAACCCGATCAGGTTGTTTCCACCCGCTCTCAACATCAATCTGCGCTCGCATCGCAAGCTGTTGATAGTGGACGGTGTTTACGCCTTCACTGGCGGGCAGAACATTGGTGACAGGCACCTGGCTCAATGTCCTGACAACCCGCATCGGGTAGAGGATATCCACTTTCGTCTGCGCGGCAAGATAGTTGATGAGCTGGAATGGGCTTTCTGGCGGGACTGGCTATACTGCACACGGGACAAGAAGAGTGATTTTTTCACAGGCAATAACGCCAGCACCACCAACCCGCCGCTGTGGAGCCGCCTGATACTCGACGGCCCCAACAAGGATCTGGATAAACTCAATAACCTGATCATGGCTGTGGTTTCCAGCGCCACCACCCGCGTATGGATCATGACGCCTTATTTCCTGCCTGCCAGCGATCTTGCCGGCGCGTTGGTGGCCGCACGTTTGCGAGGGGTGGATGTCCGCATTCTTTTACCTCAGAAAAACAATATTCCGCTGGCCCACTGGGCCTCCATGAACATGATTGCCTATCTGCTGGAACAGGGCATATCCATCGCCTATCAACCGCCCCCCTTTGTGCACTCCAAACTGCTGTTGATTGATGCCGATTATGCCCTGGTAGGAACGGCCAATATCGATCCACGCAGCCTGAGGCTGAACTATGAACTGGGTATCGAGTTGTTTGGTCAGCGCACCAATGCCCAACTGGCCGACTATTTCCAGAAACGGATGCACACGGCACAGGAAACCAGTGCGGAGCAGATTCATGCACGTCCGCTGCATATCAAACTCAGGGATTCCCTGGCCTGGTTGTTCTCACCCTATCTTTGACCCAGATATCTTTGCCCATGATTGTCAAACCATCCCAGGCTCATATGTTCACCAATTCTGAAAATGAGCAGGCTTGAGCAGCAGAATATCCTCGGCTATATGATCCAGCAGCTTCTCGGCCGTACTGCCAATAAAGAAGCGATCCAGGCGTGACCGGGAAATAACCCCCATGATGACCACATCACCTGATACCTGTTCCATGCAGGCCGGTAATGACTGATGAATATCCTTGCCCGAGAGCAGCAGCCTTTCTTCCGCAATGGCAAACTCCTGCAGCAGGGGCAAAGCCTTTTGGCGAAAGTATTCCTCATCCATTTCAATTGGGTAAATTCCTGCCACTGGTGGTTGATAGTAACAATGAAAAAGATACAGCTGCCCACCACTGCTGGCAGCCAGATCACTGCCCACAGCTACCAGATTGCCATCCAGTTCGGCCGGCTTTTCATTACTGTGCAGGGGGTCTATTGCAGCCACAAAAACCGGTTTGGACGGCCAGTCCTTTTCCCGGGCAAGCAACAGCGGGCAAGGACAGCGACGAATCAGCTCCCAATCCCGGTGCGACAGCAAAAGTCGGGAAAGCAGATTATGCCGACGGACACTGTGTATCAGCATATCCGGTCGGGATTCAATTACCCTGGCAATCACTTTTTCCCAGGGAGGGTTGCCCCACAGCACATCGGTGCTGACTGCAAACCCCTGGGCCTTGATGGGGGCGGCCATTTCAGTCAGCAATTCACGGTTGCGCTCCAGGTGTTCCGCGCGCAACTTGCGAGCCTGTGGCGGATCAAAATAACGTCCATCATCAAGATAACTGTTGTGATCACAGATCAGCAGCTCCAGTGCTGAATTCTTTATCCTGGCCAGCCTCAGGGCCTTGCTCAAGGCTGGTTGCGAGTCCTGCTCAGGATCTATCAACACCAGCAATTTATTCAGTTCCATCATCTCGTCTCCTGAGCAAGCTTTGCACAAGCCACATCGATTGATCCCATCGATTGATCACCATGTCTGGCAGAGTATGCCAAAGCGGTAGCGGAATCAATCCATCCAGTGCTCTGTCAACACTTCTGTTATTCACTCTGTTTTTGACATAGAATCCACCCCATTGCCGCCACTACGCTGCTGGCCCGGGAGGGTTTAACGACCATGATCACTTATAAGAAACTGCTGGTTGCCATCGATCTGTCCAGTGAGTCCGAGCATGTGCTGGAACGGGCACTGCTGATCGCTGAAGGGGATAAATCCAGGCTGCATCTGGTGCATGTGGTTGAGCCCGTTGCTGCGGCTTACCCGATTGATGCCTATGCCATCAACATGAACGAACTGCAGGAAGAGGCCATGGCCATTTCCAGAAAACGTCTGGACGAGATAGCCGACAAGTTTGAACTGCCCGCACAGCGCCATACCCTGGTTGGATCACCGGCTACCGAAATCCGCAGCAAGGCCGAAGAAATTGGAGCTGACCTCATCGTCATCGGCAGCCATGGTACTTCCGGCTGGAAACTTTTGCTGGGTTCAACCGCCAACAAGGTTCTTCATGGCGCCAAATGCGATATTCTTACTGTCCGGGTAGGCAGCTGACAACAGGACTCCCTTACTATGGCAACTCCACAAACCAGTGATCATGCGCCGGCTCGCTGTCCCCAGAACCCTGCGGTCAGTTGCAGCAATTGCAGGCTGAGCGATCTGTGTCTGCCCATTGCCCTGAACAGAACCGAGATAGTCCAACTGGACGATATCATCGAACGCAGCCGCCCCTTGCGCAAAGGTGAACACCTTTATCGCCAGGAAGATGTTTTCCGTTCCGTCTTTGCGGTGCGCAGTGGCAGTTTCAAATCCTATGTGCTGGGTACTGATGGCCAAAGCCGGGTCACCGGTTTTTATATGCCCGGCGAGATCATGGGTATGGATGGCATTGCCCTGCATGCTCACGGCACCTCCACTGTCGCGCTGGAACATTCCTCGATCTGCGAAATCCCGTTTTCTCAGCTGGAAAAACTCAGCCATCAGCTTCCCAACCTGCAAAGCCGTTTTTTTGCCATCATGGGTACCGAACTGGTCAAGGATCAGCAGATCCATACCTTGTTGAGCAGCTATACAGCCGAACAGAAAATAGCCTCATTCCTGCTCAGCATTTCTGCCCGTTACGCCCGCTGCCAGCTTTCTCCCGAGCGTTTCCTGCTGCACATGACCCGGGGGGATATCGGAGAATACCTGGGCCTGACTCTGGAGACAGTCAGCAGGGTTTTCTCCGGGCTGCAAAAAAAGGAACTTATCTCCATCCAGAACAAGGAAATCTGCCTGCGTGACATGGGTCGCCTCAAGGCACTCATCAGTGAATGAACATGCCTGATACCCGGCTGGACAACTGATGCAAACACCTCACGAACGGGACAATATAAAGGTGGGTCAACCGGAAATTGATGACCTTCGTCTCTTTTCGGCAGAAATGGATGCGTGCTTTCAGCGTATTGTCCGGCTGCTGGCAAGCCTGCTGGATGTGCCAATTGCCGTCTTCAGCATTCTGGGAAATGATCGCCAGTATATCAGGACCGCCCAGGGGCTGGACATTCAAGACGCTTCCAGCGACATGAGCCTGTGCGAATCCGCGCTTCTGGCCGATGATATCCTTATGCTGGGTGACGTCAGCGAGCATCCTGATTTCAATCAAAATACTCTTCTCAACGGTCTTTCCGGAATACGCTTTTATGCCGGAATCCCTGTTCATGGTCCTGGCGGACAGCGCATCGGGATTCTTTATGGTGTTGATACCCGGGCGCGCAAACCCGATGAAACCCTGAGCAGCAATCTGCAGGATTTGCGGGCACTCCTGGAAAATGAAATCCTGCTTTGCTCCCTGGTCAACGAGGACCACCTTACCGGCCTGCTCAACAGGCGCTGCTTCGAACAAAGCATTGACCAGGAATGGCGTCGATCGGCCAGATCACTGCAACCCCTGGCGCTGCTCTACATCGATATCGATCATTTCAAAGCCTATAACGACACCTACGGGCATCTGGCTGGCGATGAATGCCTGCAGGTGCTGGCCAGTATCATGAAAAATGCCTGCAAACGCTCGGCAGACAAGGTTTTTCGCATTGGCGGCGAAGAGTTTGCCATTTTGCTGCCCAATACCAGTCAGCGTGATGCAGTGCGTTTGGCACAGCGACTGCAGTCAGCCGTCAGGCAACAGGAGATACCGCATGAGTCGGCACCGGCTGGATTCATCAGCTTGAGTATAGGCATCTGTGCCCTGGAGGCCACCAGTGGTGGACAGGCTGAACTGGAAGCCTTTATCAATAGCTGTGACAAGGCACTTTATGCTGCCAAGGAGCGGGGCAGAAACACGGTGATCGCCTTGCCTTTCGAGATGGAAATCGGCATTCCAGAAAAATCATAGAATTTTTTAACATACTGATTTTAAATCATAAAATAGCCAACAACCTGGCCCTTCCCGCGATTGCAGATACTGACACAAAATGTTACGAACTTACTCCTTTACCAGTTGTAAAAGCCCGTGTAGCTGGGATAGGATTCGAACCAAGACTCAAAGAACTTTTTTGCAGTCCTTGACGCTTGTAAAATGTCACTGCATAGATGCAGAAGGACATAAGCAAACCTACTGGAGGAGTACAACATGAGAAAATCAAGTATAGCGGCATTAGTGGCTTTCAGCGCGGCTGCAGGCATTCAGCTTCCTGCCCTTGCTGGTGTAGATCCACTGACACAGATCCAGCCCGTCAGCAATGACTGGTTACTCGGCGAGCCTGATTACATTGTAGAGGTTCCTTCCTACACTGTGCCGGCCACTGGTGTTCTTGATTACGTCAATACCACTATCACACTGCCCTTCGAAGAAGAAAAGTGGGTAAAATCAGTTCAGTTCATTCCGGGCGACCGACGTGTGCTGCACCACCTGCTGTCCTACGTGGTGAATGACAAGAGCGCGGAAGAATTCGACGAAGCGGATAACGATCCTCGCAGCGAGTTCCTCGAAGGCTATGCGCCTGGCAAGGAAGCACCTGCGACCTATCCGGCCAATACCGGTGTGAAAGTGCCCGTTGGTTCGGCGCTCAGAATGTCTGTTCACTATACTGCCTTCGGTCAGGAAACAGTGGACAACACCCGCGTAGGACTGTACTTCGCTGACGAAAATAATATGCCTGAGTACGAATACCACACCTACTCGGTTTCTGCGGGCAACCGTAATGAAAATATCGTCATTCCGGCTGGTGAAATGAATCATGAATTGGCGGCCACTCATGTATTCGATGAAGAAATCGAATTGTACGGTTTCCGTGCCCACATGCATTATCGTGGCAAATCCATGCGTGCCAGCGTGATCTATCCTGACAATACCCGTGAGGAGATCATCAATGTTGCCGATTATAACTTTGCCTGGCAGCCTACCTACCGTCTGGAAGAGCCCATGACTCTGCCTGCCGGTTCCCGCGTAGTGGTTGAAGGCTATATGGACAACTCTGAGTACAACCCAGGCAATCCTGACCCAACAGTCGCTGCTGTAGGTGGTCTGCAGAGCTGGGATGAGATGTTCATCGGTTACTTCTCCTACATAGAGAAGTAAACCCATACTGGCTTGAAGCAGCTGGTAGATAAATCAAAGGGGCTGCCTCTGACGATGCGGCCCTTTTTTTATAGGCAGTGTTGATTTACCACAAAATCAACTCATTAAAAGCATCGAAAATACAAGATGCAGTTCGCTCAAAACGCCCAAGAGGAAGAGGAAACACCTACATGAAAACACTACACTGGATGGCATTGCTGGTCTCTATGGCCATGATCACGAGTCAGGCACAGGCAGCACCAGACCGGATCGGAGATTTTACCCGCATTGACCACGAAGGGATTTCTCATCAGTTATCCAAATTTGCCTATCAGAATGCCGTTGTCGTTATTGCCCAGGCCAATGGATGCTCGCTGAATCAAAGCCAACTGACACGCTACAAGATTCTGCGCACTAACTGGGATCATCTTGGCGTTAGCTTCATCATGCTCAATGCAGCCAATGACAGCCGCGAGAGTATCCGCCAGGAAGAGTCTGTCTTCAACTATGACATGCCCATCCTGCTGGACAGCACCCAACTTGTTCCCGATGCCCTGGGCATCTCCAAGGCTGGTGAAGTGCTGATTCTTGATCCGGTCAGAATGACCCTTTTATTTCGGGGACCTCTGGATGCACCCCGGGCTGCGGGCAACCCTGGCACAACTGACCTGGTTGACATGCTGCAGGCTGCCGTTGATGGCAATACCCGAGACCTGGATACCAAGATCATCGAATTTGAAGCCCCTGAGGATTGCCAGATCGAGTATCCCGCCAAACAGATGTTCAGTGGTGCAGATGTACCTGATTATGAAACCGAAATCGCCCCCATCCTGATCGAGCGTTGCACGGGTTGCCATGTTGAGGGTGGTATCGGCCCCTTCGCCATGAACAGCCATCAGATGATTCAGGGCTGGAGCCCGATGATCCGCGAAGTGCTGATGACCCGTCGCATGCCACCGGCCCAGGTTGACGAGAATGTGCGCAGCTTCACCAACTCTGGAAACATCCCCATCGAGGAAGTCCAGAAACTGGTCTACTGGATCAATGCCGGCTCGCCACGCGAATAAACCAGGAAAAGTTTTCCAATACAAAAAAGGGCTGCAAGCGCAGCCCTTTTTGTTTGTCATCTCCCTTACCGATGGAGCTCATTGCGAATTCAATTCAGCAGATTACCCGGGGAATATTGATCGGTCAGTACCCGCTTGCTCTCATCCCAATCAGCTGCTGTTGACAAGCGTGCCGGGTACTCCAGAATGGGCACATCGAATGGTTCCAACCTTTCATGCAGCTCTCTGGCTGTTCTGCTGAGCCCGGCACGGGAAGGAACCCCTCCTTTCTGCGCAATGATTACCCGATTACCTGACACAGGCAGTTTGAAGTTATAGAACTCACCAAAAACTGCTCGATAAGTGACGGACTCATGCGCATACAGTTCGCTGGTGGAAAAAGTATTGGCGACAACAACCCCATCGGGGCTCAGAATCTGACTGACTTCTTCCAGAAATTCGCGGGTCAACAGATGCTCGGGGATATACTCTCCGGTAAATGCATCCAGCATGATGTAATCGTATTGACGTCCCTGCAATGCTGCCCGTTTGATAAACACCCGGGCATCGACCACATGCACATCCAGTTTGTCATCTTCCCTGAAATTGAAAAACTGCTCGGCTACCCTGACCACCGCCGGGTCTATCTCCAGCACATCTATCGTGGCTTCTGGAAACAACTCGTGCATGGCTACTGGAATTGAACCACCACCCAGGCCTGCTATCAGAATATTTGCCGGCTGTGGATTCAGCAACAGACCGGCGAGGCTCATGCGCGTGTAGTGGAACACCAGACGCCTGGGATCAGCCATATCCATGCAGGTCTGGTTACGATCGCCACGATGCTGATTGAACAACATGCAGCGCCGGCCATTGCCCTCTGTGATGGCAATATTGCGATACATGGAACGCTCTTCATGAATGATATTACTCTGGGCGTCCGCCTTTTCCGACAAAACACTCAGACTAAACATGGTGCCCAGAAGCAGGCACTTGATCGGCATTCCCCTCAGTGCATGGTGAGGCATTGCAATCCCCATTAGTTATCCCCCTGCATGGCAGCAACAACAGGTTTGATTTGCCCAGGCAACTGATAAGCCAGCAATACACTGCTTCCCGAGAATAGCAACAGACCTATCAAACCCCACATAATCTGGTCAATTTCAAACCAGAGCACAAAGTAAAAAGACGTCATCAAGGTTCCCAATGCGCTGCCAAGCGTAGACACAAAATACAGCAGACCGGCTGTGCGCCCACTGTGTTCCTCGGAACGAATCAACAGGCGTATTGAATAGGGCGACACCATACCCATCAGGCAGATTGGTATAAAATACAACAGCAATGCTGCCATCAAGGAACCATATCGCGGGTCTTCGATCCAGAGAAAAATGCTGCCCATGGTGGCTTCTGCCAGGAAAATGATTGGCAGACAAAACAGGGCAGCAGTGAAAAAGAACATGGCATACAGCACTGGATTGGGATTGCGGCTGGACAAACGTCCACCCCATAAATAGCCCATGGACAGGGAGAGCATGAACACCGTGATGATGCTTCCCCACACATAAACACTGCTGCCAAAATAAGGTGATAAAACTCTGCCTCCGAGCAGTTCGATGCTCATGATGCCGAAGCCATTGATAAAACTGGCAGCAACCACCACATTCCTGATCACTGTCTTCTGCATTGCTGCTATCACGGTTTACTTCCTCGTTTGCACCTGATTCAACATCCAGGCAGGGGCTGAAAGTACGTTATCTCCCTTGACGGGTCAAGCGTGAAAAAAAATGCGGTCAGCAATTGCCAATTTGCCAAATGAGAGGAGAATACCCGTTTTTCTCTCTGGGTCCCGCCCAACATGCCTTACCCCAACGCCAACCTTCAGGACCCTGCCGAATCGGTGACTACGCCTGCGCCATTGAAGCTCAGCCTGCTGAAATTGGCCGGTCCAACCATTCTGGGTAATCTGCTGTTGTCGCTGGTGCATCTTGCTGCCATCAAGATTGTCGGCAGCCTGGGCGCAGATGCAGTGGCCGCTGTCATCGCTGCCGACCGTATCTATATGGCCATTCAGTTGATCGTGTTTTCCATCACAGCGGGCACCACCGCCCTGGTGGCTTACGCCTGGGGCGCAGGCAATACAGCCGAGGCCGATCGGGTACTCAAACTTTCAGGCATGCTCTGCTTACTGGCTACATTGGTCCTGTGTGTATTCATTCAATTCTTTGCCACACCGCTGGTTGCCATCTTCAATCTGGAAGGAGAAACATTGGCCAATGCAGCCTCCTACCTGAGAATACTGGTTTACTTCAATGTGTTTTTCTCTTTCCTGGCTGTTATCGGTGCGGCCTTGCGTGCTGCCGGCGATGCCCTGACACCTGTCTGGGTGACCGCAATCGGCAACCTGGTCAATGTCTCGCTGGCATACGGCCTGGTTTATGGTCGCTTCGGTTTACCTGCCCTGGGCATTCAGGGAGCGGCCTATGCAACGGGTATTTCTTATCTGCTGGCGGCGGTGTTGCTCTTTATACTCTGGCAGAAACGTTGCCTGATCATGAAACCGCTAAAGCAGTCTTATTACAAGAAGGAACGTGCCCGACATCTGGTACGGATAGCCATTCCGGCTGGCATCGAACAAACAATCTTCAATGTCTCGATCATTGCGTTCATGTGGGTAGTCTCCCTGTATGGCACCGATGCCTTTACCGCCTATGGTATCGGGGTGAATATTTTGTCCTTGTCCATAGTTATCGGGATGGGTTTTGCCATTGCCACCGCAACCATGGTGGGGCAGCAATTGGGCGCGGGGCACGCAGAGGCTGCGGTTCATAGCAGCTGGCGCAATCTGAAAGCAGCCTTCTCTGCCATGCTGTTCATCGGTCTGCTGATCGGGCTCAACGCCCGCCTCATCGGCAGTTTTTTTATTGAAGGGGATGCTGTGCTGGATTATCTGGTAGCACTGATGATCATGCTGGCGGTAGTGCAGCCAATGATGGCCATAGAATTCACCTTAGGCGGGGCTTTGCGTGGTGCTGGAGATACCCGGGCCCCCGCCAGGATTACAGCCCTGGGCTTTCTGTTTGGCAGGGTGCTGTTGACTCTGGTTTTTTATGGGCTGGGGTGGAGTGTGTACTGGATATATGCCGCCTTGATAGCAGATTACCTGATTAAATCAATATTGTATTTTCGTGCCTTCCGCAAGGGTGACTGGCAAACAGCTTTCTTGCGCAGTAAACCTGGCGCCTATTGATCGCGTGTCGTGTTGATTGAGCGTCGAGAGAATGGATACCGACACCGAAGTTCATAAATCAGATTTTGCAATGACCCGGTTGCACATCTGTTGCAGACTGTGCACCTTGTCAATAAGCCTTGCAAACCGGGCATCTCTGGTCAGACCCTGGTGATAACGGTAATAGATCTGCTGACCAATTACCGCCAGGCGGAACAGGCCAAAACAGAAATAAAAGTCGAACCGGTCAACTTCGATGCCCGTGCGTTCACTGAAGCGGGCGACTATTTCAGCTCTTGTGGGCGCTCCGGGTTCGTCACTGGGCATGGCCCGGAATTGCCGATGAAAATCGGGATCATCCACTTCCACCCAGTAACCGAGCGTACAACCCAGATCCATCAAAGGGTCTCCAACTGTTGCCATTTCCCAGTCAAGCACCCCAATAAGGCGTAAGGGATCTGCTGGCGACCAGATAACATTATCCATTTTATAGTCATTGTGGATGATGCTGGCCTTGCCACTTTCAGCCGGCATCTTGTCATGCAGCCACTGCATGACAGCGGTAAAATCTGCTGTATCGGGGGTGAGCGCACCTTGAAACCGTTTGCTCCAGCCTTCGACCTGCCTGGATACGTAACCTTGCGGACGCCCGAAATTCTCCAGGCCAGCTTGCTGTAAATCAATGGAGTGCAATTCCCCCAGCACATCAAACAATCTGAAAAACTGTTCTCTGACCTGTGTCGGCGACAGATTCAGGCCCTCCGGGTATTCCCGGCGGATTACCAACCCCTCGATATAGGACATCAGATAGAAATCACAACCGAACAGGCTATGGTCTGCGCAAAAATGCACAGGTTTCGGGGCATAGGGGAAAATATCCTGCAAGGCAGTCAGCATGCGAAACTCGCGTCCCATATCGTGTGCTGACTTTACCTTGCTGCCAAACGGTGGCCTGCGCAATACCCATTGCTCAGTACTGGTGCTGAGCAGATAGGTCAGATTGGAATAGCCACCCGGGAACTGTTTTACAGTCAGCTCTGCAACCTGCCCCCCCAGCACGGGCCTGAGGTATTCCTTAAGCAGTTGGAGATCAAGCTCCTCACCTTCCCTGACTTTCCCTGCCTGATCAATCAATCCGTCACTACTCACTGTCACTTTCACTGCCTCTCTTTTTTACTGGAGGTGTCCTGCTGAACACTGTTTTCCATGATCCTCTCCATGACTCCCTCCATGATCCTTTCCATGCTTCAGCGGAATGTTATCAGTTCCTTGAACTCCGGTCTTTCCAGATGAGCCAGACCATTGAACAGAGCCAGAGAAATTCGACCACCTCCAAAGCGGATACGGGTGATTGAACTGTTGTTGATGGTCCAGTTCATGGCCATGGCCTGGGCATCGGAGAGCCCCAGCACATACTGTACCGCCAGCGCGATAACCCCGCCTGAAGTGCTTAGCAGCAGCTGTTGGCCACTACCACACTCCCTGATCAGGCCAGCGATGGTGTCATGGACACGGTGCTGAAAATCAGGCCATGTTTCGAATTCAATATCTTCCTGGCCCGGTTGTAACTGGTGATTGATCCAGCGGGCAGTTGCTGCTTCGAATACCTGCTGGAAAACTTTTCTCTCATGCAAACGGGAACGCACTTCCGGCGCGAATCCATCCTCGGCGGCATGGTCCCGCAAATAAATATCAATCAGCGGGCTGCCACTGTATTCATTCAAGGCGGAGAGGACTGTCGGACGATCGGGACTGCCACTGACCATAGGCAGCAAGATGCTGGCTGTTTCGATCTGGCGGCGAAGCTCCCCACTGAAGACTGCATCGAAACGCTCACCGGTTTGCTGCCAGTATTGCGCCAGCACCTGCATCTGACGCAAACCAGTTTCACTGAGCTTGTCATAGGACTCTTCGCCAAAGGAAGCCTGACCATGACGTACCAATACCAGTTCACTCATGCTGCCGTCAGCTTCGGGCAAATCGCTGGGTGTGGAAATCAGTATTGCCAAACAGGTGTTCAATCGTGGTTACCCGTTTGAAATAATGGCCCACATCCAGTTCGTCAGTTATCGCAATACCACCATGCAATTGCACCGACTCCTGCCCTACCTTGCGCATGGCTCTGCCAACCCGACTCTTGGCCGCAGAGACTGCCCTGGCCTTTTCCTGGTCCGAGGCTGAACTATCGAGCTTCATGGCCGCCATGATCACAATGGATTTGGCCAATTGACATTCGATGAACATATCTGCCATCCGATGCTGCAAAGCTTGAAAAGTACCGATAGCTGTTCCGAACTGTTTGCGGGTTTTGCTGTACTCAACCGTTTTGCGCAACAGCATTTCCAGTTCGCCCACAGCCTCGGCACACAACGCCAGAGTGGCCCGATCGACAACCTGCTCCAGTGCCGCCAGAGCTTTACCTTCTTCACCCAGTAAACTGCTTGCTGGCAGACTGACCTTGTCGAAGCGGATTTCCGCTGCCTGATGACCATCCACAGTTCTGTAGTTGCGTTTGTGGATGCCCTGAGCCTGCGCATCAACCAGGAAAATACTGATCCCTTCCGCAGCAGTGATCTCCCCACTGGTTCTGGCCACTACCAGCAGCTTGTCTGCGGCCGGACCATTCAGAACCACGATTTTGCTTCCGTCAAGCACATAGTCCGCACCCTGTTTGCTGGCCTGGGTGCTGACGGAAGCCAGATTATAACGGCTGGTGCTTTCGGCATAGGCGCAAGCCAGTTGCAGTTTGCCTTCCATGATCTGTGGCAGCAGCCTGCCTTTTTGCTCTTCATTGCCCAGTGCAGCCACCAGGCCGCCGCCCAGAATGGTGGTGGGCACAAAAGGCTCCACAACCAGACCTCGGCCAAACTCCTCCATGACTACCATCAGATCAACAGCCGAGCCACCGAACCCACCATCTGCTTCAGCAAATGGCACTGTCAACCAGCCCAGTTCAGCAAATGTCTGCCAGTTGGCATCACTGAAACCTTTTTCGGTCTTGAGTATTTCCTTGCGTGTTTCGAAATCGTACTGGTTATGGACGAACTTCTGGACACTATCCTGCAGCATCTGCTGCTCTTCACTGTAAGAAAAATCCACGATCAACCCTCTTGAATGACAAGCCCGGCCTATAGCCCCAGCACTGCCTTGGAAATAATGTTCTTCTGAATTTCGTTGGTACCGCCATAAATGGATTTCTTGCGGTTGTTGAAATAGGTATTGGAGGTTGCAGCTGACTGCCCTGTTCCAACCATTTCCCCCTCGAAACCTTCTGTATACTGCTCTGGAACATGTGGCACTGAATGGTAAGCGGCCACTTCCATGTACAGTTCATCCAGAAACTGTGATGCCTCCGTGCCAACGATCTTCAGAATGGAAGACTCCGGCCCTGGTGCTTTGCCAACACTGACTGCGGCCAGTGTGCGCAGCTCTGCATATTCCAGTGCCAATACATCAATTTCGACATTGGCCAGTTTGGAGGCAAAAACAGGGTCTTCCAGAAGGGTAGCACCTGAACCATCAGGGGTCTTCGCAGCCAGCGCCTTCAACTTCTGCAATTTCAGTTTGGAATTGGGTACCTGGGCAATATTGGTTCGTTCGTGCGTCAACAGTACCTTGGCATAGGTCCAGCCTTTGTTTTCCTCACCAACCAGATTCTCTACCGGGACACGTACATCTTCGAAATGAACCTCATTGACTTCGGGTTCCCCATCGAGCAGATAGATTGGCGACAATTTAATGCCTGGTGTTTTCATATCAATCAGCAGGAAGCTGATGCCTTCCTGTTTCTTGACTGTGTTATCGGTACGAACCAGACAGAATATCCAGTCAGCGTGCTGGCCGAGTGTATTCCAGGTCTTGGTACCATTGACGATGTAATGATCCCCATCACGAACAGCCGTGGTCTTCAGTGAAGCCAGATCCGAACCGGCATTGGGTTCTGAATAGCCCTGGCACCACCAGACATTGCTGGCCAGAATATCTGGCAAAAACCGTTGCTTCTGTTCTTCGGTGCCGTAGGTATACACAACGGGGGCAACCATTTTCATGCCAAAGGGCACGGGTTCCATGGCGCCAATCAAACCCATTTCCATCGCAAAAATATACTTCTGGGTTGGCGACCAACCGGTACCACCATACTCTTCGGGCCAATTGGGTGCAGCCCAGCCTTTCTGGTAAAGGATTTTCTGCCAACGAATAAAGTCGGCCTTTTCCAGACGAATACCATTATCTACCTTGTGCTTGATATCCTTGGGGAACTCAGCTTCAAGAAAGTCTCTGACTTCCTTTTGAAAGGCTAATTCTTCAGCAGTGAAATCTGCATTCACAGGGGATCTCCTGAATAATGTGTTAATTCGATAAACTGCCATTCCAAACCCGGGAACCCCAGGAATTCAAATTGCAGTCAAAGCTTGGCAAAGGAAAGCGGGTCGGGATATCCGGGCAAAAAGACCGCTGCCACCTGAAGCTGAAAGACTTTAACACTTTTTCAGATAGATGAAAATCGAATATCGAACGATTGCTCGAAATGAAGATGAGTCCTGTTGTCCAGGGACTCAATCTCACTCCCTGTGGACTTATGCAGAGACTCTTTAGTTATCCAGTGCGGGCTGCTGGAAGGCAGGGTCCTCAAAATACTCTTCGATGCCATCATGACGAATCGCCAACAGACCTGCCGTCATGGCTTCGCTGGCCGACCCAAAACAAGTGAGCCATTCGGAGACTTGATCACCCTTGCCCAGAATACTGAGCGTCCAGCATTCACTATCAATCTGCCTGACTTCCAGAGTGACTGATTTTCCATCGAGCGTAACCCGCCTGTGTAGTGATTTTTCCTGCCTGATTCCCTGTTGTTTCATCGCATTCTCTCCCTGACAAGCATTGAGCCTTCTCCTTATCAGATTTAGGACGGATTTTCGGTTTTGTCCATTACTCAAACAGGACTTACTTGTTCAAAACATTCGCAACAGGTCATAATCGGGCCCTGCTTTGTTGTGGGACACATGAGTATGGATTGGCTGCACATTACTATTCTGGCTTTGGTTCAGGGAGTGACCGAGTTTCTGCCCATTTCCAGTTCAGCCCATCTGATACTCATTCCCTTGCTGACAACGTGGGAAGATCAGGGCTTGGCTTTTGATGTGGCACTGCACGCCGGCACTCTGCTCGCGGTACTGTGGTACTTCCGTGCGGAAGTTTTACACATGACCCGCGATTGGGTATTTTCTTTCAGCGGGGTTCACACGGCAGAATCACGCCTGGCATGGGCAGTCATAGTGGGGACCATTCCAGTAGGGATAGCTGGTTATTTCCTGGAGCCTTTTATTGCCACAAACTTGCGCTCTCCCCTTTTCATGGCATTCGGGCTGATTTTTTTCGGATTATTGCTGGCCTGGGCAGACCGGGGCCAGCCGGGCACAGGCAGCGAGTACACATTAAGCTGGAAAGGAATTGTTTTCATCGGTTGTGCCCAGGCACTGGCCCTGTTCCCCGGCACTTCCCGCTCCGGCATCACCATGACTGCGGCCTTGATGCTGGGGCTTGGTCGAGAGGCGGCAACGCGCTTCTCCTTTTTGCTGTCGATTCCGACCATTCTTGCCGCCAGCCTGCTGGAAAGCATGACAGTAAGCAATCAGGGAATCGATACCAACTGGACGGCAATGCTTGCTGGCTTGATCCTGGCCGGATTCAGTGCCTACCTGTGCATTTACTTTTTCCTGGCCTTTATTCAACGCATCGGCATGCTGCCCTTTGTCATCTATCGGCTCATCCTGGGGCTGATCCTGCTGGCGTTATTTCTTTAAACCGGCGCCAGAGCGGTACGCAGATGCCTGCCAGCTTCATGCAGTGCATCCATGCCCTGCTCTATGCCGCCAGCAAAAGAGATGAAGGCATGAATGACATCCTGATAACACAGATGCTCCACAGCAATACCCACAGCCCGGAGGCTGTCGGCATAGGCCTTGCCCTCATCACGCAGGGGATCAAACCCGGCCGTGATAACCAGACCCGGCGGCAAGCTGTCAATTTCGTCTGCCAGCAAAGGGGAACGCAAGGGATCCTCTGCCAGTGATTCCGTTTCCAGATAATGAGCCCTGAACCAATGCATTCCTGCCCTGGTCAGGAAGAACCCGGTGGCAAACTCATCGATGGAGGCTGTCCGCAGGCGCCAATCCGTGATCGGGTAGAACAGCAACTGATAGCACGGTAAGGGCTGCTCCTGCCGCAGACAGGTCAATATGACCGAGATCGCCAGATTACCCCCGGCGCTGTCCCCGCCAATGGCAAAGCGGCGGGCATCAAGCCCCAAACCGGTTGCATGAGCCCGCAACCAGCAAAAAGCTTCAAAAGCCTCTGCTATGGTGTCCCCGGATTTGCATTCGGGAGCAAGCCTGTATTCGACGGAGATTACCGTGCAGCCAGAATTGCGGGCGAGTAGACGGGTGAGCGTGTCATGCCCGGCAACACTGCCCAGTACGAAGCCACCCCCATGAAAATAAACCAGGGCGGGTTGGTAGGATTCAGCCTCAGTCAAGGGGCGGTAGATTCTGGCCAGCATTGGACCAGATGGCAACGGAATATAGACATCATCAATACCTTTCAAAGCGACCGCATCAGGCGCAAACGGATTACCCCGACTCTCCCGCAATTCTCGGGCCTCTTCCGGCGTACATTGTTCCAGGGGTTTCTGTCTGGAGGCCAGATCAGCAACCTTGCCGGCAATGCGATCAATTTCTGGCGCGCAGGCTGCGTCACTGCTTTTATAGCGCAAAAAATCAGATTGCATAAAACCTCGCAAAAATAATCAGGAAAAACGGAACGTTCGGACCGGTTTCAGCCCGGTCATCCAGGCAATGGTGGTATACAGGAGCATCAGTGGCGCACAGTAGAGCATGACCGCCCCCGTATTCTGTGCCAGCAGGCCACTGACCCCCAACAGAAGATAGATCAGGATGGACATTATTCGCAGGCCCAGGTAAATGCTTGCCCATTGATTCAGACCCATGCTGATCCTGGCCGCTTGTCCCCGCAACAACCAGCGCAGGCTGATCGCCAGCCCCAGCAAATCGGTAGGCCAGAACAACAGCAGATTGATATTGGCATGCAGATCCGCATGAGCAGAAAACAGCCAGGCCAGCAGCATGATCAAGCCATAGATTCCCGAAGCCAGTGCCAACAAACATCCAACCAGTCCCAATAATCGATAGTTCAAGGCCGGTGCGCGCAGCGTAAACCCGGGCTGACTGCTCAAGGAAGTCAGGGGTTGCTTGCCGATACTGAGCAACAGCAATAACAACGGCAGGTATAGCACAGCAACAAAATAGTAGCCATCCAGGAATCCCTGGGGTGAAGGAAACTCGGTGAGACGTTCGGAATCACTCAACAGGGGAAGACGCTGCCCATTTTCAAAAACAGCCGAGGGCATAGTGAGCAAGTGACGCCGTAACTCAAGTGGCAGAAACATCTGTTGCCATTGATTCAGTCTCTGATCAATGCCCTGATTCATCAGGATATCAAGCGACACAGAAATCAGGGGAATGCTGGCATAGTGAGAGCGCACCTCTTCCCGATAGCTTACCTGGGTCAGGGCTCTGTGCTTTCTTTCAATCTGTCCCTGCAGCGCTTCATCGAGATAATCCCGCACACGTGTAGTACAGTTGTCATCAAAATAATCATAGGAATACACGATGTTCTCATCGCGCAAATTCCAGGCCAGACGCCGGTAGAGTGTTTCTTTCTGGGATCGGCTGAGGTTGATTCTGTCCTGCCAGACTGTCCGCTGTTCCTGTTGATAACGGGCAAGCTCCCATTCAGGCGGAAAAACACCAAGCTGGTAATCCATGATGCCGCGCATGAAATTGAGCACGAAGGGGACAAGGCCCGCGCTGGTATCGAACAGCCCCCAATTGAAGAGCATGTCCGAATCCGTATTACGATCGATTACCCGCAAGGCAGTATGCCCGAAATTGTTCCAGACCTGATCACCGACATCGACGGTTATCAGGTAGAAATCCAGATGGTCCCAGTCACCGGGTAACTGAATCGATTCAGGCTCGTCAATCAAGGGCAACTCGTCAACTGTGGCAGCAAAGGCAGTCGCAGTTGCGGCAAGATAGCCCAGTGCAAACGCAGCAGCCGCCAGCAACCGCCTGAAACTAAAATTTATAGTTATTGGAATCAATGATTTGCAGACTTCTTTTTAAGGTGCTGTCGCCACGGAATGCCGCCATCATATCAAAGAAACAAATCCGATCAAGCAAACAAACTGATGCTCAATGAATTGTTTCCCAGGGCATGGGCAATCCTTTCATTGCACGCAGCTTGCACACTTTCACCCAGTAGTTCATGGCAAAACTGTGATCCCGCGACAAACCCAGAATTTTTTGCTTGATGTCAGCAAAACCAGCATGGGGCAAACAGGCAACAATTCGCCAAATATCCAGATCCTGAAGTTCGGACGCGGTACTGGCTCTAAAAATGGAGCCTGAGCTGATGGTAGAAGAGGTTTTTGCTTCTGTCCCGATTGTCGGCAAGCTCATTCTCGCTCCAGTTTCGCGTTCCTGTTGAGGGTTTCCCAGACTGGTATTGTTATCGGCAAGTTTCATTTTCAGGCTCCTTTACTGATTTGATACTGTATGTTTATACACTGTTAATTTAACCAGTTCAATAGCCAGCATCAAATTTCTATCCCCATGTTATTCTCTGACATTCTTATTCATATCCCATGGGCTTGCCCGAGCAATGGCAAGCACCTATGATACGGCAGCTTTAGGGAACCTCTGAATAAGTCTATGGTCACTCTGCGGGAGTCTGGCGCGCGCTGCTGCAAGGCGTCGTGCGCCGGCAATGGCCGTAGCCCTTGGCAAGCACGACAACGCGGCAGCAGTGCGCGCCAGGCCCCGCCCGAAGGGGTCTTCAGCCGATTCCGCTCTCTTCGTTGCACTTTCTTGACAGGCCGACGCATGCCTGCGAAAGTGCGCCTCGATAGCGAAATCGGCTGAAGACCAGAGTGATCATAGACTTATTCAGAGGTTCCTTAGCTCTAACTATGGAGAAACATTGATGAATGGTGCCCAAGCCCTGATCGAAACCCTTGTTGACTGCGGCGTTGAGCTGTGTCTCGCCAACCCCGGCACATCGGAAATGCACCTGGTACAGGCTCTGGATCGGGTTCCCAGAATGCGCTCGGTGCTGGCTCTGTTCGAAGGGGTCTGTACGGGTGCTGCAGATGGTTACGGCAGAATGACCGGCAAGCCTGCTGCCACCCTGTTGCACCTTGGACCTGGCCTGGCCAACGGCATCGCCAATCTGCATAACGCACGCAAGGCTGGCACGCCGATCATCAACATCATTGGCAATCACCCACAGTTCCATATTGGTTACGATGCCCCATTGACCTCTGACATAGATACGCTTGCCCGCAACTACTCCTGCTGGATCAAATCCTGCAGCACCGAACAGACCCTGGCACAGGATGGTGCCGAAGCCTATACGGCAAGTCTGCGGGCCACCCCCGGTTCCCAGGGGCAGATAGCAAGCTTGATCATGGGGGCCGATGCGGCCTGGGGCGAGTCTCCAGGACCAGCCCAGCCCAACTCTCTGCCCCAACGCAGCCTGGTTGACGACCAGCACATCGATCTGATTGCCCAGGTACTGCGGCGCAATGAAAAGACCATTCTGATCCTGGAGCATCAGGCTGTTTCCCCGCAAGCCCTGACCCTGGCAGCCCGCATCAGCGCCAGCATCGACTCGTGCCGAATTATGACCGGAACCTTTCCGGCGCGTGTCGATGGTGGTGCGGGGTCTCCCCTGGTTGAACGCATGCCCTATTTCCCGGAGCAGATACTGGACAGTTTCCAGGGCGTGCAGCATCTGATTCTGGTTGGTGCCCAGACCCCGGCCAGTTTCTTTGCCTATCAGACCACTCCCAGCCGACTGGTACCCTCAGGCTGCCAGGTACACACCCTGGCCAGAATTGAGCAAGATGCAGTCAAGGCCCTGGAGGCCCTGGCGCAGACACTGGGTGCGAGCAATACGGACTACCCGGTATTTGAGCACGGGCATCTAAGCCCTCCCAGTGGTGCACTGAATACCCGCACCCTGATTCAGGCAATTGCCAGCTGTCTGCCTGAAAACGCCATCGTGGCTACCGATTCAGGGCCTGGCAATGCTGCGCATACACTTTGTCAAAGTGCTGCAGCCCATACCTGGTTAAGCCTGACCGGGGGCTCGATAGGCCAGGGTGGACCCGTTGCCACGGGCGCTGCCCTCGCCTGCCCGGACCGGCCTGTTCTAGCCCTGCTGGGTGATGGCGGTGCGGCCTATACCCTGCAATGCCTGTGGACACAAGCGCGAGAACAGCTCAATGTGACCACGGTCATTTTTGCCAACCGCAGCTACAATATTCTGAATGTCGAATATGCCCGTCTGGGCGTCACTGAAACCGGCGCCATAGCAGCAAGCCTGTTCAATATCGGCAACCCTGATCTAAATTGGGCACAGATAGCACAAGGCTTTGGCGTCCCCGCCGCAATCGCTGAAACTGCCGAGGAACTCTGCGCCTTGCTGGAGAAGGCAGTCAGGGAGCCAGGGCCTTTCCTGATTGAAGCGCGCTATTGAATCTGCAGTTGAATGCATTGATGAATGTATTGATGGCCACTTTGCTGAAAAAGTGCTTCAAACCTCATTGCCGCTGATTATGGTGGAAATACCCAAAATCTGGTTTTTTTCACCATGGTCCGGTTAAAGGGGGGAGGAAATCTCATCGATAAAATCATGCCAGCCTCATGTTTCTAAAGAGTTTTTTGAAAACTTTAAAATTACACCATCTGTTTGGCACGATTTTGGCTATATCCCTGAAGTGTGAGGAGGAAACCCATTCAACAGCATGAGCATCGATACTTTATGAACAGTCTGCAAACCCTGATCTGGATACTGCTTGCCGCCTTTGCTTTCCTGCTGGCCATGCCAGTGCTGGGGGCCGGGTTGGCATTGCTTGTGGTTCTGGCCTGCCTGTTTATCTGGGCACTGCCAATCCTGCTGATTCTGAGTTCAGAAAAAACCACAGGAGCAGAGAAGACTGCATGGATTCTGGCCATTATCTTCCTGTCCTGGTTTGCCTGGATTTTCTACTTCCTGCTGGCACCCATCAAACCCAGACGTGAGTACTGGTATTAAGCTGCGCCAAACTCAGAGAGTGGACAATACCACCAGTTGATCACCTGACTGCAACTCCAGCGCAAGCCCCCTGGGCGGATTCAATTGCAACCGGCGCCCCTCAGTATCAGGACTGGCCCGGTAAATACCCAATGCCGTATCCCCCTGACCGGCAGCAAGTTCTTCCAGTGTGCGAAAACTGGGATTTTCACCAAGCGCAAGACTTTCCTGGGCAAGAAACAGAATTTCTGCGCCTGAGGCAGTAAACAATTCGTCATAGACCAGCCGCAATTCCCTGCGCAAGGCTATCTGTGACAGTAAATGACTCAGTATCAGAGGGCTGATGAGGGTCTCGCTGTTATTTCTCACGACCAGTGTTTCATTGGCGGGATCGCTCAACTCAAGCAGTATCTGCGGGCGCCTGTGCTGGTCCTGCAGAATATCGTCCAATACCAGATAGCCTACAATGGCCCTGGCATCGGCTTCTTCACCGGAGCCAAGCAGGTCACTGCTGAGCAGCAGAATACTGTCGTAGTGGCTGGGCTCCAGGCTGCGCAATTCACCTTCCACCATATAATCCGCTTCAATATGGCGGCAATTCACCCTCTGCGTGGACTCTGCATAGCGCCTGATTTCATCGGCCCTGCTTAGCGCTGGAAACACGGATACCAGATCCACCTCAAACTCCTGCCCCGGATAACTGGCCAACTCGGTGACCAAGGCCGGGACTCTCCGGCTCCAGCCCAATATAAGCAGCTTGTGTGCTCGTGTCTTTCCGTCCACAACCCGATCATGCAGTTCATTGCGCTCAATCAGCGGCAACAGCGGCACGCCAGGCTTCGGCTCACTTTTCTCATAACTGGGAGCCATGAGCACCAATTTATCCTCTGAGGTCAGAACGGTTGCTGAAGGCTGATTGAGACGGGCATGCCATTGCTGGCCATCGTGTTGCAGCAATCCGCACAGAATCGCATCGGGACACACTGCCGCAACCTCAGCCAGAGTCTTGCCGGCAAACGCTTCGGCGGACCTGAGATACAATTCATTGCCAGCGTGCCCGGTCAGCAATTCCTCATAGAATTCGGACAGGCCGGGATGGAGAATGTTCTGCGCCATCAGACGGCTTATCGTCGAATCACCCGCCACCACTTCCAGTGGTCCAGGGTAGGCGCGCTGCACAACCGGTAGTTTGCGCACGTCCTCAATTTCAACCACAGCCAGCGGCAAACTGACCTGCATTGCCTTAGCCTGCGCGGCGATGGAGAGCAGCGCCTTGATGGTTTCCACATCAGAGGTGACCAGGCTCTGTGGACCATGTGATTCACTGGGAATGATGATAACTGCTGCATTCAGGCACGCCGCCCGCAACAAGGCCTCCGGTTGCAGGGCGGTGCCACTGCGCAGGATGATGTCCTTGCTGCGCCGACCAATCCCCTTGTCCTGGGTCAACAGCATTACCTGTTGAGTGGAGACATTTTCAGTCAGCACCACCAGGCGCAGATACCGGGCATCATGTTCCAGCAAGAACCGCCGCATCCTGTTGACTGATTTCAGCAACTCCCGCAACAGCGGCACGGTCCGATTGTTCCAGCCAAGGATAACCACATGGTTGCGCAGTGAAACCGGGGTCAGGCCTTTTTCGAGCCGGTTCATGATAGCAATCAGCCAACGGGTCATGATGGCCACCAGGGTGCCCATGAAAACCACATAGCCACTTATCGTCAGCCAGGTTGAAATGATCCGGCGCCAGGCACCCTCATCATCGCCCAGATAACCCGGGTCCGTGAGCCGGAGAAAGGCCCACCAGACCGCACTGCCGAGGTGATCCAGAGGGGCACCGGTACTCAGCACCAGCAAACCACCTGTCAGAGAAATCAACCCAACCAGTGCCACCACCAGCAATAGCTGGTAAGCAGCCCCTTTGACAAACTGCCTCTCTATGAAGAATTTGACCCGATCAGTAAACGGCAGCTTGAACATGTTTCTCTCCACATGGCAAAACCGCTGCTCACGCCATTTTGGTTTTCAGATCCAGATAGAATTTTTCTGCCAATGGGGTTTCCCCTGTATCCGGAAACAGTTTCACCAGAATCGGAATCAGGACCAGGGGCACCAAAGTTGCCGAAAAGGTGGGATCACTCCACTCACCCAGCCCGGTTTGCAATTCATACCAGTACTGGGCAAATCCACCAACCGCCGCATTGCTGGCATCAGCAAACAGGGTATTCAGCAGCCAGTGCAGCAAGCCTCCGGCATAGCCGGCAAGAATGCCGTAGAACGCGGCTATTTCACTGGTTTTTCGCCAATAGAACATATAGGTGATGGCAATGGCAGGTGGCACAACCATGGCAAATCCCAGCAACAGCAACTGCAATACGGAACTGATGTTCGCCTGCCAGGCAATTATTGTTGCCACAGTGCCAAACAACGCTGCCGACAATTTGTAGGCTTTCAGCTTTTTCTCTGTCGGGAAATGCTTGGAGCCCGGCACCCAGTCATTGACAAACATGGTGGCTGTACCAAGCAGGATAGGGGCTCCCGAGGAGATCAGCGCACCCAGCACGGCGGCCAGGGCGATGCCGCCGATGACAGGCCCGGTATCGGTGGCCAGTTGGGTGATATTACGGTAGCTTGAGAGCCCGCTTTCAGCGCCGTACCGTGCCATGGCTTCCAGGCCGATAAAGCCAGCCAGCAAGGGCATGATGGCGGCCAGCAGGCCCGCCAGCAGAAACCCGGGTATCAGATAACTTTCCTTGGCCGCAGACGCAGAATAATTGGCATATACCGAAGCAGCCGGGGTATGCAGGGTGGCTGAAAAGAACAGGGCAATGATGGTAATCCAGCCAATGCCAGTAAAACTCCACCAACTGGCCTGATCCTTTCCTGCCAATGCCAGGGCTTCATCGGCACGACTCATGGTGGCATCCCAGCCGCCCATATCCTGCATCGCAACCATGCCGACCAGCAGCAAACCGAAGATGATCACCGTGCAGTGAATGATATTGGTAATGGCTGTTCCCTTGAGTCCACCGGTCACGGTAAAGGCCACGATGACAAAGCCGCCGATGAATACGGAATAATGAAATGGCAAACCGGTCACACCAGTCACGATAGAGCCAATGACAAAGGGCTCGATGACATTGATGACCATGTATTCTGTCTGTACACACAGGCTGGTCAGCCACTGGCACCGCCTGGATTCGAAACGACGGTCAAAAATCTGTCCGACACTGGTCAATCGAAGGCGACGATAGGGCACGGCAAAAAACAGACCAACCAAGGCCAGGGCGGTCATGGAATTGATGCTGTACCAAAGATTGCCCAGCCCCGTCATCATCACATCGCCAGCAACACCGTAGGTTCCAGCCCCACCTATCCGGGTCCCGGCCACACCGGCAGCCAGCATCCATATGCCCATCGAACCGCCACCAAGCGCCCAGTCATTCGAGTTGCGATTGCTGCGGTTCAGATAAAAACCAAATACCGTAAAAAAGGTCAGATAAGCCAGAATCACAAGCGTGGATACCAACATAAAGCCCCCCTCTGGCTTCTTCTTGGGAACCTCTGAATAAGTCTATGATCACTCTGGTCTTCAGCCGATTCCGCTATCGAGGCGCACTTTCGCAGGCATGCGTCGGCCTGTCAAGAAAGTGCAACGAAGAGAGCGGAATCGGCTGAAGACCCCTTCGGGCGGGGCCTGGCGCGCACTGCTGCCGCGTTGTCGTGCTTGCCAAGGGCTACGGCCATTGCCGGCGCACGACGCCTTGCAGCAGTGCGCGCCAGACTCCCGCAGAGTGACCATAGACTTATTCAGAGGTTCCCTTGTTTATATTATTGACATCCCCGGCCAGCAACTGCAGCCAACTGCAGAAAGTATCCAGGGGCGTCGCTGCCAATACTACACTATGGACCCACACATGCACATTCACTTTCATGAGCAGGTCTGCTAACGTAATGCGAACGAAAAAGAGACCTGACACATGAGCACCTTTACTCCTGGCAGTGATGAATGGCTGGCATTGGTCAATGAGCCAATCATCGACCCACAGCGACCGATCATAGACCCTCATCACCATTTGTGGAGAAATCGCTTCCAGCGCGACTACATGCTGGAAGATTTATGGGCCGACACCGGCTCCGGGCACAATATCGTCAAAACTGTCTTTGTCGAATGCCATGCCTTTTATCGAAAAGAGGCAGCAGCAGCTATGCAGCCCCTGGGGGAAACCGAGTGCATTGCAGCCCTGGCCAGAGCAAGTCAGGGCAAGGGCAAGGCTGAAATCAGTGGCATTGTCGCCCACGCGGATCTGACCCTGGGCAAGAACCCTGACACATTGCAAGCCGTCCTCGATGCCCATCGTCAACTCGCTGGCCCCTTGTTCAAGGGTATTCGTCACGCAGGGGCCAGGGATAAAAATCCCGAACAACTCCTGATACCAGGGCGAGCTCCTTCCTATCTGTATGGCCGGGAAGATTTTCGGGCAGGATTGCGTTTACTGGGCTCTCAAGGCCTGGTCTATGATACCTGGCACTACCATCATCAGAATGAGGATTTTCTGGAACTGGCACAGGCTGTCCCTGAAACCACCATGGTGCTGGATCACTTCGGTACGCCACTTGGTGTTGGTAACTACCGCGGCGCAGGGGATGCCATCTTTACGCGCTGGCGGGAAGATATCGCGCAACTGGCCAAATGCCCGAATGTCTACGCCAAACTGGGCGGGCTGGCCATGCCGGATAACGGGTTTGGCTGGGACAAAGCTACGGCTCCACCAGGTTCTGATGAATTTGTACAGCGGCAAAAACGTTACTACCTGCACACCCTTGAATGCTTTGGGCCAGAGCGATGCATGTTCGAAAGCAACTTCCCTGTCGACAAACTGTCCCTGCCCTATCATGTCGTCTGGAATGGTTTCAAGAAGATGGTTGCCGATTTCAGTGAGAGTGAGAAACAGGCCCTGTTCTATGGCACAGCGGCTCGTGTTTATGGACTCTAATAATCTTTGAATGAGCTATCTCTGACTAGGGCTTGCGCAACCGCTTGACCACCGCACTGGCTGTCAGCACGGTTGCTTCATTGACTGTCAACACTACCCGGGTGAATATCAGCGAACCACCTCGGCGAATCACCTCACCCCTGCCCCGGACCAGGTCACCCTCATTTGCTGCTCCGATGAATTCATTATTGCAAGTGACAGTGACAACAGGCTCCTTTCCTCCCTGTGTCGCAGCTATACATAAGGTATAATCGGCAAAGGTCATCAGTGCCCCACCATGAACAATATTTTGTCCATTGCAGTTTTTCGTCTGTACCCGAAAAACCGTTTCGGCAATATCTCCTGCCATCCTGAAAAAGAACGGACCGATAAGGTCTTCGAAATTATCACCATCCCAATGCTGGTAACCCTGCGGAGCTTGATACTGTTCCGGATTCATTGTTCTTTCTCTTCCTTCCGGTCATCGGGAACGGCAACATCCACTATCGCTCCAGCCACCTTGAATGGTACCTTGGCGACCTCCAGAGTCACGTCCACTGCACTCCCTGCAACCACACCCAGGCAGCCACTGAGCACCAGGGGCAGGATAAAAACCTGACCCAACAATGATATATCTGACATTTTTGTTCTTCTTTTCATCGCCAGCCTCCAAACCTTAAATTTTGCAACCTGTCCACCCCACTGCCATCAGCAATCAGGGCGGCAAATTCATCCGCCAGCCGCTCACTTTCATGCAAAACCTGTCGCCAGTATTTCAATCGACTTTCATCATCCATGCGCTGGAAATCCTTGCGATCCGGAATCTTGCCATAAGGCAGGCGCCGCACGAATTCAGCTGAAGGCACAACCATCAGGACATTGTCGAAATGGGACTGATCAGCCCTGCGCCAGGGCAATGATTTGTCGAACCAACCTGGAATCACCTGAGGGTAAAAATGCGGGTACAATACCAGTCCTTTCTGGCGATGAAAAGGCAGATTGAAATGATAATCCGTCATGCCTCCATCACGATAAACGCCTGCCGCTGCTTCGATGCCTGTAACTCCTCTCATCACCAGAGGGATGGATCCACTGGCCATCAGGGCTGCTTTCAGGTTGCCGCTGCGCAAACGGACAAATTGCGTTGGCATATCCAGGAAATTCGCCTTCTTCAGCTCGGCAGAACCCCCATGAAACACGGTGCGCTCAAAGAACCAGGGTAAGGTTTTCCTGCTCACCAGGTTGGCTGCTCCGCACAAGGCCAGGCCACTTCCCAGTAGCAAGCTGTGCTCGGATTGCAGCAAACCACGACAACGGTCGGCAAAAATACGCAAACTGAAAACCGGGTGTTCTGTCAGAAAATCCAGACTTGCTTCACCAATCATTCGCGTCAGCAAACCCTCTGCTTCTGTGCTTATTTCGGCAAGCGATGGTTGGGCTGAGTAACATTGCCGGGAATAGTTCAAAGCAAGCGCAGTAATCGCCTTGACCGGCTCAGGGTGAGCCATGCAAGCCAGGCGCCAGGCCCCGGCGGAGGAGCCAAACAGTTCCAGCGGCTGCGTCCTGCCGGCAAAAAACTCAGCGGACAAAAAGCGATCGAGTCCATAGAGTACAAACCATTTAGGCCCACCCGAGGCACCTACCAGAGTTGTGAAATCCTGCTGCCGAAAACCGTGTGCACGGATATGCCTGGCGGCTGTTGGCCCGGCATAAAGGGACACAGATGACAGGATGGGTGACATCACTTTCTATTGTCCTGATTTCAGGAGAAACGATAGGATTGGCAGATATCCATGAACTGTCTGGCCCCGGTAGAAAGCGCTCTGCGCTTGCGGTAGTACAAACCGAAAGTCAGCAGTATTTCGGAAAAACCCAGCCCTGGCAGTTTCACGAAATCAGCACATATCCGGTTGGCCTGCAACACCCGCTCATCAACGTACCCCATGCCCATGTTTCTGGATATCATGTTCAAGCGCAAGGACAGGTTGCTGATCTCCCAGATTGTACCAAACTCATTGCGCAGCTTCTCTATGGCAGGCCGAATATCCGGGTCTTCCAGATGAGACACCATCAGTGGGATTTCACGAATACTGGCTTCGGGATTGGCCAACAGGCGCTCCAGTTTCGGATGTGTGTTGCCGGTTACCAGCTTGCGGGTTTCAGTAAACAAGGGGATTGTTTCCAGCACGTTCGGCATCTGATGCTGGAAAGGGCCAAAACCCAGCTCCAGCGTGTCGGTCATGACCCCCTGGATGATCTTGCGACTGGGCATGACATCCACCTTGAGCCGGGTCAGCGGATTGCTGTCACAGTAATCCTCCAGCAACTCGATGCCATAAAGCTGGCTGACCGTGCCACTCATGGCTATTTGCAGACTGGACGCAACGCCCTGGCGAATATTGCCAATATCCGTCAGGACATTATGCTCCTCCTCCAGGCTGGTGCTGGCATATTGCAACAGGCGCACGCCGGACTCGGTCATCATGATCGGTTTACTGCGCTCGATAAGCAGTGTGCCCAGTTTTCTCTCCAGACCGGCAATGGCCTGGCTGACTGCCGATTGGGTGATATAAAGCCTGTCTGCAGCCCGCTTGAAGCCCCCGGACTCACAGACAGCCTTGAAAATACGCATCTCCTGCATTTCGAGATGAATTGCCATAGTATGCAACCTTGTCTCTTTTACCTTAGCTGCCCCACAAAGGCTCCACAAACCGCCTGCAGGAGCCTGACAGGATGTCAACACCGCCTATTAAATCATCAACTGGATTTATAAATCAATAAGCTTAGCTAATTTTACCGGGTATTGGGCCATTCCTATAATAGGCCTCATTTCCCGCCAAGACTCGGCACCGCAGAGTCGCCAATTCCGGTTGCAACAACCAGTCTGGCAACTATCAACAGCTAGCAATGAGAGGCATTACCATGAGCGTAGAATTCTCCAAAGGCCTGGAAGGCGTTATCGCAGATCAGACCAGCATCAGTAACGTGGAAGGAGAGGTAGGTCGTCTAAGTTATCGTGGTTATCCTATCGAACAGCTGGTTACCCTCAATTTCACCAAGGTCATGTGGCTGGTACTCTTCGGTGAATTGCCCGATCAGAAGCAGGAAGCAGCACTTGATGATTACCTGAAACACAACGGCGAAATCAGCGAAAACGAAAAAACACTCCTCAAGACCCTGCCACGTGACCTGCATTCCATGCTGATGCTGCAGGCCATGATTCCGGTTCTGGATACAACACCACAACACGCCGGTAACCTGCCTCTGGAAAATGATGAAGGTTACCGGGGGCTGGCCATTGTCGCCAAGATCCCGACGCTGTTGGGAGGATTCCATCGCTTGCAGCATAACGATGAGCTGCCCCGCTTTGATGGCAGCAAAAGTTACCTGGACAACTTCCTGAGCATGTTTCTTGGCGAGGCCGCCAAGGCAGATCATGTGCGCTGTCTGGAAATGCTGCAGATACTGCAACTGGAGCACAGCTTCAACGCTGGCACCTTCACTTGCCGCGTTGCTGCCAGTACGCTCACTCCGGTTGAATCTGCCCTGTCTTCTGCCGTTGGCGCCCTGTATGGCAAGCTGCACGGTGGTGCCGATGAAGCGGCACTGAACGAAGCCATCAAGGTTGGCAGCCCCGCCAAGGCCCGCGACTATGTGCAGAACCTGCTGGCCAACAAGGGCCGCCTGATGGGAATGGGACATCGTGAGTACAAGAAGCTTGATCCCCGGGCAGCCATTCTCAAGCCCATGGCGGAAAAACTGTGTACCGGTACCGAATACGAAAATGTCTTTCTGACCTTGAAAGAAATCGAAAAGGAATTCAATGCCGAAATGCAAAAGAAAGGTAAGGAAGTCTGGGCCAACCTCGAGTTCTACAAAGGCCCGGTCAACCTCGCCATAGGTATCCCGGCCAGTTACTTCACGGCGGGTTTTGCCATGTCACGCAGTGTCGGCTGGCTGGCCCACTTTCTGGAATCCCGCATTGACAACAAAATCATGCGCCCAAGTGCCCTTTATACTGGCCCGGCAATCCGCAATCTTTGAGCAAGGACAATAAGCCTCGATGACACACCTGGTCCTGCTGGGAGGTGGACACAGCCATGTTGGCGTTCTGCATGCGCTGGCCAGCCGGACACGACCCCAATCCCTGCACATAACCCTGATCAATGAAGCGCCGGCAAGCCCTTACTCTGGTATGTTGCCAGGGGTGATTGCTGGCCAATATGCCATTGAGGAAATGTTCATTCAACTGTCTCCACTGGCTGCACGGGCCAATGTCGAGTTTCGCCAGGCACGGGTAAGCCAGCTTGATCCGCAACAGCGCCTGCTGACTCTGGATAATGATGAGCAGCCTTTGGCTTTTGATCTGCTTTCCATCAACACCGGCTCCACCCCTGATTTGAGTGCAATTCCGGGAGCTGCCCAACATGCCACCGCGGTCAAACCCATTGCGCCAATGCTGCAACGGCTGGATGCGGAACTGAATGACAGGGCCGGCAATATTGTGGTTGTCGGCGGTGGCGCAGCTGGCGTGGAAATGGCTCTGGCTCTGCAGACACGACTGCAGGGCCAAAACCGGAAAATCACCCTGCTGAGCTCGGCCGACCGACTGCTTCCTGGCCTGCCTGCCAGTGCAGCGCAAACTGCCCTGCAAGAACTGCTTGCCCGTGGCGTTCAAGTTCGGCTCAACGAACGCGTCACCAAGCTGGAACAGGACCGGCTGGACTGCAGCAGCGGTTTGCACATCAATAGCAGTCTTGTCATCGTGGCTACTGGCGCCAGCGCTCCCGACTGGGTTCGCACAAGCGGGCTGAAACTGAGCGATAGAGGGTTCATCCTGGTGACATCCACCCTGCAGTCCAGCAGTCATCCCTGGGTGTTTGCTGCTGGCGACATTGCTGACATTGAACATCATCCACGCCCCAAATCGGGTGTTTATGCCGTACGGCAGGCACCAATCCTGGCCCATAATCTGCTCGCTGCGTCTGCAGGTTCGTCCATGCAGGATTATTATCCACAGGAGCACGGGCTGGTTCTGATCAATACCGCAAACGGCAAGGCCATTGCCAGCAAGAACACATGGAGCGCCAAGGGTCGCTGGGCCTGGTGGTTGAAAGACTGGATTGACACGCGCTTCATGAAGACTTACCGTTAGGGGCCTCTGAATAAACTCCCCCCGCGCTGACTCACACCCTGGACCGGCACACAAGAATCGAGACCCTGACACCATGATGAAGGCCTACCGTTTATTATCCCATTGCATGATCATAGCCGGCATCGCACTGATACTGGCTCTCAGCGCCCATCAGGGTCTGGCTCAGGATAAAGAGCGTGCAAAAGAGAGCGCAGACGCCGTATTGAGCCGCCTTGGTGGACTCGACATCGAACGCAGCCGCGGGAGTGTTGACACTGAGCTGGCGGCCCGTCATAACCGTCGCGGCAATACCTACAGTAATCTGGATCGCCTTGAGGACGCCATCAGGGAATACCAGCTTTCCATCGCAGCTGACCCCAATCAGGCCGATTCCATTCGCAATCTGGCCAATATCTATTATTTTCAGGAACGTTACGATGAAGCCATTCCCTATCTGGCCAGGTATATCCGTCTACAGACAGAAATCACCACTCCCCTGATTTCGGCGCTGCAGACCCTGGGCGAACTGCTGCGTTCACGTCAACAGTACGAGGAGGCGATTGCCATTGATCTGCGCACCATAGAAGTAAGCCCGGACAATGATTCCCAGGTTCACATCATGGGCAATACCTACAACAATGCGGGCCGGATTGATCTGGCCATTCAGATTTATGCAAAAGCCATAGAGGTCATGCCGGAAAACGCGTTTTTCTACCGCACCCTTGGCCGTCTCTACGAAAGTGAAGCACAGCTTGCCGAAGCCCTGGCACAGTATCGCACCGCCGCAGAGCTTGAGCCTGATTCACGTTTCTATCAGGACCTGGTCAGCGGACTGGAGGCGAGGCTTGCCCAGTAGCCGGTAAAGCAGCCGGCAAAAGGGCACTCAGGTGTTGCTGTCGCTGTTCTGCATCCATACTGGCGACTGTTTCAACCTGTTGGTAAAAACAATCCATGTCCTGCTGACAATTCTGCAGCAAAACACTGAATGCCGGCACCAGTGCATTGTAATCAGCCACTGTTGATAATTGGGCGTTATTCAAAGGTCCGGCAAACCAGCGATCATAACGGCCATCTCCCCACTGCAGCCTTTTGCTCTGGTAGTCCTGCCGCAACTGCGCCTGCAGAGACCGCTTCTCTGCCCGCATCGCAGCTTCATCCAGAGTGGAATCATACAGCGTCGATAAGCGCTCACGGTAATGCATGATCAGGGCAACAAACTCTTCCTGTAGCAGGAGGTCACGACGGAAAATATCCAGCAGCTCAGTCTCGTTTGTCATCTCGTTTTTCTGCCCGACCCAGCGCCGCAGCGCCTCCTGCCCAACAAAGCTGGCATAACTTTCATTGAATTGCGTATCTCCCGCTACATAAAAGCGCTTGTGTGCCAACTCGTGGGCAATCAGGTTGACCAGTTGCGCCTCCGAACGTCGGATGAACGCGTTGTTCACCGGGTCGCTGAACCAACCCAGGGTCGAATAGGCATCCACTCCACCAACATAGACATCATAGCCCTGCTCCTCCAGTTGCAAGGCCTTGCGTTGCGCCCCCTGTTCACTGAAATAGCCCCGGTAACTGACACAGCCGGCAATCGGGTAACACCAGCGCAAGGCTTGCAGAGACAGTTCCGGTGCAGCAAAAACATTCCAGACCACATACTCGCGCTGCAGATCCACATAACGCAGGTAGCTCTTTCCTGCCGGAAGCAACATCTCGTCTTCGACAAATTGACGGATATCCAGAATCAGTGAAAGCCGGTCGCGAAGCCTGGGCGGCTGTTCCGGGTCCTCGATCAACACGGCAATGGGCCTGGCGGCAAAGATCTGTGTCAATTGGCCCTTTGCTGCCTGACCGTAGTAACGCACACTTTCGCAGGCTAGCAACACGGCCCCCAGGAGTATGGCAAAAAAAATATTTCGAAACCGTTTCATGGCAACTGGATCACTGCCGGGGAGACAAGTTGATTTCAAACAGATGCGCCCATAATTTGCCGGTTACCAACAAACGTCGATGCTGCTCGTCCCAGGCAATCCCGTTGAGCACGGCATCGTTTCCACCCGTCTCTGTCATGGCCGGCAATGGTGCCAGGTCTATGATTCCAGTTACCGAACCGGAATCCGGATCGATCTGCACAATTTCATTGTTCATCCATATATTGGCCCAGATCTGCCCATCGATGTATTCCAGCTCGTTCAGGTTGCGCACTGCCTCTCCGGCCAGGTTGACATCGATGCTGCGCACGGTCACAAATGTCTCGGGGTCAATGAAGCGCAAGCGGGCAGAACCATCACTGAGAATAAGATGCTCACCGTCATAGGTCAGCCCCCAGCCCTCTGTCGGATTGTAATGTGAGGTAATCGTCTCGAAACTGTCCAGATCATGGACGAGAACAAGATTGGAGCGCCAGGTCAACTGATAGATACGCTTATCGACAACGGCAATGCCCTCGCCAAAATAGCGTCTGTTCAAGCGTTTGCTTTGCAGCACCTCACCGTCCTCCAGACGGATTCGGGCCAGCATCGACCGGCCATACTGGCCCGTGCCTTCATACAGATACCCATCATGGAACAGCAAACCCTGGGTGAATGAGCCGGTATTATGAGGATAGGTATTGACAACCTCGATGTCATAAATCGTGACCCCGGAATCAGTCTGTGCCCTGACGGGAAAGAGGCTGCCAGAGCCAAGCACAAGCACTGCTGCAAGGAACAGGTACAGATGGCCTGGCCATCTCCAGGAATCTCTCATTTCGTTACCATCTCTTTGTGAAAACCCTTACTCCGAACATGCTGCCGAAACAGTTGTGGCGTGATATTGTTGCCGCTACCAATGAATCAAGTCTATGGAGGATAACAAGCAATGGCAAGCGACTGTCTGTTCTGCCGCATCATTGCCGGCGAGATCCCCTCGCAGTGCGTTTACAGCGATGAGGAAGTCTTCGCTTTCAGGGATATCAATCCAGCAGCGCCCAGCCATATTCTGATCATTCCGCGCAAGCATCTGGACAGCATCCAGTCCGCACAGGAAGAAGATCAGCAGTTAATGGGACGTTTGCTGCTGAAAGCCAATACCATAGCCGCAGCCGAAGGCCTGGCCGAGGAAGGCTTTCGCTATGTCATCAACACCGGAGACAATGGTGGCCAGACCGTATTCCATCTGCATCTGCATATTCTGGGTGGACGCAGGATGAGTTGGCCTCCGGGATGATCTTCATGGCTCCACTTTTGCCTTGGGAACCTTGAGCTCGGCCAGGCCTTGCGGGCTGGCCGCAACCACCCCAAGCTCGGTAATCAAACCGGTCAGCAATCTGGCTGGAGTCACATCAAAACCGAAGTTGCTGACTGCGGTGCCGGGAACTGTCAGCAACACACTGGCCTGCTCACCCAGCGCATTCAGACCCGTCATATGCGTGACCTCCTGCGCCGCCCGCTCCTCTATCGGTATCTCCCTGACGCCATCCATCAAGCTAAAATCAATGGTCGATACCGGTAAGGCTGCATAGAAGGGTATCTGGTTATCCCATGCCGCCAATGCCTTGAGGTAGGTGCCTATCTTGTTACAGACATCACCCTGCGCTGTTGTCCTGTCGCTGCCAACCAGGCAGATATCCACCTGGGCATGTTGCATCAGGTGTCCACCGGCATTATCAACAATCAGGGTATGCGGAATACCCTGCTGCCCCAGCTCCCAGGCGGTCAATGAAGCCCCCTGATTGCGGGGGCGGGTCTCATCAACCCAGACATGCACGGGAATTCCGGCAGCATGCGCCTTGTAAATCGGCGCCAGCGCTGTTCCCCATTGCGCTGTTGCCAGCCAGCCGGCATTGCAGTGTGTCAATATGTTCAGTCTTTGCGAAGTGAGAGCATCACCGGTTCTGCACCGTTGTTTTTCCTCCCACAGGTCTTGCAGAATACGCAGACCATGATCGCCTATTCGGCTGCAACTGTTGGCATCTTCCTGATGCAGGGTTCTGGCCAGGGCCAATGCCGCCGGTTCGCGTTCTGCTGCTGGCAAACCCGCCAGGTGTTTGCTGACCCGCGTCAGGGCCCAGTGCAGATTGACTGCTGTGGGTCTGGTCTGGCGCAAACGATGGCAGGCCTGCTCCCACTCCTGATCACCGTTGCGCAAGGCCAGGTAAACGCCGAAGGCCGCCGTGATACCAATCAATGGAGCACCCCGCACCCGCATGCTGGTGATTGCCTCACAGGCCTCGTCGAGACTGTTCAGGCATTTGTACACCAACTGATGAGGCAGGCAGGTCTGATCGATGATGCGAACCTCGCGCAGAGGTTCCTCACAGCTGATGGTCTGCAGGCTATTCTGCTGTGTTGAAACCGCCATTTCAGATGACCCGCTCGTTACCGCCATCAACCGGCAGTTGCGCACCTGTGGTGCAGGAAAAGGACTGTCCAGCCAGCAGGGTGACCGCAGTGGCGACATCGGCTGATTTGACCTCACAGCCCAGCAAGGTATTGCGTCGGTATTCCTCCACCGTCAAGCCATAGTTGTCTGCCCGTTTCTGCAACACTTCCTCGGTCCAAAGTGCGGTATCAAAAACCGCATTGGGATGCACTGTATTCACGCGAATGCCTTTTTCGGCCAACTCCAGGGCGGCCACTCTGGCCAGTTGAGCCAGACCAGCCTTGGCCACCGAATAAGCCGCCGCGCCCGGGCCTGGCGCCGCCACATTCTTGGAGCCAACAAACACCACTGAAGACTGAATACCCAGCTCCAGAAAAGGCAGGCATTGGCTGAGCATACGCCTGTGCGCGGTCAGATTCAGCGCCAGGGATTGATCCCAGAGCGCATCCGGGAGTTCACCCAGCCGGGCACTGGGTGGGAAAACACCAGCATTGCAAACCAGGATATCCAGCCCCCCAAAGCGGGCTATAGCCGCATCCAGACAATACTCAATCTGTTGCGGATCGGTAATATCGCAGACCAGTGTCAGGATAGCAGCATGAGTAAACAGATTATCAATATCGGCATTGATATCCAGGGCCACGACACAAGCCCCCTGGGCTACAAACGCTTCCACGCAGGCCTTGCCGATACCAGAGGCAGCGCCACTGATCATAACCACCTTGCCGGCAAATTCCGGTCTGGCGGCATTGCGCTTGAGTTTGGCCTGCTCCAACTCCCAGTATTCCAGGTTGAATTGATCCTGCTGGGGCAGGGTTGTCCAGCCACCCAGGGCTTCTCCCCATTGTATGGTGCGCAGGGTATGGCTGCAGATATCGCTGACAACAGTAAGAGCACCGGCATTGGCAGCCAGCGCCAACATGCCCCGATCGGGCCAGAGTGCAAACCGGGGCAGCAAATCAAGACATTGATGCCGGGGCTGGGCCCAGGCTTGGAAGTAGGCTTGATAGCTTTGTGCGAAATCCTGCAAGCAGGCCTCGGCATCCCCCGTGAACACGGCACCGAAAGGTTTGGTATGAATACTGTGATCGGGAGTCAACGGGCCTCTGCCGATCAATTCCGCGGCATTGTCCAGTTGCGAGAAACCAACAGCAGCCGCATCGCTCAGGCTGCGCAATAATACTGCTTGCCCCAGTTCTGCCGATGCTTTCTGGCGCAATGTCGCCAGTTGCAGCAAATCGGTTCGGCTCAGCTTGATAGTTGACGCTGAAACCGGTGCCAGAGCTGCCTTGCTGCTGTGCAAATAGTCTTCTGCCCTGGAAACCAGGGCAATCATATTGTCATAGCTGGTGCGCGCATCGTCCGCGAAAGTGATGATGCCGTGATGCAAAAGGATAATACCCTTATAGCGTGACCAGTCCAGGCTTGTCGTTTCCTGCTGCACCTGCCTGGCCAAAATAAAACCGGGCATGACATAGGGCAGAATAAGCACTTCATCCCCATAAATGGCCTGCAATCGTTGTTCACCATCCGGCGTATTGCTGATGGCCACAACGGCATCGGCATGGGTATGATCGACATAACGATGTGGAATGAGTGCGTGCAGAATCGCCTCTACCGAGGGCGTGGGGGCGGCGGGGTCCGTCAGGGCCACCCGCAGTTGCTGCATCATCTGCGTATCCGACAGCGCCTCGAGTCTGGCCAGTGCCTGCAGATGAGACAGGCGCACCGGTGCAAAGCCTGCGGCCTGTATCGTGCGCAAGTCCCAGCCAGACCCTTTGACATAGAGCAAGGGTTCCGGCTCACCAAAAAGGTTCTCTTGCCGGATCTTGACCGAGGTGTTGCCCCCACCGTGCAGAACCAGATCGGGCTCCCGACCCAGGAGTTGGGAGGAATACACTCTGAGGCCCATACCGGTATCGTCGGCAAACCGGGCAGCTTCCCCATCAGTCCAGAGATTGTTCATGCCAGTACTCCAGGTGAGATGTCAGGTTAAGAGAGAAGCCATGCCAGACAGGAAACAAGCCGATTTACAGGATTGGGTTTACAAAATCGAGTATCAGCAAAACAAAACGCACCATCAAGGTGCGTCAAGGAGTTCGGTTACTCGGCCAGGAGCAGCGGGGGTCAGGGTTCAACAATGGAGATATTGGTAATGCCTGCCTGCCGCGCTGAGTCCATCACTGCCACCAGAATCTGTACATTGGAGCGGGGATTGGGACGAATGATGACCGAGGCAGAGGGATTTTCAGCCTTCAGGCGGTCGATATTGGCACGGATCTGGCTCTCCAGAATCGGGCGCGGCTCGCCATTGATGGTAATCTCGTTGTTCTGTCCCAGCTCGACCAGAATATTCTTTTTATCATCGTCCTGTTCTGGTGGGGTTTCATTGTTTTCGTTGCTGGCCGCATCAATGGCGGATTCCGACAGGAAGGTTGCTGTCACCACGAAGAAAATCAACAGAATGAACACCACGTCCAGCATGGGGGTCAAATCAATGTTGGTTTCGTCTTTCTTTCTGGCACCTGCTAGTTTTTTCATTATGATTTCCCGGCTATTGCTATTCAGGCCCAAGTATACCTGATCTTTCCCGGTGAACAATAGCCTGCCGGGTGGCTAATGAAAATTACTGCAGTGACGCCAGGGTAAACCCTGTTACTTCAGCCATTTGTTTGACTGATCGACCTTCCCGGGAGCTGACTCGAAGCCCGTTGAGTAAAGTCATCAATACCTCCGTAGCCTGATCCGCAGTGACACCCGTTTTCAGCTTGCCTGCCTTTTCTGCACTCTTGAGCCTTTTCTGCAAGGCCTTGCGGATACCGTTCTGGTAGTTGCGCAGCAGTTTTTGCAGATCCTTGTCGTAATTGATACTTTCGCAAAAAGAGTTGACCAGCAGGCAACCCATGCTGCGCTGTTTATTGCTGGCCTTGAGCACAGCCAGGTCAAAGTACTTTGTTATTGCCTGCCAATCATCCAGGGCTTCATTTTCAAGCGAGTTGGCAATATCCTTGTTGATCAGTTTGTTGTAGTGCTCAAGGCAGGATCTGAAAAAAGTGTTCTTATCACCAAAGGAGTTGTACAGGGTGCCCCGGTTGATACCGGTCACATCCAGCAATTTCTGCACGGAACTGGCTTCAAAACCTTCTCGCCAGAATTGCTCCATAGCATTGCTCAGGACATCTTCGTAAATAAATTCCACTGGTCTGGCCATAACTGCTCTTAATCCTGTTATTGAATATTTGTCTGAGTGTTCACCCACAACAGATAAAGTTTTGCCATGGATGCAGCGTAGCGCATTGTATTCCAGAGACCATGCTTTTTGCATCCATTGATACAAAATAACACAATTACGTCACAATAATGGCAGCCGCCTGATGAAATGGAACAGGAAATAAAGCGTACTCCGCGCATCGGGAAGATTTTAATATTTACCTTTGAGTATAGAACGATCGCTCGAACGATAAAAAATTTTCAATTTAAAAAGTCATTTACAACAATTGCGCATTCAGTGCACCAACCAGAAAACCCATGACCGCACCCAGCACACCACCCCAGACCACCAACCATCCCAGGTGCTCCCGGATCATTTGCTGAACGATGCGTTTGACCATTTCAGGCGTCAATTCCTGCAAACGATGATCCACGATCAACTCAATACGATCCCGCAACCCTTCACTGGCGGAAACACTGCCAAGCCCCTCGTTCAATACCTGTTTAAAGGTTTCATTATCAACACTGTCCCGTAGATGATTGCGCATCCTGTCGATAAAAGGTTCACGCAGGGCAAGCAGTGCCTCCCTGCCGCCAATGAACCCAAGCATGCTGGCAAAAGAGGAACTCATGATGACATCCAGCAGGGAATCAAATGCCCCCGTCAGATCAATCTCATCGATTACCTGGAGGATTTTATCGTCGAGACTGGTTGAGATTTCATCCGCATGCGCAAGAAAATCATTGATGTTCTCCCGACTGAAAAACTGCTGCATGATCAATTCGCGGATGCCTGACTTGAACTCCTCAAAATGCAGCGGAATGACTCCGGAACCATAAAAACCAGGCACCCGTTCGAAGAGCATATGCACTGCCAGCCAATTGGTCAGGGCCCCGGAAAGGGCAAACAGACCCGCACTGAGCAGATAGGCTGCAATACCGGCAGGAAGAAGCAAACTGGACAAGATCAGCCCCAACGAGGCCAGTGTAGTAAGAAAACTTTTATCAAGACGCAATATTAAACAACCTCTGAATATCCATTCCATTCATAGCCGTCTGTGACTGATCACCGGCATGCGCTGGCGCAAGCCGACCATCCTGTCCAGATCGATATCAGCCACTGCAACTCCCGGCCCTTCTTCAACCCTGGCCAGAATCTCTCCCCAAGGGTCGACAATCATGGAATGGCCATAGGTTTCGCGGGTTGCATTATGCACACCTCCCTGATTGGCGGCAATGACATAACACTGGTTTTCAATCGCTCTGGCCCTGAGCAACACTTCCCAATGCGCCTTCCCTGTTACCTGGGTAAAGGCCGACGGAACCAGTAACAGTTCAGCCTGCATGGCCAGCAGACTGCGATAGAGCTCAGGAAAACGCAGATCGTAACACACGCTCATGCCGATTCTGCCCAGTGCGGTATCAACAGCCACGAGCTGTTCACCGGGTTCAAAACTGAGCGATTCCGAATAATTCGCCTGCTTGTCATCGACCTCCACATCAAACAGATGAATCTTGTCATAGCGTGCCAGCAAGCTGCCTTCGGGGCCATACAGCAAGGAAGCAGAACGCACTCGTCCATCTGTGGGCTCCAGCTCCCCGGGCCGGGAATCATCAGCAGGGCGTGTATTCAATGGCACAGTACCCGCCGCCAGATAAATCCGATGCCTGGCAGCAAGATTCGAGGCAAATTTCTGCAATAGCGCGCCCGGATCTCCCTGCCTTTCAGCGAAATCCGACAGAGGTCCGCCATCGAGCACGGCGAAGTTTTCCGGTAATAAAACCAGTTGCGCGCCCTGCTCGACGGCTTGCGCTGTCAATGTTGACGCCATCTCAAGATTGGCATGGATATCTGCCGTACTGACCATCTGCACCACTGCAACCCTGCTTTTAGTTGCTGACATCTTCAATTCCCCTTTACTCCGGCGTGGGAGCGCGTTGTTGAAGCGGCGCGCCTGCAGCTGGTGGAGTGCCTGCTGCCGATGTCGGAGCCGGAGCTGGAACAGGAACCGGGACGGCTGCCCCCGACCCGGCTCTATTGCCAGCAGTAAACACCTGATTCAGCTGTGGCTGCAGCCCTTCCCATGGACCTTTCAGTATATATTGCGCACTGGTCAGATTATCAACCTGATTGGAAAAAATTCTTTCAAACAAAAACACACCTATGGCAACCTGCCAATTGATTAGATTATTCAATGCTGCCAAGCCGCTCATCCATGGAATATTATCACTGAGCGGCAAAGTGATATACATGCTCCCATCTATGGTCTCATTGCGAATATCAATGTTGCCTGCTATCTGAAACAAACTGGATGGACCAATGATCTGCAAGCGATCGGCAATCTGCACATTGCCTTTGTCCAACAGCAAGGTACCCTGGATTTCCTCATAGGACAGACCACTGCGCAACAAGTCATCACTAAAACGCAATCGACGCACCAGGGCATCAAAATTAAGAATGCTTATCAGCTTGAGCGCACTATTGCTGGCTGCATTGCCACCTTGCAGAAAGCGGCCATCTCTGATACTCATATTGGCAACACCCTGCAATCCAAATACTGAAAAGGCAGCCGGACTCCCCTCCCAGTTGACATCAACATTGAATTCCGCTTCGTCGCTCTCCAGGCTGGGAGCAAAACCAAAAGCGCTCAACACCTCGGCCATGTCTTCAGCTGTAATATGAGCCTGCAACCGGCTACCATGCCGGTTACCGTCAAAAGACCATAAAAACTGGGAAAAACTGTTGCCGGAACCAAGCTCCAGCCCACGTGAAGCAATGACCAGGTTCGTCAACAGAGCACCGTCTTCGACCGGATCCAGGGTAAATTGCCAGTTACCATAATCAGCACCCCCTATCATCAACTCCTCGGTAGCAAAAAGCAGTCTGGGAAATGTTCGGGGATCAACATCCGCCAGGGTATCAGTGAACATTTCTTCTGCCGATTCGGTTTCTGTTGATTCTTCAACCGGCTGAGTGACGTCTGCCTCCTCCTCTGCGGCGGGCAAACGCAAGTGCCTGAGATCTGCCTGGATATACTCATTCTGGTCCAGCGGCAGTACCACGCTGCCTGCTACCGCATTGCTGTCCAGTTCCAGCTTCCAGCTTCCCGTCTGACTGCTTATCTGCAAACCAAGATCAGCAACGTGCTGCCCAAGAAAATAGGCATCATTGATTCTTATATCGCCAACCAGGGGAAATTCCCGGCCAGGCAGGGTACTGCTGCCACTGTTTGTAAAAATGTCCATGACAGCGTTGGACCATTGATCATAGTCAAACGTTTGCAGCTGCCCCAACACTTCCAGCCCAGGTGCCGAGGTGTTGAAACGGCGCACTGGCAGGCTCTCGTTGCGGGTTCCCAGATAAATCAAGCCCCGCTCGATATCAGAGTCATTGCTCAGCAAGACATCCAGCGAAGCCAGATCAGCAAGGCTGGCCCGCAGCCTGCGCTTGCCATCAGCCAGAAAATCCATATCCAGTTGCAGCGGTAACTCCTTGTCCACGGGCTTGTTCAATGGCGCAGGCAAGCCTGTTGTCACACCGCCCAGACGGGAATGAAAGGAGAGCCTGGGCACATCGCCGTCACTGGCAGAGGTCAATTGGGGTAGAACCAGTTTAGCCTGATAGTTCATGACACCGTCGGCTTTATCCAGCACAGCCCTCAACAAAGGTGAATGCAATTCCCATTCGGCAAACCGATCGATTTCAACCTGGCTTTCCAGAACAACTTCCGTTACCGGAACACTGGCATCCAGGCCGTCTGAACGGATGGATAATGAGGCTGCCTGATCAAATACCGTGGCTGTCATTGCCTGGGCGACCAAACCCGTGCTTTCCCGGTAATGCATGCTGCCATTGAGCTGGGTCATATCCAGATCATACTCCGGAATACGCAAGGCGTTATCCTGCATATCCACCTGCAGATTTACCTGCGCCTGGGCTCCGGCAATAAACAAGGGCAAATCCAGCTGCAGGGCCACACTCACTTCACCCTCAGCCTGCCACCCTGACAGATAGCTGCCAAAACCGCTGGTCACCGGTGTTTCCTGCAAATAAGCCAGGCCGGCAGCAGCGGACCCACCGCCCTTGCCGGTAACGCTCAACCAGCTTCCAGTACCGTCTGGATTGGCGCGAATGCTGGCCCGGGCGGAATCAAAACCAATCCCCAGAGTCTCTCCACCGGCATTGAACACATCGACCTGGCCGTCGTTGATAATAGTCAAGCCATCCAGCTTCTCCAAAGCTGGCCACTCAGGATCGAACTCAAGCACGCCGGAATCCAGGCGATAAAACATCTGCAGGGTTTTTTCTGCAGTCGTTGCCCCTGGCATGGTCGAGCCGCGATAAATCAGGCCACTGCCACTGGCGTCCCCGGAGCGCACCGCCACATCAACCCACTGCATTGTCTCCAGCAGGCCTTCTCCAATACCGGGTCCTGTTGGCAGGTAGGCAGACTTACCGGCTATATCTGCCGAAAGCGCCCCTACCATCAGCTCCAGACCGGAACTGATTTCCCCCTCAGCTGTCCTGGCATAATCAACAGAAAATCTGGCCCTGCCACTTATTATGCTTGACTCCAATGTGACCAGCCTGCTGCTCAATTGCAGGTCCAGGTCGGCAGACAGATTCGCTTGAACCTTGACCCGCCCATTGACCTTGTCATAACTCCAGGGTTTATTGAAAGACTGGGGCAGATGCAGCATGAAGGTCTCGGAATCAATCTCGAACTGCCCAGACAGCTGTTGTTCGATACCGGAATACTCCAGTTCGGTATAACCGTTAAGCCCCCATATTGCCGGGGCTCCCCTGCGAGCATCGATACTGACCTCCTCCAGCTCTGCCTGCAGTTTGGCCGCATAGGTATCTTGTTCCTCCATCACGCTCAGCACCAGTGAATGCAGGCGACCACGCGGGGAAAATTCGTTCAATGTGGTCTGCGCTGGCGTTGGCAACAGGGCAAGCTCGGAGACCAGGTCCCGCATTATCCCTATATCGATTGCCCCCAATTGAGCCACCAGCCCGGTTTCGTCCCGGATGCGCAGACTCAGATCGCTTACAGGCCATTGCCTGCCACGCCAGACAAACCCCATATCCTGCAGCAGGATATCCCAGCCCTGATCTCCCACGGTGCGCCGGATATCGATGCCGGCCTGAACCTGCTGCACATCGATCAGTTGCTCATCGCTTCGGCTCAGAGCCAGCTCCGGCAACTGTACCTGGGCATGAGTCCGCCATAACTGTCCTTGCTGCAGTTCAAGCCAGATCTCAACCGACCCGGCAACATGTCTGCCCTGCCAATCGCCCAGCACGAGCAAGGATGACAGCGCAGAGAAGTCGCCCTCTGGCAGACGGGCATAAATCTCACCGGTGACCTTGCTTTCTTCCTCGGCCAGAAAATCGGCAGCCAGAAACACCGTTTCATCCTGCCCGGGCAGATGCGCATTGATCTCGATCAGAAACCGCCCCGCCACAGCCTGCAGCCTGGCATCGCCCCGCTCCAGTTGAAGCACACTGCCGTCCGCAGCCTCCAGTTGCAGATTCAGGTCACTGAACTCAATATGCTCAAACCGGGAGACCAGCTCAAGCGCCTGCGCTGCTGTAAGAACAACCGCCCCCGCGTCAACCCCAGCCAGTTGCCAGATGCCGCTTTCCTGTTGTTGCAAGCGCAGAGAGGCGGCCCCGATAGTCATGTGAGACAGCACCAACCGTCTTTGCTGAAGACTGCTCAACACATCAAGTTCGAGATCAAATTGCTCAATCATCAGGGGGGTAAGCTGGTCCTCCCCAGGCACAGACAGCTGTACCTGCTCCATGCTGATACCTGGGTTGAGACGGTTCCAGCTGCCGGATACCTGCCCAAGCTGAATCGGCAGGCCCAGCCGCGCAGAAAGTTCCGTCTCGACCCGGCTCTTGTAATCACCCAGCATAGGCATCAGCTGACGACCCACACTGACATAAACGGCCAGCACCACCAGCAGAAAAGCAGCCAGCATGAACAGTTGGCGCAAACAACTCCTGAAGATGGAAAAAAATCGGGCCATAGTCTCAGTCTTGCTTCAGCTAGAACAGCACCACATCATACTGTTCCTGGTTATAAATAGGCTCTACTTCAAACCTGATTGTCTTGCCTACCAGCTCTTCCAGATCGGCCAGGGTACTGGAGTCTTCATCCAGCAGCCGATCCACTACCTGCTGAGATGCCACGACCAGAAGGGTATCATTCTCATAGACCCGCGCAACCCGCATAATTTCACGAAAAATCTCATAACAAATGGTTTCTGCCGTTTTCTGCCGACCTCGCCCCTGACAGGTTTGACACTGGCTGCAAAGCATCTGCTCCAGGCTTTCACGGGTTCGTTTGCGAGTCATCTCCACCAGGCCCAGCTCCGAGAGGCCGGATATCATGGTTTTGGCATGGTCCTTCTCCAGAGCCTTGCTCAGGGTGCGCAACACCTGGCGTTGATGCTCAGGGTCTGCCATATCGATAAAATCCAGGATGATGATACCACCCAGGTTTCTTACCCTGAGCTGTCTGGCGATGGCTGTCGCCGCCTCCAGATTGGTCTTGAGTATGGTTTCTGCGTGATTCCGGCTCCCCAGATAAGCCCCTGTATTGACATCGATCGTGGTCATGGCCTCGGTCTGGTCAATAATCAGATCTCCTCCCGATTTTAATTTGACCTGACGACCCAGGGCCTTGTCTATTTCATCCTCTATGCCATATAGATCAAAGATTGGGCGTTCTCCCGAGTACAGTTCCACGCTATTGCTGAATTCAGGCATAAAATCCTGGGTGAACTGCACTATCTCGGCAAAGGTGCTGGCCGAATCCACCCGAATCTTTTCTATCTGCGGTGTCAACAGATCTCGCATCGCCCGCATATAAAGGGGAATATCCCGATACAGCACCCGGATACCATCACTTTTGGCGATACGCCTGGCCACAGCGGCCCAGACCCGCTTCAGAAAACGAATATCTTCAATCAATTCCCTCTGTTCGGCCCCTTCGGCCGCTGTTCGGATAATCAGGCCAGCCTTGCCTTCCAGCGACTCCTGTCGCAGACAGTCCTGGGCCAGACCCAACAGACGTTCCCGCTCCAGCTCATTTTCCAGGCGCTGAGAAATCCCCAAATGGACACTTCTTGGCAAAAACACCAGGTTCCGGGAGGGCAGGGTCAAATGAGTGGTCAGGCGGGCCCCTTTTGAGCCAATCGGGTCCTTGGCCACCTGAACCACCAGCATCTGTCCTTCGCGCAACAGGTTCGTGGCAGTGCTTTCCTCCTGGCCAACTTCCAGTCCTTCGGCTGAAATTCTGGCCACGTCTGCATTGTGGATGAATGCCGCCCGCTCCAGACCAATATCCACAAAGGCCGCCTCCATCCCAGGCATGACCCGGACCACCTTGCCCAGGTAAATATCACCGACATGACTGGCCTTGTGGTGGCGCTCTATAAAGATTTCCTGCAACAGGCCATTTTCAATCAGGGCTACCCGCGTCTCCAGGGGCGTCACATTGATAAGTATTTCTTCACTCATTGTTTTTCCTGCCAGTAACAGAGGGCTGACTGTTCTCAACCGGGAAAACGTTAGGATAAACCTGTAGATACGCCAAATTGCTGCAACAGCTCACAGGTCTCGAATAAAGGCAAACCCACCACTCCGGAATAACTGCCTTCGATCGAGCTGACAAACATGGCTGCCAGCCCTTGAATGGCATAGGCTCCGGCCTTGCCTTCAGGCTCACCGCTCTGCCAATAGCGCTCGCATTCCAGAGGGCTCAAGTCGCGGAAAGAAACCCGGGTTGCAGACAGGAGAACCGCCTCCCGCCTGCCCTCGATCATGGCCACGGCCGAGAGCACCTCGTGGGTGGTTCCGGACAGTCTAGCCAGCATGCTCAGCGCATGTGCCCGATCCATGGGCTTGCCCAGCAACTGACCCGCGCAAACCACAATCGTATCCGCGCCCAGAATCGGGCATGTCAAGACAGTTCCATCAGTCATTACAGCCCTGGCCTTGGCCAAGGCCAGGCGGCACACATAATCAGTGGGCGTCTCATCCGCACCGGGGGTTTCATTAATATTTTGCGCCGCTACATCAAACTGGACACCAATCTGACGTAACAGTTCTCTGCGCCGCGGCGAGGAGGAAGCCAGAATCAGACGCTTATGGCGGGTTTCAGTGGGCACAGCATGAGCTGCTTCAGGAGCGAGCGGATCAATCATTTGAACAACCAGTCACCTGACACCAAAGCTCAAGCGCATTTGCCGCAGGAATACAAACAACCAGGGCCAGAGAAAGGCACTGGACAAAGCTCCCAGCAAAAACAGAAGACCAGAGGCCACCGTCTGATTGGTGATGATCTTGATCCAGTACACTATCATCATATACAAGCCGATAAGTGCCAGTACCAGGGCGCTTTGCTGGACCGAAGAAAACATGCGCAGCCTCTGGTGCAGGCTCAAGGTCATATACGCAGTCACGGCAAAAGCCAGCGCATGCATGCCCAGCAGTGACCCCTCCAGTATATCCAGCAGCAGTCCTGCTACCCAGGCAAACCCGATACCTACTCGATAAGGCAAGGCCATAATCCAGTAAATCAGCACGATCAATACCCACTGAGGTCGATAATTCAGGGCCCACTCCGGAAAGGGCACAATGGCCAGCAGATAGGCGATGAAAAAGCTCAACAGGATGACCCAGTAACCTTGCGCTCTTGGTTCCATGGCCTATTGCTCCTCAATTTGCCTGGCAGGCGGTTCATCCGCTGCAATCACGCCAGAAGGGGAAGATTCGGGCTTGTCATCCATGGCTTGGGCCGACACAGCGGTGGTTTCCATTGCCGTCTCATCCTGTATCACCAGCATGACATGCCGGGTACGGTCAAGCTGTGCCAGCGGTCGAGCCTTGATGGTGGCAAAAGGCTGGCCCGGATCATGGCGAATGTTGACCACCTCGGCCACCGGATAATTCTTGGGGAAGCGCTGCCCAAGCCCTGAACTGACCAGTAAATCACCGACCACGATATCCGCAGTATCAGGGACATACTCCAATTCAAGCTGAGGTCCCGAATCCCTGCTCCCTCTGGCTATAGCCCTTTCACCATTGCGGTTGACCTGAACCGGGGTGCCATGGCGCGAATCCGTAACCAGCATTACCCAGCTGGTGAACGGCAGCACTTCAACCACCTGGCCCATCAGGCCGTAGGCATCAAGCAGAGCCTGACCGGGCTGCACTCCATGCTGGGCACCTTTGTTGATAAGAACACGACGCGAACCGGGATCTGAAGAAATATTGATGATTTCTGCGGCCATCACCTTGCCCTGCACCGCCTGTGATGCTTCCTGCAAAGCCCGCAGACGGCTGTTTTCACTGGCCAGACTGGCCAGCTGCTGCAACTCGCGCCGGGCAAACAGCAGTTCCTGACGCAAGGCAGCATTCTCCTCGATCAGATCACGCTGGGAAACGAGAACATCATCAATCCAATAGGAAACCCGGGCAGGGATATCCGCCACCCAGTAAACCGGGGTCATTATGTAAGCTGTGGTGTACCGCACCCTGTCCAGGTAATCAAAGCGGCTGTCCACATACATGACGCCTATGGACAGCACTATAAATGCCGCCACCCGATATTCCAGCGAGACGCCTTTGATAAATAAGGTTTTGATAATGAAACCTCAATTGATGGTCAAACCCGGATTATTCCAGTGTCAGCGAGTCCATATCATTCGCATCCATCAACTCCATTGCCTTGCCACCGCCGCGTGCAACACAGGTCAAGGGATCATCTGCGACAATAACCGGCAGACCGGTTTCTTCAGCCAGCAGTTTGTCCAGATCTTTCAACAAGGCTCCACCGCCTGTCAACACCATGCCAGTTTCGGCAATATCAGAGGCCAGTTCCGGCGGAGACTGCTCCAGCGCACTTTTGACCGCCTGCACAATGGCTGACAAGGGTTCCTGCAATGCTTCGAGTATCTCGTCGCTATTCAGGGTAAAGCTGCGCGGCACCCCTTCTGCCAGGTTTCGGCCGCGCACATCGATCTCGCGCAGTTCGCCATTGGGAAAGGCACAACCGATCTCTTTCTTGATGCGCTCGGCTGTGGCTTCCCCAATCAGGCTGCCGTAGTTTCGGCGCACATGCGTGATAATCGCCTCATCAAAGCGGTCACCACCAATGCGTACCGATTCGGCATAGACCACACCATTGAGCGAAATAATGGCAATCTCGGTGGTACCACCCCCAATATCCACTACCATCGAACCACTGGCCTGGTCAACCGGCAGACCCGCCCCAATAGCTGCTGCCATCGGCTCTTCAATCAGGCGCACCTCCCTGGCACCGGCACTGAGGGCAGATTCACGGATGGCCCGCCGTTCGACCTGTGTCGATTTGCAGGGCACGCAGATCAACACTCGCGGGCTGGGTGGAAAGAAACTGTTTTCATGCACCTTGCTGATGAAATGCTGCAGCATTTTTTCAGTCACCTGAAAATCGGCTATCACCCCATCTTTCAATGGCCTTATCGCAGTGATATTACCCGGCGTGCGTCCCAGCATGCGCTTGGCGTCAGCCCCCACGGCAGTAACCACTTTCTGGCCATTGACAGTGCGGATGGCCACCACAGAGGGCTCATTCAATACGATCCCTTCGCCACGAACATAAATCAACGTGTTCGCCGTACCCAGATCAATGGACAGGTCATTGGAGAACATCCCTCTAATCTTTTTGAACATCTATTTTCTGTTAACCTCGATACACCGAGCGCGAATCTGCCACACTCATTAAACTGTTGCCCCAAACCAGCGATAATCCCGTATAATGCCGGTTCCTCCGGCAAATAGATACGCACTCTAACAATGGCCGTAAAATAGGGCAAGTATCAATTGCGGCTTATGCAGTATCGCACAGAATGCTGTCCTGTCGGTGATGTCGTATCAGCTGGTGACACGTCCTGAAGTGGAGATAAGGAATGGCTTTAGACAACTCAGATGTCGAAAAAATCGCACATCTGGCACGCCTGCATATCAATGCCGAGGATACCCTGGAGGTAACCCGGCGTATCTCGGACATTCTGGTTCTGATCGATCAGATGCAGACGGTGGATACCAGCAATATCGCTCCGCTGGCACATCCCTTCGATGCCGTGCAGCGGCTGCGCCCCGATGAGGTCACCGAAACCGACCAACGCGAGCTGTTGCAAGCCAATGCGCCAGCAACCCAGGATGGCTTGTATCTGGTACCAAAGGTTTTGGAGTAAGCAATCTGAGCTGAACCCCCATCTTCATGCCGACCTTCCGGATTGCAGAACCCGGTGGCCACCGTTTACCAAGGATACCCATTTACATGTTAGCCAACACTGTCGCAGATCTCGCCCGCGCCCTGAGCAGCCGCAAAATCTCCAGCGTGGAGTTGACCCAGGAATATCTCCAGCGGATCAAACACCTGAACGGTTCACTCAATGCCTATATCACCGTTACCGAAGAACAGGCCCTGGCCCAGGCCAAAGCCGCCGATGAACGCATTGCCAAGGGCAAGGCCCAGGTGCTGACCGGCATCCCCATTGCCCACAAGGATATCTTCTGTACGCGCGATGTTCTTACCACCTGCGGCTCACGTATGCTGGCAAACTTTATTTCCCCCTATGATGCGGCCGTGGTGGAACGTTTTAACCAGGCGGGTGTGGTAACGCTGGGCAAAACCAATATGGATGAATTTGCCATGGGCTCCTCGAATGAAACCAGCCATTTCGGCCCGGTCAGCAACCCCTGGGATCTTGCCAGAGTCCCGGGCGGTTCCTCCGGCGGCTCAGCTGCAGCCGTCGCGGCGGGACTGTGCGCCATGGCGACCGGCACCGATACCGGAGGCTCGATTCGACAACCCGCCGCCTTTTGTGGTGTCACTGGTCTCAAGCCAAGCTACGGCCGGGTGTCCCGCTGGGGCATGATCGCGTTTGCTTCCAGCCTGGATCAGGCTGGCCCGATCTGTCGGTCGGCCGAAGATGCAGCCTTGCAGTTGAATGTCATGGCCGGCCCTGACCCACGCGACTCAACCTGCCTGGACATACCCGCTCCCGACTACACCGCCACCCTGAATGACAGTCTGCAGGGCTTGCGTATCGGTGTGCCAGCCCAGCATTTTGCTGAAGGTCTCAACAGCGATGTCGAAAAAGCCCTGCGGGAAGCGCTGGCGGTGTTCGAGAAACTGGGCGCCCGTATCATCGACATTGACCTGCCCCACAATCATCTCTCGGTTTCCGCCTATTACGTGATTGCCCCGGCAGAAGCATCCGCCAACCTGTCACGTTATGACGGAGTCCGGTTCGGCTACCGTTGTGACAATCCGGTCAATCTTGAAGACCTGTACAAGCGCAGCCGCAGTGAAGGTTTTGGCGACGAGGTCAAGCGCCGCATCCTGGTTGGCACCTATGCACTTTCCGCCGGTTACTATGATGCCTATTATCTGAAGGCACAAAAGATTCGCCGCCTCATCAAACAGGATTTTGACCAGGCCTTCAAATCGGTGGATGTCATCATCGGCCCCACCACACCGCACACTGCCTTCAGGGTTGGCGAGAAGAATGATGATCCGGTCACCATGTACCTGGAAGACATCTATACCATTGCCGTCAATCTGGCAGGGCTGCCCGGCATCTCCATCCCGGCCGGTAACAGCAATGGCCTGCCGGTAGGCATGCAGATTGTGGCAAGCGATTTTGCCGAAGCCAAATTGCTGAACGTCGCCCATCAGTTCCAGCAACAGACCGATTGGCACCTGCACAAGCCGGAGGTGAAGCAATGAGCTGGGAAACTGTAATAGGCCTTGAAGTCCACGTTCAACTGGCCACCAAAAGCAAACTTTTCTCTGGCAGCAGCACCCACTTTGGCGCCGCGCCCAATACCCAGGCCAATGTCTACGACCTGGCCTTGCCCGGCACGCTGCCAGTGCTGAACGAAGAGGCCCTGAAAATGGCCGTACGCTTTGGCCTGGCCATCAATGCGGAAATCAGCAAAATTTCTGTTTTTGATCGCAAGAATTATTTCTATCCCGACCTGCCCAAAGGTTACCAGGTCAGCCAGCTTGAATTCCCGACCGTTGGCAGGGGCAGTCTGACCATTACCCTGGAAGATGGCAGCGAACGCGTCATTGGTGTCACCCGGGCACATATGGAAGAGGATGCCGGCAAATCCCTGCATGAGGATTATCAGGGCATGTCCGGCATCGATCTGAACCGGGCCGGCACCCCCTTGCTGGAAATCGTTTCCGAACCAGAGCTGGGCAGTGCCAAAGAGGCTGTTGCCTACCTGAAAAAACTGCACTCCATCATTCGTTACCTGGGCATCTCGGACGGCAATATGGCCCAAGGCTCCATGCGCTGCGATGCGAACGTCTCTGTACGCAGGTCGGGTAGCACCGAGCTTGGCACACGTACCGAAATCAAGAACATCAATTCGTTCCGGTTTGTCGAAAAAGCCATTTTGCATGAGGCACAGCGCCAGATAGATCTGATTGAGGATGGCGGCCGTGTCACCCAGGAAACCAGGCTGTATGATGCGGACCGTGATGAAACCCGCCCCATGCGCAGCAAGGAAGTCGCCAATGACTACCGTTATTTTCCGGAACCCGACCTGCTGCCTGTGGTCATCGATGATGCCTATATCGAGAGCATTCGCGCCACCCTGCCGGAACTGCCCGATGTCAAGAAACTGCGTTTCATCGAACAATACGGGCTCAGCGACTACGATGCCAATGTACTGACCAGCAGCCGCGAGATGGCTGAGTACTATGAAACCGTGGTCAAACTGTGCGCTGACCCCAAACTGTCAGCCAACTGGGTGACCGTGGACCTGCAAAGCCTGCTGAACCGGCAAGGCCTGGAAATAGATGACTCACCCATAGAGCCGCAACGCCTGGCGGCTCTGATCAGTCGCATTCTGGACAATACCATTTCCGGCAAGATCGCCAAAACCGTGTTTGAAACCATGGCTGAAACCGACAGTGGTGTGGATGAAATCATCGAACAAAAAGGTCTCAGACAAGTCACCGACACGGGGGCCATTGAAGCACTGGTCAATCAGGTACTGGCGGATAACCCCGCGCAGGTGGAACAGTACCGCAGCGGCAAGGAAAAAGTATTCGGCTTCTTCGTCGGTCAGGCCATGAAACTGTCCAGGGGCAAAGCCAACCCGGATCAACTGAATGCGCTGTTGCGTGACAAATTGAACAATTGAAGCTGACCTGCACAGTTGCAGATCATCAGCAATGGCATAGCAAGCACAAGCAAGAGTCAGCACCATGATTGAACAGAAAAAAACCGGAGCAGAACGCACACAACCGGCAACTCGCAATGAGGTCTGGAGTGATGAACGCGTCCAGGCTTTCCTCAAGTTGCAGCCACCCGATGGAGTCCCGGGCGACTATCATATTCTGCTGAAGGCCTATCGCGGCATGCTGCCGGATACTTTCGAGCGGTTTGTCGGGTTTTTTGTTGCCTCAGGCCACGATCTGAATGCCACCCTGGAAGATGGCAGCACGGTGCTGGATCTCATCTCGCAGCATCGCAAATCTACGGCCTATGCTGAAATTCTGCGTGCTGCTCAGGACCTGCGCTGACGGGCTGGGCGCGCTCCACGGGCGTGCTTGCCATCCTCTTTGGGAGGGGCAGTAAATCTGGAGGCCCGGACAAAGGCTGGCGGGGCAGCCAACAGTGATTCCTCGGGTTGCACGCAGGGTAGCTTGTGACCCAGCTTGGCCTCGATATTGGGCAGCAGAAAGGAGTCCTCCTCACAGGCAAAGCTGATGGACGTCCCACTGGAGCCGGCACGGCCTGTGCGCCCGATGCGATGCACATAATCTTCTGCCTCTTCGGGCAGACTGAAATTGATCACATGCGTCACATCATCGATGTGCAGGCCACGCCCGGCCACATCCGTGGCGACCAGCACCTGCAATTTACCTTCGCGAAACGCCTCCAGGGTCTGTACGCGCTTGTTCTGGGCCACCTCCCCTGACAGCAGACCGCACTCAATACCATTGCGATACAGACTATCGGCCAGTTTCCGCACCTGGTCACGACGGTTATTGAATACGATTACCTTCTCTGCATTATCCGCCTTGATCAGGTTATAGAGCAGTTTGTATTTATCTGCCGTGGTCACTAGGTAGACGATCTGGTTGATGGTATCTGTGGCCACCTGTGTGGGTTCAATTTCCACTTTCAAAGGATCCATGGCCCAGCGTTTGGCCAGTTCACTGATTTCAGGAGTGAACGTGGCACTGAACAACAGGGTCTGGCGACACTCTTTGCTCGGAGTGCGGGAGATGACACTGCGTACCTGTGGAATAAAGCCCATATCCAGCATACGGTCCGCCTCATCGATCACCAGCAGTTCGATCAGACCCAGAAAAAGCTGGTCGTTCTGGACAAAATCGAGCAGACGCCCTGGGGTGGCCACCACGATATCCACCGGCCGGCTATCAACCTGCTTCAGTTGTTTCTTGTAGTCCTCGCCGCCAACCAGGGTGACTACATGCAAATCAGTGTACTTGCCCAGGTTTGCCGCATCACTGGCTATCTGGATGACCAGTTCCCGGGTCGGTGCGATCACCAGCGCACGCGGCTCACCAATGAAACGCTTTTCGGTAACCGGGTTCATCAACAGATCATTGATGACCGTGATCAAAAACGCAGCCGTTTTGCCCGTGCCTGTTTGCGCCTTGCCAATCAAGTCATGGCCTTCCAGCGTGTATTTCAGGCTCTGCGCCTGAATCGGAGTACAGGCCTCGAAACCCAGATCATCGATCGCCCGGCGCAGCGGATCAACCAGGTTAAAGTTGGAAAAAAGGGTTTTTCCTTCAGAATCAGTTTCTTGCATAATTTTTGTCCAAATGAAAGCGCTGGAATCATAGCCTTGTGTGGCAACAACATCAAGGCCTGTCATGTTTGCCGCAGGCGGCGCAGTGCGGGTCTCTGCGCAGCCGTAGATCACGCCACTGCATATTGCTCGCATCCAGCAGCAACAGACGCCCGGTCAGGCCACCAGGCACACCGATGATCAATTTGATGGCTTCCAGCGCCTGCACCGCACCAATGATACCGACCACCGGTGCCATGACACCATTGCGGGCACAATTGGCCTGCTCATCATCTCCGGCAGGATAAAGGCATTGGTAGCACGGGCTGTCTGGGTCACGTGGATCAAAGACAGCCACCTGACCCTCCATGCGAATGGCGGCACCTGATACCAGCGGTTTGCCATGACGCAAACAGGCCGCATTGATCAAAAAGCGAGTTGTAAAATTATCACAGGCATCCAGCACGAGAGTCGATTGTGGCAGGTATTCATCCAGCATGGCCGCATCAAGCCGGGCAGCCAGACGCGTGATTTTTACGTCAGGATTCAGTCCGGCAAGCGTTGCTGCTGCCGAATCAACCTTGAGCCTGCCAATGTCTGCATCTGCGTGAGCAATCTGTCGCTGCAGATTGCTCAGCTCCACCCGGTCATCATCGGCGATCAACAGATGCCCCACCCCGGCAGCAGCCAGGTACATCGCTGCCGGGCAGCCCAGCCCACCCATGCCAACAATGAGCACACTGGCATCGAGCAGTTTCAACTGACCTTCAGCATCCACTTCCGGCAACATGATCTGCCGGCTGTAACGCAACAACTGCTCGTCATTCATTCGCTTGCTCCCGCTCTGTTCCGCACACCGTCTTCACTGCCCAGGCAATGACCATTGCCCCAACGTCACTCTTTCATTGCCGCCCAGATCCCGGTGTGTGGCAACCTCTCCGTAACCATTTTCCTGCAGCAGACCACGCACATCGGCACCCTGCCCAAAACCATGTTCCAGCAACAACCAGGCTCCTGGTTTCAGACAAGCTCCAGCTTGCCGGCACAAAGTGGTCAGGTCTGCCAGACCGGCCACTGGCGCAACCAGAGCGGACATTGGTTCAAACCTCAGGTCACCCTGCTGCAGATGTGGATCTCCCGTTTCCACATAGGGCGGGTTGCTCACCAGCATGTCAAAAGCCTGCCCGGCCCAGGGCTGGCACCAGTCAGCCTGCACAAAACTGATATTATCCAGCCCTAGCTTGCCGGCATTGTGCCTGGCCACCTGCAATGCCTTTGCACTCCGGTCGCTGGCGACAAGGTGCCAGTCGGCATTCTCACTGGCCAGAGCCAGCGCAATTGCCCCACTGCCCGTACCCAGGTCTGCCACCAGAGCCCGGGGCGGCAGATCCGGCAGCGCCATTGCCAGCTCCACCAACAATTCCGTTTCCGGGCGTGGTATCAATACATCGCGGTTGACCAGCAGATCAAAAGTCCAGAAAGGACGCGTACCCAGCAGATAGGCTACCGGCTCACCCGCTATCCGTCTTTCCAGCAAGGCAGCAAAAGCAAGCTGTTCGGCAGGGTTCAGTAGGCGCTCCGGATGAGCGTACAGATGGGTCCGGCTACAGGCAAGCACCTTTGCCAGCAGCAGTTCGGCATCCAGCCTGCCGGTATCACCCCCATCGATCCGTTGCGAGGCTTGTCGCAACAGCATGCCGACACGGACAGGGGTCAAGGTATGCGCAGTCATCCTGGCTTACCCGGCAAGCTCGGCAAGCAGATCTGCCTGATATTCATGCACCAGGGGCTGAATAACCGCGTCCAGATCACCGGCCATGACTTCGGCCAGTTTGTACAGAGTCAGATTGATACGGTGATCGGTAATTCTGCCCTGAGGAAAATTATAGGTTCTGATACGCTCGGAACGGTCTCCGCTGCCGACCAGTTTCCTGCGTGTAGCCGATTGCTCCTTTTCCGCTGCCTGTTGCATCTGGTCATTCAGACGGGCCTGCAACAAAGACATGGCCCGGGCCCGGTTCTTGTGCTGCGAGCGCTCATCCTGGCACTCGACCACAAGTCCGGAAGGGATATGGGTGATACGGATAGCCGAATCAGTCTTGTTGACATGCTGCCCACCCGCGCCACTGGAGCGGTAGGTGTCGATGCGCAGATCGGCCTTGTTGAGTTCTATTTCTTCCATGTCATCGGGCACTGGCATAATGGCTACGGTACAGGCCGAGGTATGGATACGCCCCTGGGTTTCGGTTTCCGGAACACGCTGAACCCGATGGGCCCCGGACTCAAACTTCAACTGACCATAGACATTATTGCCTTCGATGCGGCTGATGATCTCTTTATAGCCTCCATGCTCTCCCGGCCTTTCATTGAGAATCTCCATGCGCCAGCCCTTGAGTTCGCAATACCTGGCATACAGGCGAAACAGATCCCCGGCAAACAGGGCAGCTTCATCACCTCCGGTGCCTGCACGTATTTCCAGGAAAATATTGCAACTATCCTTGTCATCCCTGGGCAGCAACAGTGTCTGCAACTCAAGTTCCAGTGTCTCCAGAGTGCCCTGTATCTGCTGAATTTCATCCTCGGCCATGGCACGAATCTCGGCATCCTCGTCTTTTTGCATCAAACGGGCCTGCTGCAGCTCTTCAAGTGCCCGCTGGTAATTGCGAAAACTCATCACGACTGGTTCAATTTCGGCAAATTCACGTGATAGATTGCGAAAGCTGGTCTGATTGCTGATCGTCTGGGCATCACCCAACAGGGCTTCAAGCTCCTGATAGCGATCCTGCAAATTATCCAGTTTGTTGACAATTGATGCTTTCATTCTGCTTTTCCGTCCAGATCGAACAGTTCTCTGGTCAGTTGCAGCATGTCATCCCGGCCATCGGCGCTGGCCTTTTTCAGTTGCACGCTGGGCGAGTGGATAAGTTTGTTGCTGATACTGCGGGCAAGCGCCTCCAGCACGTCGGCCGGCGCGACGCCCTTATCCAGTTGACGCAAGGCCTTCTGCAACTCCGCCTGCCTGATCAGTTCGGCCTTATCCCTGAGCGCCCGCAGCGTTGTTACCGCATTCAGGGCGCGCAATTGCTTGAGATATTCCTCCACCCCACGCTCGATGATGGCACTGGCCTGTTCGGCAGCCTCCACTCGACTGCGCACACTGTCTTCGATGACGCTGCGGATATCATCAACACTATAAAGGTAGGCATCGCTGAGTTCGCCTACCTCCGGCTCTATATCGCGCGGCACCGCCAGATCGATCAACAGGATGGGTTTGTGCCGGCGTTTCCTGGTCGCCCTTTCCACCGCCCCCTTGCCCAGCAGCGGCAGCTGGCTGTTGGTGGAGGAGACAACAATATCCGCTCCCGCCAGCTCCTCGGGAATATCTGCCAGCATCACACCACGACCGTTGAATTTTCTGGCCAGATCGACGGCATTCTGCAGGGTGCGGTTGGCAACCACGATGTTGCGGACCCCACGCTCACTCAGATGTCGGGCCACCAACTCGATGGTATGGCCCGCACCGATAAGCAGGGCGCTGAGGCTGGTTGGATCGGAAAAAATCTGCTCGGTCAGTGTCACTGCGGCATAGGCAACCGATACCGGGTTTTCACCAATGGCAGTATCTGTACGTACCTGCTTGGCGATGGAGAAAGCCTCCTGAAAGGCTCTCCCCAACTCTGCACCCGTAGCGCCCATGTCCTTGGCCATGGCGTAGGCCGACTTGATCTGCCCCAGTATCTGCGGCTCGCCCAGCACCATGGAATCAAGACCGCAGGCAACCCGCATCAAGTGCCGGATGACATCCTCATTCCAGTGAAAGTAACTGCTGCGCACCAGCTCATCGGCAGTCAGTCCATGGAAGGCACTCATCCAACCTATCAACTTCTGCTGCTGATTCTGCAACTCCTCGGCAGCAAGAGGAGCCAGGCCTTCAATTCCACTGGAATCATTCAGATCCATCTGGACATAAAGCTCGGTACGATTACAGGTGGACACAATGACCACTTCCCCGACCTGCTCCAGGCTGCTGATCTGCTTGACCGCATCGCTCATCACATCCGGCGGAAACGCCACCCGCTCGCGCAGCGAAATATCTGCAGTATTGTGATTAATGCCGAGTAAAACCAGTGCCATAGCACCCCTTGAATCCACACCTGGCCATAAAGGCGGCTATCTTACCGCAAATTGAAGCAAATTTATCCGGCGATGACTGGTCTTAGCAAAAAGCGATGTTGCTGATCCGCAATCTTGCTACAATCCTGACCTGGTCAGCGCTTTCTTCCAACAGACTGCAGGTGCTCAATGCCTTACATGACTTTGTTTACGGCCGTTCCCCCCAGACTCACCTTTTTCATGGGCTTGGCGCTTACCCTCGGGCTCAGTGCCTGCGCCAGCACTCCCACAGCCGATAACCCAGAGACCTTTGCCGCGGAAGAGACACAAACCAGCGCGCCACTGATTACAACAGAAGCTACGGAAACCGCACCGGAAACACCTGCAGAGACAGCTGACATAAAATACGGAAACTTTACCCGGGAGCAGTTGACTCAAGCCATTCTGGGCGAACTGGGCGGCCTGCGTGGCGATTTGCCCATGGCGGCACATAGTTATCAGGAACTCGCCCATGCCACCCGTGACATAGGAATCATCCAGCGGGCCATCCAGTTTGCAGTGGCCAGCGAGGATTCAGACAAGGTCATGGAGATGGCACGCCTGTGGATCACTCTGGCGCCAGATGACATTGATCCTTACCTGCTGCTGGCCTATCGTTATGTCGAACTGGGCCAGTTCGAACCCGCCCTGGAGTCCCTGGCCAAGGTGCTGGAGCTGGGCGGAAACGTCAATTTTACCGATATCTCCGGGCGTACCCAGGACCTGCCACAGACCCAACGCCTGGCCATCCAGCAACAACTGGACAGACTGCACCAGCTTTTCCCTGAAGAACAATCCCTGCATTTCGCCCTGGTTCAGGTGATGGCCCAGAATGGCCAGATCACTGCAGCCTTGCAGCAACTGCAGCAATTACGGGCAGAAAATGGCGATTCCGTACGCCTGATCCTGATTGAAGCCCAGCTGCTGCAAGGCGTGAATCGGCAGCAGGAAGCCAACGAGCTGTTGGCACGAGGCATCAATAATTTCCCCGACAGCCGTCTGCTGCGGATGAATTATGCCCAGTCGCTGATTCAACTCGACCGTCTTGATGAAGCCCTGGCCCAATACCTGTTGCTGACCGAGCGGGCACCTGAAGATCATGAGAACCGGCTCGCCCTTGCCCTGCTCCATATGGAGCTGGAACAGCGCCAGGAAGCCAGGGAGCACTTCGAATACCTGTTGCGGGCAGGCTACCGCAGCAATGATGTGCACCTGTATCTGGGCTATCTGTTCCAGGCTGAAGGTGAACTGGAAGCCTCGATTCGCCAGTTCAGTCAGGTGCAAATGGAGTCGAACAATTTCCTGAATGCCCAGCAGCAGATCATCCTTATGCTGGTCAACCGGGGCAGTTATGCCGATGCACATGAATGGACTTCGCGGGTATCCGCGAACAACCCACGCCTGGAAAGTATCCTGCGCCGAGTAGAAATGGAGGCACTGGTCAATCATGGTGCGACCACCCTCGCCAAAGACGTGATCGATGGGGCCATCAGCAAATATCCCCGGGATACCGACCTGCTGTTCAGCCGCACCCTGCTGTATGAACGCAATGGGGAAATGGCGGCTGCCGAACAGGATCTCAAGCATATCATTACTCTGGAACCGGATAATGCGCGGGCATTGAACCACCTGGGTTATACCCTGGCCGATCGCACGGACCGCTTTCAGGAAGCACTGGAACTGATCGAGCGGGCCATAGCCCTGGAGCCCGATGACCCGGCCATTATTGACAGCCTGGGCTGGGTGCAATTCAAACTCGGCCGGCTGGAAGAAGCCCGCGAGAACCTGGAGCGTGCCTACGCAGTGTTCCCGGACCATGAAGTGGCAGCCCATCTCGGCGAGGTTCTATGGGTTATGGGACAAATCAGCGAGGCCAGACAGGTCTGGGAAGAGGCGCTCGAAAACCGTCCCGACAGTGAATTGCTGCGCGCCGTCATGCAACGCCTTGATATCAACTCCTGACGGATCGGAGCGGAATACCTGATATGCCAGCACGACCCCATTTCCTGTTGCCTGTCCTGGCTCTGCTCCTGCTCGGGGCCTGCTCCTCGACGCCACAAATAGATGCCCCGGTAACTGCCAACTGGGAGCTGCGCCGGGCCAAGCTGAACGCTATCACTCAATGGGAGTTCACCGGCCGCATCGGCGTCAGGGATGATCAGGAATCGCATTCTTCCCGCATTCGCTGGCGGCAGAACGATCGCAACTTTGTCATCAACCTCTGGGGGGCACTGAATATCGGTGCAACTGAAATCTCCGGCAACCCTGAACGGGTTCGCCTGCAACAAGAGGGAGAGGAACCATTGCTCACCTCCAGCCCCGAAGAACTCATCCGCGAACAGCTGGGATACGAATTACCGGTCTCTCTGCTCGATTCCTGGATCAAGGGGGTTCCCGCACCTGGCTTGAACCATATTCCCATCTTCAACGAAACCGACCAGCTGCTGCAGTTGCAACAGGCTGGATGGCACATCCAATACCTTGGCTACACCAGTGCAGGGCTGGAAACCATGCCCTCGAGGATCCGTATGGAGAAAGCGCCCCTGCGCCTGGATTTTGTGCGCCTGAACTGGACTCTGGAATAATGGACACCGCTGCTCTAACCCTGTTGTCCCCCGCCAAACTCAATCTGTTCCTGCACATCACCGGGCGCAGAGCTGATGGCTACCACAATCTGCAGACTGTATTCCAGTTACTGGACAAAGGCGATGTCATGGACTTCCAGAACACGTCCGGGTCAACACTGCAACTGCATTGCACGGACCCGACCCTGAACGGGGAGGACAATCTGGTATTGCGGGCAGCCAGGGCACTGCAATCACGAACCGGTACTACTCAGGGCGCCATTATTTCCCTGCACAAACACATTCCCACCGGTGGCGGCCTGGGCGGCGGCAGCTCCAACGCCGCGACTACACTGCTGGCACTTAACCACCTGTGGCAGTGTGGACTGAACCGGGAACAATTGGCAGAAATCGGCTTGACCCTGGGTGCCGATGTCCCGGTATTCGTCCACGGCAGAAACGCTTGGGCGGAAGGCATTGGTGAAATTCTCTCCCCTGTGCAGTTACCCGGCTGGCATTATCTGGTACTGACCCCGCCTTGCCATGTCTCGTCGGCGGAGATTTTTTCACATCAACAATTGACACGGAACACGCCAGCCATCAAAATGGCCGCCTTTCTCGCTGGGCACTGTCGGAATGACTGCGAAGCCCTGGTAAGAACCCTGTATCCCGATATAGATGCCGCTCTCAACTGGCTGAAAACATTTGACTATTTTGGGATGACAGGCACAGGCGCCAGTGTTTTTGCCCGCTTCGATTCACTGAGCGAGGCACAAGAGGCCTGGCGAAAATTTTCCGACAGCAACGATGCCCTGGTGAATCCTGAACGGGTTCGGGCCTTTGTTGCCAGCGGAATTGCGGAGTCGGCTTTATGTTCGCTCTGACAGGCTCCTGCGGAGCAAGCTGTGCGAAGGCCATGGGCAATCGCATTTTATTTGACTTAAAATACGCAAGTTACTGGGGTGTCGCCAAGTTGGTAAGGCACAAGGTTTTGATCCTTGCATGCGTTGGTTCGAGTCCAGCCACCCCAGCCATTTTCCCGGAATCTGTCTGATGAACAGGTTCATTGCCAGTTCTTTGCGATCGCATGCAGCTGGTACCCGACAGCCCAAAGGTAAGGAATTCATGGCTAACAATCTGATGGTATTCACCGGTAATGCCAACCCGGCTCTGGCAGACAGTATCGCCAGGCACATCGGTATTCCAGTCGGAGAAGCCAGTGTCGGCAAATTCAGCGATGGTGAGATTTCGGTAGAAATTCGCGAAAACGTGCGCGGCAAGGATGTATTCATTATTCAACCCACCTGTGTGCCCACCAATGACAGCCTGATGGAGCTGCTGTTGATGGCAGATGCCATGCATCGCGCTTCTGCCAACCGGATCACGGCCGTCATCCCCTATTTCGGTTATGCCCGTCAGGATCGCCGCGTGCGCTCTGCCCGGGTGGCTATCAGCGCCAAGGTGGTAGCCGACATGATCGTTGCCGTGGGGGTGAATCGCGTACTGACGGTTGACCTGCATGCAGAGCAGATTCAGGGTTTTTTCAGCATTCCGGTAGATAATGTGTATGGTTCACCCTTGTTGACCGATGACATCGAACGCCAGAATTATGAAAACCTGATTGTTGTCTCTCCCGATGTCGGCGGGGTGGTCAGGGCCAGGGCCGTGGCCAAGCAGCTGAATGTAGACCTGGCCATTATCGACAAGCGCCGTCCACAGGCCAATGAGGCTCAGGTCATGCATATCATTGGCGAGGTCAGTGACCGTACCTGCCTGATTGTCGATGACATGGTGGACACCGCCGGCACCCTGTGCAAGGCCGCCGCCGCACTGAAAGAGCATGGCGCCACCCGCGTGGTAGCGTACTGTACGCATCCAGTGCTTTCCGGCAATGCCCTTAACAACATCAGCGATTCAGCTCTGGATTCCCTGGTTGTCACAGACACCATTCCTCTGTCCGAGGAGTTCAAAAAATGCAAGCGTGTCCGCCAATTGAGCATGGCCAAGCTGCTGGCGGAATCGATCCGCCGGGTCAGCAACGAAGAATCCGTCAGCGCAATGTTTGACAATACCTGAACCCGCATTACGCCCGGAAAACCGGCCAGCAATCATGCTGCCGGCACCACAGGATCCGCTGCGGCGGATCTTTTATTAACAACTGTTGTTGTGCTGGTCGCAAGCCACAACAGATTGACTGGAGAATCTGTCATGTCGAATGACTTTGAACTGAATGCAACAGCCCGCGCGGATCTGGGGAAAGGTGCGAGCCGCCGCCTGCGCCGCCTGGCTGATCTGGTCCCCGCCGTGGTGTACGGTGCGGGCAAACCTGCCGTTTCCATCGCTATCCCGCACAAGGATATTTTGAAGGCGGTCAGCAATGAAGCGTTTTTCTCGCACATCATCAAGCTCTCGGTTGAAGGCAAAGCCGAACAGGTAGTTATCAAGGATCTGCAACGCCACCCAGCCAAACCGCGCATCCTGCATGCCGACTTTCTGCGGGTCAGCGCCAAACAGACAATTCATGTCAAGGTGCCTGTTCACTTTCTTAATGAAGACAAGTGCAAGGGGGTCAAACTGGGTGGTGGCAGCATCATCAAGGCACTGACTGAAATCGAGATCGTCTGTCTGCCCAAGGATCTGCCAGAGTACCTGGTAGTGGATATGAGCAATGTCGACGTGGGCGAAACGGTTCATATTTCCGGCATCAACTTCCCGAAAGGTGTCAGCAGTGTGGATTTGACACATGGTCATGACGCAGACAATGCCGTGGTCACTGTTCAGCCTCCACGCGGTGGCAGCAGTACCGATGAAGAGGCCGACGATGAGTCGGAAAAAGACGCAGAGTAAGCCGCAGGCCTTTGTCGGCAGAGAATGCGCGGGAAACTGTCATGCAGGATGATGTCCTCAAGCTGATTGTCGGGCTGGGTAACCCTGGCCCGCAATACCGCAATAACCGACACAATGCCGGTCTCTGGTTCCTCTCTCGCTTGTGTCATCTCCATGGTGGTGAGTTGCGCAATGAAGGCAAATTCTTCGGTGACAGCGGACGCATTACCCTGGGCAATCAAGAACTCAGACTGCTGTTTCCGACCACCTTCATGAACCGCAGCGGTCAGTCGGTCGCAGCCTTGTGCAAGTATTTCGCCATCGCCCCACAGAACATGCTCGTCGCCTATGATGAAATCGATTTCCAGCCGGGAATCACCCGCTTCAAATTCGGTGGCGGGCACGGCGGTCACAACGGCATCCGTGACATCATCAATGCCCTGGGTGGAGCCCGTGATTTCCATCGCCTGCGTATTGGTGTTGGTCATCCAGGAGACAAATCCCTGGTCGCAGGTTTCGTACTCAGCGATCCTTCCAGCAAAGAGGCCGACATCATTCAACACAGCATCGATGATGCCATTGCCGTCATGCCTCTGGCTGTGAATGGGCAATGGGAACAAGCCATGCACAGACTCCATTCAGCAAGCAGTTAATCAGCAAGGATCACATCATGGGTTTCAAATGCGGCATCGTAGGACTGCCCAACGTGGGCAAATCAACACTGTTCAATGCCTTGACCCAGGCAGGCATCGCTGCCGAGAATTTCCCTTTCTGTACCATTGAGCCCAATTCCGGCCTGGTACCGATGCCGGACCCGCGTTTGGACGCCCTGGCAGCCATTGTCAAACCACACAAAGTGGTGCCAACCAGCATGGAATTTGTCGATATTGCCGGGCTGGTTGCCGGCGCATCACAGGGTGAAGGACTGGGCAACCAATTCCTGGCCAATATCCGCGAAACCGATGCCATTGCTCATGTGGTGCGTTGTTTCGAGGACAGCAATGTGGTGCATGTGGCCGACCAGATCAATCCGCAGGCTGATATCGAGGTAATCAATACCGAATTGGCCCTGGCAGACCTGGACAGTGTCGAAAAGGGAATCAACCGTCTCAGCCGCATTGCCAAGGGCGGTGACAAGGATGCCGTGCGCCAGGTCGCCCTGTTTGAACGATTGCGGGATCATCTCGATGGTGCCAACCCCGTACGCACACTCGGCCTGGATGCAGCAGAGCTTGCCGACATCCATGGGCTTCATCTGCTGACGGTTAAACCGACCCTGTATATCGCCAATGTCGATGAGGAGGGTTTCGAGAACAACCCACATCTGGACCGGGTCAATGCCATTGCCGCAGCGGAAGGCGCCGAGGTGGTTGTTATCTGCAACAAACTGGAATCCGAGATTGCCGAGCTGGAAAACAGCGAAAAAGCCGAATTCCTTCAGGATATGGGCATGTCCGAACCTGGGCTTGACCGGGTGATTCGCGCCGGCTACAAACTGCTCGGCCTGCAAACCTATTTCACCGCCGGGGTGAAGGAAGTGCGTGCCTGGACGGTCAGAAAGGGAGCCACTGCACCACAGGCCGCAGCGGTCATCCACACGGATTTCGAACGCGGTTTCATTCGCGCCGAAGTCATTGCCTACACTGACTTCATCGGCAATAAAGGGGAGCAAGGCGCCAAGGAAGCAGGCAAATGGCGGCTTGAAGGCAAGGACTATGTTGTCCAGGACGGGGATGTCATACACTTTCGTTTCAATGTGTGAGCGGGTTTTCCGGACTCTGGATCCTATCCAGACAATAACAGACCAGAACAAGAGGGCATCCCATGCAAGGGCCTGACAAAAAATATCCGCTTGGCAACACCCTGATATTCACCCTGCTGTTCTTCATGACCCTGTCAGCCATGGCCCTGCCTGCCCAGGCCCAGAATCTGGAGCCTGCCAGCCCCGAAAGCACCGGACTTTCCTCTGCCGGGCTTGATCTGGCAACGACACAACTGCAGGCACACATCGACCAGGGCCATCTTGCCGGTGTCGTTGCTGCCGTGGCACGCAATGGCAAGCTGGTCTACCTGCAGGCTCTGGGTCAACTGGATCTGGCCACGGTCAGCCCAATGCCGGAAGATGCCCTGTTTCGCATCTATTCCATGACCAGACCGATCACCAGCCTTGCCGCCATGATCCTGTGGGAAGAAGGCAAGTTCCAGCTTGACGACCCTATCAGCAAATACCTGCCTCAATTTGCCGATCAACGCGTGTTCCTGGATGCCGCGGCTCCGGACATGAACCAAACGCGGGCGCGCCAGGGGGACATTACCGTCGCCGATCTGATGCGGCATACATCGGGCCTGGGCAGTCGCAGCTCGGCCATCTATGTCGCGGAAAATGTTCGCTCGCGCGCCATCACTCTGGCCCAGATGACTGATAATGCGGCCCGGGTTCCCCTGTTTGAAGACCCAGGTACCCGCTTTCGCTATGGATTGTCAGCAACCATACTGGGGCGCCTGATCGAAGTCTGGTCCGGACAATCCTTCGAGGACTTCCTGCAGGCACGTGTCTTCGAACCGATTGGCATGACCGATACCGTGTTCTGGGCAGACCCGGATCGGGCCAGTCGACTGGCAACTGTGTATCGTCCTGATGCCAATGGCAAACTGCAGGTCCACCAGATGGAAGACATTCCCTTCACCCAGCGGGTTCCCCTGGCCGAAGGAGGCGTGGGTCTGCTGTCCACCACTGGCGATTTCCTCAGATTCTCCCAACTGTTTCTCAATGGCGGTGTGCTGGATGACCATCGTTTGCTCCAGCCTGAAACCGTCGCACTGCTGATGGAAAACAGCATTGCCGATGCCCTCTTGCCGATCGGTCGCAATGGCTACATGGCGGCCTCGGGCTGGACCCTGGGCGGGTTTGCCTATGCGCTTGATCCCGGGAGCTATGACCACACTGTCAGCCCGGGTGAGGTCTGGTGGGACGGCTCGGCAGGGACACGTTTCTGGATAGATCCGGTACAGAACATGGTGACCATCATCATGGCCCAAATCTCTCCGGCCAACGGTAACGGCTTCCGGGAAGAATTCAAGAATCAGGTGTATCGCTCGATTCTGACACCTCAAACCAGCAACTGACTGACAAACAATGACACAGATGCCTGCTTGGAGTTAAGCGTAATTCACCGCAGAATGGACTCGTTCAGGCCATTATTCTGTAATAATTGCCTATTACTATAGGTCTCCACTACAGCTTTGCGCGTAAAAGCAGTGACTGTCCGTTATCGGGTAGCCAAGTCAGTTGCACTGTTTCAGCCATTTTTCACCGGCAAGACCAACAGATTTTCATGTTCCATACGTAAGCTTGTAAAGACCCTAGCTATTTCAGTCATTCTGAAAAAGGATCCAGATATCATGCCGTTTACCAAACCGCCAACGCGACGCCTCGGACACCTTCTGCTTGGCTTGCTGGTTATAGCATTAACAGCCTGCAGTGATAATGCGCCTGGCCAACAACAAGGTTCGCAACAAGGCGGTGGTTTTGGTCCTCCCGGACGAGGCGGTTTTGGCCCCCCTGGGCAGAGGCAGCAACTGATCCCTTCGGTGGAAGTCGTGCGCGCCCGAATAGGCACCTTGCCTCTGGAAGAGAGACTGACCGGACGCGTCAGCGCCAGGAACCAGGCAGATATCTATTCCGAAGTGGCCGGCCCTGTGATGGAAATCCATGTGGAAAATGGAGATCTGGTCAAAGAAGGCGACCCGCTGCTGCGACTGCGTGATGTGGAATTCAGGGAACGTTTTCAGCAGGCTGAAGCTGGCCTGGAAATTGCCAAAGCGCAGACACGGCAGGCCGAGGCCAATCTGGCGCTGTTGAAAAACCAGTTGGAACGCACACGGAGCCTGGTGGAACGACAACTGGAAACCGAATCGGCACTGGAAACCCTGGCCTCCCAGGTGGCCGTTGCCGAGGCTGATCTTGACCTGCGCACTGCCCAGCAAAACCAGGCCGCCTCGCTGCTGGAAGAGCGCCGCCTGCAATTGGCCAATACCGTCATTCGGGCTCCTGTCAGCGGACGAATCGGACGGCGCAACGCCGAGCGGGGCATGATGGTCAATACCTCTACGCCACTGTTCACCATTGGGGATCTGGATAATATACAGATCGAGGTTTTACTGACGGAAAGAATGCTGTCCTACATCGCCGAGGGCACACCAGTGAATCTGTACTCCGAGAACTGGTCAGGCCAGATCCTGCAATCTGAAATCAGTCGCATATCGCCCTTCCTCGACCCCAACACCATGCGCACTACCGCACAGATAGAAGTAGCCAACGACAGTGGTTTGCTGCGCTCGGGGATGTTTATCACTGTCGATATCCTTTACGGGAACAGTGAACAGGCAGTTCTGATTCCCAACAGTGCCTTTTACCGGCATCCACGCACAGGCATCGAAGGGGTGTTTGTGGTCACCGCGCCTGGGCAAGAGGTCGAGCCACTTGCCGATGACAACAGTGACGCCGGGATCGGGGTGATTACACCCCCTCAGCCGGTCAGTTTTGTCCCCATTCAAATTCTGGCCAACGGTCGCATGGCCAGTGGTGTCAGGGGTATCGAGGCGGGTGACTGGGTGGTGACGGTCGGGCAGAACCTGCTGACCGGTGATATCAATCAAACCCGCGCCAGACTCATCTCCTGGGACAGAATGATGGAGTTGCAACAGATGCAAAACCGGGATCTGTTTCAGATAATTGACCAGAAACAGCAATCAATGCGCCAGCAATCAAACGACGATCACAGTTGAACAGGTAAGCCTACTCATGAGCATTGTCGAAAAGTCCATCAGCAGACCGGTAGCCACCACGATGATCTTCCTGATCATCGTGACCCTGGGGACCATCGGTTTCCGTTTCCTGCCGGTTGACCTGCTGCCGGCCATAGAGATGCCGCAGTTGAATGTTCAGGTCCAGTATCCCAATGTTGGCCCGGAAGAAATGGAACTGCTGGTCACGGAACCACTGGAAAATGCACTCTCCATCGTCGCCAACCTGGAGCAGGTCAGTTCCAGTTCCCGGGAAGGACAAAGTTCTGTCAGCTTGCGTTTTGCCCAGGGCACCAACCTCGATGCAGCCGCCAACGATGTGCGGGAAGCACTGGACCGATTGCGCAACTCCCTGCCTGAAGATGCCGAACCCCCACGCATCAACAAATTTGACCCTGATAATGCACCGATCATTATTGTCGCTGCTCAGTCCGACCGGGATCTGATGGAGTTGACCACCGTCCTGGACCGCGAAATCCGGCGCCGTTTCGAACAGATACCCGGCATTGGTGCCATCGATGTTTTCGGCGAAGTGCTCAGGGAAGTGCGCATCGATGTTGCCCGCGACCGTTTGCTCGCCACCGGTCTGACCATGGGCGACATCACCCAGGCTCTCAACAGTGAAAACGCCAACCGTCCCGGCGGCAATGTGCAGCGCGGGCTCAGCGAAGTCTATGTCCGCTCCCAGGGCGAATACGAAAATATAGAACAGATTCGCAATACCGTCATCCGCTCGGTGGGCGGTGTGCCCCTGCGCGTTGCTGATGTGGCCGACGTGCAGTTTGCCCGCCAGGATATCGGCCGTTATGTCGAAGTCAACGACACACCTTCCCTGCGTCTGGGCATACGCAAACAATCCGGTGCCAATACGGTTGCTGTGGCGGCAGGGGTGCGCCGGATAGTGGATCAGATCAATGCCGAGCGCAATGACCTGAACCTAGTGGTGGTCAGTGACCAGAGCACCTTCATTCAGGATTCCATAGACAGCGTCCGCAACTCTGCCCTCTGGGGCGGCATTCTTGCCGTGATCATCCTGCTGTCATTCTTTCGTAACGGGTCGGTTACCGGCATTATCGGTATCTCGATCCCGATTTCAATCATCGCCACCTTTGGTCTGCTTTACATGAATGCGCTCAGCCTGAACCAGATGAGTTTTGGCGGTCTGGCACTGGGCGTGGGCCTGATTGTCGACAATGCCATCGTGGTGATCGAGAATATCATTCGTCTGCGCCGCAATGGCAAACCTCTGCAGGAAGCAGCTCTTACCGGCACGCAACAGGTAAGCGGTGCCATTGTCGCCTCCACCTTGACTACCATTGTGATTTTCCTGCCCGTGGTCTTCATGCAGACCGTCACCGGCAGCATGTTCAAGGAAATGGCGCTGGTCGTCGTATTCGCGCTGGTTTGCTCTCTGTTTGTGGCCTTGACACTGGTACCCATGCTGGCCAGCCGCTTTCTGACCATACGTCCCGATGCAGAGGCGACTGGGCCAACACCCCGCTTCGAAAGAGGCCTGCAGTTTGTTGAACACAAATACGAACAGCTTATTGGCTGGGCCCTTTGCCACCGTTTGGTCATCATTGGTATAACCGCTGCACTGTTGATTTTTGCTGCTTCCGGACTGCGTTTTATCTCCTATGAGCTGGCACCACAGACCAAGGCCGATACCATTGGTATCAGCATGAACATGGACGAAGGCACCAATATCGCCATCCTGCATTCCTATCTGATGGAGATGGATAGCATTGTGCAAGACATGGTGCCCCCGGAGGCAGTGCAGCACTACATGCGCGATATCCGCAACAGCAATGCTGAAATTGAAATAACCCTGAACATGAATTACCCGATGGACAGCAATGCCATGGCCGATGAAATCCGCAGCCGGATTGAAACAGCGATCCCCGGCATGCGCGTGCGCGTCCAGGCCCGCTCCGGCATGTGGATTCTCCGCCGCCTGTTTGGCTCGGGGGGGGATGACGCCATTCAGATCGAATTGCGTGGTTACGACCTGGACCAGGCCGAACTCATCGCCCAGGATTTGCGTCAACGGGTAGAGACCTTGCCCGGTATCGTGGGTGTCAACCTGAGCCGCCTGGAAGGACAGCCCGAACAGAATGTCCGTTTTAACCGCGAACTGATGGCCAACCTGGGCATCAGCCTCAATGATGTCAGCCAGGCCATTCAGAGCAGTGTCGGTGGCACCCGCGCCGGAGTATTCCGTGAAAACGGTGATGAGATCGATATCACTGTCCGCTTTCGTCCTGAAGACCGCCTGAGCGTTCAGGATATCGAAAATATCTCCATTCGCGCTGCCGATGGCCAGGTCATCCCGGTTTCCACGTTGATAAGCACCAGCTATGGCCGTGGCCCTACTGACATTCGCCGTATCAACAGCCAGCGGGTTACCTACATCTATGCCAACCTGGAAGATGGTGTGGCCCTGGGAGACGGTGTCGACACCATTCGCAATGAGTTGAGCAACGTGCAGCTTCCTCCCGGCTTTTCCATTGTTTTTGGTGGTGAATACGAGGAGCAGATCAAGGCCCAGCAGGATTTCGTCATGGCCATCGTCATGGCACTGGCCTTGATCTATATGGTGATGGCAGCGCAATTCGAGCGCTTCCTGGATCCGCTGATCGTGATGTTTTCGGTTCCTCTGGCGATTGTCGGCGTGGTGCCGGCCCTGTTGCTGACGGGAACCACCCTCAACATGCAGAGCCTTATGGGCGTGGTGATGCTGATCGGTATCGTGGTCAACAATGCCATCGTGCTGGTGGACTATATCAATCTGATGCGCCGGGAAGACAAACTGAGTGTCGCCGATGCCGTGGTTCAGGCTGGCAAGCTGCGCCTGCGCCCCATCCTGATGACCACCCTGACCACTGTGCTAGGGCTGCTGCCACTGGCCCTGGGAATCGGTGCCGGTGCTGAAATGCAGGCGGCGCTGGCCCGTGTCGTCATTGGTGGCCTCTCTGCCTCCACGCTGATTACGCTGGTTTTCATCCCCGTGGTTTATGTCACCGCAAACGCCTGCAAGGACAAACTCAGCACCTGGCTGAACCGTATCCGGGATGTTTCAGGCAGAAGCGCAAAGAGTTCACAGGAAAACACATTTGGCCTGGCGGACAACTTGACAAAAAGGCTCTAAATGGTGAGAATTCGCATCCTTCGCGCCAGGCTGCAATAACTTGCAGCGGCTCAGGTCGTGGCTATGTAGCTCAGCTGGTTAGAGCACAGCATTCATAATGCTGGGGTCCGTGGTTCAAGTCCACGCATAGCTACCATATCAATCCAGATACTCTGATCAAACCAGATACCCTGTTATTCAGTGGGCGAACTGCCACTAACCCGAAACCCGTAACGCAAAACGACATAGATGGACGGGATCAGCAAAAAGGCAACAAAACCAAGCAGTATGATCAGTGCATAGGAATCCGTGCCGAATATCGCCATCAGCAGATTATTGTCTGCACTGACCGAAGCAATACTGGACGCCGTCGAGACGCAGAACGGGATGACAAAAAAAGCCATGACATTGGCCAGATTATGGCGGATGTACCAATAGCGATCGAGCAATGTACGATATCGTCCCTCATGATTACGAATATTGAATGCGTTGACATTAAGCCCCAGCCCCACGAACATGGAAATAAGCAGTGCATTCCAGAATATCCCAAGCAGTTCATCGTAATTGAAACTGTGGATGGAACGCTGCACCAACATCACCCAGATAATAAAATAAATGAGATAAATGCTTCGCCCAAGGGTAATTATCCCGCTTCCTGCCACGCTCTCACTCCTCTGCAAAAACACCAATCCAACTCGTACCGCAACAGCACTCAGATGGAAATTAGCATAAATTGGATACCTCAGTGCAACTGACTGGAAAGCAGGCCGGAATGTTACGGTCTTATTGACACATCAACCAGAGAATCAGGGAACCACCTTCATGTCCGCATCCAACCGTCACATCACACTGCGCTTTCTGGCACAACCAACAGACGTCAATTTCGGTGGCAATGTCCATGGCGGCTCAGCCATGAAGTGGCTTGACCAGGCCGGTTATGTTTGTGCCACCGCATGGAGCAACCGCTACTGTGTCACCGCCTTTGTCGGCGATATCAATTTTATCCACCCTATCCGTGTGGGCGACCTGGTAACGACTAAATCCAAGGTCATCCATACCGGTCGCACCAGTATGCATATCGCTGTCGAGATGTATGCCAATACTCCAACGGAGAAACAAAAAGTCCAGGCAATTCGCTGCATCATGGTCTTTGTGGCGGTGGATGAGCAAGGCAATCCGGTTCCGGTGCCTGCCTGGCAACCCGAGAATGAGGAAGATGAACGCTCGCAACAATACGCCCTGAGGATCATGGAGTTGCGCAAAATCAACAAGGATGAAATGTTGAAGCATACCGTCTGATCAAACAAAGCCGCCCCAACATGCAGCGGAGTACCTCAATCGGTATTGCCATTATCCTCTGGCTGAGGCAATGCCCGCACCTGCAGCGAATGGAGTACATAGCGTCCCGGTTGCTGCCCGGGATCAATCCGCAGGCGGCCGACCTGCGTTTCGGCATCGAGGGCAAAGGCGAGCATGGTTTTACCGGCGCTCACACCCTGGCTCAGCCTGCGCGCTTCGGAAAAATTCTCCTTGGCCGTTTCCGAGTAGTAGATATCCACCGTCCCCGGGGCTGGCAACTCAATTTCGATCTCCACCTGCAGCGCCTGATCACTGGGTACCGGAAAATCCGGAAGAATAAGGGAAGGATCTCTGCCAGTGACCATAAATTCCAGCGCCTGCCCACGCAGCTCAAGCTCGGCGATATGGCGGTTGAATTTCAGGTTTTCCAGCTGTGCCTGGTCCAGACCATAGAGCAGCATCCCTTCATCGGCAGGAGACAACACATTGGAATTGAGATAGGCAATGATGCTGTTGCGCAACATATCCCGCAGCGGAAGTTGATCAGGATCACTCGCTTGCGTAAGATCATCCCCCGCCAGAAAGCCTGCGTTATGTTCCACCCCAAGCAGGCCCAGCACGGTGGGTGCACTATCCATCGGCACCGCGCGTCCCTTGTGTTGAATCCCGGTACTGGCATTGAGTGCGGCAAAATACAGTCGCCTTTCATAGCCTGCGGGGAACAGTGGAAAGGCTGCATTGCGCATGGCCAGGTGATCTGACATCAGCACGACCACGGTCTCCGCATAGGCTGGATGGCGCTTGATATGATCAATGAAATCAGCCACCAGATAGTCCGTGCAATGCACGGCATGGAGGATGGAATTGTCCAGGTTCGGGTAGGCGGGGCAACTGCGGGAAGGCTCCCCGTTCGGATGGTGTGTATCAACCGTCAACAGGGTCAGATTAAATGGTTGCTCGCCTTCAGCCAGCGCGTTGAATTGTCTTTTGGCCAGGCTGAACAGGGAATCATCGAACAATCCCCAGGCACCCCGGTAGGATTGATCCGGCAGTTGTGGCAGTAACTCCTCACTACCCAATACCCGGTTGAACCCATGTTGCCGCAGAAACTCTCCCTTGCCGGCAAATTGCGTGGAGGCACCGCCCATGAATACCTGTTCATACCCGGCGCTGGCAAGCACATCGGGCAGACAGCTGGCCCGATCAAGAAACCGCGTAAACAGGATGGAATTACCGCTCAGGTTTGACTCGGCCAGCAGCGGTGTTCCGCACAGGGATGAAACCAGCCCCCCCATGGTCCATTCGCTGCCCTTGACCTGACGCAGATTGGACAGGCTCTGCCCCTGCTGAGCAAGTGCCGTCAGTGTGGGTGTCAGACCGGGGAAAATATCAGCTTCCGTATAGATCTGCTCCAATCCCTCCAGATAGATCAGCACCAGGTTCTTGCCTGGCAACGCCACAACGGTATCCTGATAGACCGCACTTCTGTTCAGCTCCAGCCTGTCCCAGTCGATGGCGGCCAGCGAGATTGGTGAGGTGCTGTTCAGCGACTCGACAGTCATTCCGGCAACCCGTCTGATGCCCGGTTCAAGCATCAGGGCAAAAACCAGAACAGCCGCCAACAGGGAAGCGGGCAAGCGGCCTGGAGCGAAGCGGTCATGCAGCGCCAGCACGGCAAGCAGCACAATCAGCACCCAGGCCAGAAAGCCCAGGACAAACTCCCAGTAAATTGAATAGGTTTCAACAAGTGTGGTCAGGTTGAAATGAAACAGGAACTGCTGATTGATATAGGTTCCCTGCAGCACATAGCTGAGCAACTGGGCATAGAGATAAGCCGCCAACAGCAGTGCCACGCCAAGCTGGACCGGCAAACGCAGCGCTTTCGACCCGATTCTTGCGCAAAGGCTGGTAAACGCGTGGATGAACAGCATTACCGCAAGCAAAGAACCTAACAGAGGTAATTTCCCCGCCCCGGTCTCATAGAAAAAACTCAACACCAGGGGAAATGCGTACAATAAGCTCAACAGTATCTGGGCTTTGCTCATGCCGGACTCTGTATCGTCTTGCCATTACTTCTTATCAACGGCGGCAATGGAATGGATGATGAATAATCTGGCCAACGTGCAAATGTTGCGGGGAATTGTAATGCAAAGTGTCATGAAACTGAAATAATTACAACCCGCCATGGGTTCCCGTACTGGTTTTTACGTCTCATTTTGATTTTCCTGTTAACCATATATAAGAATTGACCCTCTAATCATCAAACAGACCAAGTTGGCCGGGATGGGATAGATTGGATTGTCAGGGTCAATAGGGAGCGCACCTTGCTCAGGGAAACCGAAGATGAACTGGTACAGGCAGCACAGACCGGCAATATCGCTGCGTTTGAAAGATTGCTGCGCCTGCAGGAGGCCAGAATGCTGGCCGTGGCAGCCGGTTTTGCCAGCACCCCGGACGATGCCAACGACATCTATCAGGATGCCATGCTGACCGCTTACCGGGCCCTGCCCGGGTTCAGGGGAGAGTGTAAATTCAGTACCTGGCTATACCGTATAGTGGTGACCACGGCCTTGTCCAACCGGCGCCAACTGCAGCGGCAATGGCGCAAACTGATGGCCTATCGGGACGAGACCACACAGGGAGAGCAGTATGGCACGGCGGATCCCCTGGAGAGCAATCTGATTGACGAGGAGTTCAACCAGGAAATCAACAGGGCGCTGAGACGTCTGAGCGACAGTGAACGGATGGCCTTCGTGCTCTGTCATCAACAGGACTTCAAACTGAAAGAGGCTGCCGAAGTCATGTCCTGCACGGAGAACTCGATCAAAGTGTTCCTGTTCAGGGCGCGCAACAAGCTCAAGGTACTTTTGCAACATCATTACTCCACGGGTTATCGCCATGAGTAAAACCGAACAGACAGAACAAGCTAAATACCGGGTGATCCGGTACCTCTATGGCGCGATGAGCGCAACAGAGCGTGCGCAGTTCGACACTGAGTTACAGACTGATCCGCGCTTGCAAACTGCTCTCGCGCAGGAACAACATTTTAACCGGCTTGTTCCTGCCGGCTTGCGCCCGCATATCGATACGGACCGGTTGCAGGGCAACTGGTTCATGTTGCAGCAGAGACTGCACCAGACAGCACGCTCCGGTTTCTTCAGCAAAGGCTGGATCAACACCATCCGCAGACGGCCCTGGCTGATACTCAAGCAGGGAGCAATCATCGCAACCAGCTTTTTGTTAGGCATCCTGGTTTCCACCGGCAACGGATTCAACATGGCACCTTTTATCAGCAAGCCAAGCGACACACCAATCAATTCACCACTGGCACTCATTGGCGAGACCGATTACGAGATATTCCAGCTGCAGGTGGAAAATTACGATGCCACTACCGGTGATATTGCTCTGCGATTCGCCCTGGCCTCGGAGTCCCGCATCAGTGGCAACATCGCCGACCAGGAGATTCATTCCCTGATGGCTGTTGCGCTGAAAAACAACATCAACAGTGCTGCCCGGCTGGATGCGATCGAGGCCTTACAGCCCCTGGTCACAGACCGCACAGTGTACGAGGCCCTGATCCACGTTCTGGACAATGATTCGAATCCGGGAGTGCGCTTCCAGGCGGTACAGGCCCTGACGCAACTGCTCGGGGAAGAACCGGTAAGAGCAGCCTTGCGCAGGGCATTGCAGCGGGACACGAATGAAGGGGTGCGGGTACAGGCCTTCCAGGCGCTGGCCCAGGCGCTGACCCAGTACCGCGAGCCGGAAACCCTGGCAGTCTTCAGACAACAGATAGATCAGGACAGCAACCCCTTCATCCGTTCCCAGGCACAGCAAATTCTCACGGGCATGGATGATGGATCGATAGCATTGTAACAGCGAGGAGAATACCCATGTTGATGAGTAGCAGAACGCTCAGTTGGCTGAGTGCAGGAATGTTGTTCGTGGCGCCAATTCTGGCCCATGCCGAGGATATCGAGCGCGAGTTTGCTGTCGACCCCGGTGGCTTGCTGTTCATCGACAGCGATGCAGGTGCCATCGAGATCAATACCTGGGATGAAAACCGGGTTCGCCTGCTGATTCGCAATGTCGATAGCTTCGATGTCGAGGTCGAGCAACGCAGCGATGGCATCTATGTCGTCGCCGAATCCCAGCGCCGCTTGTTCAATTTTGGCAGCTCCAATCTCTCTTTCCGGGTTGACGTACCCAGGCAGTTCAACCTGGACCTTGATACCGGTGGCGGCCGCATCGATGTGGGTGACCTCACCGGTTCCGTACGGGCCGATACCAGTGGCGGCAGCATTAGCATTGGCAGGATTACGCAGGGCAATGTGCTGGTGGACACCTCAGGCGGCCGTATCACCATTCTCGACGTGGAGGGCAATGTAGAAGCCGATACTTCGGGGGGCAATATCGACATCGGCAATGTCACTGGCAATGTGCTTGCGGACACCTCCGGGGGCCGCATCACCATAGGCGATGTGGGTGGCAACATCAGTGCCGACACCTCGGGCGGCAGTATCGACGTGGGCACCAGCGGTGGCCGCGTTCTGCTTGATACTTCCGGTGGCACCATTCGCGCCGCCTGGGCCCAGGGCCCGATCGAGGCCGATACCTCCGGGGGCAATATCTATCTCGACGGCAGTGCCACCTCGGTCAAGGCCGATACCTCGGGTGGTAATATCGTCATCGAAGCCAGTGACGGCCCGGTCCAGGCCGACACCTCGGGCGGCAACATCACCATTCGCCGCAGCAGAGCTGCCATCGAGGCCGATACCTCCGGAGGCCGCATCGATGCCGAACTGTTGGTAGTCTCCCCCGGCACCAATGCCTCGATAACGCTGGAATCCTCCGGCGGCGACATCACCCTGCGCCTGCCGGCCAGCCATGCCGCCACCGTGAATGCAGAACTGTCCCTGTCTCGCCGTGGCTTTGGCAGCCACAGCATCTTTACCGATTTCCCGCTGAGCATTCAGGAGGAAGACGATTACATCATTGCCCGTGGCGATATCAATGGGGGTGGTGATCCTGTTCGCCTGCGCACCAGCAACAGTGATATCCATATCATCCGTGTGGATGAATGAACAATCCATCCGCCTCAGCCAGGAAGTGAATTCATCGACATCCAGGTCGATATGGATTATGTTTTCGACATTGACACCCGCCGCGCTGGCATGGGAACGCACGCCGGACTGGTTCAATCGTTACCTGATGTAAAGTCAACGGCTGTGGAGCTTGTTCCCATGAAACCATTTTGTTTGTATTCCCTGCTGGTTCTTCTGGCCCTGCCCGTACACGCAGCAGAATTCTACTTCCCCGGCAGCGACGATGACTGGGAAACAGTGGACCCCGCCGCCGTCGGCTGGAATGCGGAATTGCTATCCCGTGCCCTGGACGTGGCCGGGGCGAGAAACTCCTCGGGTGTGGTGATTCTGCACCAGGGCCGCATTCTCGCTGAACGTTATTGGCAGGGCCCGGATAACGCCACCTACCGGAACTTCCTGACCGGCACGGATGAGGCTGGCAGGGCAATCGAAGACGTGGCCTCGGCACAGAAGAGTGTGGTCGCCGTTCTGACCGGGATAGCGCAGCAAAAGGGATTTATCGCTCTGGATGATCCGGTCAACAAACACCTCGAAGCCGGCTGGTCACAGGCAAGCCGGGAACATGAAGAGGCCATCATCCTGCGCCACCTGCTGAGCATGACCAGTGGCCTGGCCGAAGATTTAAGCCTTGTCAGCGCGCCCGGCCAGACCTGGTTCTACAACACCCCGGCTTACCATATGGTGATGCGAGTGCTGACGGCCGCCACCGGCAAAGACCGCAACGAGTTGACCAGCGACTGGCTGAGCAAACCGCTGGGCATGACCCATACCTCCTGGACCTCGCGGCCCTGGGCTGATGCCGCCATTGGCGCTGGCCTGTCCACCACCGCCAGGGATCTGGCCCGCTTTGGCCTGATGATCCAGGCCGGCGGCCAATGGCAAGACCAGGTGGTGATGGCCGACCCGGATTTCCTGCAGGCTATGTTGTCCCCCTCACAAACGCTGAACCCTGCTTACGGCTATCTGTGGTGGCTGAATGGTCAACAGTTCAGCCTGGCACCAGGGGCGCAGGCTCCACGTCAGGATGGCCCGCTGATAAAAGCCGCCCCTGCCGATCTGCTTGCCATGCTGGGGGCCGGTGATCGCAAGCTGTATCTGGTGCCCAGCCTGGATCTGGTGGTAACCCGCCTGGGGTTTACCGGCGGCAGCCCAGACAGCAGTTTCAATGAGGCGTTCTGGACAGCGCTGATCAAGGCAGCACCTTCAGCAGCGAGAACAGCGAGAGCACAATGAAAGAGTATCCGAATTTCGTCACCCATCTGGAATGCAGTGAGACCGGGCAGCATTATCCCGCCGGGCAGTTGCATGGCTTGTCGGACGCCGGCAAACCCTTGCTGGTCAAATATGATTTGCAGGCACTGGGGAAAGCCGTATCAAAGTCTGACCTGCAGGAGCGCCTGCCGGAGTTCTGGCGATACCGGGAATTCCTGCCGGTGCGTCACTCCAGCAATATCATTCGGCTTGGCGAGGTGATGACACCGATTCTGCCTGCACGGAAATTACAACAGACCTACCAGGCCGGAGAAATCCTGATCAAGGATGAGGGCAGATTACCCACTGGATCGTTCAAGGCCCGGGGTCTGGCCCTGGCGGTGGCCATGGCCAAAGAGCTGGGCGTCAAGCGCATGGCCATGCCCACCAACGGCAATGCCGGCGCCGCACTGGCCGCTTATTGTTCAGCGGCGGATATCGAGACCTATGTGTTCTGCCCCGAAGACACGCCGCGGGTCAATATTGAAGAGATCGCCTTCCAGGGCGCCAAAACCTTTCTTGCCAATGGGTATATCAATGATTGTGGCCGCATCGTGGGCGCCGGCAAGCAGCAGATGCAGTGGTTTGATACCTCCACGCTGAAGGAACCCTATCGGATAGAAGGCAAGAAAACCATGGGCCTGGAATTGGCCGAGCAACTGGGCTGGCAACTGCCCGACGTGATTCTCTATCCAACCGGGGGCGGCACCGGCCTGATTGGCATGTGGAAAGCCTTCGATGAGCTGGAAGCCATCGGCTGGATCGGTGCCAAAAGGCCGCGCATGGTCGCCGTGCAGGCCAGCGGCTGTGCTCCCATCGTGAAAGCCTTTGAGGAAGGGACACGGCATGCCGAACCCTGGCCCAATGCCAGCACCATCGCAGCGGGTATTCGGGTACCGGCGGCGGTAGGTGATTTCCTGATCCTGGATGCGGTGAGAGCCAGCGGGGGCTTTGCGGTAGCGGTCAGCGATGAGGATATACTGCAGGCACATCAGGAGTGCGCCCGCAGCGAAGGCATACTGCTGTGCCCGGAAGGCGCGGCAACCCTGGCGGCCCTGAAACAGGAATTGCGCAGCGGTCGTATCAGGGCCGATGAGCAGGTGATGCTGTTCAATTGTGCCACCGGCCTGAAATACCCCATGCCCTCGCGCCACTACCAGATCGATCTGCAGCAAGCGCTGGATTTTGACTGGATTCGGGATTGTTAGGGAGCCTCTGGATAAGTCTATGGCATGGGCGCCAATACTGGGGCTTGGTCGAGGCTTGGTCGGTCAAGGCTTAACCCAGCTTTGGGTTTCCGGTTTTCCCTCTGTGACCAATCCTGAAATAATCACCGGTCCGCATGGCCAGGTAAGCTGCCAACGGAATATCTTCCTGCTTCAGAAAACCCTTCTGAGGAAGAGCGCCATGACGCACCATTTCTATCACGGCAACGACCGAAGCCGATGTCGTCCAGGCAATGGCGGTACGCTGACAACCATTGATCACCAGCGGATAGAATGAGCGGACAAACTCCCTGCGCTGCAATTGTCCCTTGATGCTTCCTTCTGCCGATACATGCACATAGACCACGTCTTCATCGACGGGTGGCTTGGCACGGGTCAGTATGCGCCCCGCATCTTCCCGGTTTTCGCGCATCAACAGTTCATGGAAAAAGAAATTCATCAGTTGCACATGGCCCGGATAGCGCATGGTCTTGTAATCGAGATTGTCAATCACGCCAAGATACGTTTCACACATGGTACCCAGGCCGCCCGAAGTGGTGAATGCTTCCAGGTGTATACCGTCAATATAGACCTGTTCTATCCACTCCATCGGCGAGACTGACTTCAGCACGCCCTCCTCTATCACCTCGCAGTCATTCAGGTATTCATTGACCACGCCCTCCGGTGACCAGTTGAAGGCATAGCCCAGCAGCCCGGTGGGATTTTGCGGCAAGGCACCAACGCGCAACCGAACCGATCTGACCTGCTCGAACCGGGTCGCCAGATCCGCGGCAACAATGCCGACGAAGCCAGGTGCCAGACCACATTGCGGTGCCATGATGCCCTGCGCTGTTTCCGCAAGCTCACGGATATGCCGAGTGGTTGGCACATCTTCGGTCAGATCAAAATAATGCAGGCCCAGATCATGCGCAATACTGCTGACGGCAATATTCAAGTGATAAGGCAGACAGGACAGAACAGCCTGCTGCCCACTCAGCGCCTGCCGGATACGGCTCTCGTCAGTCAGATCGGTAACCAGTAGTCGAAAGGGTGTCTCCAGTTCACGTGAATCGATGCCCAGCACGTCGAATCCACTGTCCTGCAACATCTCCGCCGCCAGCAGCCCAACCTTGCCAATGCCAAGCACGGCTATCCGGTCGAATCTATCCGTCACTTTGCTCATCTCAGTCTCCCGCCTGAACATCAAACTTCACGCCCTGTGCGAGTGGAAGCTGATCGGAATAGTTAACGGTACTGGTTTGACGACGCATATACCCCTTCCATGCATCCGAACCACTCTCGCGACCGCCCCCGGTTGCCTTTTCTCCACCAAAGGCACCGCCAATTTCAGCACCGGATGGTCCAATATTGACATTGGCAATACCACAATCGGACCCTGCCGCCGAGAGGAACAATTCGGCTTCACGCAGGTTCATGGTAAAAATGCAGGACGACAGACCCTGCGGCACATCATTCTGCATCCTGATGGCGGCATCCAGGTCACGATAGGACATGACATAGAGGATGGGCGCAAATGTTTCTGTGCGCACGATGTCGGTTTGCTCCGGCATCAGCACAATGGCCGGTTCCACATAGACACCGCCTGCAGGAACGCCTTCGGTGACAGGTCGCCCACCATATACGATGCCCCCTTCTGAGCGGGCTGTGTCCAGGGCAGCCTGCATGTGCTGCAGGGCGTCTGCGTCAATCAGCGGGCCAATCAGCGTATTATCCTGTGTCGGGTCACCAATGGGCAGGGACTGATAAACCTGGCGCAATTGCTCAAGCAGTGCCTGTAGAATGCTTTCATGCACTATCAGGCGGCGCAGGCTGGTGCAACGTTGCCCGGCTGTGCCGACGGCAGAAAACACAATGGCGCGTACGGCCATGGTCAGGTCGGCAGACGGCGTCACGATCATGGCATTATTGCCACCCAGCTCCAGAATCGACCGACCAAAACGCGCAGCCACCTTCGGCCCCACCATGGCACCCATGCGGCTGGAACCGGTCGCCGATACCAGCGCAATCATCGGTGAGTTGACCAGGGCCTCGCCTGCCTCGGCACTACCATGCACGAGTTGCACCAGACCATCCGGGGCATCCCCAAAGCGCTCCAGGGCGCGCTGCAGGATGGCCATGCTCTTGACTGCAGTGAAGGGGGTTTTTTCCGAAGGTTTCCAGAGCACGGAATTGCCACAGACCAGCGCCAGTGCTGTATTCCAGGCCCATACGGCCACCGGGAAATTGAAGGCGGTGATGACAGCGCAAGGCCCCAGCGGATGCCAGGTTTCCATCATTCGGTGACCGGGCCGCTCCGAGGCAATCGTCAAGCCATAAAGCTGGCGGGACAGACCAACGGCGAAATCACAGATGTCGATCATTTCCTGCACTTCGCCCAGGCCTTCCGAGCGAATCTTGCCCGCCTCGCGGCTAACCAGCCGACCCAGCTCGTCCTTGGCAGCGCGCAGTTCCTCGCCCAGCAATCTGACCAGTTCGCCCCGACGCGGCGCAGGGACTGTCCGCCATTGCGCAAAAGCGCGCTGTGAGGTTTGCATCATCGCCTCCACCTGCGCCAGTGGAGTGGTCTGCAGCCTGCCGATTTCGCTGCCATCGATGGGGGAGTGTATTATCAGGTTTGGTGTGGTCATGATCGATGTCAACTCCGTATATCAACAGGGGCTCGGGCTGGACCTTCATCAGTCAACACATCTTTGGTACTGCTTGGTTACGCCCAGCCTTTCCATGCGTATCTGAAATTGGTTCCTTTATTATTTATGAAACCGGGACAGCTCCTCAAGAACGTTACCAATAAGTTCCTTGGTCATATGGAATGACTTCTTGGGATCAAGATGTTTGTCAAGTATATCAACATTTCCCACCGGGTTAGCGATGAAAATCGTCTCATCGGCCAGTAGCGCATAGTTCATGTAACTGTGCGCAATCGTCCAATTTCGACTCTGTCCCTCGAACAAGCCGAAATCTGAAGCAATATTGTCTGCCGGCGTTGCAGCACACCCCAAGGCCCCTCTCAACAGCGTCGGCGCAATGTCAAAATGGACAGTCTCTCTTTTGATGTCCGACCGCTCCTTTCCAGGCCAATGCACAACCAGAGGAACCCACAGCTGGTAATCGGAGAAGTTGCTGCCATGCCCCCAGTAGTTCTTGCCATTCTCATTAAACTCTTGCCCATGGTCAGAGGTGACAAGCACGATGGTATCCTGTTTCAACCCTTTTTCTTCCAGATCATCCAATACTTTTCCGATCAGCATGTCGGTATATTTCACTGTGGTTTTATAGACATTCAAATAAGGTTCCGGGTCGAAATCATTATTGAGTTCAAGTACATTGATTGGGTCCCAGAAAGGCTCATATCGTGGAAAATCAGGTGGTGGTTCAAAGGAATGAGGGCTGTCGTAGAACAGGAATCCGAAAAAGGGACTTGACCCTTCTTTTTTTTGCCAGTCATCAAGGAACGTCAGCCAATCCTCGGTAATCCGCTCATCCTGCTGCCATGCGTCTTTGCCTGGGGTTCGCAGGCGCAGATCCTTTACTGATGAGAACACATTACGGTCAAATGCAGGGCTAATCAAAGTAGCCGAACTAAGGATTTGAGTGACATAACCAAGATCCTGAATTCGCTGTATCAGCAGCGGCGGTGTACGGCTGGCGGCGAACGAATCCCAGTAACTGGCTGGGACACCATAAAACAGTGTGAAAATGCCCGGCTTGGTAGCATTACCATTACTGCGATGGTTATGAAATACCAGCGCAGACTGTGAAAATTCGAACAGGGCTGGCATCCACCGCTTATCCAGCATGTCATACCGCAATGAATCCACAACGATGATCAGAATATTGTGTTTCGACTTTGGTGGCGAACATGACATTGGTCTTTTGGGGTAGTCCAGCTGATCACTTGCAGGCTTGATTGATGCCAGTCTTGCCGATTGCGCCTGGTTGCGAACCTGTTGCGGATCCACCAGGCCTTTGCTTCTGAAAAACCGTTTGGCCGTTGCAGCGTAATAAAGCGGGATATGCCGCGTAAGAGCGGTAATCCGGTTATCATAATTGGCATCTGCCCAAGCATGCCAACTGTGCGCGGTAATCTGCAGGCCTAACACAAGCATCAGGGCCGAGACCAACCATCTGCCTTTGGGTCGGAAGTAAAACATGAACCAAACGAGGAATGCCTCCCCGACAAGTATACCGGTGACAAACAAGCCTGCTTCGACCCATGTTTGCCATGAAAAACTGAATACTTCACCACCAGCCTGAGTAACCAGCTCGAGAATAAAGCCGGAGAAATGGAAACGGTATTGGGCATAGATAATAGTATCAAGGAGCAGCAGGCAGATGAGCACAGTTGCCCAGACAGTTGCGAAGCTCATAAGCAGTATTCGCCAAGAAAATACGGTAAGAATTAGAAGTGGCGCTCCTAATAAAAGTGCAAGTAAAAAAAATTGCCCACCGTAGACAGTCATGAGATAAAGCGTTGTATAACTGTCCTCTATCGTCATCCACTTAAGAAAACTCAACGCAATCAATGTGGCAATCAAGCCATTTGCCAAAATTAATGAAAATGCCCAGGTCAGCCGCTGCCTGAATGAAAAATCAATATTCCCCATAAACTAAGCCTGCATCTTTTTCCTTTTACACGAACCGGCAACCTGCAACCCGCTCAGCCATCGTATAAGCTGACAAACCCGCAAGGGTTAATATCAGAAGGCCCTGGCCCTTACACATTGCACGTTCTTGTATTTATCTTTGAGTAAACCGAACTCATTTTGCTGTTATTCAGGAAGAGTATGCAAAATGGCCTATGTTTCAAATCAGCCCGATTTGAACCCCAGCACTGTCTCTATTGACTCCATCTGTACCAACGGAGTGGTTTCCAGCCTGCCGATTTAACTACCCAAACGTATCAAGAACTCAATGAACCAGCCGACAACAGTGGACAGAGTTAATCAACCCCCCGGCATTCTGTAAGAGCAGATAAAATGACCTCTATTGCAAGTGAATCCAGCCCGACCACCAATGCAGCCTATCTCCGCCAGGCAGACCGAACCATGCTGGTCGTATTGGGCGTCTGTCTTGCCTACTCCCTGGCACTGTCCCCCTGGCACAACACCTGGCTGTTATCAATTCTTGTCGGTGGCGGAACATTGTTTACCTTGATCACCCTGCTGCCCGCGCTGCAGGGCAGCCTGCTTTATCGCTGTTTGATGGCTGTTGCCTTCATGGTCATGTCAGCCCTGCACATACAGCAGAGCCACGGCGTCATCGAGATGCACTTCTCGATCTTCGTCCTGCTGGCACTGCTGATTGCTTACCGCGACATGGCTCCCATACTCGTTGCCACTGTCACCATCGCCATCCACCACTTCCTGTTCTTCGCCATGCAAGTCAATGGTTTGCCCATTTGGGTTACAGAGCACGCCTCGTGGAATATGATCTTCATCCATGCTGCTTATGTGGTGGCCGAAGCGGGCGTGCTGATTTATCTGGCAAGAATGGCCGCGACCGACGTCGCCGAAGGTCAGGCCATGGCACAAGCCAGTCAGAAAATTGTGCATGATCCCAATGCCATCAACCTGAGCTGTCGCGCACCACTCGACACACCCATTACCAGGGCATTCAACGATTTTGTGGGTCAGTTGGAGACGCTGGTCAGCGACATTCAGCATAAACTTGTTTCCTTGCGGACCATGGGCAGCAAGCTGAACGATAAATCACAACAGGTCAGCAGCAGTGCCGAACAACAAGCCAATGAAAGCGAGTACATGGTGCAGGCCATGCAGGAGATGGGATCGGCCACTGCCGAAGTGGCTCGCAGTGCAGAAAATGCCGCTTCCGCTGCACGCAATGCCGATGTGCACGCGGCCGACGGCAACAAGGCCATGCAACACATCAAAAGCGAAATTGGCAGCCTGAACAACGACATCGCCCTGACTGGCGAGGCGGTAATGGGCACAGTCGAGCTGGCCAGGGAGATCGACCACGTCGTTGACGTCATCAAGGCAGTGGCGGAACAAACCAATCTGCTGGCCCTCAATGCAGCCATCGAAGCAGCACGGGCCGGTGATCACGGGCGCGGTTTTGCGGTGGTGGCCGATGAAGTGCGCAACCTGTCACAACGCACTGCTCAATCAACTGCGGAAATCCAGAGTATCATCGAGCGCCTGCAACAGGCTTCACAGTCGGCCCACGACGCCATGCGGCGCAGTCAGGACGCGGTACAACGCTGCCTGAATGCTGCCGATACCAGCGCCACCACCCTGTCTGGCATGGAGGCGGAAATCACCAATATTTCCAGGCTCAACGACATGATCGCGGCAGCCTCCCAGGAACAATCGACGGTCGGTGATGATGTAGCCCGGCATCTGCACACGGTGGACGACATCGCTCGCAACAACGTGACTCAGGCAGTTGACCTGGCCAGCGTCAGTGCCGAGCTGCAAATCTTGAGCAAGGAGCTGGATGCGCAACTGAAACGCTTCCGGGTAGGGTAGCCGCCGGTTCAAAAGCAGGCTGCCGGGTGTGCCCAGCATGGACCTTTAAACTGCTTTGCTGAGGACACAAAAAACCACGTTTATTCATGATTTCAGAATAAACGTGGTTTGCACATTAGTGTGGAACCTGGGTCATCCCATGACTTTGGTTTAATCAATCCCTGATTTTACCGGTTTCAAAAATCGAAGCTGGCCCTGGCATATATCACTCGGCCCAATGAGCTTTGCAATTGCGCTTCGAGACCACTTGTCTGCCCGGTTTTCTGGGCCTGACGATCGGTGAGGTTGCGAGATCCCAGCGTAAACGTCAGCTCACCCAGCCCAGCCAGGTTAAGGCCCTGATAGGTATAGAACATATCCAGCTGCGTCCAGGCACTTATCTCTCCATTGGCGTTGGAGCGGAAATTATTGTCCGGGAAGAACCGCTGGAAACTGAACTCATTTGCATCGAAATCCACTTCGTCCACATAACGCACTGTGGCGTTGACGGTATGCCGACCAAGAGACCAGCCCAGACGTAAGTTCGCCATAATCTCAGGAATGGCCGGGACCGCACCAAAAGGATTATTCTGCTTGCCCACGGCATCACGTTCCGGGTCAAACTCCGACAACCGGAAGTCATAGACATCGACAAAGGTTCCTGTCAGGTTGGCACGTATACTGCCGAATCTGCCTATGTCTCTTGTATAGCCTATCTGGAGATCGAACGCTTCAACATCCATGCTGGAGGCATTGGAATCACTCTGATTGATTCGCGCCACTGTGGTGATATCCGTTGGACTGCGGATGACGCGCCTGTCAGAAAGTGGATTGTTTACCCATTGCTGCAACAGTGCCACTGAAGGAAACGGGTTTGTAGCCGTAGGCACAAAGCCAGAATACTCCTGGAATTTGCGGAAATCTGACCTGATGATATCCTCGGTGGTCGTGCTGACGATACGATCATCGAATTCAGTCTTGCTCCAGTTCGCTGTAATCGTCAAACCATCGATAAGCGTCAAGTCAAAGCCGATAGAAGTGCTATCAGAAGTTTCTGATTGCAGGTCAGGATTACCACCAATACATGAGGTGACGAACCCGGAGAAGGGAGTAAACGGATCATTCACGTTACTGAGACCGCAGGTTTCCTGACGGGTTATTTGAGTCAGGGTTGGCGCAACAAAAGCCTCACCCACCGTCGCCCGTAATTGCAGCCAGTCAGTTGGCCGGTAGACAATCCCAAACTTATTTACCGTATCTCCCTGTCCCGTGCTGAAGTCCTCATCGCGCACCGCTGCGCTGAATTCAAGGTTATCCAGAATCGGCAGCAAAATTTCAGCAAACCAGGCATTAACAAAACGATCCTCTTTCTGGGGCAGAAGCCGGCTGCCGATCAACTGATCATTGAGCTGGTTGGACAGGGCAGGGTCGTCATCAATTTCCTCATCGCGACGCTGGTAGCCAATGGCAGCTCCTATTTCCCCTCCTGGAAGCGAAAATCTACCGGTGGGAATTGTGCCATTGAAAATGACATCGAGCGTCTGTATCCGATTAAAATCATCTCGCCGGTTACGAGGCGCAACGGAATTAGCCACTTCCTGTGAGTTTCGCAAGTCCGGATCTACTGCTCCGAACGGATTGAAACAGGACTCCACCTGATTGACCACATCACAGCTCAGGCCTTGTTCAACTGCACTGAAACTGAAATTTTGATTCATCAAATCCTGATTATTATCGGAACCGTAGACATAGAAGGCCGTGCCCTCCCATCCTGAGATATAGGGCACGGTGAAATCTGCAGTAAACGCCATGCGCAGGGCACGCTGATCATCGTCTTCCCGATTGGTTCCATCAGAACCGAATGAGGATGGCAGGGTATTACCGCCGAGTTTACCGAATGGTAACCAGGCACCGAAAATGACATCTTCATAAAACGGAACCCCTCCCAATGGATCCGTACCCATAGGTGCCAATTGATTGGCAGCCAGCACCACCTGGCCATCGCTTCCGCGCAGAGGCAGCGGTCTGCCCAGGCCATCGAGCACGATATTACCGGCACCGTCGCGCGCTGGCTCAGCAAATAATTCCTGCCCGGTCGAGGTCATCGCCCGGAAAGGGTTGCCTGGAAGTTCCCCACGAACAATTGGAAGCTCAGCAACTCTTGCTCCCGGATTACCCGCATTTTCCCGTCCTCTTACAATCTGTCGTGACCAGAGAAGTTGCGCAGACAACGTCAAATCGCTGCTGACATCCCAGTTCAAATTGCCATAAAGCGAACCCACGTCCATCGCTTCGATGAAATCCCGGGTATCGCCAAAACTCAACCAGCACCGGCCCAGGGCCAACACGCCAAACGGGTTATTTCCGGTAGACATCTGATCATCCACCACAGAGCCGCATGAGGGTTCTGGTAGGCTCGCAGAGGCTCCAGTCAACTGACCACTGGCGTCTCGTCGCGGCACATTCCAGTTGGCTGGATTTGCCCCACTGTTATGGGTAAGCCCGGCCCTGGCCAGGTCAGGTCTCTCGTTCCACCTCAATTGACCACCATCGCGGTAAGAGCCCGCCACAACAATATCTACATCGTTGAAACTCTTACCAGCGATGAAAGAGGTTTGAATTTCGCGAAAATCGCCTTCGCTGTCTCCTTCTTCATAGTATTCCAGCTTGAACCCGTCATAGCTGGTATAAGGCACCATATTGACCACACCAGCCACCGCATCAGAACCATACAAGGCTGCGGCGCCGTCAGTCACGATATCCATGCGCTGTATCGCAATGGTTGGCATCATGCGCTGGACATTATCGGTTGGCACCCTTTTTCCATCAATCAACTCAAGTGTTGCACTGGTTCCAAGTCCGCGCAGGTTGAAGGCCGCAATCTGGTTGGTGGTACCCTGGATGGAGTTGGATACCCCGGTTCCAATATTAAAGGTCAGGTTCTGCACTATTTGCGCCATATTGACCGTGCCTTCGGCTTCCAGGTCTTCGGCTGTCAGCTGGGTGATGGGTGATGCGGCATTGAGCCCCTCACTGCGGCGGATGTAGGACCCGGTAACAATTACCTCTTCCACCTCTGACTGAGCCGCCTGGGCTGGCTGGGCCTGCGTGCTTCCTGCGGAAAGAGCTAGAATTGCCAAGGATATGGCGGTGCAAAGCGTGTTGCTTTTGTGGTGTGGGCGGTAGGTAGGGTAGACACGATAATGCTCAAACATGTGGATTTCCTCATCTTTATTATTTGTTTTACCCGGCAGTTGATTGACATCGTTGATTTACATCAAGGTGATGACTCAACATTTATGCTTATCTTTCTATCGCCATCCACTATGAGCAAGCAGTTGAGTGATGTCTTACTTAAAATGGAAATATTTCAGCCGAATTGTGAAAACCACACTGTTCGGAATGCATAAGCCTGTCGAATTCCGAAAACACCTGGGGATTGATTGGCGATTGATCTGCCATTCGTAGTTTGCTCGCTCCTCCTTATTGACCCCACGTTGATCTTGCAGGCCAGGCCCGTGGAATGAAGCAATATTTGCTGGACGCCTGCATCCAGCCATGCACTGTTTTCAAAATCTGTAAGAAAAAGTTTCAAATTACGGCAGACATCCACCAATGGGCTGACGTATTTATAAATCAATCAACAAACAACAAGGTTAGGTATCATGTCAAAAACAACAGACAGCAAGCACAGCACTGTACCGGGTTTCGTTTTGGTGACACTGCTCAGTATTTTATTGCTGACTCACCACAATGGCCTGGCACAAACCTACAGCAAGGGCCAGCATATCGAACCAGCCTATGAAGGCTGGGAACAAAATGCAGATGGCAGCTACAATTTCATATTCGGTTACCACAATGAAAACTGGGAAGAAGAGTTACATATACCCGTCGGGGAAAATAACTTTTTCTCTCCGGGAGCAGCCGACCAGGGCCAGCCCACTTATTTCCTCCCACGTCGCAACCGCTTCACCTTCAAGGTGCAGGTTCCTGCCGACTGGGGTGACAAGGAGCTGATCTGGACCATTAACAGCCCCAATGGCGTCAGCCGGAAAGCCTATGCCACCCTGGCCAGAGACTATGTCGTTGACTCGGTGGTGATAGCATCCGAGACCGGCTCCCTGGGAGCAGGAACCAGCACACCGGAGTCAAGGGCAAACACGCCACCGCAGGTCACCGTTCTGGACGACAACACTGCGGGTGAGAGTATCCGCTATGCCAAGGTGGGCGAACCGCTGATGTTGCGTGCGCACGTCGAGGACGATGGCCTGCCCAGACCAGGCAGGGCTGGCTCGGGTGCAGGCATTACCCGCGCGGAGCAGGCACGTACCCGGGAGAGTGAAATAAAACGCATGCTGGAGCCGCCGACACGGGTAACCGTGGGCAAGGTAAACGGATTATTCTTGTCTTGGAATGTCTATCGAGGTAACGGCAATTCAGCACACTTTGATCCACCACAGATTAAACCGTGGGAGGATACCCGCGCCGCAGCCAACTCTCCCTGGAGCGCACTCTGGTTGCCCCCACCCATTCCCGATGACAACATGTACGAAACCACGGTAACCTTTGATGAGCCAGGCACCTACGTTTTATGGGCACGTGCCGATGACGGCGGGCTTTACCACGATCAATATGTCACTGTGATAGTCAGTGAATGAGTCTGGTTTTTTTATTAAGGAGAGAGGTTGTTTTTAAGCATCATTTTTATAGCGAATTGAAGCACAGCTCTGCCAATTCTGGATTACCAGATTAAAATAACAAAAAGCAGGTGCCATGAACAATAAAAACAAGATTGCCAACTCGACCGTGCTGATTCTAGTGCATTTCCTGTGTATTCCTATTGCCGGCGCCCAGGAAAACACCTCTCTGGATTCCACCATTACTTATCCCGCTGTTTTTTTCACGCAATACGACCCGGTGAATGTGAATGACATGATCAATCGCATCCCGGGTATTTCACTCGCGGTTGACGGGGGCAGCGGTAATACCAATGCCAGGGGCCTGGGGGATTCTTCCCAGATTTTGATAAATGGCAAGCGTCTCGCCGGCAAGGAAAATGAAGCTGCCAATCAACTCAGCCGAATACCTGCAAACCAGGTAAAACACATCGATATCATCCGGGGCACCTCAAGTGATCTGGATGTGCGCAGTACTGGACAATTGATCAATATTGTCCTGCTGGAGGCGCAAAGCAGCTCAAGCCTCACTGTGGAGGGTGTGGTCAATAATTTTCATGATGGTAATTATGAACCGGCAGGATCTGTTGTTCTGAGCAGACGCTCAGGAGCACTCAGCTATTTGCTGAGCATTGAACAGGAATCCCGCTACGAATTTCTCAAAAGCTTTGAAAACAGCATCAATGGCGATTTCAGCCCGAACGATACCATCAAACTGAGACAGCGCAGAAAGCAGGAAAACACCACTTTCAATACCAATATATCCTATGCTTTGGGCAACAACACACAGATAGCGATGAATGCGCTGTATCGAGAAAGCGACCCTCCTGTCAGTCTGGTTCGTGAAATAAGCAATCTGAATTTTACCGAGCCGAGAATCAGGTTCGAACGTGAAGACATTCCCTCGGAACGGGACAACTGGGAAGTCGGGGGCGATTTTCAGCATACTTTCGCAGACAGCGGTCGATTCAAATTCCTCTTCATCATCAATGATGAAAACCACGACACAATCCGGGAGCGCTATACTTCTGCACAGCAGGGAATTGATGAGACAAAGAACCTTTTCCTGTCCACCGACATCAGAAACCGGGAACGTATCGCAAGAACTTCCTATACCCGGGAACTGGCTACCGGACATAACCTGGAGCTGGGCGTGGAGCGCGCCCAGACCATTTTGAATTCCTCCCTGCTGCTGGGCAGTAACATTCCGGGTACACCTTCACCTGAAACAGGCGGCCTGGTGGCAGTGCCGTTACCCAATGCCAACTCTGAAGTGGAAGAAATACGTTATGAGCCGTTTCTGACCCACAACTGGCAGATCAACCCCAGCATGTCACTGGAAAGCACCCTGGTCTACGAGACCTCGGAAATCGAGCAAAGTGGCGACGTCAGCAAGTCGCGAAACTTCAATTTCCTGCGACCAAAGCTGGATTATCGATACAACATCAGTCCGTCCATGCAACTGCGCTTCTCTGTTGAACGATTCATTTCTCAACTCAGTTTTGCTGACTTTACCGCAGCCACCAACAGCCGCGACGAGGATCAGGACACCGTCGCCGGCAATCCTGAGCTGGAACAGGAAAAATCCTGGCGATACTCCCTGAACTTTGAATATCGTTTACCCAATGACACGGGCGTGATCAATGCCAGGGTATTCCATTGGGATATCGAGGATGTCATCGGTAAAATCGATATTTCTCCATCACCTGCGCAGATACTCTCCGCCAATGGCAATATAGGCCGTGGCAGCGTAAGCGCTTTGCAATTGGATACCAGTATTCGTCTTGGTTTCCTGAGCTTTCCTGGCATGCTTTTAACCACCAGCGTGCTGGTCAGGGCGGCGGAAGTGGAAGACCCCTTTTCGGGTGAAGATCGACGCATTCCACCCTTTGATCGTGGTAATTTCAAGATAGGCTTCCGCCACGATCAACCTGCCATCGGTGTCAATTATGGACTCAATTACCAAGGTGCATTCCAGGGCAATCGGCCTATATTTGACATAGACCGGGTGGACGATATCAATCAGGCGGAAACCCTTTCTCTCTTCCTGGAAACAACCTCTTTCCTGGGAGCCACCATCCGTTTCGAGGCCAATAATGTGCTGGATGATGTCATGTGCCGTAACCGCATCCGGTTCGATGGGCGCTTGTCAGATGGCATAATCAATGAAATCGAGAACAACTGCAGCACGCGTGGAGTGCATCTGAGCCTCAAGGCCAGAAAGACGTTTTAACCCTGTTCGTCTCTTTGTCGTGCCGAGCGAAAATCATTGCAAGTTCATTTTTTGTGGCTTATCTTGATTTGCAACAAAACAATAACAAGCATATTCGGTTATGACGCAACTCATACTCCATTACTCGATCAGTGCATTGGCAATTTCCCAGTTGCTTTTCATGGGCATGTCCTATCTGATTCATTACCAACAGCAGCCATTGGGTCGCTTGATGGCGGTTTACAGCGCCTGTCTGATGTCCTATATCTTTCTGGTCATGCCTGTCATGCAGTCAGCGCCGATACTTGTTCAACAAATTTTCCGCAGCCTTGCCATCGTTGCTCCCTTTTGCTTATGGCTTATCAGCCGCCATCTTTTCACTGACAGATCAAACGTTCCCCAATGGGCCTGGGTCATTCTGCTGAGTTACCTGTCTTTGCGCCTGACCGGACACGCGCTCATCGCAGCGGGGCGGGAGCTGGATGCGCTGTCCTTCGCAGTGCTCATGTACGTACCCCAGACCATCATGTTGTTTTTTGCCGCTCATGCCATTTATCTGGCCCTGAGACACTTCGGAAGTGATCTGGTTGAACCCAGACGTCGTCTGCGGGTACCTTTTATTCTTGCCATGGGGTTGATCGTAGCGGTTATTGTCGCTTCCGGATATCTTTACTTCCTGCCCAATCCCGTGCGAATTATTTATTTCACGGTTATCTTTGTCTGTGTCCTGTATTTCAATATCGTGACTTTCCGCCTGCACAAGGATTCCCCACAGGTAGTCATGAACAGCGAATCCTATAAAGCAGACAATATAAAACTGCTTGAAACCCGATCAGACAAGGCATTGCTTCAGCGCCTGTACGAAGCCATGGAAACAGATCAGCTCTATGCCAAAACCGGTCTCACCATCACCGATCTGGCCAGCGCATTGCACATGCAGGAATATATGTTGAGACGCTTCATTAATAAAAAGCTGAATTACCGTAACTTCAATCAATTCCTGAACGAGTACCGTATCAAAAAGGCAACTGAACGCTTGCTCCAACCTGGAGAGCCGGGATTCCAGATATCTTCCATTGCGTTGGACGTAGGTTATGCCTCCCTGTCCTCTTTCAATAAATCTTTCAAGGAATTGCACGGTGTCACCCCAAGTGTTTTCCGGAACCAGTATCTGCCAGTCAACTCTTCTGGAGGACTAAACCTCAGCCAGAGTCTATAACTGCATCCACAAGCACAAGCACTGGACAAACACCTGTTTCACAGATACCTTCAGCTTACTTGCAAGCGCAGGAAGTAAACCATTTGTCCTGTCAATTTGTTTTACTGTTATATCGGGAGATAAAGCATGCCAAGAATATCCATGTTCACCCTGGCGTTCCTTGCAGCAGCATTGGTGGCCTTCGCCAGACCGGGAGAAGTTTCTGCCCAGGCGCTGGAGGCGGCCGAACCGTTCAAGGTTGGTACGTTTGCGATCAATGACAGACCTACCGTTGGCCTTGTCATGCGCGATGATCAGCTGATTATCGACCTCGCCGCAGCGAACCGTGCCCTGGAACTGCAGCCGCAATACAGCAGAATCAACATGCCGGAAGATATGCTCGGCCTCATCGAACAATATGAATATGGCCTGAAGTACCGCGTCTATGAGGTCGTGAACTGGCTGGTGGCAGAGAACCTGCTCAGCGGCAGTAACCGGCCCGGCTACATACACTCCGTGGATGCAGTCGACATCATGGCGCCGATTCAGTATCCGAGCAAGATCATGAATGCAGCCGTCAACTTCTACACGCACGCCTGCGAGGGCTGCAACGACGATGAACTGGCCCGCCGGGTCCGCGAACGTCAGGAGAACCGTGGCGTTCCCTACCTGTTCCTGAAACCCACCCGCGGGGCCGTCATCGGTGACGGTGACGATATCATCATGCCCTATGGACGTGACCGGATTGAATGGGAAGTCGAAATGGCCATCGTCTTCGGCCGTGCCGGCAAGTATATCTCTGCGCACCGCGCCTACGATCATGTCTTCGGCTACATGGTTGCCATGGATATCTCCGATCGCGGCGGACGTCCGCCCGGAGGCTACGGCTCCGGTTCAGACTGGTTCGTCGGCAAGGGTCACGACACCTTTGCCCCCCAGGGTCCCTGGATTGTGCCCAAGGAGTTCTATGGCGACCCGATGGAGCGCCTGCACCAGACTCTGGTCATCGACGGCGTAACTGTCCAGGAAGCCAAAGCGGGCGATATGATCCACAATATCCCCGAACTTATCGAGTACGCCTCCTCTCTGATTACGGTTTTCCCAGGTGATGTCCTGCAAAGCGGGACTTCGGGTGGAACCGGCGCAGGCCGGGTTGAACGCGCCTCAGGCTCTGGATACCTGGTGGATGGGGAAACAATCAGTGCCAGTATCGAAGGAATCGGCACATTGACCCACACGGTCAAAGCGGAACAAAGCGTACCAGACGACCTTTCCGGCTCGCAGTTGCCGCCGGTCAGGTCATACCGGCCTGGCCCCTGAACAGCCAGAATCAGGTGCAGGGGCTTGGCGGAACCGAAATACTGCTGCAGTGGATACGGTCTTCTTGGTAAGAGTTGTGCAGAGGGCTGTAACAGGACAGTTAAAGTTAATGAAAGATAGCTGAGAATCTGCCGATAAGTTAAGAGAGTTGGGCCTGAATGCAATACGGGGTAACCAGTAATTGGATAAGCTCATATGGGATTCGGTAACGCTAAACCAGCAATAGCCATGCTTGCCACTTCTTTTGCAGGAAGATGGTCAGGCCAGCTACTGGCCTGCGCAAAATTACCCGTGCGGGCAAGCGGCCGAAATATCCGACAAGTATCCCTGGTATTGTCGCTGTCACTGCTGAGCGCCTGCGCCTCCCAACAACACGAAATCATAGAAACCGCAAGCATTCCGCTCAATGATTTCAATATAATCCGGCCCAAAATTCCCCTGATACTGGAGGATTCTCACCTTGGGCCCTATGAGTTGCCTGTCGATACCAGCTGCGACCATATCAATGCCTATGTAGCTGTCCTGGATCAGGCGCTGGGACCTGATGTCGATGCTCCCAGGGTAGATTTGGACGAAAGCCTGTGGGAACGCGGCACGGACACCGTTGGAGACTACAGCTCTGATGCTCTGGAGCGAGCCGTCAGAGGTCTGATCCCATTTCGCAGTTGGATCCGGCTCTTGTCTGGTGCGGAAAGCCACTCCGAACTGCTGGATCGCACCATTGCCTCTGGGGTGATCCGCCGGGCCTATCTCAAAGGGCTGCGGCAGGCACTGTCCTGCCCGATGCCGCCTGTCGTCAAACCTCAACTGGTTTATGGACTGATTGCTGATCTCACCGCCAAGTCGGCTGCCCGTGAGCTGGCTGAGCAGGCAGCGAAAGAAGAAGCGGATAAACGTGATGAAAAAAAAAGTGAAAAATCCCGATGCTGGCGTACAGCGCGCTGGGTAGGGCTTTGTGACAATACCGAGGACAGCAGCATTGCTGCTTCATCCACCAGCCAGGGCCTGACAGACTGAGCCAGGGAACCTCATTCAAAGCGTCCCTAAGGAGCCTCACGCAATCCCGGCTCACCGGCAAGACTGATCAGCCTGGCACCTGATACCAGCTCATAATCGCGCGCCTGTACCGTAGAGACAAACTGGTAACTGGCTTGGACGCGTTCTGCATTGACCAGCAACTCCACCCAGCCGCGACCGTCAGCCTTGAAGTATTTCAGCTCCGGGCTCGCCTGCAGGGTTGCCTGCTGTAGACGATCCTGCGGTATCGGCAGGAAATTCTCGAACCCGGGCGAGGTCACGCTGGGCGTACCGAACTCGACAGCTACCGGCTCACCGGACTCTGCTGCCAGATCAAAGGCCCAGGAACTGTGGGTATCCCCGGCCAGTACCACGGCATTGTTGGCATATTCCCGGAAGGCATTGAGTACACGCTCCCGATTGGCCGGATAGCCATCCCAGGCATCCATATTCAAGGCCAGGCCCTGCTGGCCCCGCTCCCGCAACAGGCCATAACGCCCGTCAAGTATGGCCTGACGTTGCGCCGGGTCAAACTCCTCATCGGCTATCTGCGGCACGAACAGCTTCCCCATCAGCACCTGTTGTCCAATGATCTGCCAGGGCTTGCTTGCCTGGGCGGAGCGTTTCAGCTCGTTTTCCAGCCACTGTTCCTGTGCTGCCCCCATAATCGTCCGTTGCTCATCGGCCAGGCCAGCACGCAGCTCATCCAGGTTCATGCTTGCCGAGAGCTGCTCATCGCGCCCGATCAAACGGGTGTCGAGCATGATCAATGAGGCCAGATCACCGAATTCAAAACTGCGATAGATCCTGCCTTCGGTCAGCATGGACTGTTCCCGTATCGGCAACCACTCATGGAAGGCACGAATGGCTGCCAGCCGTCGTGCAGCAAACTCACCCTCTCCCGCGTTATGATTTTCAGCGCCGTCAATCCAGGTGTTATTGCTAATCTCATGATCATCCCAGGTGCAGATGAACGGATGAGCCTGATGCACAGCCTGCAGGTCGGGATCACTGCGGTACAGCCCATAGCGCAGCCGATAGTCTTCCAGGGTGATGATTTCATGCGCCGGTTCGACATGCCGCCCCTGCGCCAGCACTTCCGGGTTGGCATAACCGCCTTCAGCATACTCATAGATATAATCGCCCAGGTGTACTACCGCATCGAACTGCCGGACAGCCAGTTCCTTATAGACATGAAAATACCCTTGCGGATAATTGGAACAGGATACAACGGCCAGACGCACACTCGCCTGACCACTGTCGGCAAGCGTCCGGGTCCGGCCCGTCGGACTGTGCACCCCGTTGGCTGTAAACCGGTAGTAATACTGACGCGCAGGCAGCAGTCCGGCCGCGTCGATCTTGACGGTGTAATCTCGCTGCTGATCGGTACTGCTCGACCCACTGGCCACAAGTGTCCTGAACTGCTCATCGGCGGCCACTTCCCAGCTTACCTGGATGCTCTCCAGCTGCCCGCTGCCGGGCAATACCCGTGTCCACAGAATGACGCGATCACTCAGCGGGTCACCACTGGCAACGCCATGGGTAAAATGGGCGGCGGCATCGGCCAGCACAGGATAGCCACGCAAAGCCAGCGAACCAAGGCTGGCGGTGACGGCGGTCAGAAAACGGCGACGGTTGACTCGAAACTGAAATGAGGACATGGTTAGGCTCCAAATCATCTGCAGGATATTTAAAACATCGACTTTTCGACAGTAATATAATGCCGCATAACGACAGTCCTGTGACAGCTGGTCTCATGGCATCCGGTCTCATGGGAAAATCGAGAAGAATCTCGTATACTCTGACCTATCTGTTTTGATTGCACCCAACCGGATATCAACATTCTCAACACTGGCAAATTCCCCTGAAGCTACAGGCAGTATCGTAACCATGAATGAAAGCAGTATCGACAAAGCGGCAGGCAACAAGGCTGCCAGCCAGGGTCACCCGCCGGTCAAGGGCGGTTTCCTGGGCAATCTGGCATTCAATATCATCATTCCGGTACTGATTCTCAGCAGATTGAGCGGCGAGGACAATCTGGGCCCTTCGCTGAGTATCGTCATCGCTCTGGCCTTCCCCATTGGCTACGGACTGTGGGATCTGCGCCAGTCCGGCAAGATCAATGCCTTCTCCGTGCTCGGCGTGATCAGTGTGTTCCTGACCGGCGGTATCAGTCTGCTGCAGCTGGATCCGCAATACATCGCCATCAAGGAGGCAGCAATACCGGGGCTTATCGGTATCGCTGTGCTGGTAACCCAGAAAACCCGTTTTCCCCTGGTCAAGACGCTGATCCTGAACGCCCAACTGGTTCGGGTTGATGAGCTGTATGCGGCCTTGAAACAGCATGATAATGTGCTGCGCTTCGAAAAACGGCTGGGCCAGGCCTCCCTGATCGTCGCCAGCTCTTTCTTCTTTTCCTCCTTTCTGAATTTTGTGCTCGCCAGGGTAATCCTGGTCAGCGCACCTGGCACTACAGAGTTCAGTGAAGAACTGGGTAAAATGACTGCACTCAGTTATCCGGTCATTGCCATACCCAGCATGATCATCCTGTTGCTGGCCATCTGGTTTGTCTTCTCCCAGATCCGCAAACTGACGGGTGAAAGTCTGGAAAATTTCCTGGTCGATCCCGCCGGTAAAAACTGATCCCCTGCTCTGCAAACCCGGTTTGATCTGCATCAATATTCTCACTGGCAGACCTCCTAGAATCGGTGACATTGCTTTGTCACCGCGGAGGTAGCATCCATGAATCAGTACCTGAAAACTGTCCCGGCTCTGTTTGCCGGCCTGATCTTTTCTGTTTCCCTGCAGGCCCAGACAATGATTGAAGGGGTCTATGCTTCACCGGATGGCGAAAATGGCCGTGGCGGCTGCACTCTTGAGGTCAAGAGTCTGGGCAAGTCACCCAAGTATGGCGATAACCTCTACAGCCTGATGTCCTCGGGCGAAGGTTCCTGCGAATGGACAGCCGTTGGTCTGGCCAAGAACTTCGTCATCACCGGGGGGCTGGTCACCAGCGGGGGTTTCAACGGCTTTGTCAGTTTGAAGTGGCCATTTGGACCCGGTGGTCCCCAGATGAACCTCGAATCCTATAACCCTGACGGCAGCGCCAGGAACTCTGAATCATTCACCCGCCAGTAGTGTGTGCTGCCAAATAGAGCAGCGCTACTGCACATGCTCCTGATTGCGTATACTGTCGAGCCCACACCGGCAATGGCGAGGCAGCAATGGATTTGATCGAATGGGCTGATTTTCAGAAAGTGGAATTGCGCGTGGGCACGATCGTCGCAGTAGACCCTTTCCCGGAGGCACGTAAACCCGCCCACAAGCTGACTCTGGATTTCGGTGCATCAATCGGCATGCGCCGGTCCAGTGCGCAGATTACCGACCTGTACAGCCCCGAGTCCCTGCTGGGCAAACAGGTGGTGGCCGTGGTGAACTTCCCTCGCAAGCAAATTGGCCCTTTCATGTCGGAATGCCTGGTTACCGGCTTCCATCGTGACGATGGTGCTGTCGTGCTGGCCGTGCCGGATTCGCCTGTACCCAACGGCGTGCAGTTGGCCTGAGCGTCTCCCTGCTTCTCGCAATAAAATTCGCCCGCTTCCTGTCCTTTGTCCTGAATTGCTCCTACACTATCTGCCATCCGGCTGGATGTCCGGCATTCAGCCCAACTCGCAACCTTCCAATAACCTCACTCGAGTCAGGAGAACAAAAACAATGTGCGACAACCACAGTCCCGAAGAAAACGAATACATGCTCAAGATGGCCTCGCTCAACCGCCGCCAGTTTGCCAGGCTTGGCATCACCACCGCCATTGCCATGTTGCTGCCACCACTGGCCAACGCGCAGGACGTGATGGAGAGTGAGGTAAGGATTCAAACTCCTGATGGCAGCGCGGATTGCTATTTTGTTCATCCCGCCAGCGGCAGCCACCCGGCTGTCCTGATGTGGCCGGATATCCTCGGCCTGCGCCCTGCCTCCCTCGCCATGGGCAAGCGCCTGGCCCAGGCCGGTTACTCGGTGCTGGTGGTGAACCCCTTCTACCGCATTGCCAAGGCACCCGTCATCCCGGATGGCGCCTCTTTCGCCGACCCTGAAATCGCAGGCATCGTCCGTCCCATGATGGCCTCGCTGACGGCACAGTCCGACATCAGCGACGCCGGCGCATTTCTGGCCTGGATCGATCAACAGGCGGCAGTGGATACCCGCCGCAAGATCGGCTCAGTGGGTTACTGCATGGGTGGGCCGCAGGTGTTGCGCACGGTGTCCAGCTTCCCGGCCCGTGTTGGCGCTGGCGCTACCTTCCACGGTGTCAACCTGGCCACACAGAACCCGGACAGCCCCCATCTGGGCATTCCGAATATGGATGCACGCCTTCTGATTGCGATTGCCGAGAATGATGATGCCCGGGATCTGGAGGTCAAGACCACGCTGCGCAATGCCTGTGCGGCGGCTGGTGTGCCGGCTGAGATCGAAGTCTACGCGGATGCCTTGCACGGCTGGACGGTGCCGGATTTCCCGGTCTACAACCAGGCTCTGGCTGAGCGCGCCTGGGGTCGCCTGCTGGATACCTTTGCGACGGCGCTGGTGTAATTTGCTCTGCTCTACGCCTTGGGCTGCATCCATACCGAACCATCCTTGCCCTGATGATTAGAAGTCATTCGCTGGAGGAAGAGCTCACGAAATTCACTGTTGATGATCTCATTGGTTTTTATAATTGATATCCCCATCTCACTCTTGTAGAACTTTAATAGCGCATCCAGTTGTTCATCGCTCATGTATTTCGCACGCAACTCGACCTGAAGATCAAACAGTTGTTGATTACGCCTCTTTTGTATATCAGCAAATTCCCTGGACGGAGCTTTTCCGAAACCTGCCGGCTTTCCTGCGCCGATAAGTTCGACTATCTCCCGTGCTTTTTTCAGTTTGTTCTCATAACTCATAAGCTGTACTTGATATAACTGGCAGTCTGGGGCATGCCCGACAAAATAGCACCCAAGGTCTGGCTCGTAAAGTCGGGATTTGGGGTTTGGCGTCATGTGCCCTGCTCCGTTTTATTTTCGCCATTTACGGTGCGATTGCTCTGGTGTAGGTCTTTTCCGTTTCCCGGGTTGTTTTGTTTGAGTTGAGTTTGTAGTTCACTGCCTTTTTTGGTCAGGCAATACTTTTGCAAACGACTTTGCGGTTTGTCTGGGATAGTCATCTCCAGCAATTTTGCTTCCAAGGCTGGCCGCAGATAGAGTTTTTCGAAGTTATCCCTGGAGGCAAGGCCAAGGGATTGCATCAGTGCGCCGCGGCTTAACTCTCCCTGAGTAGCTTGCAGGAGTTTTTGTACCTGTTCAGTGACTTGCCCTGTGACTTGCCCTGTGACTTGCCCTGTGACTTGCCCTGTCATGTGGATGGCGTCAAACATGGGCATGCTGAGCCGAATGAAATGGGCAGAGAAGGTAAATGTCTCCCGCGGATAGACCTTGAGAATCCGCGGCATACCGGAACCAAGGTATTCAACCATACCCAGGTCCTTAAATACGCGCATCAGTGTCTTGTTGCGAGGCATGGAGTACCCGGAGAAAAAGTCCTCTTGTTCCTTACCAGGGTGGATGGTACCGGCTGAGGTGATTTCCAGGCGGTCGTTGAATATCTCGAATTTGGGTACCAGTTCGGTGCTGTAGTTGTTGTGAATAATGGCGTTGATGACCGCCTCGCGCAGTGCCACCGGGTTCCACAGCGGATTGTCGATGCGTTCCCGTGGTGTGATCCGGGTGCGGACACGGTTTTCCACATCTTCGAGTCGTTCCAGCACTCTCTTGCAGGTTTTCACCAGGCAGCAGTAGCCATATTCCTTGCTGTCGATCAGGTCGACGCGGTCATTGCCTGCGTACTTGGCAACCTGGGTGGAATTGCCGTTCTCATCGGCAAGCAGATAGGCAGCGTAGTTGTAATCGCCGTCTTCGGTAAGCAGCTCCAGGTTGGCGGCGAACTTGTCGTTGAGGGCCAGCCCCGCCTCTTCGTAGTAAATTCTCAGTTGGGCAAAGCTGAGGTCCTGGCGGGGTGAGCGGATGCGTGTCAGTGAGTTGCGGGTGCGGCGGGCGAACAGTTCCTCGATCATGGCTGGCGGCATGGGTTCGCTGGCGCTGCCAAGACGCATGAAGCAGCCCCTTTCCGACATGCCATATTTGCGCAGGTAATACGGCTTTTCCGTGCCACTGGCAAGAATGATCTTGATGACTGGCTTGTCGTCACGTTGTTCCAGGATCACATCGAACAGCCCCAACGCAGAGGGTTGAATATTGTGCTTTATCCGGTCTTTGATCGTCAGTTGCAGGGCATCGGCATCGCGAACACCAAGGGTTTGGCCATGCTTGTCGATACCGATGTAGATGACGCCGCCGTCGTGATAATTGAGGAAGGCAACCACCTCCCGCTCAAGGCCGTCGCTGAGTTCCTGCTTGTATTCGATGCGATTGGATTCTGTCATGTGTAACTTGTTCGGCGGTGCCCCAGAGTTCGGTTGTCATGGCGTTGGCATTTAGTGTAGTAAAACAAACTCGTTCTAAATCGTTGGAAATCTATCAGACTCCGGACTGGAATGTCACGGGCTATTGTCGGAGAGACTTAAATGGCCCGAGCCAAGGGAATGGCCTGTAAGAGTTAAAGGTCCTACCCGGAAAAGGGAAAAGGCTCGACGTCAACCCGTAATTGAGTAGCAGCGTGATTTAGAGTCCAATACCCCCCAGACGGTGAATTCTGGGGGCACAGAACAGCTGTTGCCCAACCCCACTAACGCAACTTGTTAAACCGGATAAGATCCCTGCCAACTTCCCAAAGTGGAAACATTGCGATGATCACCAGCGTTATCATCACACTGCGTTCAAGTTTGCCGGGTTCAAACACACCGCGCCACTGCTCGATATTCTCCTGCAAGTAAGGCCCATTCGTCGCCAGCAGCAAGATAACAAGTACAAACAAACTGTTAAGTACAATATTCGCTCCCAGCAGTGCGCGATTCCAAAAGCGGCGGCGCAATTGCAGCAGGCTGAATACGATACCGAACAGCACCAGCGGGCTTGCCCAGCGCAGGAATTCATAAAAGCTGTCGTTGAAGATCAAGCGGCTATTGGCTAGCTGTTCCGGTGATAGCCACAGCGGATACCAGATAATGACAAGCAGGAACAAATAAGTTGCCAGATCGGTGAATACATCCTGCAAGGAGATATGTTGCCAGCCTGGCCCCGCATCGGGTAATTGTTCCGGCTGCCAGTCCTGTTCGCAGCTGGCCTGCCGGTTCGGCTGCTGGCGGGACATTACCCAAAAACCAAGCGTAATGGTGCTGAATGCGAACATCGCATCTTCCAGAAAACCATTGGCCAAACTCCTCAGGTACTGGAACAAACCCATCTGACTGCTGGACAGCCATTCCACTGTTGTACCGGCTACCTGAAGCAGGAACAGAATACCGAGTACCATGAACAAGGTATGCCTGTAGAGAGACATATACCCTGGACTGATCAGCGCTTGTGGAGGAACAAACTGCTGGGCTACCGTGCGTGGATGTCCCATTTGCTTGAGCACTGTGGCAATGTGCGCATCTTCCAGGTTGCCCTGCTGCTCCCTCAGGGCGTCCAATTGATCCATGATGTTGGCATTGAGCTCGCGCCCGATTTCCTCTCGCTTGGCTTCGGGTAATTCGCGTTGCACTGCGGCGATATAACGTTGTACTAGATTCATTGCTTCGTCTCCTTTGTAGTCGTTGCCAGCAATTGGCTCAATGCGCCATTCAATTGCTGCCATTCATCACGCAACTGCAACAGCAGTTCTGCGCCCAGTTCGGATATCTGGTAATAGCGACGTTCCCGGCCCTCTCCCTGCTGCCACTCACTGTCGAGCAAGCCTTGTTCGGCGAGCCGACGAATCAGCGGATACAGCGTGCCTTCATCAATGTCGATGCCACCGTCCTGCAATTGTTTGCGCAGCGAATAGCCGTAGTGCGGTTGTTTCAATGAGGCGAGCACCGCCAGCACCAACACACCGCGGCGCAGCTCCAGTCGCATTTTGTCCAGTTGTGCGGATGTCATGATCAGGATTCCTATACTGTGTGACGCATACTGTGTATTGCACAGTAACGTATACTAGGTGCCGCACAGTAACAAGGCAAGTGTTTTTTGAATTGATTTATTGAGTTGGCAGGTGCTGCGCAATGAACCAGGTTTTTATTCCGCTGCGACAATGAGCAAGTAGACGTTGAGCGAGGTAATGGGTAATGCTAGTATTACCAAACCATCGAAAGGGGTGCAATCATGAAAACAGCGACCAGCAAACTGACAAGCAAGTATCAGGCAACGATTCCTGCGCAGGTGCGCCAACGGCTCCATCTGCAAGCGGGCGACGTGATTGTTTTTGATATTGAAGAAAAAGGCGTCCATATCCGCAAGGCGCACCCCGTGGACATGGCTTTTGCCCAAAGTGTAGAAGGCACCTTGAATGAGTGGGTCTCGGAGGCCGACGAGGAAGCCTATCGTGACCTTTGACCCTTTTGATGTGGTGGTGGTGCCGTTCCCCTTCACTGACCGGTCAACCGCAAAACGGCGTCCTGCCCTGGTGCTATCTGAGGCCGCAGTCTTCAATAAGCAGTCGGGGCATTCGGTATTGGCGATGATCACCAGCGCCAGGAACTCTGACTGGCCTTTGGATGTTGAAATCAAAGAACTGGATTCAGCCGGTCTGCCCTCTGCCTCGACGGTGCGGATGAAGCTGTTTACGCTTGATGAGCGGCTGGTGATCAGAAAGGCGGGGCAATTGGGGAAAACTGATCGGAAAAATGTGATTCTTGCACTGCGCCGATTATTTGCCTTGAACCCGTAACTGTTGGCAGCCAAAAGCTGCCGTCTCGCATCGTCAGGGTTGTAAAATTCCCAAAATGGGACTAAGCTGCAGTTATGCGTATTATCGCTCTATCAACGCTGAGGAAATTCTGGGAGAGCTCGCCTTCCTATGCGGACTCCATCGAGCCGGGAATGGCTTGGTATCGAGAGACCCTGAAGGCCGATTGGTCCACTCCCAATGAGGTAAAGGCGCAATTCTCAAGCGCCAGTGTCTTGCGCGATGGTCGTGTCATTTTTAACATCGCTGGGAACAAGTATCGAGTCGTGGTTTGGATTAATTACGCTTACCGCGTCGTCTATATCCGTTTCATCGGAACGCACAGGCAATATGATGAAATTGATGCTCAGACAATTTGAGGTGTCCAATGGAAATTCGTCCGATTAAAACAGAAGCTGATTATGAGGCTACCTTGAAAGAAATTGAGGGCCTCATGTCTGCTGAAGCTGACTCACCCGAAGGGGATAGGCTTGATGTACTTGTAACGCTTGTAGAAGCTTACGAACGAGAACATTATCCGATGACTTTCCCCGATCCGGTCGAAGCCATCAAGTTTCGAATGGAACAGCAAGGCCTTACCGTAGAGGATCTTGTTCCAATTATTGGGCGAAAGAATCGCGTTTATGAAATCCTGGCCCGAAAACGACCTCTGACTCTGCGCATGATTGAAGGGCTGCACGAGACATTTTCGATTCCTGCAGAAAGTTTGCTAAAACACAGCTCCCACCACAGCAACCATGCTGCGTAGCACTGGCGAGTTGACTGCTAACAAGCTTGCAAAGTGACGCGGTTGCACCGCGCACTTGAAGCGAGCGTTAAATTGCACGCTTGATTGAACCACTTTGAGTGATGTGGCCATGCCATGGCAGTCAAGAATCAGGCAGATGCGAGCCATGGCAACGTGACGCTTGAATCCATAGCCATCCTGCGGCCGTGTCGGATGCATACCACTGCACGATGCGATCCGCTTTCAGGTTGCAGGCATGCAGCAATGCGTCTGCCTGCTGCCGCGTATACCCGATAGCCCACTCGGTGTGCTCCTCGCCCTGATCCACTGCATCGTTGATGCCTGTCAACAAATTGAACACAACACAGCCGTCAGCGCTCAGTCGGTTTGCACAATCACTCAATAGCGTTTGTGTGAAAGGGCGAGGAATGTGCTGGAATACCGTAAAACAGTAAATGACTGAAAACAGCTGTTCGCCAAGCTCAACCGGGAGCGTATCGGCACCGTTCACGTAGAGGGAAACATGCTCGGTTGCAGCAAATTTTTCGCGCGTTTTTTCAATCAGAGATGCCGAGATGTCGCAGCCAACAACCGTGTCGTAGACCTGTGCCATCCATGCCAGAGACCTGCCGAAGCCGCAACCCAGATCCAGCGCTGCACCGTGGGTGGGCAGATTAAACATACGCGGCAGCCAGTCATGTTCCGTGCGCTTGACACTGCGCTCCAGTGCTTCGGAATATCCCATGGGAAACTCAACGCGGTCGCCCTTGAAATCCAGCGCCAAGACATGTCTGTCCAAAGCCTTTTCTTCTTCGGTCAACGCAGCACCGAAATAATCAGCATAGTGGGCATGTTTATCGAAGTAGCCTTCCTGCTGCATGGTGTCCCACATGCGGGCAAATTCCCTGGGTCTGCCATCGTTTCCTGACTGCATCGAACCGCCCTTCCTTTACAGAGTCGAACTGGGATTAATCTTTCAGGATTACCGATGTCGCTTGAAGTAGGTTTTTGGTCGTCGAGGTTTGCTTGCATCCACTTCCGTTTCGCTGCTGATCTCAATACTGGCGATATCTATGACAGAGACTTCTCGAAATCTTCGCTTGAACGGGGGGCGACCGGAGAAATCTGCTTGCCAGACGACCTGGGTCTCTACCTGTCCTGGCTCTATTTCCAGCGCAGCGATATCTGTCGCAGGGAGTTCCCTGAACACACGTTTGAACGGGGGAGAGCCTAGGCGTTTTACCTCCCAGACTCCGACGAGAGCCTTCTCGTCAGCGGCTGCTGTAACAGCGGGTGCGGCAGTCAGCAAGAGTGCCGCAGACATGCCTGCGATCATGAAAATGCGAATCATATTGTGGTCCTCAACAAGCAGATATCACCAATGTCAGCCTAAAATCTCAAATCAAGTCTACTAACTTTAGGAGTGGATTCTTATCAGAAATAAAAGATTTCATCATAGTTAAAACCTATCACAGCCAGGTCACCCTGTCAGCGAGCATTGCCCTTAAAGCTGCGCCAATCAGGATGGTCTTATATCCTGATTTTGCACAAAAACAGTGCACAACGCCCCGTATTGATGCGCTTATCGCCTCAATCGCGAGGATAAACTGTTTAAATTCAACATATTGAGTTTGGCGTGATTTTTGCTCCCTGGATAGGAAATAAACTGATTGTAATGATCCCCCATGTTTTCTTTGTATTTTTACCTTAAGCGATATTCCAGGAAACTTCCCCCCCTGCTGGGAGCAATCTGTTTATGGAGCTGGTCAAGTCTACCGCATGCGGAATTATTGCCTGGTATGAGCAGCTTTTACCCCCATCTGTTTCCCCTCATCAGCAATCAAACAGGTGCCTTTGAAATCGAAGCAAACCTGGGCGGGGTACAGGGTCTGTTTCTGGTAGATACGGGTGCCAGCATGGTCACTGTCGAAGCTGAGCTGTTGAATAAAATTCGCAAGACAACTCATGTCAGGAAAATACGCAGTGTGGCAGCTCGTCTTGCCAATGGGCGCGCGGAAATATTGGATATTTTTCTGGTGGAAGAATTCTGGCTTGGCGAGCACTGCAATCTCGGCCCCATCGAGGTGGCGGCACCAAAACAGGGCGGTCGTAACTTGTTTGGCATGAACGCGCTAAAACAGGCAGCCCCGTTTGGATTCGCCTCGCAACCACCCACTTTGGGATTGAGTCACTGCAATATTGACTAGACTGAACATGACAGCGCCCGTCCGGTGCGGCAAACAGGGCGTCGTTCAGCCTCAACACCCCACACCCTCAGCCCGCTGCGAAGGCAGCATGACCGAACCATTTACACGCCCACAATATCCTGCCGGATCATCTGCTGCTGATCCCGTGGAAACAGTACCAGGTGATCCATGTTCAGCCGAATCCCCAGCGTTTCACCCGCCTGGTGTTGATGATGACTGGGTACCAGACTGAGAATCCGGGCGCCACTGGGCAGGCTCAGGGTATAAATATACTCGGCACCCCGGAAAGCCTTGTCCACCAATATCGCCTGAGCAGTCCCCTGCTCGTCGTGGATGACATCATCCGGCCGCACCAGCACGGCAACCTGGCTACCTGCTGGGAAGCCATGCTCGCTGTCCGGCACCAGGCTGCCCAGTTCGGTCTGCACACTCTTATCGGCATTGACCACGCCTGCCAGAAACCTGCCTTCACCGACAAAATCGGCCACATAGGCACAGGCCGGTTTGTGATACAGATTGAAGGCCGTATTCCACTGCAGCAACTCACCCGCACGCATCACCCCGATCTCATCGGCCATGGCAAAGGCTTCATACTGATTGTGGCTGACCAGGATCGCCGTAATGCCATCCTGCTTGAGAACCTGGCGTATCTCCCGGGCTATCTGTTCACGCAACTCCACATCCAGGCTGGCAAAGGGTTCGTCCAGCAGCAAGACCTGGGGACGCGGTGCCATCGCTCGGGCAATGGCCACCCGTTGTTGCTGCCCACCGGAAAGACGATGTGGGTAAGCTTGCAGCAGATCGTCAATTTTCAGCATCTCAGCCAGTTGTTCCACCCGCTTTCTGCGCTCGGCATTGCCCAGGTGACGAATCCCGAATTGAATATTGTCGATAACACTCAAATGCGGAAACAGGGCATAGTCCTGGAAGACCATGCCAATCTGCCGCTGCTCGACCGGCAACTGCCGGGTGGGATTACTGATCAACCGGGAGTCCAGCCATATCTGACCCGACCATATGGGTTCGAACCCGGCAATGGCACGCAACAGGGTGGTCTTGCCGCAACCGCTGGGGCCCAGCAGACAGCCGATAACGCCTTTCTCCAGGCGCAGATCGACAGCTTCGACAATCCGGTTCCCTTCCAAGGCCACGGATACATTCTTGAGTTCAAGCGTGTGTGTCATAACCAGGTCTCGAGCGGGATATGGTCAGGCTGAGGATAATAACCGGAATGATACCAGCCAGGACAATCATCAGGGCCGAACTGGATGCCTCGGCCAGTCGTTCCTGATTGGCCAGCTCATAGGTGCGGATGGCCAGGGTGTTGAAATTGAAAGGACGCAAAATCAAGGTGGCAGGTAGCTCTTTCAGCACATCCACAAACACCATCAATGCCGCGGTCAGCAGGCTGCTGCGCAGGATGGGCATATGCACCCGGCGCAGAATCGCCAGTGGTTTCAAACCCAGCGAACGTCCGGCATCATCCATGCTGGGTTTGATCTTGCCCAGTCCCGCATCCAGCGTATTCATCGCTACCGGCAGGAACCTGGCCGTGTAGGCAAACAGTACAGCCACCAGGGTGCCACTGAGCAGCAGACCCGTGGCGAAGTTGAACTGAGCACGCATGATCCCATCCAGGGTATTGTCAAACCAGGCAAAGGGAATCAGGACACCGACTGCTATGACCGTTCCCGGGATGGCATAGCCCAGGCCCAGAATACGGAAAGCTCCCCGCATGAACCAGTCTGGCCGCAGCCGCCGACAATAGACAATGAACAGGCCCAGCGCCAGGGCTATGACTGCCGCCATGCCGGCCAGCCTGACGCTGTTGAGGGTCAATGCCAGAAAATCAGCCTTGTTCACCAGCTCCCAGGTTTCCACTGACCACAACAGCAACTGAGTTACGGGAATGGCAAAACCCAACAGCACCGGCAGGGTGCAATACAGCAGTGCTGCCAGCTTGCGCCAACCCTGTAGCTGTACTCGCGGCAGACGCGTATATTTGTTGCTGGTATGGTGGTACTTCGATTGTTTGCGCGACCACTGCTCCAGCAGTATCAGCACCAGGATGAACCCCATCAGTACCGCAGCCAGCTGGGCTGCCGCCACACTGCTGCCCAGGCCAAACCAGGTGCGAAAAATACCGGTGGTGAAGGCTGACACACCGAAATACTGCACTGTGCCGTAATCAGCCAGGGTTTCCATCAAGACCAGTGACAATCCCGCGATGATGGCCGGCCGGGCCAGCGGGATGGCGACCCGGAAAAAAGCCCGCGTGGGACTGGCCCCCAGGGTGCGGGAGACCTCCAGCACGCACACCGATTGCTCCAGAAAGGCCATGCGCGAAAGCAGGTAGACATAGGGGTAAAGCACCAGGGCCAGCATGGTGACCGCCCCGCCCAGCGAGCGTATCTGTGGAAACCAGTACTCCCCGTAACGCAGCGAGAACGCATTGCGCAGGGTTTCCTGCGCTGGCCCGGCCACATCCAGCATACCCGTGTAGGTGTAGGCGATGATGTAAGCCGGCATGGCCATTGGCAGCACCAGCGCCCACTCCAGAATCCTGCTGCCCGGGAAACGGGTCATGGTGACCAGCCAGGCTGGTCCGACACCCAGCACCAGTACCAGCAGGCCCACACCCAGCATCAACATGGCAGAATCGGTCACATAATCGAACAACAGGGTGTCCAGCAAATGTTGCCAGACGCCATCGCTGCTGCTGCCAAGCGATGACAGAATGGTCAGCACAGGAATACTGAACAGCAGACAAAGCAGAACAATTCCGATACTGACCGAAAACTGCAACTGCCGGGACTTCACAGACAACAACGCCCCTTGCGGGGCGTCGTTTACACGCTTATTCATGCGGGGTACTCAAACTATTTCCATCCTGCCCTGTCCATGATCCGGACTGCTTCGGCATTATGCAGACCCAGTTCCTCCAGCGCAATATCATCGGCCTTGAACTTGCCCCAGGATTGCAATACCGCACTGGCAGGGACATCACTGCGCACCGGAAATTCGTTGTTGACCTCGGCATACCAGCTTTGCGCCTCATCGCTGACCAGAAACTCCATCAGCTTGATGGTCGCTTCAACATTTTTTGCAGCCTTGGTCAGCCCGGCGCCGCTGATGTTGATATGCGCACCACGACCATTCTGGTTGGGCCAGAACACGGCCACCTTCTCAGCTGTCGCCCGCTGGTCTCCCACTTCTGAATTGAGCATGCCGGCAAGATAGTAAGTATTCACCAGAGCCAGCTCACACTGGCCCACCGCGATGGCGCTGATCTGATCCCGATCCCCACCTTGCGGATTACGCCCGAAATTGGCGACCAGGCCCTGTGCCCACTGCAGGGTAGCCTCTGGACCATTATGGCTGAGCATCGCTGCAGTCAGGGACTGGTTATAGATATTGCTGGAAGAGCGCACACAGATCTTGCCACGCCAGCGCGGGTCGGCCAGAGCTTCATATGTGGAAAGCTGGGCAGGGTCCACCCGCTCCCGATCATAGATGATAACCCGTGATCTCAGCGACATGGCAAACCAGTGTCCGTTTGAATCACGATACCGGGCTGGAATCTGTTCCTCGAGCACGGGGGAAGATACCGGCTGCAGCAGACCAGCCTGCTGAGCCCGCAACAAGCGCCCGACATCAACGGTAAGCAATAAGTCGGCTGGGGAGTTCATGCCTTCCAGTTCCAGCCGTTTGATCAGCTCATCCGCCCCACCTGTGATCAGATTGACCTTGGTGCCGGTGCGCTCACTGTAGCGGTCGAGTATCGGTTTGATCAGGTTCTCTTCGCGGGCCGAATAGATATTGACCTCATCGGCGTTACTGGCTGGCACCAGTCCTGCTGCCAGCAAGCCTGCCAGCAGACAGGTATGAAATGCGGATTTGATAGGGGTACCCATGCTTAACAACTCCTCGGTGGACCAATTTAGTCGATCATTGGGCTCAAATGATAATTGATCTCATTTAGATTAGCAAACCATAGCTTCGGGGATATTGTTTCAGATCAAGGAAGCTCAGGATTCAACTTTCGCTTTCTGTCCGAGGGTCCAGTTCAAGTGCCACAGGAGTGAGGGTTTCCGTTACCGGACGGAAAGGTTCGGTTTCATCCTGTATCGGCAACACATGGATACGTCGGCGGGCAGCAATTGCCAGGGCGAAAACCAGCAGACACACCGCCGAAAAAACAAACAGACCTTGCGGGCCCGCCAGTTCCATCAGCATCGAAGCCAGGTAGGAGCCGATCGCCGAGAACAGACCCATGCTCAGCAGCATGACACTGCCCACCATGACAAAATCTTCCGGTGCGGCACGGTCATTGGCATGCGCCAGACAGATGGCATACAGGGTCATCACACTTCCACCCCAGAGAAAGGCGGGCAACAGCAGGGACCATGTGGTCAGCAACGGCAGCACCACCAGCAACAAGGAGAGGACTGTTCCACTGAGCGCGGTAAAAAAAACGATCAACCGCCGATCATAATGATCCGAAAGGCGGCCCAGGGGGAGCTGAAAAACAGCTCCACCAATAACGACAATACCGAGGAAAAAGGTCAGGTCAAAACCATCCAGACCCATTCCTCTGGCATAAAGCGGCCCCAGTGACCAGAACGCCCCGGTTACCAGACCAGCAATGATGGCGCCACCCAGGCCCACTTTCGACAATCGCCAGACTTTGCGCACATTGATAGTGACATTACTGATTGGTGCCGGAGCCAGTTCCCGGGTCAGCGAAACCGGAATGATGGCCAGGGAGAGCAAAACCGCTGTCACTACAAACAGGAGATGATTGTCTATCGGGGCCAGGTTGATCAGTTGTTGCCCAACCGTCACCATACTCAGATTGATCATGACGTAAATGGACAGAACCATACCCCGATTCTGCGCCGTGGAACGCTCGCTCAACCAGCTCTCGATAACCATGTAAAGCCCGGAGATGGCAACACCGGAAAAGAAACGAATAGCCAGCCAGGGCAACAGATACGGCAGCTCATGATACAGCAACACCAGTGCGGAATAGGACGTGGCCAGCACGGCAAAGGCACGGATGTGACCAACCCGGCGCACAATGAACGGAGTGAGCAGACAACCGGTAACAAAACCGGAAAAATAGGTGGAGCCCGTCAAGCCGATCTGCGCTGCTGAAAAGCCATAGGCTTCCGCGCTCAAGGGCAACAGGGTCAACTGCAGGCCATGACCGGTCAACAACAACGCGGCAGAAAGCAGCAGCGCGGCAATGGGAAGTAATACCGTTTTCATGCGGGCAAGGTACCATCAACAGCTATGAACATTCAAAACACCGGCACCATCAGCCCAGTTGTCAGTGGTTGTCAGCCTCATCCATCTCGGCCCGGCGCTCGCCGGCAAGAATTCCTGGCAGACCATAGTTACCCTCATGGCAGGCATACTCAAAGATTCTGTCCTCATCGGCATTGAAGCTCATTTCTCCACGCCAGGGCTGCGTATAGTACAGTGGATCATCGATCTCGAATTCATACAGAATCTGTGCATCTGACCAGCGCGTGAAACGTTCTATTACCTTGCCCTGATCAGACAAGGCCACCTGGCCCCTGTCCGCCTGTTGCGGATGCAGATTGACAGTCTCAACCACGAAGGTATCGCCTTCCCACCAGCCTATGGAGTCGCCCAGCCATTGCTTCAGTTCGGCGGGGCGATGCTCGCCGTCAATGGGAATAATACGTGCATCCTGATTCATCTCCACCATGATCATGAAATAGTCATCGGTCTGTACGATGCGGTAATGATTGTTGTAGAGCACATTGAGCATAGGCGGGCCGCCGGTGCCACCAAAACCGATCAGACAGCGCTCCCCCAGAGACCGGCCTTCCGGCCCATCATTGCCACTGAACACACTGCGAAACGCCTGCATGGCCTCACGCCCCTGCTCCGAGTAGGGAATCCGGCCATCAGCGGGCTCCACAATCCAGGAAGTGCGGTACTCACCTCTTACCAGACCAAAGCTGGTACCCGGATCTATCCAGAACGCATTGTAGCCACGCCCCATATCCAGGTCGGAACCATCCAGCAACTCTCCCGGCTGCAAATTGTCATCGGTAGCCAGGCGAACGTTCTGCGGATGCTCGGCGGTGACCCTGGCTACTTCATCAGTGGACAGCACCAGATTCGGGTAACGCGCAGAGCGTTGCAGCGTGGTGATGGAGGCATTGGTCCAGACGCCCTGGAAATCAGGTTTGCCCGAAGGTGTGCGTGGCGGCTCATAGCCCTCCTGCTGCGCCATTACCGGGGCGGAGATAGACAACGGCGTCAGTAAAATGCACAGTATTGCGGTGTATCGGTTCATGGCCAGACCTCATCTGTCTTTTATTCTCTTGGATCGATCGCAGGGTTGCGAATGAAAAGCTAAACCACATCCAGACCAGAATCAATAGAGCAGCAGGAACTGATTATCCGGCAGGCTGGCCACGGCCGGGAAGCTGAAATCCGGCAACACAAGTTCAGGGACAGGCACATCCAGACGCTTGCCCTGAGCATTGAATACTGCCAGATTCAGCGCACCCCCACGGGTATAACCAATACCTTCACCCCAGGCCACCAGCATCTGTCCTGATGCATCGAGGCTGATAGCCGGGTGTTTCTGTCGCGTCTGGCTCAGTGGCTCTGCCGCTTGAAAAGGCGCTGGCGGCAACATTTGCGCATTGGTCTGTACAGGCAGATGATGGACAAGCACCTTGTTCTGCATCTCATAAACCATCCAGGTACCATAATCAGCACTGCTCAGCAGATCATTGGTCGTCACCGGGCAGGCCGACAATTCCCAGCGCTGCAAGGGATGCAAAGGCCGATAGTCTGGCACAGGATCGGTCGCACTCATGTCCAGCATCGCTATCTGCATATGGCGACCGCTGTTGGCAATGGCTGAGCGATAACCCAACAGCAATTCATGCTCTTGCCGATAGTCCACCGCCAGCGAACAACAGGCACAAGCCCCCAGGGCTGGATCGGAAATGCGTTGCTCAACGGCAAAGCTGGCGCCGCCATCATCAGAACGCCGCATGAATACGGCCCGCTGATCTTCATGCATCAGATCACCGGCCGCCCAGCTGATCACCACTTGTTCCTTGCTGGCAGTAATATCTGCGCCCGCATCAACCCCCAGCAGATTCTCTGTGACCATGCTTCGAGCCGGTTCAAAGCGGGTTCTTTGTGTATCTGAACGGGTATAGAAATAGGCGGGTTGCGGGCGGTCCTGATACCAGACCACATGCAGACGTCCCGAACCATCAATGGCCATGGCAGCCCGGCCAATGGCATCAAGATGGGCATAGGAGCCTGAAGAGACTCTTACAGGCAAGCCCCAGCTGCCATCCTGATAATTGAATTGGCGATAGTATAGATCCCCTTCCCGATTTCTGCGGTCAGCCATGCGCTTGCGAAAATACAACAAATGGATGTCACCGTTGGCAGCCTGGACCAGTCTTGGCTGAATGCCATTGTCCGGGACAGGCAGTACCTGCAATCGTGGCGGCCCATCGGCCTGCTGATCTGTATCAGCACCCCGCTCGGCAGCCAGGGTGACAGCAGTTATCGACGCCAATACGAGGAACAACAGGCCTGCCGCAACGCCAGTCTGACTCGAACGCATCTCTACACCCCCTTTGCTTGATTTGTTGTAGAATGCAGCCATTATTCCATATTGGCAAGCCGACTTGCATCGAGCCGCCTTGCAGCGAAAGGAGCCATCCATGTTTTCTGCCAGACGTTTATCAATTTCAGCTGATCACTCCCGCGGCCAGTACCGGTTCCTGTTGATCTCAGGTTTGCTATTGCTGACAGCCTGTGGGCAGGCCCCACAACAGGCTGAGACTCCGGCAGCCACGGAGGCCATCTACAATACCAGTAACGATATACCCAGCCTGATGAATCTGGTTATCGAACCTGTCGCTGACTCTTTGTGGGGTTCCGCTGGCTGGATTCTCAGTGATGCCGGCTATGAGGAGCTCTATCCCACCACCGATGAAGGCTGGGATTTTGTTTACAGCCAATCTGCCACGATCGTGGAACTGGGCAATCTGCTGGCGCTGCCCGAGCGAACTCAGGGCCGGGAAACCTGGTTGACCTATGCCCAGGCCATGAGCGATGTCGGAGAAATTGCCATGCAGGCCGTTAGCGAGCGCGACAATGAAGCCTACTTCCAGGCAGGTGCTCAACTTTACAGTGTCTGCACAGCCTGCCATCAGGCTTACAACACTGAAATCTCGCGCTTTGTTTCCAACTGATGAAATTAGCTGCCACTTTCTTTTTCCTGCTCTTGCTGCCCGCGTTGACAGCGGCGCACACAATTGACGGCAATGACGCCAGTTTTGTGCAGAACATTGATGGAGCAGCAGCCACGGTTTTTATGTACCTCGGCGCCAAGCATATGGTTACCGGGTATGACCATCTGCTGTTCCTGTTCGGTGTCATCTTTTTCCTTTATCGACCAGTGCATGTCATCCAGTACGTCACGCTGTTCGCTGTCGGCCACAGTATCACCCTGCTTTTGGGTGTACTGGCCAATCTGCAGGTTAATGCCTATCTGATTGATGCCATCATCGGCCTGTCCGTGGTTTACAAGGCTCTTGAAAACATGGGGGCTTTGGATGGTCTGGGCAGATTCAGGCCGAATACGCGCCTGGCAGTTTTTATCTTCGGGCTGTTTCATGGTCTTGGACTAGCTACAAAACTGCAGGAATTCGAGCTATCTGCCCAGGGTCTGGTCACCAATATCATCAGTTTCAATATAGGCGTGGAAATAGGCCAGATACTGGCCTTGTCCCTGATTTTCATTGCCTTGACCTACTGGCGGGCCAGCAGCAGCTATTTACGCCATGCTTTTATCACCAACACAGCATTGATGAGCGGGGGCTTGTTGTTGACCGCCTACCAGCTCAGCGCCTGGTTGCTGCTGCCGGTTTACTGATTCTGACGGTTACATCTCTGGAGGTTCTATGAATTCCAAAAATTCTGAAGGTACTGCTCACGCCTCACCCAAACAGGTGGCTATTGCTACCCTTGTTGCTGTGTTGATCAGTGGTTTTGTGCTGCTTGCATTCATTCTTCCAGCCGAATTCGGCACAGATCCACTTGGCAGCGGTGAGCTACTGGGCTTGACCGCCTTGTCAAGGGCGGGTGAAAACCCCCTGGAAAACCAGTCAATTCAACACAAGACCGATTATCGTGAATTCATCCTGGAACCCTTTCAGTCCATCGAATACAAATACCTGATGGATCTGGGCAGCACCATGGTTTTCAGCTGGGAGGCCGACGGAGAGCTGTACTACGATTTTCACGCTGACCCCTCTACACCGGGAGAAGAAGATGTCGCCAGCTTTGAAATTGGTGACAGTAACTCTGCCCAGGGCACCTATCATGCCCTCTTCTCCGGTATACATGGCTGGTTCTGGGAAAACCGGAGCCTTCAGGAAGTGACTATCCGCCTGCACAGTGCCGGCTTTTACATCAACTCCATTGTCTTCCAGGATGGTGGCAGTTTCGAAAGGGAAATTCCTGAACTGAGATAAGTTGTATCCACTCTGCTTGCAGCCTGATCAAACGGAAAAACGCCCGCATCTGCGAACAGCAAATGCGGGCGTTCGTAATCCTGTCACTATCCCGTCACTTCGGGAATCAGTGCCTGGTGTTATTCCACCGGATCGGAACCATCACGTGGCGCACCCGTTCCAGATGAACCCATGAACAGTTTGCGTCCGTCAGGGAAGGTGATATCGCGGCCATTACCACGACAGGCTGGAGTACAGATACGATCCTTGCTCTGATAGCCGGTCACCACGATTTCCGTACCGATTTGCAGGGAGTCCCGCGTAATACCCCGACGCAGCAGCGTATTGGGGGTACCGCCTTCAACCATCCAGGCCTGCTTGCTGCCGTCCTCATTGGTGTGTTCCAGATGTATCCAGGAGTGAGGATTGATCCATTCTACCCGGGTGATCGGTCCACGCAGGGCAATCGGCAGGTTTGCATCGAATTCCGCCGAAAACGCATGGTGAGCCTGTGTCGGCATGTTCACTGCCGCCAATCCTATCCCACCTGTCGCAACAATTGCTGCTGCAAGTAATTTCATTTTCATATGTCACCCCTTTTCTGAATCATCTTGTTAAGCCGTTTATTCTTACTTTACTCAAAAGCAGCGTTCCCAGTCAAAGCAAGGATAGCTGCTTTTGCATTAACCGAAGCTGAATTGATCCTGGTCAGTTCGTGGCCTATTGCCCTATCCCCAGATCGAGCAACTCTGCTTCACGTCCTTTCCTGTACTTGCCATACATCAGCTCTTCCACAAATTCAACGCATTTGAACTGAGGCAGTTCGAAGTTCTCTTCAAGTCGGCGATAAATCGGCATGCTGATGGTCCAGGGTCTTTCATAAATATCCGGGTCTTCGATAGTGGCCGTATAGTTGATGACATTCTCATCGACCATATCATAGCGTTCGGTCACTTTCAGCTTGTAGGTATGGTAATTGCCGGCACGATCGAACCAGGTTCTGTCATCCAGCCCGGTGACCTCAACCACGAAGGTATCGCCTTCCCAATAGCCATAGGATTGCCCCATCCAGGAATCCAGTGGTGCTGGACCGGGATCTTCCAGATAGATATTGCGCACGGCACCAGCAAACGAGTAAGCGAAAAACATGGCGCTGTTACTCTGGAATATCTGGAATGGATGCGGCAGATAGGTTGCTCTGGGTACACCTGGCATATAACACTTTATTTCCGGATCACTGCTCAGCCAGTTTTCCTGGTTTTCAATTTTTCTGGCCAGGGCCTCAGGCTTGTAGGGAATGGTACCACCCTCCACTACGCTGAAACTGGCAGGTACGGCACCCACTGCGCCCATGGCTACGATTTCCGGCGCCGGAACCGGGACAAAATCACCAGGAACCAACTGAAAGGCTGCCTTGGCCGGAGCGGATTCCAGATTGTTGTTCGCTGTGCTGAGCACTTGCCAGATGCCATTCAGGTCCGGCTTGCCATCAGGTGTGCGCGGGATGTTGCCAGCGTTGCTGCTGCTCTGGGCCATTGCCTGGGTTGACGCTGAATCCGCAGTTTGATTCTCGGCCGGTGCACAGCCATAGGATAGTGCCGCCACGGTAACTGTCAGTAATTGTAGTTTTTTTACGCCATTGAGCATTGATGAATACCTCCCCTTTTGGTCGCACGATATAAACATTAACGTGTTTTAGTGTCAAGCGTAAAAAAGACAGCCTGATGCCCCTGAGCGGCATAGACTTCAACACAGTTGCTGACCACTGCGGTACCAGCCGGCAATGCTGTAGCGGTCGCGGCGGGCAGGCAACACCTCATGCGGGACTTCTGTGCTCAGAAAAACCACCAGGGTGCCAAATGCGGGGGTTATCTTCAGTTGGGAAACCCCATCATCAGGCTCATGCAGCAGCAACTCCCCCCCATCATCGGGCAACCAGCCTGGATTGAAATAGGCAGCCAGGGAGATAACCCGGTTGGAATTGCCCTGCAGCAGTTCATCACCACGCCGTTCCTGCCTGAATGCATCCAGATGACGACGATAGAAATCACCTGCCTGATAACAGGCAAAATGGCTCTCAAACGATGAGAGGCCGAGGAAAAGCCTTCTGTTCAGGCAGGTTTGCAGACTTTGCGTCCATTGCAGCCAATCCTGCTCGGCAACCGACAGACCGTCAATCCAGCGAATAGAATCACGCCGAACGAAGGCATTGAAGGTGTGCGCGTCATCCCGCCCTATACCTGCCCTGACAAAATCGGTTTCTGAAAACCCCTGTATTTGCGCAAACAACGCTGTACTCAACCCGACTGGCAAGGCATTGGGAATGACGCTGTAATTGCGTCCTGACAAATCATCAGCTATTTTCTCAAACAGGGGATCATTGCCATCGAGGTCATTGGCACTGCAAACGGGCAATGCTGGCAAGATTGAATCTCCGGGAGTCAATTAAGGATCAAACGTCAAGAGCCAAATACATCGAAAAGGGGTATTTTCAACCAGGTGTCACATTACGCCAAAAATGAAAACTCAGGAAGCCCCCAACCCACGAAATTCTGGAAATGACCCATGCGAGGCACCATGAAGCGGCTCACTCCCAAAAATCAACAGGCCTTGAAAATAACTGTCATTTACCTGCTTCTGGGGATTCTGTGGATATTCTTCAGCGATTTGCTGCTACTGCAGCTATTACCCGACCTGGAAAGCATCGAGGTACTGTTCAGCCTGCAAACCTGGAAAGGCTGGTTCTTTGTCCTCAGCACTGCTCTTGTTCTGTTCTTCCTGGCCCGTAACGCCCTGGCCGACCGGGAGCAAGCCTATGAACAGCTTGCGGCCGCCCAGACCGGACTGATCGAATCCCAGCGTAAAATCAACCATTTGCTGGATGCCAACCCGACCATCCTCTATGCCCTGCGCATCACTGATGATGGCACTGAAACCCTGTTTGTCAGCAGCAGCGGCACACGCATCCTCGGTTATACCGAAGAGGAAATGATGGCTCCAGACTGGTGGCAGAACAATCTGCATCCGGATGACCGGGAGGCCGCCCAACAGGCCTTCGAGGAAATACTGGTCAGCAGCAATGGTGTCCATCAATACCGCTTCCTGAGCAAAACAGGTCAGACTCTTTGGATTCGCGACCAGACCCGCCTGATCAGGGATGACGACGGCAACTACAATCAGGTCATCGGCTCCTGGGTGGATGTGACTGATAAATTAGAAGAAGAGCAGAACCGCAAGCTGTTCACCACCGCCTTCGACCAGCTTGGCGAGGGCATGTTGATCACCGATGCAGAGTTGAAAATTCTCTCTGTCAACAAGGCCGCAGAACATATCTTCGGCTACAGCCAGGGTGAACTGCTGGGCCAATCCCCCAGAATGCTCCAATCGGGGCAACATGACAGTTATTTTTATGAAACCCTGCGCATCACCCTGGCCAGAACCGGACTCTGGCACGGGGAAATCCGGGATCGCTGCCGCGACGGAACCATCAAACCGCTGTGGCTCAGTATCTGCACCATTCCTGATACCAAGGGTCAGCCCTATCGTTACGTTGCCATCTATACCGATATCAGTGACTTGAAACACTCCGAGGCCGAATTGCAGTTTCTGGCTCACCACGATCCCTTGACCAGACTGCCCAACCGGGCACTGCTGGCGGACCGCATCAAACACGCTCTGAGTCATGCCCAGCGCATGAATCACTGGATAGCGGTACTATTCATCGACCTGGATGACTTCAAAAGCGTCAATGACAGCATGGGGCATACCGTTGGTGATGAGTTGCTGGGCGCAGTGGCAAAACGCTTCCTGTCCCGCACCCGTGCCGGGGACACCCTGGCACGGCTCGGTGGTGATGAGTTCGTTATCCTGGCCGAGCACCTTGAGACACCGGATGATGCTGCCGTCATTGCCGGCTCCATGCTCGACATCCTCAAGACGCCTTTCCAACTGCAAGATTCGCTTGAGCTGTATGTCGATGCCTGTATCGGCATCAGTCTTTATCCGCAACACGGCAATGATCTGGAAAGCCTGATGCGTTATGCCGATACCGCCATGTACAACGCCAAACAACAAGGCCGGGGCAGCTACAGTCTGTATACCAGAGAGATGAGCCAAACAGTCAGCAGTCAACTGGACATCGAGACCGCCTTGCGCCAGGGAATGGAGCGCGAGGAACTGGTGCTACATTATCAGCCGAAACTTGACCTGAACAGTGACAGCCTGTCTGGGGCCGAGGCGCTCATTCGCTGGTCGCGGGAGCCCGGCAAGCTGGTCAACCCGGCTGACTTCATTCCAATAGCAGAAAAATCGGGGCTGATCATACCCATTGGAACCTGGGTCATCCATGCGGCCTGTCGGCAAATACGCGCCTGGAGTGACCAAGGCATAGAGCCGGTCAATGTGGCCGTCAATATTTCGGTGAAACAGTTTCGCTCGCGTGAGCAGGACCTGTACAGCATCATTGTTGCCGCCATCGAGAAATATGCGATAGAGCCAGGCCAACTCAACCTGGAAATTACCGAGACCGCACTGATGGAATATCCCCAGCACGTCACCCCCATTCTGCAGGCATTGAAGAAAATCGGCATCAACATAGCCCTGGATGATTTCGGCACCGGTTTTTCCAATATGGCCTACCTGTCGCAGCTGTCACTGGACGCATTGAAAATCGACATTTCTTTCATCAAGGGCATAGGCAAGGACAGCAATGCAGAAGCGCTGGTGCGCTCGGTAATCGATCTGGCCCATAATCTGGGCCTGAGAACCATCGCCGAAGGTGTTGAAACCGAGCAGCAGCGTCAGTTTCTGGCGCACCATGGCTGTGATGAACTGCAGGGTTACCTGTACAGCAAACCCTTGACCGAAGAAGATTTTCAGCAATTCCTGCAGCGCCAGAACCCTGTACGCAACTAAGAAACCTCTGAAGAAGCTCATCCCATCAGGGAGAGTATGGCACCAATACCGCCCCCCAGGATCAGCACGATGGCGGGCAGGAAAGTCAACATGAAACCAAGTGACCGGGTGGCAGGATCTTTCACATAGGCGCGCAGATAAATAAATCGCCCCAGGATAAAAATCACACCAATTCCCGCTGCAATATTGTCAGCCACATAAGTGGCAAACAACAGCAGTCCGGGAATGAACAGAATCAGGCTTTCCAATGTGTTCTGATGGACCCGGTAATATCTCTCGAATACCGGGTGTCCCTGAATGGCAGGCGCCTGGACGTTGTATTTCATCCGGGCCCGGCCTACCAGCCCCCCAAAAACGATATATTGAACCAGCGCTCCTACGATTACCAAGGCAGTCAACTCCATCACTACTCTCCTTATGTTTTATGTTGGTAAAAATAAAAATCAGTCTTCCTGAGCATTGTTTATTGCCTGCTCCAGATAAGCTCCGGTACGGGTCATCTCATAACGCTTGAATTTGATCCGGGGGTGCAGCTCCCGCATGCGGGTACTGAGCAAGCCATGAGCCGAGTGCAACTGGGCATCGGAGATGATGCCATTGGTGTCACACTCTCTGGCCAGTTTCAGCAAACGGTCAAAATTGACAATAAAATTGTCCGTATGTGTGCTGCGTATCTGAGTGCCATAAAACAGCGAGCGCATGTCTGCACCCCTGCCTGCCAGAATCAGGAATCGGCGTGAAAAAATCTCGAAATCACCGGTGGCATACTGGTGCCACATCTCCATGAACTCATTGTCGGTGTAGGTGGCATCACCCTGTGGCCCTTTGCTCGATTGCAGTAACAACCCGGCTATACCACCCAGTTGTCGACGGGTATTGTCCGCTATCTTGAAAAAGGTTTCCTGTCGGGCATTGAGCTCAGTGGCCGCAATCGCTGTTGCCTGGCGCTCGGAAACGATGTTGCTGTCGCGCAGTTCACGATTGTTTTCCGCCAATACCCGTTGCTGGATGAACAGGCCGATTACCAGCCAGAGAAAGGCAAGAGGCGCAAAGGCACCTTCCAGAAAGGTGCCCATGTATTCAATGGGCAGGGCGGTAAAATTGGACCAGCCCACAGCCTTGCCGATATACATGGCACCAAGCAGCAACCAGATGACTGTCAGCACCAGTCCAAACAGGATGCGGCCATCATGCGGCAGGCAATCAGCGAGTTTTCTGTTTTGCATTGATCCCCAGGGAGGCTGGATGTGGAATTTTCAAGCCGCTAGATTACTGCCTGTCAGCAGACAGGTCAATCGGCGTATTCCTGCGATTGCTATTGCTCGCCATACCCTTGATAATTCCACAAAGTGGCTTACAAACCGTCTGAATAGGTGTCACTGGCAACTTTGCAGCAAGTAAATCAAGGCAGCTTCTTCATGGCCGGAAAGAAAAAAAAGGCATTCGACTTTGAATCAGCCCTGACTGAGCTGGATGCTCTGGTCACCGCTATGGAAGCAGGTGATTTGAGCCTGGAGGAATCTCTGCAGGCATTCGAATCCGGTATTCGGCTGACCCGCGAATGCCAGGCCGCGCTGACACAGGCCGAACAGAAGGTACAGATACTGATGAACAATGAGGGTGAACCGGAAACCCTGTCAACCGATGATGAGGATTCCTGAGCACAATGAGCTTCGATATCACCCACTATCTGCGCGAGTGTCAGCAACTGGCGGAACAGGCCATGACACGCGTACTGTCCGCGCAACAACCTGACCTGGATACCCGGCTTGGAGCCGCCATTCGCTATGCCAGCCTGGAAGGGGGCAAGCGGGTACGGCCCGTGCTGGTTTATGCCAGTGCAGAAGCCCTGGGTGCCGACCGCAGCAGTGCAGATGCTGCCGCCTGCGCCGTCGAATTCATTCATTGTTACTCTCTGGTACATGATGATTTACCGGCCATGGATGATGATGATCTGCGCCGTGGCCGGCCCACTGTCCACAAGGCATTCGATGAAGCCACCGCCATTCTTGCCGGAGATGCCCTGCTGACCCTGGCTTTCGAGTGCCTGAGTGCAACGCACGGCAGTTCACAGGAGCCAGCCATCCGCCTGCAGATGCTGAACCGCCTGGCCATTGCCGCCGGCAATCGTGGCATGGTGGCCGGCCAGGCCATCGACTTTGCCTTGATGGGGCAGACCGCTGACCTGGACAGACTGGAAACCATGCACCGGCTCAAGACCGGCGCCCTGATCCGTTGCAGCGTCGAGCTTGGCGCACTGAGCGCCCCAGCCGCCAGCCCTGAGCAATTGCGCGCCTTGTCAAATTACGCGGACGCCATCGGTTTGGCCTTCCAGGTGCAGGATGATATTCTTGATGTCAGCAGCGATACGGTGACCCTGGGCAAGCAACAGGGTGCGGATCAGGCTCTGAACAAGCCGACCTATGTCTCCATGCTGGGGTTGGATGCAGCCGTACGCAAGGCCGACGAGCTGACCGAACAGGCGCTTGCGGCCCTGAAAGATTTTGATCAAAAGGCTGATCCACTCCGACATCTCGCTAATTACATAACATCACGAAAAAGTTGAATCCCGCACCATCCAGTCCCACAAGGAGCAAGGCAGCCCCATGTTAGAAGAAATCCCATTGACCCGGCCAGCCACCCCGCTACTTGACCAGATTGAGGGGCCCGCGCAGCTGAAGCAACTGGAAATCGATCAGCTGGGTACCCTTGCCCGCGAAATTCGCCAATTTCTGCTGTACAGCGTCGGCCAGACCGGCGGCCATCTGGGGGCAGGCCTGGGCGTCGTGGAGTTGACCATAGCCCTGCATTATGTCTTCACCACCCCGGAGGATCGACTGGTCTGGGATGTGGGCCACCAGGCCTATCCTCACAAGATTCTCACCGGTCGCCGCGAACGCATGCTGACCATGCGCCAGAATGGCGGCCTGGCAGCTTTCCCGCATCGCGAGGAGAGTATTTTCGACAGTTTTGGCGTTGGTCATTCCAGCACGTCAATCAGTGCCGCCCTGGGCATGATGGTGGCTGGCGCCCATCAGAACCCGGAACGCCATACCATTGCTGTCATTGGCGATGGTGCCATGACTGCCGGGATGGCATTCGAGGCGCTCAACCATGCCGGGCATCTGAATGACAATATCCTGGTTATCCTCAACGACAACAATATGTCCATTTCCAGGAATGTAGGCGGTTTGTCCAGCTATTTTGCCCGCATGTGGGCCAGCAAACCCTATAACTTCATCCGGGCCGGGGGCAAGAAGATGCTCTCGATCCTGCCCCCCGCGTTGAAGGCTGCCAATCGGGCCGAAGAATACATGAAAGGCATGATTTCACCCGGCACCCTGTTTGAGGAAATAGGCTTCAATTACATTGGGTTGGTGGATGGTCACAACACCGCCGAGCTGATCGACATCCTGTCCAATGTCAAGTCCCTGCGCGGACCGCGGCTGCTGCACGTGGTCACCCAGAAAGGCAAGGGCTATATCGCCTCGGAGAACGATCCGTTCGGCATGCACGCCATGAACAAGGTGGAGCCGGCAAGGTCCAGGCCGCCTGTCTCCAAAAAGGATAATCCGACCTATTCGGCGGTTTTTGGCAACTGGTTATGTGACATGGCCGCACAGGACCCGCTGTTGCGAGCCATCACTCCAGCCATGGGCGCCGGTTCGGGCATGAACGGGTTCGCCGAAGCCTTCCCGGAACGCTTTTTCGATGTTGGTATTGCAGAACAACATGCCGTCACCTTCGCGGCCGGGATGGCCTGTGACGGATTGAAGCCTGTCGTCGCCATTTATTCCACCTTCCTGCAAAGAGCCTATGACCAGTTGATTCATGATGTTGCCCTGCAAAACCTGGATGTCCTTTTTGCCATAGACCGGGCCGGGCTGGTGGGTGAAGACGGCCCCACCCATGCCGGCAGCTTTGATCTGGGCTTCCTGCGCTGTATTCCCAACCTGCTGATCATGACTCCCAGCGACGGTGATGAGACCCGACTGCTGCTGAGCACTGCCTACCAGCACAAAGGCCCGACTGCTGTGCGCTACCCCAGAGGGAAGGTGCCGGCAGGCATGAGCCAGACCACACTCGATACCGTTGAGGTAGGCCGGGCAGTCTCGCGTCGAAAAGGGCATACCGTTGTCATGCTTGCCTTTGGCAGCATGGTCAAACCCGCGCTGGAAGCAGCGGCAGTGATTGATGCCACTGTCATTGACATGCGCTTTGTCAAACCCCTTGACGAGGCTCTGATCGGCGACATGGTCACTCGCCATCAATTACTGGTGACCCTGGAAGAAAATGCGGTGGCCGGTGGCGCCGGCTCTGCCGTGAATGAATTCCTGCTGGCGGAAAACTATCAGATACCCACTCTCAATCTAGGTCTACCGGACCGCTTCCTCCCACACGGTGCCGTCCCGCAGATGTTGTCCGATGTCGGCCTTGACCAAAATGGCATACTGACAGCCATCCGCAACAAACTGCAGCAATGCAAAATCCGTGGCAAGGCCAGCTGAAACAGCTTACTGACAAGAGAACCTGAGTGTGGAAACCAATACGGAACGCAATAGACGTCACAAGCAAGCCATGCAACGCAAAAAGGCCCATATCGACCAGCGCATTGCTGCTGCCGATATCGACAAGGGACTGTTGCTGGTATTGACCGGTAATGGCAAGGGCAAAAGCTCCTCGGCCTTTGGTATGCTTGCCCGCAGTGTCGGTCATGGCCTGCGCTGCGGCGTAGTCCAGTTCATCAAGGGGCAATGGGAGTGTGGCGAGCACCTGTTGTTCAGGGACCACCCTCTGGTCGAGTTCCATGTCATGAATACCGGTTTTACCTGGGATACTCAGGACCGGGATAGCGATATTGCCGCCGCCGAAAAGACCTGGGCTCATGCCGAAAGATTATTGCAGGACAGCAGCTGTCAGGTGCTGATTCTGGACGAGCTGACCTACATGCTCACCTACGGTTATCTGGATGCAGACCGGGTGATCTCCGCCCTCAAACAAAGACCCGCTGATCAGCATGTGGTGATAACCGGGCGCAATGCCAGCAAGGCCTTGCTGGAGATAGCGGATACCGTCAGTGAAATCACGGACGTGCGCCATGCCTTCAACAATGGCATCAGAGTGCAGAAAGGGATCGATTACTGATTGCGATGAAACGATTCCTGTGCTCACTTTCTCTGTTGCTTGCATTCCAACCCCCGCTGTCAGGCAGTGCTGAAGCCCAGCAGATCAGTGTCATCGATGATGGCGGTAATCTGCTTGTTCTCGAACAGCCCGCGCAACGGATTGTCAGCCTGGCACCTTCGATGACCGAGCTGTTGTTCAGCATCGGTGCCGGATCCCGCATCGTGGGGGTCATGGCATTCAGTGACTATCCACCTGCGGCAACCACCATTCCGGTTGTCGGGCAGTTTGACTTGCTGGATATGGAGGGCATCCTGGCACTGCAGCCGGATTTGATCGTTGCCTGGAAAACCGGCAATCCACGCAGTTCCATTGCCCGCCTGCAGGCTCTGGGTATCCCGGTCTACATCGCTGAACCTACCACCCTGGCCAGTATTGCCACTGAGCTGGAAAAACTGGCCAGACTGACTGGCCTGGAAGACCAGGGCCAGAGCATCGCCGCCGATTTTCTGGCTGCCCTGGACGGTCTGGCGCAGGCCAATGCAGATAAACCAGCCGTGAGTGTGTTTTACCAGGTTTGGGACTCACCGCTGATCAGCGTGGGGGGGCCTGAACTGATCAACGATATCATCCGCCGCTGTGGTGGACGCAATATCTTCGCTGATCTGCCGGTAGGCCCCAAAGTGAGTGTGGAGGCAGTGCTGAGCCACAATCCGGATGTCATCATCGCCAGCGGCATGGATGCAAACCGCCCGCCCTGGCTGGATGACTGGCAGGTCTGGAGTCAGCTGAATGCGGTAAAAAACGACAATCTCTTTTTCATACCACCGGATCTGGTTCAGCGTCACAGCCTGAGAGCATTACAGGGCACACGACAGATGTGTGCGCATCTTGACCAGGCGCGCAGCAACATCACTGCTTTTTGAACAGATGCCCAAGCTTGCTGACTTTCACCGCCAGATAGCTTTCATTATGTGAATTATGCCCGGTCTCGATGGCTATGCGTTCACTAACCTCCAGGCCCAGGGCCAGCAAGGCATCCACCTTGCGGGGGTTGTTGGTCATCAGGCGCAGGCGGCGAACCCCAAAATGGGCCAGCATGGGTGCACAGACATCATAGTCACGCCCGTCGGGTTCAAAACCCAGCCTTTCATTGGCTTCCACGGTATCGGCACCCTGATCCTGCAGGGAATAGGCCTTGATCTTGTTGAGCAGCCCGATGCCTCTGCCTTCCTGGCGCAGATAAAGAATCAATCCTGCCCCCTCTTCAGCGATATTCTGCATGGCCTGACGCAATTGTGGGCCACAATCACAGCGCAGACTGAACAGGGCATCACCGGTCAGGCATTCGGAATGAACACGGCACAACACGGCCTCCTGTGCGCTGATATCGCCCATACTGAGCACGATGTGCTCCTTGCCTGACACCAGATCCTCGAAGCCATGAATGAGGAAATCACCCCATTCAGTGGGCAGGGTTGCCTCAGCAACAAACTTGACTCTCACACGCATTCCTCTTTCAGTGGCTATCTCAGCCAACACTTAAAACAACTTCCCAACAGCGCTCAGATCAGATAATGCACCAATTGCAAACAGACCAGTGCCATCAACCCGGCCAGCACATCATCGATCATGATGCCGATACCCCCTTCCACATGGGCATCCAGCCAGGCGATCGGCCAGGGTTTGGCAATATCAAAAATCCGGAACAAAACCAGGCCCAGCACAGCCCATAGCCATCCCGGCGGTGCCAGCACCATGGTCAGCCAGTACCCGACAAATTCATCCCAGACAATTCCCCCATGGTCATGCACGCCAATATCCCTGGCTGTTCTGGCACACAGGTAGACACCGAGCAAGGCTGCCGCCAGCACCAGCAAAAGATACCAGGCTGTCGGCATGGCTGGCAGCAACAGATACAGGAGCATTGCCAGTATCGAGCCACAGGTACCCGGTGCCACCGGGCTGGCACCACTGCCAAAGCCGAAGGCCAGAAAATGAACCGGATTACGCCACACACTGGCGGGAGTCCCCTGCATTATCGACCTCCTCGGTGCAACTCAGCCAAAATGTTGATACCCCTTGTAAACTGTATCCAGCAAGCGACCCTCCCCGTCCATCCAGTGCAGGCCGGGACTGTCTTGAATCTCACCAATACAGGTACACGACGTACCCTTGTTCAGCAGCAATTGCCGACAGGTTTCCAGTTCGGCTGCTGGCACGGTAAAACACAATTCATAATCATCCCCCCCACCCAGTTGCAAGCCTGTACGCTGGGCAGGCGCAATGGCTGCTGCAAAGGCGGTTGACATGGGCAGGCGGTCCACATTGACCCGGGCGCCACACTGGCTGGCGGCAAGCACATGCACAAGGTCTGCAGCCAGGCCATCGGAGATATCAATGGCTGCCGTAGCCACTCCCCGCAGCAGGATGCCCGCGTTTATTCTTGATTCCGGTTGATAAAACGCACGCAACAACTCGCTGCTCTCTTGCGCTGACAAATTCACCCCAGCCGCCAGCCGGTTCTCCATCATGGCCAGGGCAGCCGCCGCATCTCCCAGCGTTCCAGTCACACAAATCAGGTCTCCAGGCCTGGCTCCATCACGGCGCAGAGCCTGGCCTGCTGGCACTTTGCCATGCACCTGAAGACACAGGCCAAGCTGTCCCCGGGTGGTATCGCCACCGATGAGAGGACAGGCATTGGCCCTGGCTACCAGGGCAAGTCCGGCAGCAAACCGCTCAAGCCAGTCGGCATCGACCGCGGGCAAACTCAAACCCAGGGTAAAACCCAGGGGTTCGGCACCCATCGCTGCCAGATCACTGAGGTTGACCAGCAGGGCTCTTTGCCCCAACAGCTCTGGGTCTGCATTGGCCGGAAAATGTATGTCAGGCAGCAGCATATCCATCGATACGGCCAGCTGATGTTGCGGCGGCAAATCCAGCAGCGCACAATCATCCCCTATCCCCAGGATTACTTCATCGCGGGCAAAGGCCAGCTGCTGCTGCCGAAAATAACGGGCAATGAGCGCAAACTCGGAAAGCATTGCTGTCTCTGTCTGCTCAGCCATGAGGACGCAAGCTGCGGGCGGCTTTATCAAGAATGCCGTTGACATATTTGTGACTGTCGGTGGCACCGAACACCTTGGCCAGTTCCACCGCCTCGTTGATCACCACCTTGTAGGGAACTTCAATACGCCGGGACAGCTCAAACAGACCAATTCTCAACAGCGAGAGCTCGATGGGATCCAGGGCTGACAGTTTGCGGTCCAGCAGCGGCGACAATTGCACATCCAGTTCCGGCACGGCTGCCACCACTGCCGGGAACATCTCATTGAAAAAATCCCAGTCGATCTTGCCCTGGTAATAACTGATGAATTCGGATTGAATTTCATAGACCGGCGCCTGGGCAATCTGCCATTGATACATAGCCTGCAGCAGCATGCGTCTGGCCTTGTGCCGGCGCGACAACTTCTTGCTTGCCCGCTCCTTGCCGGTCTGCTCTTTGTCGGCCTGGCCGGCAGCAGCGGACTTCAGCTTATCCTCACTGCCTGATTCCCGTTGATCTTGGTTGGACGCTGTCACTCAAACTCCCAGTTGTTTCAACACACTCAGCATTTCAATTGCGGATAACGCCGCTTCCGCGCCCTTGTTGCCTGCCTTGGTACCGGCGCGTTCTATGGCCTGTTCTATGGAGTCCACTGTCAGTACACCAAAACTGACCGGTATTCCACTGTCGAGACTCACCTGTGCCAGCCCTTTTACGCACTCACCCGCCACATACTCAAAATGCGGGGTACCGCCACGGATAACAGCTCCCACGGCAATGACGGCATCCCAGGTATTCTGCTCAACCACCTTTCTGGCCAGCAAAGGCAATTCATAGGCACCTGGCGCCTTGATAATGGTGATGTTGTCCGCAGGTACCCCATGCCGACGCAACACATCGACTGCCCCATTCTGCAGGCTGTCCACGATAAAGCTGTTGAACCGGGAGACGATAATTGCAAACTTGCCATCCACCGCCTGAAAATCACCCTCTATGGTTCGGATTGTACTCATGGTTTCTCCTCATTTCCTGTTATCAATTCGTGCTCGCGGCCGGAGTCGGCAATTCATAGGGAACAAAGTCAACCACTTCCAGATCAAAGCCGGAGATGGCATGGTATTTGGCCGGGTAACTCAGCAAGCGCATCTTGCCCACGCCGAGATCACGCAAAATCTGCGACCCGGTACCAATGGTCAGATCACTGCCGTTGGGATGCCTGCGCACGGGTCTTGATTTGGCCCCGGCTATCAGGTCGGCAACACTGTCTGCGATATTGTCCTCGTAATCGTCACCGGAAATCAAAACCGCCACCCCTTCCCCTTCCCTGGCAATTCTTTGCAGGGCCCGGCCGAACGACCAGCTGGAGGTCTCAGGGGTAATGACATTGCAGACGTCGCGCAGCGTACTGCCTACGTGCACCCGTACCAGTGTCGGTTTTTCTGGCGAAATAGAGCCCAGGGTGAAAGCCAGATGGGTGGAGTTCTGAATGGTGTCCTCGAAGGTATGCAGCATGAATTCACCGTATTCGGTTTGCACCGGGCAGCTCTGTTTGCGCAGAACCGTGCCTTCGTGCGCGATGCGATAGTGGATCAGATCAACGATGGTGCCGATTTTCAGATTGTGCTTCTGCGCAAAGACCTCAAGATCAGGGCGCCGGGCCATGGTGCCATCATCATTCATGATCTCGACAATCGCAGCTGCCGGCATATAGCCGGCAAGACGGGCCAGGTCGCAACCCGCTTCGGTATGCCCGGCGCGACGCAACACCCCTCCCGGCTGGGCCATGATCGGGAAGACATGGCCAGGCTGGACAATATCGTGCGGTTTACTGTCCCGGCCCACGGCAACCTGAATGGTGCGCGCCCGGTCGGCAGCCGATATCCCGGTGCTGACACCCGTGGCCGCTTCGATGGATACGGTAAAACTGGTATTGAACGGGGTATTGTTGCGTGAAACCATCAACGGCAGATTCAGGTACTCGCAGCGTTCACGGCTCAGGGTCAGACAGACCAGACCACGGGCGTGTTTGGTCATGAAGTTGATGTCCTCGGCCGTCACGCGCTCGGCAGCGATAATCAGATCCCCTTCGTTTTCCCTGTCTTCATCGTCCATCAGCACGACCATCCGGCCCTGACGGATATCATCGATAATCTCTTCGACTGAATTCAACTTCATACTTCACCTCTGGCAAAACCATGTTGCAACAGCAGCTCACGGGTAATTCCTGCTGTCTTCTGTAGCGATTTGTCTGTATCTGGCGCGGCGGCCTGCTCACCCAGCAACAGTCGCTCCAGGTACCGGCTGATCAGATCCACTTCCAGATTAACCCTGTGCCCGACCTGGTAGGCCTGCATGACAGTCTTCGTCTGGGTATGCGGAATGATATTGACGCTGAACTCGGCACCATTGACCGCATTCACCGTCAGGCTGGCGCCATCGATGCAGATGGATCCTTTCTGAGCAATATAGCGGGCCAGCGCGGCGGGTGCGCGGAACGTCATGCGCATACTGCCACCGTCGGCGACCTGTTGTATCAACTCGCCAATGCCATCCACATGCCCACTGACAATATGGCCGCCCAGGCGATCGCTCAGGCTCAGGGCTTTTTCCAGATTCACCATCGCTCCGGGTTTGAGCTGTTGCAAGGTGGTCAGTTGTCGGGTTTCATTGGAGACGTCCGCCGCAAAACCCTGGTGCTCAAGCCTGACCACCGTCAGGCAGACCCCATTGACACTGATGCTGTCACCCAGCTGTACATCACCCAGATCAAGGCTGCCGCTGTCAACCCGCAGCTGCCAGTCGGCCGTGCCGGGTTGGAACCCGGCCACCTTGCCCACTGCTGCAATGATTCCTGTAAACATAATCAATCCTGTCTCACTGGTTGATCACCTGGGCTGTAATCCGGCAATCATCCGCAATACTTTTCACTTCACTGATCTTCAGGCCGATATGATCTGCCATATGCCGCAGCCCCGGCAAGGCAAACAGCGGCAGGGCATCACTGCCCAGCAATCGCGCCCCGATATAGACCACAATCTCATCCACCAGGCCCGCCTGCAGCATGGCCCCACTGAGTGTTGGGCCAGCTTCCAGCATCACCTCGTTACAGGCAAACTCGGTTGCCAGGCAGTGCATCGCGGCCTGCAAATCCAGACGTCCACCGGCCAGAGTCGGTATCTGGCGGATTTCTGCGTGGCTGCCGGCAAAGCGCTCATACTGCTGCGGATGCGGTGTTCCAACCAGGAACAGTACGTCTCCATCCAGGGTCACAATTTTCGACTCCGGCGGGGTTCTCAGCCCCGAATCGATGATGACCCGCCGGGGTTGCCTGTGTACCAGCTCGTCAATATCCTGTTCGGCATCATCCGGCTTCAGCTGCTCGGCCCGCACATTCAGGCCGGGATTATCGCTGAGCACCGTATTGACCCCCGTCACCATGGCACAGGCACCGGCCCGCAGCCGCTGTACATCGGCCCGGGAGGCCGGCCCGGTAATCCACTGGCTTTCCCCGGAAGCCATGGCGGTACGACCATCCAGACTCATGGCCATCTTGCAGCGCACAAAGGGCATACCCAACCGCATCCGTTTGCTGAAGCCAGGATTCAGTGCCGCGCATTCCTGCTCCAGCAAAGGCCCATATACCCGGATACCAGCCTGCCTCAGCCTTTCCGCGCCCTGTCCCGCCACCAGCGGGTTCGGGTCCAGCATACCCAGATACACTTCTGCTACCCCTGCGGCAATCAGTGCGTCCGTGCAGGGCGGTGTTTTGCCAAAATGGCAACAAGGTTCCAGGGTGACATACACACTGGCCCCTTTGGCCAGATCCCCGGCCTGCTGCAAGGCATTGACTTCAGCATGAGCTGTACCGGGCCTTGTATGCCAGCCTTCACCCACTGTCTGCCCAGCACGGATAATGACGCAGCCGACCCGCGGATTCGGCGTCGCAGAAAAGACCGAGCGGGCCAGGGCCACGGCACGGCGCATGCAAGCAACAGCAGTGGCATCCATGGAAGAGGTCTCCCGATTGCTGAACTGCTCATTCATTGGACAGCCGATCGATCTCGGCACGAAATTCATTGAGATCCTTGAAGCTGCGATATACCGAGGCAAAGCGCACAAAGGCAACCTCATCCAGCTCGCGCAGCTCTTTCATTACCTGCTCACCGACCACGCGTGAGGCTATTTCACGTTCGCCGGTAGCACGCAGGGCATTCTTGATGCGATTGATGGCCTCATCCACTTTTTCAATACTGACTGGGCGCTTCTCCAGGGCCTTCATCAAGCCATAGTGCAATTTGGCTTCATCAAACGGTTCCCGGTTGCCATTCTGCTTGATAATGCGCGGCATCACCAGTTCTGCCGATTCATAGGTGGTAAACCTTTCGGCACAGGTGATGCATTCACGACGACGCCGCACCTGATTGCCCTCGGCGACCAGCCTGGAGTCTATGACCTTGGTATCCATCGCAGCACAGAACGGGCAGTGCATGGCAGTTTACTCATACACGGGGAAGCGGGCACACAAAGCGAGAACCTTCTGCCGGATTTCGGCAATTTTGGCCTCATCCGTGATGTCATCCAGCACATCACACATCCACCCGGTCAATTGTTCCACCTCGGCGATACCGAACCCCCTCCGGGTAACCGCCGGTGAACCAATACGCAGGCCACTGGTCACGAAAGGCGGACGCGGATCATTGGGTACCGCATTCTTGTTGACAGTAATATTGGCACGACCCAGCGCGGCATCGGCATCCTTGCCGGTGATATCCTGCCTGACCAGGCTGAGCAGGAACAAATGGTCATCCGTCCCGCCGGAAACCACCTCATAGCCACGCGCCATGAAGCCGGCCGCCATGGCCTGGGCATTCTTGACCACCTGTTGCTGGTAGATCTTGAACTCATCGCTCATGGCCTCCTTGAAACAGACTGCCTTGGCGGCGATGACATGCATCAGCGGCCCACCCTGACTTTCCGGGAATACCGCAAAATTCAGTTTCTTCTCCAGTTCGGGATTGGCCTTGGCCAGGATGATGCCTCCACGCGGCCCGCCGAGGGTCTTGTGAGTGGTGGAAGTGGTCACATCGGCTATCTGCACCGGACTGGGATAGACGCCGGCAGCCACCAGACCGGCCACATGCGCCATATCGACGACAAACCAGGCGCCCACACTGTCTGCAATGGCCCGAAATCGCTGCCAGTCGACAATACGTGAATAGGCAGAGAATCCAGCCATGATCATTTTGGGTTTGTGCTCCAGCGCCAGGGCTTCCACCTGTTCATAGTCGATCTCGCCGGTTTGCTGGTTCAAGCCATACTGAATGGCATGATAGAGGCGACCGGAGAAGCTGACGCTGGCCCCATGAGTCAGGTGCCCTCCATCGGCCAGACTCATGCCCAGCACCGTATCTCCCGGCTTGAGCAAGGCCATGTAAACCGCGGCATTGGCCTGGGATCCCGAGTGCGGCTGCACATTGGCATAATCGGCCGAAAACAAGGCTTTGACCCGCGCGATAGCCAGATTTTCGACCACATCGACGTGTTCACAACCCCCGTAATAGCGCTTGCCGGGATAGCCTTCCGCATACTTGTTGGTCAGCACACTGCCCTGGGCCTGCATCACTCGCGGACTGGTGTAGTTTTCGGAAGCTATCAGTTCGATATGCTCCTCCTGACGCACACGCTCGGCCGCTATGGCTGCCTCCAGCTCCGGATCAAAATCTGCAATGCTCATGTCTTTGCTAAACATCAATACCCCGCCATTCCTGGTTCAATGATTGCTGCGTCAATTCCCGCACCGGAAAACCTGCCGTGTTCCGGAAATTTCAGTGGAGCCGTATTCTACATGATGCGCCAGGACAGAGCATCCGGAAATTGTGAGGGGGCAATGTGTGCTAAGATGCGGGGCTTTGACAACCTGGTTGGAGACTGCGGATTCATGGCTCAATTTGTTTACACAATGCACCGGCTGGGCAAGATTGTTCCTCCGAAAAAAGAAATTCTGAAAGATATCTCGCTGTCCTTTTTCCCGGGAGCCAAAATCGGTGTACTGGGTCTCAACGGTTCGGGCAAATCCACCCTGCTGCGCATCATGGCGGGTGTGGACAAGGACTTCGTCGGCGAGGCCAGGCCCCAGCCGGAGCTGAATATCGGCTACCTGCCCCAGGAGCCTGTGCTGAACCCGGACAAGGATGTACGTGGCAATGTCGAGGAAGGCGTAGCGACAGTCCTCAAGCTGATCGAGGAGTTCAATGCCATCAGTGACCGTTTCGCTGAGCCCATGAGCGACGAGGAAATGAACACGCTGCTGGAGCGTCAGGGCGAACTGCAAAACGCCATCGATGCCTGCAACGGCTGGGACATCGAACGTACCCTGGAGATTGCCGCTGATGCGCTGCGCCTGCCACCCTGGGAAGCCGAGGTGAGCACGCTCTCGGGTGGCGAGAAACGCCGTGTGGCCTTGTGCCGCCTGTTGCTGTCCAACCCCGACATGATCCTGCTCGACGAGCCCACCAACCACCTGGATGCCGAGAGCGTGGCCTGGCTGGAGCGCTTTCTGCAGGAGTTCCCTGGCACCGTGGTGGCCATTACCCACGATCGCTACTTCCTGGACAACGCCGCCGGCTGGATTCTGGAACTGGACCGCGGCCACGGCATTCCCTACGAAGGCAACTACACCGACTGGCTGGAGGCCAAGGAAAAGCGTCTGGCCACTGAAGCCAAGCAGGAAGCTGCGCGCGAACGCACCATCAAGGCCGAACTGGAATGGGTGAAGAGCAACCCCAAGGGCCGTCAGTCCAAGAGCAAGGCCCGCTTGGCCCGCTTCGAGGAGCTTAATTCCCAGGAGTTCCAGAAGCGCAACGAAACCACAGAACTGTATATTCCACCCGGCCCACGCTTGGGCGACCTGGTGTTCGAGGTCAAAAACCTCTGCAAGGGCTTCGGCGACAAGACTCTCATCGATGATCTCAGCTTCAGCGTGCCCAAGGGGGCAATCGTCGGCATCATCGGTGGCAATGGTGCTGGCAAGACCACCTTCCTGCGCATGCTGGTAGGGGCCGAACAACCGGACAGCGGCAGCATCCGCCTGGGCGAAACCGTTGATCTGGCGTATGTGGATCAAAGCAGGGATGCGCTGGCACCAGAAAAAACCGTGTGGGAAGAAATCTCCGATGGTCAGGACATCCTGCAGATAGGCCGCTATGAAGTCGCCTCGCGCTCCTACGCCGGGCGCTTCAACTTCAAGGGCGGTGACCAGCAGAAATTCGTCAAGGATCTGTCCGGGGGTGAGCGCAACCGCCTGCACCTGGCCAAGCTGCTCAAACGTGGTGCCAATGTGCTGTTACTGGATGAACCCACCAACGATCTGGATGTCGAAACCCTGCGCGCCCTGGAAGAAGGCTTGCTCAATTTCCCCGGCAGTGCCATTGTGGTCTCACACGATCGCTGGTTTCTCGATCGCATCTGTACCCATATACTGGCCTTTGAAGGCGACAGCAAGGTGGTATGGCACGAAGGCAACTACAGCGATTACGAAGCCGACCGCAGGAAGCGGCTGGGTGATAACGCCCAACCGACCCGGATCAAATACAGGAAGCTGCAGTAAGGCATGAATAAGGCTATTGCAGGCTTCCCAGCAAACACCAGGAGAACAGGATGGCATTGACAGAATCCGATGATGAGCGACGGCTTTTCACCCGCATCTTCTTCGATGCCGAATCGGTGCTGGCTCAGGGCGACAAAGCCTGGTCGGTGCAACTGATCGACATCTCCCTGCATGGTTTGCTGGTGGAAACTGCGGAAGCTGCCGAAATCGATAAGACCGCGCTCTGTACCGTCTCGATTCACCTCGGTGGTGATGTGCAGATACAGATGCAGGGCAACATTGTTCGCCAGCGGGGCAACCGGCTGGGCATGAATTGTGCCGGCGTAGAGCTGGAAAGCCTGATGCATCTGCGCAGGCTGGTCGAGTTGAACCAGGGCGACAGCAAGCTGCTTGAGCGTGAACTCAAGGCGCTGTACTAAGTGCTTATTCAGAGGCCTTAGATATCCAGCTCCCGGCGCAGTGTGGCCAGCCGCTGCTGTTGCTCCGCGGGCGATAAAACCACCAAAGGTTTTGCACTGATGGCCAACGGAACGGGCTGCTGCAGGGTTTCACCACGCATTACCCGCTGGCACAATTGCTGGTAATAGCGGTTGAAAACCGGGAACACCCGGTCTTCCGGTTCGCTGGCCAGAAAATGCCAACCCGTAAGTTTGCCGGCCTGATAGACCGCCTGATGGGACCACTGCCAGTTGGCCTTGGGGGTGGGCGCACGACAGGCTTCAACATAAGCCTCTCTGGGCTCGGGCAAATCAAACAGGGCAAAACCGCTCTCGCAAACCCTGACCATGGCTGCAACCGTAGGCAAATAGTCGCTGCTCATGACCAGTTTGCGGGCAGCCGCAACAATCTGTTGTGGGCTGAACCCGGAAAGACAGGACAGCCAGTATTTCTTCGCCAGAATCAGGCGCTCTTCATCGGCATAGGCCTTGTAATACTGGTTGTGATAAGCCAGCTCAAACTCGGCAAACAGTTTATTGATGGCATCGACATGGTCTGGCCCCCTGGTGTCGGAGGCCGTGTCTGCCTGGCTCTCTACCTTACTCTCTACCTTACTCTCTACCTTACCCTCTACCCTACTTTCCCCCTTACTCGGCCCAGCTGCGGTCGGTGAAGCGTTGGAAGCTTGCTTCAAGGCTTTTCGGGTGTTGCCCAGCAACTGATCTATCTTGTGCATTGTGTTCACTCACATCACGCAGCTTGTCCAGCTGGCGTGACCAGTTGTACTTGATGAATTGAAGAAACCGAGTGTTCCAGGAAGCCTGGGCCTGTCCGGTATCACGCCAGTAAAGCACGAACTCGGCCACCTTGCTGCGGGCAAAGTCCTCGTCAATCTCGGCCAGGCGCAGGATATCAAAACACTCGGCACTTGGCTGCCAGTCTTCCGCGATGGGCCTGGGCAGGCCATCATTTTCCAGAGAGGCTGAATACTTGCTCCATTGCCGCCGGATATGATCGATGAAACGTGAGTTCCAGGCGCCATAGGCCACGCCTCTCTCCCGCCAGTACAACACGAACTCGGGCACGGCATCTTCGATGAAGGCCTCGTTGATACCGGCATTGCTCAGAATCGACACGGCTTCCTCACTGGGCCACCACTGCGCCGACATGGCCTCCTCGTTGATAGCGGCACCCTGGCGCGTCTGGGTCTGGCGCCACTCTTTGAGCACATGCTTCTGGAAGGCATTGCCCCAGGAAAAACGTGACTGTCCCCGTTCTCGCCAGTACATGACAAAACCGGGCACCTGGGCGTGAACAAAGTCTTCCGGCACCCCCTGTTGCCGGCACATTTGCACCCACTCCGGCCCTGGCTGCCAGTCTGCCGGGATAAATCCGGCACCGCCTCCGTCGCGTGGCCGTCCGGAGGCAGCACTCTGACGCAGGGCCGGCACCTCTGCCGCTGGCATATTCTCCACCTCGCCCAGTTGCTGGTTGATGGCATAGAAACAGCTGCTGTCATCACCAGTCTGCGCATCCAGAACGATCAGACCCAGGTCCTGCAGGCTTTTCTGCACCCGTTTGATATCGATCATGGCCCAGAAGGGGAACAATATCGGTAATTCATTTTCAGCAATCCGTATCCAGCGCAGCCGGGACTTGACCCTGACCTGGCGCGTACTCAGCAATTCACTGAATACATGCAGCATCACGGCCTCCTCCAGGCCAATGGTGGCGGCAAGAGTGGGCGAAATGATCAAGGGTCTTTCCGGTATCAACGAGGACTGCATGAATACTCTGCTATTGGTATTAACAACTGGTATTGGCAAATCTGGATCAGACGGCGCGGTCATGGTCATGACTGCCTTGAAATGCTAACACAGGCAATGCACGGCTGTAATGATTGTTTCAGGGCAAGAGCCAGACAAGATTTATCAGCACCGCTATTGGAAAACACGGCCGGGTCTGCGATATTAGCGGTTCGTGAATTTCCTGAGAGAGGACTTACGCGGGCAAGCGGGTGTAGTTCAATGGTAGAACGAAAGCTTCCCAAGCTTTAGACGTGGGTTCGATTCCCATCACCCGCTCCATCAAAATAGCCCGACGCGAACGAGAAGAGGAACCTATCATGCTCACCACCCTGTTGCATCAATGCTACCGCTCTGCACTGACCCTGCTGTTGGTCACCATTCTGGCCGCCCAGGCCTGGGCTCAACCCGAGCCAAGCCAGACCGTCATGGTGCCCATGCGCGATGGCATCAACCTGGCCACCAATCTGTATCTACCGGAGGGCGATGGCCCCTGGCCAGTGGTACTTACCCGCACCCCGTACAACAAAAACATGGCGGCCGGCAATGCCAAAACCTACAACGAGCGCGGCTATGCGCTGGTGACCCAGGACGTGCGGGGTCGTTATGAATCGCAAGGCGAAAACAGGCCTTTCGAAGATGACATGAATGATGGATATGACACCGTCGAATGGATTGCCGCACAGCCCTTCAGCAATGGCAGGATTGGTATTTTCGGGACATCTGCACCGGGCATCACCTCCAATCTGGCCGCAGCCACAGCACCTCCTCACCTGACTGCAGCCTATGTCACCGTAGCGCCCGACAGCCTGTTCTACCGTTCCCGTTTCATCAATGGTGTCTTCAAGGAAAGTCATTCCGGCGGCTGGCTGCGCGGCCAGGGCGTCAGCGAGGCAGAGATCAATGCCTATCGCGCCCGTGCCGTACTCGACCAGCGCTGGCGTGACACCGACTTCCTGTTTCATCGCCAGAATGTCCAGATTCCTGTCTACAACGTCGGCGGTTGGCATGATATCTATGCCGAAGGTTCACTTTCCAACTACCTCTATCTGCAGGACAAGGGCCATGAGAATGCGCGTGGCAAGCAGAAACTGTTCATGGGCGCTTTCGGCCACGGTGCCCTGCAAGGAGACCTGGTCTATCCTGATGGTGGCTTGATCAGTGGCAACCTGGAGGAGCAGTTGCGCTGGTGGGACTACTGGCTGAAGGATATCGACAACGGCATCATGGCTGAACCCCCCATCAGCTACTACATGATGGCCTCCGCCAGGAAGGCAAACCCCTCAGCCAAGAACAGGGTTATTCAGACCGATACCTGGCCACCGGCCCATCAACTCACCCGGTTCTACCTGCAGCCGGATGGCCGGCTCGATGTCAATGCACCCACTTCCGATGCGGCCTCAAGCAGTTACCAGTTCGACCCCGCCAACCCGGTGCCAACAGTTGGAGGCCAGAATCTGGGGGCAGATGTCGGCCCGCGGGATCAGCGTGAGATCGGTGAACGTCAGGATTATCTGCGTTTTGCTACGCCAGAGTTGACCGAGGATGTCATTGTCGCCGGCCATATCGACATGGAATTGTTTGTATCCACAGACAAACTGGATACCGATTTTGTCGTGAAACTGGTGGATATCTATCCCGATGGTTATGAAGCGCTGATTCTCGACTACCCCATTCGGGCCCGTTTCCGCGATGGACAGAACCCTGAAGATGTCAAAATGATGGCACCTGGCGCTATCGAAAAGCTGAAGATCAACATGTGGAGTACCGCCCAGACTTTCGAGAAAGGTCATCGTATCGGCGTACACCTCACCTCCAGCAACTACCCTCGCTTTGCGGTCAATCCGAATAACGGGGCAGCACTGGATGACATGAACACCCCCGCCGAGATCGCGACCAATACCATCTATTTTGATGCAGCGCGCCCCTCGGCAATCATCCTGCCAGTGGTGACAGACCTCTGAACTCAGACCATTGCGGGAGGATGATGCCGATATCATCCTCCCAGTTTGAGAAAGTTGAGAAACTCCCTGCGGGTTTTTGGCCCGTAGGTTTTGAAGTGCGGATCGGGGTTATTCTGATAGGCCAGGCGACGAGCAGCTATCTGATCACGCTGCAGGATGGCGGCTATCTCCTCAGGTGATATCTGATAAGGTCTGGCCGCATTCAGACCAAATACCTTTTGCCGCAAAGCGGGTGTTATTTCGGGATAGCCGAAGCGTTCCTGGAACTCAGCGGATATCTGGAAGGTTCGGAATGCCTGAATCTGATCCTGTGGTGAGCCATACCAGATGGAATCGGTGCCCCAGAGCACATTATCCTCGCCCACATAGCGGAACAGCTTGCCCAGGGCATGCGCTGCATTGTCGGGATCCCTCATCAACAGGCGCCAGGTGCTGCCCAACTCGGCATAGACATTACTGTTGGGCGCAATCTCATTATCCAGCAGGGACTGGATCAGGGTATCTATGCCCATCCTGCCCTGCCCTTCGGCAAAAGCCTGTTCGGTCAGGGAGTTATCGTAGCCGGAGTGATACACCAGGAAGTTCATGTCGGGATACAGTCTGGCCACCCGGCCGATGTCATCACAGCGGCTGTGTTCTATGGAACGCGGTCCGAAGGGCAGGCCCTTGTGCACACAGATGTTCCTGACCCCCAGACCCCGTGCCCGCTCAATCATGGCCAGGCCAGGATCATCACTCAACCAGAAACCAATACCACCCGGCCCAAACTGGGTGTAGGTCTTGAAGGCACAGATATCCCAGTTTGCAGCCAGCTCATCCATGGCCTCCAGATCACCCGGCTGATTGGGATTGACGCGGCCATGAATCATCAGGCGCTTGCTGCCATCGAGTTGTGCCACGATATTGCGGGTTTCGTTGGCATCCTCGATGGTGACCGGCTCGCTTTCCCTGGTCGAAGGGACAAAACTGAGCACCATGATATCGGTATCGCTGTCCAGGAACACATCCTTGATGAATTCATCAGCAGCAAGACAGTTCAGGTAACTGCGGTCGCCCGGCTCACTGGCCAGATCACAACTGGCTTTCTCAAAGTTTGAGTAAGGCCGTGCATTTTCCGGCAACAGTTGTATCCAGGCCCCGTTCGGATTGACGTAGTGACCCTGCACATCAAAAATGAACTCATTGCCTTCGACTTCGGCGGCAGCAAGCTGAAAATCCACAGCACTGTCATCACTGATAGAAAAATAACCCCCACGTTTGTTTCCGGCAGCGTTGGCAACATTCATGGCCAACAGGGTGCTGGCCACACCACAACCGGTACGCAAAAAACTGCGCCTATCCAGACCGTGTTTCCGGGAGTGGCTGGTCGCCCAGTCATGTGCCAGGGCATTGGCCTTGCGGTTCAAGGCTGAAATCGGCATGGGGGCATATTCACCATTGGAGGTACTGTCGATCTTGATCGGCAGGCGAATACCATCCGGGTCAGAAATGTTTTTCATCAAAAACCTCCAGGAATTTACTGATCACTGTGCAAATACTGTACACCATTAAAAACCGGGGGCAAATAAAAAAGCCCGGTGATGCCTGAGCATCACCGGGCTTTGTATTTGCGTCATTCAGCGCAGATCAATGATCCCGGAATGATCCTGCAGGTCCATTCAGGGACATGGCTGTCAGCTTGCTGCCGGTTTGCAGAATGATGTACTGCTCACCATGGTGAACAAACGTCATCATGCCGTAGCGGCTGTTGGCAGGTGCCTGCACCTTGCCCAGTTGACGACCCGTGGCCTTGTCAACAGCGAACAGGTGAGGTGTGCCGTCACTGGCTTGTGAGGCATAGATCAACATGTTCTTGGTGACCACCATCGGCGCATGAGCACCAGTACCGGTGTTGCCAACATCAACGCCGGCCAGGGCCGGATGATTCTTGATGCGATCAGGCGTTTCACCGACCGGGATCATCCACAGATGCTCACCGGTGTTCAGGTCAATGGCAGTGATACGGCTGTAGGGTGGCTTGAACAGCGGCAGCCCCTGAGGACCACGCGGACCACCTCCACCGACACCAGTGGCATACTGGGCCAGAGTGACACCAGTAGTCGTGGTGCCTTCATCCGTCATATAGCGCTGATCGGCCTCTTCTCCCGGCACTACAGTGCGGCTGGTACAGCCTGATAACGAAGTCACGTAAAGAATGCCGGTTTCCGGGTCACCCGCAGCAGGGCCACTGATATTGACCCCGCCCACATCACCTGGACACCACAGAGCACCACGCTTGCCTTCATTGTTGTCACGATGCAAGGGCGGCTGGAACATTGGACCATAATCCCAGTCAGCCAGAGAGGCCAGGGCTTCCCGTCGCAGCTCAGGGGTAAAGTCAATCATATTGTCATCATTCAGACCCTGAACATCAAAGGCTGCGGGCTTGGTTGGATATGGCTGGGTTGGAGCCAGCTTCTCACCGGGGATCTTGGATGCCGGTACCGGACGTTCTTCGATGGGCCACAGGGGTTCGCCGGTTTCGCGATTGAAGACATAGGCGAAAGACTGTTTGGTAACCTGGGCAACTGCCGGCACCTGTCGGCCTTCATGCATGACATCCAGCAATACCGGCGCTGTCGGTGTATCGTAGTTCCAGACATCATGATGTATCATCTGGAAGTGCCACTTGCGCTCTCCCGTCTTCACATCCAGGGCGATCAGGCTGTTGCCATAGAGGCCGTCACCGCCACGGAAACCACCATAGAAATCAATGGTGGGGCCATTGGTCGGGATATAGACAATACCCAGCTCGGGATCTGCCGACATCGGCGCCCAGGAGGACACCTCGCCGGTCAGCTCACGTGGATTGGGATGATCCCAGGTGTCTATACCAAATTCACCCTGATCAGGAATGACGTTGAATTTCCAGAGGAACTCACCAGTTTTGGCATCATAGGCCAGAATATCACCGGGGACGTTCTCGATACGGGACTGGTTATAGCCCTGCTCGGCAGAGTTGCCGACTACGACCACCCCGTTGACCACGATGGGTGGCGAGGAGGAAGTGATGTAGCCAACCTCCTTGGGAATGCCATAATACGGATCGTAGTCATGTCCCAGGTCGGCCAGCAGATCGACAATACCGTGCTCCGGGAAGCCATCCACAGGAACTTGCTTGCCAAAACCTTCCAGCGGTGCACCGGTTTCAGCATCCAGTGCGATCAGGAAAAAGGCCGGTGTGGAAATGTAGATAACACCCTTGCCGTCAACCTCCGCGTAGGCTACGCCCTTGCCGTAATCCTGCCGCATGGAGTATTCATAGCGAAAGGTGTGCGGTTCACGGAATGACCAGATGGTATCACCGGACTCCGGATCGATGGCGACAACGTGTCGGCGCGGGCCAGCAACAGTATACAGCTTGCCGTTGATATAGCTTGGGGTAGAACGGCCACTGGCGGCATCGAAACTGGCGCCATCCCAGACCCAGGCCTCTTTCAGTTCACCAAAATTTTCTGCATTGATATTGCTTGCAGGCGAGTAGCGGGTATGATCCGCATTACCACCAAGATGTATCCATTCGACCGTTTCCTGGGCCTGAAGCGAGCCGGCTGTCATCGCAGACAGGCCAAGCGCCAGCATACCAGCCAAACGGCGACTGCGTGCAAGCCAGGTTGATTTTACGGCGATTGGCTTATCCAATCCACCATGCTTTCTAGTCATTATACTTCTCCTCGTTGAGTAGAATTTTCTTATTAATTCCGCCTTGTACCAGTTGCCGAAGCACACCCCCGATGCCGCAAGCTCCTGCCCTCTTCTGGTTCAGCGTGAAACAGAGCTCGAGAGAATACCGCAGGATAGCACCATTCAGCAATAATAGATCGGAACTGCCTGCAATTCCTTACAGGGTGTTACAGTGTGTTGCACACGTCAGAGATTGATCGTGCCCGAAAGAGATAAGGTCTGGTGATAGAGGGAAGTTTACCGCCACAATCAGAAACGTCTTCCCTTCCGCCGCTTGTTGCACGGGGAAAGGGAAGACGTCTGGTCTGGTCAATTCAAACCTGAAGCAACCGCTGCCTGATCAATGATCATCGGCGCTGGCTACCGGCCCATGCAAAGACATGGCCGTCAGCTTGCTGCCAGTCTGCAGCATCAGATATTGCTCGCCATTGTGCACATAGGTCATCATGCCGTAGCGGCTGCGATCCGGGGCTGCAATCTTGGCCAGTTGCCGCCCGGTGGCCTTGTCCACGGCAAACAGTGCCGGCGAACCATCACTGCTGTCTGCGGCATAGATCAACATCGTTGGTGTCACCACCATGGGCGCCTGGGCGCCAGTGCCCGTGTTGCCGATATCGATACCCGCCAGTGCCGGGTGGTTCCTGATACGATCGGGTGTTTCTCCAATCGGAATCATCCACAGTTTTTCACCTGTGTTGATATCCACTGCCGTGATGCGGCTGTAGGGTGGTTTCCATAAGGGCAGGCCGGTCGGATGCCTTGGCCCACCGGCACCCGGACCATTGGCATATTGCGCTGGGGTCACGCCTGTCGTGGTTGTACCGGAATCCGTCATATAGCGCAGATCGGCCTCTTCACCCGGCAACAGTTGCACGGCACTGCAGGCACTTTGCGAGCTCAGATAGATGATGCCGGTAGTTGGATCAGCAACCGGTGGCGAGGTGATATTGGAACCACCACCTCCACCCGGACACCAATAGGCTCCGCGCTTGCCCAGGGGGTTGTCGCGATGCAGGGGTGGGTTGTACAGCGGGCCTAACTGCCAGTCTTCCAGCACGGCCAGGGCCTGCTGCCTCAGCTCCGGGGTAAAGTCGATCAGATCATCTTCGGTCAAACCCGCCAGATCATAAGTACCTGCTGGTTTGGTCGGGAACGGCTGGGTCGGTGACAGTTTTTCTCCTGGCACCATTGACTGAGGTACGGGGCGTTCCTCGATAGGCCACAGAGGCTCACCGGTCTCCCGGTTGAACGCGAACAGCAGGGTCTGCTTAGTAGCCTGGACCACCGCTGGCACCTCCTTGCCGTCAACGGTCACATCCAGCAATACTGGTGCGGTAGGTATGTCGTAGTTCCAGACATCATGATGTACCAGCTGGAAGTGCCATTTGCGCTCTCCGGTTTTCACATCCAGGGCAATCAGACTGGTGCCGAAGAGGTTGTCCCCGGGGCTGAAGCCACCGTAGTAATCCACCGTAGGCGGGTTGGTCGGCACATAGACCAGACCCAGTTCCGGGTCTGCCGACAAGGGAGCCCAGGGCGAAACGTCTCCGGTATATTGCCAGGCGTCGCTTTCCCAGGTGTCATGACCAAACTCGCCAGGACGCGGTATCACATTGAACTTCCAGAGAAAATCCCCTGTCTTGGCATCATAGGCCAGAATATCACCAGGAATATTTTCTATGCGCGACTGGTTATAGCCCTGCTCTGCAGAGTTGCCGACCACGACCACCCCGTTGACCACGATGGGCGGGGAAGACGACGTGACATAACCCACTTCCTTGGGTATGCCGTAATAGGGATCATAGTCATGCCCCAGGTCAGCCAGCAGATCGACTACACCAGTACGGGGAAAGCCGTCGATGGGAACCGGCTTGCCAAAGCCTTCCAGCGGCGCACCGGTATCCGCATCCAGTGCGGTCAGGAAGAAGGCCGGGCTGATGATATAAACCACCCCGCGACCATCGACTTCGGCATAGGCTACGCCCTTGCCATAGTCCTTGCGCATGGAATATTCATAACGGAACGTGTTGGGTTCGCGGTAAGACCAGATGGTTTCACCCGTTTCCGGATTGATGGCGACGACATGACGTCGGGGCCCGGCTACGGTAAAGAGTTTGCCATCCACATAACTGGGCGTGGAACGCCCGCTGGATGCATTGAAGCTCGCTCCATCCCAGACCCAGGCTTCCTTGAGTTCGCCAAAGTTCTCGGGTGTGATCTGAGCTGCCGGTGAATACCGGGTATGATCTGCATTGCCCCCCAGATGCAGCCATTCAACAGTGTCCTGGGCAACTACGCTGCCGGCAGACATTCCCAATGTCAGTGCCAGTGCCAGCCTCCCGGCCTGTCTTCTCAAAAATCCTCTGCCATGACGCGCATTGCGGACATGGCAAGAGTCACAGGCTACAGCCTGGTCGTGCTTATTCATGATCTCTACACTCCTGAGTTAAATTGAGTCGAGTCTGTTTTTGTTGTCGAATAAGGCTTGCGTGTTGCTGCATTGGCAACATTTCCGAGAGTAGCCCAGAGCGACAGGCAAGTCCAGCCCCTGCTACAGCTGCTCTACGCGAACTTTTGTTGCATCTCCCAACCAGGTTGGCAACTGCTGCAGCGCAGCCTCCATGCGCTCAGGCAACTGCCAGGGCGTATTGATGATCAGCATGCCGGAGCCATGCATGCCCAAATCCTCGGCTTGCGGCCCCACGGTCAGTTCCAGCCGGTTCAGTGCCGGAAACTTCTTTTGAGCGAACCGCTCACACAACCACCCGCCCTGATCGCGCGCGCGGCCCAGCAAGGGGTACCAGACAGCAATAATTCCAGTACTCCATTTGCGGTGCAGTTTTTCACAGACCGACAGCACCTGCCGGTAATCCGTCTTCACCTCATACGGCGGGTCCATCAACACCAGACCGCGACGCGGGGTAGGTGGACACAGGGCCAGAACTCCCTCAAAGCCATCCCGTTCATGTATGGCGAGCCGGGAGTCGGTGTGGAAATTCTGACGCAACAAAGCCACTTCCCGGGCATGCAGCTCGATCAGGCTAAGCCGGTCATCTGCGCGCAGCAGGCTTTGAATCACGGCGGGAGAGCCTGGATAGCGTCGCAGTTGCGAGCCCGGATTAAAGTCGCTCAACAGTTGCAGGTACTGGCTCAACAAGGGATCAGTGCTTTGGCTCTGCCACAAACGCCCAACTCCCGCCTCCGCCTCACCGGTTTTACGTGCCTCGTCACTGCCAAGATCATAGATGCCCCGGCCAGCATGCGTATCGATTACCGAAAAGGGTTTTTGCTTGTCCAGCAATCTGTCGAGCAGGGCCAACAAAGTCAAGTGCTTGAGGATATCGGCATGGTTGCCGGCGTGAAAGCCGTGACGGTAACTGAGCATACTTTTCTGTTTCTCTCCTTTCCTTTTTAAATCCTGACTTACTGCCCGCTCTATCGCTGTCTCAACAACGCAAACCGGTGTGCGGGTCGCCATTGTGCGATGCAGGGTCCTCATCGGCAAGAACAAACTGGGGAGCCTCTGCCCAGCCCAGGATTTGCGGGCATTTTGCCGCATTTCATACTATCATTGCCGGCCTGCCAAACCGCTCAACCGGATACCATCATGCAACACCGCTTTTTTGCAAGCTGCTCGAAAGGGCTGGAGTCCCTGCTGGAAACTGAGCTGCAGCAATGCCAGGCCAGCGACATCAAACAAACCGTAGCCGGTGTCTTCTTCCGCGGAAGCCTGCCCACAGCCTATCGCGTCATCATGTTCTCCCGCCTGGCCAACCGGCTCATCCTGCTGCTGGCCCAGGCGCCAGTCGCAAATGCCGATGATCTGTACCGTGTGAGTGGCGAAATTGACTGGCCGCATCATCTGAAGGTGGAAAGCAGTTTTGCCATTCGGGCAGCCGGCAGTACCCCGGAGTTGGTTCACACCCAGTTCATTGCGCAGAAAATAAAGGATGCGATTGTTGATCAATTCCGCGCCCAGGGCAAACCGCGACCGACTGTATCCACGCGCGACCCAGAGCTGCTTATTCACGCCGTCATAAAAAAAGGACAACTGACTCTTGGTATAGATATGGCAGGCTCCAGCCTGCATCGGCGCAACTACCGGCAGGAGCAGGGTGAAGCGCCGTTGAAGGAAACCCTGGCCGCCGCCCTGTTGCTTCGGGCCGGCTGGCCGCAATACAGCAAAAACCCGGAAGCAGTTCTGTACGACCCGCTTTGTGGCTCCGGCACACTGTTGCTGGAAGGACTGTTGATGGCGCTGGATATTGCCCCAGGTTTGATTCGGGGTCGAACCCTGTCCGCCTGGCCACATCATGAGCTGAGCGCTGTGACGGCCGTGGAACAGGAAGCTGAAGTGCGCCGGCAGGCAGGCAGCAACTGGCATGGTCAGGCAACTGGCAGCGATAGTGATCCCAATGCCCTGTTCAAGGCCAGGCGCAATGCTGAACGTGCCGGATTGTCAGCTTTCCTCGAGCTTAGTGCCACACCCCTGGACGAAGCCATTCCTCCCGCAAAAACCAGCCTCATGATCAGCAATCCACCCTATGCGGAACGCCTGGGTGAAGAGGAGGAAGTCATGGCGCTTTATACCAGCCTGGGTGCGCTGATGCGGAAACTGCCCGATAATACGCCGGCGGCCGTGTTCACGGCAAAACCGGAATGGGGCAAACTGATAGGAATACACAGTCACCGGCAATATGCCTTTTATAACGGTGCTCTTCCAGCCAGACTGCTCCTGTTCCAGGTAAATACAGAGTCGGTTTATCAGTCACGGCTTAATCAATCAGGAAAGAATGTGCAGCCGGTGGCAACCGAGCTGGACAGTGGCGCACTCATGCTCGCCAATCGTCTACGCAAGAACCTGAAAACCCTGGGCAAGTGGGCGCAGAAAAACGCTATCAGCTGCTACCGGCTTTATGATGCCGACATGCCAGAATACGCCTTCGCCATCGATCTGTATGCCGGCCGGGTTCACATGCAGGAGTACAAGGCGCCGGCATCGGTGGATGAAGACAGCGCAGCACGCCGCAGACGCCAGGCACTCCAGGCCGTCAGCACCGTTCTGCAAATACCCCCTGCCGACATTGTACTCAAGGTCCGGGAGAAACAGCGCGGCAAGCAGCAATACCAACCTGGCACTGCTGCCGGCGACAGCTTTACCGTCACCGAGGGAGATGCCCTGTTTGAGGTCAATCTGCAGCGTTATCTGGATACGGGTCTGTTTCTCGATCACCGCCGCATCCGGCATTACATTGGCAGTCATGCTCACAATACCCGCTTCCTGAACCTGTTCTGCTATACCGGTGCCGCCACGGTTCATGCCGCTCTGGGTGGAGCCCGGCGTTCGCTCAGCGTGGACCTGTCGCGCACCTATCTGCAATGGGCCGAGCGCAACTTTGCGCTCAACCGCCTCAGCAGTACCCAGCATGAGCTGGTTCAGGAGGATTGCCTGCGCTTTCTGCACGACTGCCGTGAACAGTTCGATCTGATTTTTCTGGACCCGCCCACTTTTTCCAATTCCAAGAGTACGGACCATGACCTCGACATCCAGCGCGACCACCCCGAATTGATCCGGCTTTGCCTGCAGCGGCTGGCAACTGAGGGTCTGTTGATATTTTCCACCAATCATCGCCGCTTCAGGCTGGACGAGGATATCCGCAGTCAGTACCAATGTGAGGATTTTTCAAGACAGAGTATCGATCGGGATTTCGCCCGCAATCAGAAGATTCACCAAACCTGGCTGATCCGGCAGCAAAAAGCCTGAACCAGCACTTCATGCAGCCAGGACAAAACCGAGAAAAGCTAATACGGCAGCTATCAAGGCATAAGGCAGCTGGGTAACGGCATGGCTGACCAGATCACAACCTGAACCCTGCGCCGCCAGCACCGTCGAATCACTGTAGAAACAGGCCTGGCTGCCGAAGGAGCTGGCCGAGAGCAGAGCGCCGATCACCAACGGGATATTGGCCTCGACGGCAAAGGCCAGCGGCATGACGATGGGAATGGAAACGGCGAAAATTCCCCAGGAAGAGCCAGTAGCGAAAGCCAGCACGGCCATGGCCAGAAACACCAGGGCTGGCAGGGACTGGGCTGACATATAAGGGGCCAGATTCTCGATCACGAACATGGGCAATTGCAGCAGGTCGCACACTTCCTTGAAGGCAAACGCCGCGATCACGGTGCTGATGGCTGGCAACATGGTCTTGAAGCCGTTGATCATCACATCCATCATCTCCGCCAGGCTCATCAACCTCTGCAGGGCAAACAGGGGCAGGGTGATCACCAGGGTCATCAACAGCCCCTGCCAGATATCGGTATCGAAATAGACGGTAAACCCCACCAGCATGATCATCGGCAGCAGGAAATTGTGCAGGCGACCCTTGCGATCGCCCTCCTCGAACTCTTCTTCAAAGGAGCGCACGGCATAATCATCAGCCGAATGTTCCTCAACCAACGGTGCATCCACAGGATGCTGCGCAGTTTCCTGGGCGGAGGCCTCGGCCCGACGCATGGGACCAAAAGCCGGCACGATGCCAAGCACCACCAGCAGCACCATCAGAATGGCCAACCAGGCATAGAACATATAGGGTATGGCCTGGATATAGGTTTGCAGCCCCTGGCCCACCGGCGCCACGTCGTTGGCTACCAGCAGCCCACTGAAGAATACCGACCAGGTGGACAGCGGCACCAGGACGCAAATGGGAGCAGCAGTGGAGTCCACCACATAGGCCAGCATCTCCCGCGAAATCCTGAACCGGTCGGTCACCCTTTTCATGGTTTCGCCAACTGTCAGTGCATTCAGATAGTCATCCACAAAGATGACCACTCCCAGCATGAACGTCATCAACAACGAGGCATTGCGCGTCCTGGCCAGCGCCAGGGCCTTGTGACCAAAGGCAAAAGCACCTCCCGCATGTACCAGCAGACCAATCAGGGCGCCAAACCCGCCACAGACCAGTATCAACCAGCCTATGGTTTCATCCTGCATGACACTGAGTGTGATTTCGGAAAAACTGCCCAGCGACTGCATGGGCGAATGGATCAGCAGTCCGGTCACGGAACCCACCACCAGAGCCAGAATCGGGCGTTTCAGCCAGATGGCAACGGCGAGCACTACGATGGGGGGGATCAAGCTGACTGCACTGGCTCCGGTGGCAACATCAGCCAGAATTGTTGCCGCATCAACCGTACTCTCTGACGCCATGTCATTTCACTCATGAAAACACCGGCAGCCCCGGCTGAAAAGGGTGGCAATAAGGCGCCAATCATAGCAAAAAAACTGCAATCCACAACTGTTCTGTATACCCGGCGAATTGTCCGGAAAAGGGGAAATTCCTCAGCGGGTTTCAGTCCAGTAATCGCTTACAATGCCATCATGCATTTCGATGGCCAGCACATCCGTTTTTTCCTTGTCCACATCAACATGGAACAACAGGAAAATACCCACCTCGGTTTCACGCTTGCTGCTGTTTTCATAGCGCCAGACTTGTCCCCCATCCGGGTAGGTGCTCTGCCGGCGAGGGGCTCCGAACACCTCCTGCACCCATGCCTGGGAGGTTTCCCCAATCACCAGACGATCAGTATCGTATTCGGTCCACTGGGTAGTACGGGCACGTTCATCTGATTCTACCGTGACCAGACAGGCGGTCATGCTCAGACACAAGAGGGATATCAGTACCATTTTCATTGCGGGCAGGTTTACAGCAAACGGGCTGGTTGCAGGAAGTCTCATCGGTATGTTCCTTTGTTGAGGATTGTTATGATTACCGCTTGCGGGCAGCGTGATGAACTCTGCTGGCAAGTGATGCTTCATACTCGTGCAATGAGACTGAATGCAGGCTGAATGTGGAGCAAGAAAGGGATCAAATATTCTGACCCCTTGATCTTGATTCCATCAGCCCTTGATACGGGATTTGTACTCTCCGGTGCGGGTGTCGATCTCGACCAGATCGCCGATTTCGCAGAAGGCAGAGACCTGCATTTCATGACCACTTTTCAGCCGCGCCGGCTTCATGATCTTGCCGGAAGTATCGCCGCGCACCGAAGGCTCGGTGTAGACGATTTCCCGGGTAATGGAATTGGGCAGATCAATGGTGATGACCTTGCCTTCATAGAAAACTGCCGTACAGACATCTTCCATGCCGTCCTCGATGTAGTCGATGACATTCTCCAGGTCGTCCTTTTCGATCTCGATCTGCTCGTAATCGCTGTCCATGAACACATACATGGGGTCGGCAAAATAGGAGTAAGTCACTTCCTTCTGTTCCAGAATGATGACATCGAACTTGTCATCAGCCTTGTAGACCGTCTCCGTGGCCACACCACTGAGCAGATTCTTCAGCTTCATCTTGACCACGGCAGAGTTGCGGCCAGACTTGTTGAATTCGGCTTTCTGCACCTTCCAGGGAGAGCCATTGATGCTGATAACCTGACCAGCACGGATTTCTTGCGCAGTTTTCATGACATTTACTCATTTTCGGGAGGTTCAACGAAGGCACAGTGGCAATCGACAGGGTTGGCCGCCGGATTAGCACTATGAAAAATTGGCGACACTATAGCTTATTTTCATAAAAATTCATCAAATTTGATGCCAGATCACCTTGCCCGGCCATTTTTTCACGCCAGCGCCTGGCATGTCGATACCATGACGGCAGATTTTCCAGCACCGGTCCCCACAAGCTGCGGCAGTCCTGCCCTCGATTCCAGGCTTGCCAAAGCTGGCTTACTGCTACGGCCAACCCCTTTTCCATGCCCTCGGTATAGAGATTCAGAAAGGCATCCAGCTTGGCCAGATGCGCGCCATCCTCTTGCTCATAAATATGCCAGAGCATGGGTTTTCCAGTCCATTGGGCCCGCACAAAGGAATCCTCACCGCGCACCAGATTGAGATCACACAGGGACAGCAGGCGATCGTAATCAGGCTGGGGAAGGAAAGGAATGACTTTCAGCGTCAGGCCTCCAAGCTGGTACGTATCGTCCCTGACCTGCTGCCCTCGTGCTGACAAAACCTGAGCCTGTTCGAGACTGGTCAACACCCGACCTTCCGGCACCAGGCACAACACCGGCCGTCCCAGCTGCGCCAGAGCGGTAAGGGTACCCGCGACAGCGGCAGATTCATAGGTGAACAGTGACACCAGCAGCATCTCTTCGGCAGCGACGGATATCCCGGCAATACCCAGATCCCTGAGCAAGGCCGCCCTGCCCCCCGCTTCGGATTGCCACTGCGCATGTGCCTCGAGCAGCCCCTGCTCGCGCAGCAAACCCCCGGTTTGCGCCGTGAACCCTGGAAAGAAAAAGAGTTTGCGGAGTCCAGTCTGCGGATGCACGGAGGCCAGGCCATGACAGCCGCCAACCCAGTCCTCGGCACTGAGGTATTCCAGATTGACCCACAACGGCGGTCTGTGCTGTTCTTGCATACGCTGCAGGCAGGATAGCGAGAGCTCACAGGCAAAAGCCTCGATCACCAGGTCAGGCTCAGGCAGAGTCACACTGCCCTGCGCCACTTCCTGCCAGGCATACAAACTGACGCCGTCAGATTTCCGCGCCTGGACCATGGCTTCCCGCTCAGCGAGCCCGAGCAGTGGCAGCAGCGCTGCGGGCTGGTCCATGATCAATGCCACCGCCACCCCGTACTCGCAGGCCAGTTGCCGTGCCAAGCGCCAGCAGACACCCGCATCCCCATGGTTATCGATGACCCGGCAGAACAAGTGAGCCTGAACTGTTGCCTGTGCTGCTGGCTGAGCTGTAGACACGATTTGCGAAGAAACCTCGATAAAAACCAGGGTTCAGCATAGCCAGCAGAACGCTATAATAGCAATGGAAATGACACGGAAATAACAAGGAAATCTGGATTTTGACGGGCAGTTGTTTTATCCTTCCGCACCTCTTCGGGACAGCAGCCGCACATTCGGGACAGCAGCCGCACAATCCGCATCCTACTCGCTTAGATAGCGTTCTCAACAGAAGCCCAGGGACTATGAAAAAGACTATCAAGACACTATCCACTGCCAGCAAAACCACCACCAAAAACCGCAAATCCACCCAATATGTGTTCAATTTTGGCAAGCAGACCGATGGCAATGCCAGCATGCGTGAACTGCTTGGTGGCAAGGGCGCCAATCTTGCCGAGATGGCCTCCATAGGTCTGCCGGTACCGCCAGGATTCACCATCAGCACCGAGGTTTGTACCTGGTTCTACACTCATGAACACAACTATCCCAAAACCCTGCCTGCTGATGTGCGCAAGGCCATCGGCGCCATCGAATCACAACTGGGCAAGCAATTCGGGGGCAGCAAAAACCCCCTGCTGGTCTCGGTTCGCTCCGGCGCCCGGGATTCCATGCCTGGCATGATGGACACCATCCTCAACCTGGGCCTGAACGACACCACGGTGGAGGCCCTGGCCGCGATCTCCGGCAATGCCCGCTTTGCCTGGGATTGCTACCGCCGCTTCATTCAGATGTACGGTGATGTGGTCATGGGCGTGCAGGCAGCCAATGAGGAATCCCATGATCCTTTCCATGAATTGCTGGATGACCTGAAAAAATCACTGGGCAAGCAACTGGATAATGAACTGACTTCCGCTGAATTGAAGCAATTGGTGGAACGCTACAAACTGCTGATCCGCAAAACCAGCGGTCGCGATTTTCCCCAGGACGTCTATGAGCAACTGTGGGGTGCCATCGGTGCCGTGTTCGGTTCCTGGAAAAATGATCGCGCCATCCTGTACCGTCAGCAGTATGGCATCCCGGCGGAATGGGGAACGGCCGTCAACGTCCAGGCCATGGTCTTCGGCAATGCCGGTGATGACAGCGCAACCGGTGTCGCTTTCACCCGTGACCCGGCAACGGGGGAAAAGGCATTCTACGGCGAATACCTGGTCAACGCCCAGGGCGAGGACGTGGTTGCCGGTACCCGCACACCGAAGCCCATAGCCGCCATGGCCAAGGAAATGCCCCAGAATTTTGCTGACCTGGAAAAAGTCCGGGCTCGGCTTGAAAGCCACTTCAAGGACATGCAGGACTTCGAATTCACTATCGAGAACAAGCGCCTGTTCATTCTGCAAACCCGTAACGGCAAACGTACCGGGCTGGCCGCCATCCGCATCGCAGTGGAAATGAACAAGGAAAGACTGATGGACCAAAAGACGGCACTGCTGAAGATTCCAGCAGAATCCGTCGACAGCCTGCTGGTTCCAGTCTTCGACGCCAGGGCACAGAAAGAAGCCCGCCTGTTATGCAAGGGTCTGCCCGCCGGCCCCGGTGCCGCCACTGGTCATATCGCCTTCAGCGCCGCCCAGGCCGAGGTGGAAACGCGCAAGGGCAACAAGGTGGTGCTGTGCCGCAGCGAAACCTCGCCGGACGACCTCAAGGGCATGCTCTACTCCCAGGGTATTCTGACCACCCGTGGCGGCGTCTCTTCGCACGCGGCCCTGGTTGCCCGACAGCTGGGCAAAGTCTGCGTCTGTGGCGCGGGTGACATCAGCATCAATTACGAGAAGAAAACCCTGACCGCCCATGGCGTGGTCTTGCATGAAGGCGATTACATCTCCATCAATGGCAGTACCGGTGCCATCTACGAGGGTCAGATCGACAGCGCCGACTCCGAAGTCAAGCGCGTACTCGAAGGCAGCCTGAAACCGGAAAAAAGCTACACTTATGAGCTGTTCCGCACGGTCATGGCCTGGTCGGACAAATACCGCAAGCTGCGCATCCGCACCAATGCCGACACCCCCGCCATGGCCAGGCAGGCGGTGGCCTATGGTGCTGAAGGCATCGGCCTGTGCCGCACCGAGCACATGTTTTTCGAAGGCAGCCGCATCGATGACATGCGCCAGATGATTCTGGCTGTCGATGGCGTCCAGCGCCGCACAGCCCTGAAAAAACTGCTGCCTTTCCAGCGCAAGGATTTCGTCGGCCTGTTCCAGGCCATGGCCGGGCGCCCGGTCACCATCCGCCTGCTGGACCCACCGCTACACGAATTTCTGCCCCAGGATGATGCCGTGCGCCGCCAACTGGCCGACAAGCTCGGACTGCCGCTGGAATTCGTCATCGATCGGATCAAGGCTTTGCACGAGGAAAACCCCATGCTCGGCTGCCGCGGCTGCCGCCTGGGCATTCTCTATCCGGAAATTACCGAAATGCAGGTGCGCGCCATCTTTGAGGCCGCCGCCCAGGTCATGACCGGCAAGAATGCAATCACGGTCATCCCGGAGATCATGATTCCACTGGTGGGCTTCAAGGCCGAACTGGAAGACCAGCTCAAGGTGGTCCACCAGGTAGCCAAAGAAGTCATGGCGAAAAAGGGCATTACCATCAAGTATCTGGTCGGCACCATGATCGAAGTCCCGCGTGCCGCCATCACGGCAGAGGAGATCGCCACCCAGGCCGAATTCTTCAGCTTCGGCACCAATGACCTGACCCAGACCACGCTCGGCCTGAGCCGGGACGATATGGGCCTGTTCTATGATGAATATCAGCGCAAGGAAATCTACAACAAGAACCCCTTTGCCAGCCTGGACAAAACCGGCGTCGGCAAACTGATGCAGTTTGCCGTGGACAACGGCCGCCGCACGCGCAAGGACCTCAAGCTGGGTATCTGCGGCGAACACGCGGGCGATCCGGATTCCATTGATTTCTGCCACCGCCTGGGCCTGCACTACGTCAGTTGCTCACCCCCGCGAGTACCCATTGCCCGCCTGGCTGCGGCCCAAGCGGCCTTGCGGGAGAAGCTTTAAGAAACCTCGCCATACCTCTGGAGCAGATGCAGCGCGGCTCAGTCGCGCTGCATCAACACCGTGCCCACCCGCTTGGGAGTCTGGCCTACCGGAACCTTGGCCACCACGGTCAATGATTCGGTATCAACCACGTAGGTGGCATTATCCCCTGCTGCGCCAATATAAGCGTAGCGTCCATCGGGGGTGAAGCTAATCCACTCCGGATGCTGGCCAACATACACCCGGCCAATCTCTTCCAGATCAGGCAACGAATGGATATAGACGTGGCTATAGACCTTGCTGGTCGACCACAGCGTCTTGCCATCCGGGGGAATACCCAGACCATGTGCTGGCGCCAGTTGCAAACCATCCAGATGGGCTTCTTCCCCTTCTACCGGCGGGTGCTCGATACGGGCAATTTCCTCACGACTGTTGAAATCAATGACGGCAAACCCATGGAAGTTTGACAGTTGCACATAGATATTCTTGGTGGAGCCATCGGCATGGGTATCGAAAATCATGGGCCGGATACCGGCATCCATCTCCTTGGTCCAGACAATTTCGTCTGTGCGGGTGTCAATCACATTGATGGTGCTGCGCTGAATCGACCCGCCTACGGCATAACGGCCATCAGGCGTGACATAGACGTTATGGATGGGACCTACCGTAGGCACGCTCTTGATCCGCGTCATGCTGGCGGTATCGATCACATCCACGGCCCCTGGAGCTTCCATGATGGCGACATAAACCTTGCTGCCGTCAGGAGTGGTTGCCACATTATTGGGCCGATCGGTCAGGGGAATCCGCCGCTTCACCCGCAGGGTCCTGCTGTCCACTACATCCAGCGAGTGCATCGCTTCATTGGAAATATAGACCACACTGCCATCGGGTGAACCGGACACCCCATGCGGAATCTCGATATCGTTGATCACGCCCACCACCTGGTTGGTGTGGGGATCGATCACATGGGAATCGTCTCCAGCGGCATTGGTTTGAATAATCCGCACCACGGTATCGCGCGGCGGACGACGTGATGTGGCACCTGCCACCCAGTCCGCCATGATGCGCCACTCGGGATCATTCTGATTGGGGAAATGCTTGCCTCCCCCATGGAACGGGTCGCCTCCCGCCGAGGCTGCCAGCGGATGCGTCAGAAACCGGCTTTGCAGGGGATGTTCTCCGGGACGAATGAAGGCACGCGCGGAGTCGAAGTTCATGCGCGACTGCTCTTCGTTCCAGAACAAGGCACCTTCACTCAAGGGCTGCAGCCGAAAGGCACTGCTGCGGGTATGACATTGTATACAGCGGATATTGCCCTCTCGCTTGGCCAGAAAAATCGGTTGCACCTCATTCCTGAAAAATTCAAAATCGGGCTCGACTGTCGATTGTGCCTGGACCTGTGCGGCCGGAAGCCCAAAGAAAGCTGCCCCCCAAAACAGTGACAGTATCAGGACAAACCAGACCGGCCGATGGTACTTGCGTACTCCCATGACGAAACTCCTCTCTTGTTGTTATCGGTAATGAGTGAATGTGGCAGCGCGCTGTATCAACACCCTGTGTCAGCGCCCTGTATCAACGCCCCTGCAAACCCCGGATCTCCTCATAGACTATGGGGATGAAATCCGCAGCAGTCCAGGATTCCACCTGTCCCCAGCGTGCATCGTAGGCAGCCGTTGGCTGTGCCGCCAGCGTCTGCTCCAGGCTCAACCCCTGAGCAACCAGGGCGCTGACCCGGTCGCGCACAGCGTAGAGCATGTCCAGCACTTCCTGCATACCGGCCCGGTCTGAAATGCCCGAGCCATGTCCTGGAATGACCCGTGTGTCGGGGCCTGCCAGCTCCAGCGCCAACTCCATTGCCGCAATCATGCCCAGAAAACTGCCGCCGTTATAGACATCAATGATCGGGTACATATTGGTGCGGAAGACATCGCCCAGATGCAACACATCAGACCCTTTGAAATGCACAAAACTGTCACCATCGGTATGCGCGGGTGGCGCCAGAAACACTCGGACTTCCTCTCCATTCAGGTGAAAGCTGATGGCCTCACTGAATGTAATCACCGGGCGGGCGGCCTCCGGTGGCTGCGGGAAAGTGATGCCACCACGGCGGGGAATGCGCAGTTCGGTGAGCATGCGCAACCGCACATTGTCATGGGCCAGAATGGTGATGCCGTATGCTGCCAGGTTATTGTTGCCACCGATATGATCGGGGTGAATATGTGTGTTGACCACAAAGCGGATCGGCCGATCACTGATCGAGCGCACCGCAGCCAGCAGGTCCTCGGTCTCGCGGTCATAACGGTCATCGATCAGCAGCACCCCGTCAGGCCCGGAGAAAACACCGATATTGCCCCCGGCATCGGGCGTCTCCAGCATATGCACATTACCGGACACCGACCGCACAGTGAACGCAGGCGCCTGAGGCTGGGCAAGCAGAGCGCCACTGCACAGGCTGACCAGGCTGACTAGAAGAGAACAGAGCAGAACAAGGCGGAACGGGTGCTTATTGCTGGAGGTGTTTTTCATGGTTTGCATACGTTTTTCCCGTAAATAAGATGAATCAATATCGGTATCCTGAAGGACTGTAAGGCACGGCACCAGGAAATTCCATCTGTCGGACCTGCGAACGACCCACATACAGGGGCCAGTCCTGCTCACGGCTGGCAGCGTAGGTACGCATGAAGGCATCTTCCTGTTCCACTGTGGGCACCTGCCCCTGCAGACACATCCTGATCACCCGGGCTACCTGTTCCGGCTGATCACGCTGGGGGTAATGCCCGCCCAGCGGGATATACCAAAACGAGCTTTCCTGTTGCCGCTGATTGAGGTAGGTAGACCAGACATGATTAGCTATGCGCACCGGATTGACCACATCCAGCATCCCCCACAGATAACCCACGGGAACCGGACTGCCCGGCAACAGTTCCAGCCAGCGGGTTTCATTGACCGCCCGCTCCAGCAGGTATTTGCCCACACCAAGACGCGCCCCGATGCCATCATTGAAGGCATGGATATCAGCATAGGCCACCTCCTCCGGTGTGCCTTCGGTGCGACGCGGAACCGCCTTGAGCTGACGAATGGCTTCCGGTCCGCGCACCGGGTCCAGCAGCACGGTTTGCCCCGGGAAAAGATTTGCCAGCGGCAGGAACATCCCGCTGTTGGACATAAAATGATAATCCAGCTGGTAATGCTGATTGTTGCCCTGCAGGTAGTTGTCCAGAAAAGCCAGCCCCACGCTTACACCACGGTCATGGGTGTAGAGGCTGAACTGTTGCAGGCCAAGGATCTCGTGAACAAAATGATGCAGCAACCTGGCATCGTCAGCCAGCATGTAGGAGTAGCCCTGCTGCGGCTTGTCGGAGAAACCGAAGCCGGGGAAATCCAGGGTACACAGATAGTATTCCTGTTCCAGTTCGGCAATCAGATCGCGGTAGTCGAAACTGCTGGTCGGGTAGCCATGTACCAGCAACAGTGCCGGGTTCTGTGGGTCACCAAACTGGCGATAGAACACATTGACCTTGCGTTCATTATTGTATTCCGTGGTACTGGTCCACTCGAAATACTTGCCCGCACGGTACCATTGTTCGGCCAGTGCCGAGTAAAACGTAAAATCCGCGTCCTGGGTAAACCCCCTGCCTGATGCCATAACCGCCCCCACTCCCGTACCAACACCAAGCCATTTGACGAACTCTCTGCGCTGCATGCTGGCCTCGCTTATTCTTAACTTGCTGATTTTTTCCAGCATCACCTTGATACCGGGAACCTTAACAACAATACGCAGAGCGTCAATTGTTTGCAACTGTATGAGGAGGGAGTGTATGAGGAGGGAGACGAAAGAGATCCCCATGGACTTGTTCAAGGGTTCCCGATTAGCATTAGGGTTTTTGCAAATCCTTCTTTACGGAGAGCAGTACATGGTGTTCCCATCGAAATTGGTACCTGGATCCAGGCTCTGTTTCCGGTTTATGCAGGCTGGGTTTCAGGCAAGCAATTGTCATGAGAAGCAAACCAGTGATGCCCGACTCCGCATGGTGGGTACCGGGCAGTTTCTTGCTATCTGCCTTGCTGGCCTGTTGTCGATGGCTTCCTTGCCAAGTCAGGCTCAAGAAGACAAGACTGGCCCCTGGCGTGTCAACCAGGCCCTGGACACCCCGGGCTGGCTGAGCGTCAGTGGCGAGCAGCGCACACGCTACTCTCATCTTGAAAATCAGTTTCGACCCGGTTTGGGAGAGGATGACGAAGCCATCAGCCTGCGTACCCTGCTGCGGCTGGATTTCCGCTTGCAGCCGGGAGTCACCCTGGTGACTGAGTTGCAGGATTCTCGCGCTTTCCTGACTGACAGGAACAGCGGGGCTTCCACCATTGTGGTGAATACCGGGGAATTGCTGCAGGCACACGTTGCCCTGAACAGGAAAGATGTCATTCGCGAGGGCGATGAACTGGATTTGAAGTTGGGCCGTTTCACCATGGACCTGGGCGGGAGGCGGCTGATCGCTCGTAACCGCTACAGGAACACCATACAAAATTACTCTGGCATCTCCGTGGATTGGCATGGCGCAAATCAATCCCGGCTGATGACCTTTGCCATGTTGCCATTGCGCGTGGAGCCCGCTGAACGGGAAGATATTCTGGACAACAATTTTGAGTTCGACGAGGAGGACAGCGACCTGATTCTCTGGGGTGCTTTCTACGAGCATGCCAAAACCGTGTTTGGGGCCAGGCTGGAACTGTATTTTTTCGGGCTCAACGAGAGTGACGATCGCGGTCAGCCAACACGCAATCGTGAACTGTATACCCCGGGGATTCGGTTCATCAAATCGCCAAGAGTCGGACAATGGGATTTTGATATTGAAAATACGCTGCAGTTTGGTGAACGTCGTGCCAGTAGCGCGGATACCGATACTGAGGATCTGGATGTCTTTGCCCATTTCAGTCATATCGCCCTGGGCTATACTTTCGATTCTGACTGGAACTGGCGGCTCAGCGCCGAGCTGGATTATGCCAGCGGCGAGGAGTCTGCAAGCGATGGGGATGCCAATCGCTTTGACAGCCTGTTCGGCCCGCGGCGCAGTGATTTTGGACCTACTGGCATCTATGGCATTCTCGGTCGTGAAAACATCATTTCTTCCGGCTTACGCCTGGGCTTCAGTCCCAACTCACGCCTGGATGCTTATATCTCATGGCGTGCCAATCAGCTTGATGAAAAGACCGATACCTTCGCCCGCTCCAATACCCGTGATCCGCTTGGTCAGTCCGGAAATTTTGCTGGCCATCAGATCGAATTCCGCACCCGTTACTGGCTGATACCGCAGCAAATCCGTTATGAAATTGGTGCTGCCGTATTCCTGGAGGGTCGCTTTCTGCGTAATGCTCCCAATGCCACCGACACGGGTAACCCGGTGTTTGTCTATACGGATATCAGTTTTTCTTTTTAAGATAGGGTGTTGGTAGGGTTGACAACTATCAACTCTGAAACCAGAATGCAACCATTACGAAACCAAATAGGTTTGGCTATGGCTACCGTTACCTTCAAAAATATACCTGATGAGCTGTACGAGCAGCTGAAACAGGCCGCCAATGCGCACCACAGAAGTGTGAACAGTGAACTGATTTATTGCCTGGAAAAGACATTTAAACCAACTCCCGTCTCAGCCTCAGAGCTTGCTGAGAAAGCACTTGCGCTACGCAGCCGGGTGGCCGCCAGGCAACTGGATATTGACGAAATCAATTCAGCATTAGACCAGGGCAGAGAATGATAGTTGCGGATACCAACACCATCGCATACCTGTACCTGCCCACTGAACAAACAGATGATGTCGTTTCGTTGCTTCACAAAGACCCTCACTGGGTGGCTCCGTTGCTGTGGCGAAGCGAGTTCCGAAATATGTTGGCACTGTATGTCAGGAAAAACATCATCGACCTGCAAACAGCTATATCCATGCAGTCCCAGGCTGAAAGACAACTTGCAGATAACGAATACACCGTGAACTCGATGGGCGTCTTGACACTGGCTACGGAAACTGGCTGTTCCGCATATGACTGCGAATTTGTATCACTGGCGAAAGCGCTGAATCTGAAACTTGTTACTGGCGACAAGAAACTGGTGCAGACATTCCCTGAGATAGCGATTACACCCGGGGATTACGTGCGCACTGAACCCTGACACCCGTCTGCACGCGAAATATTGGAGCTGCCAGGCAGCGGTGGTACAAACTTATACAAGAAAAACTTCGTCAACTTGGGTATCGGTTGGTTTACTCCGTATGCTTTAGAATCTTGAGTCGTTTTCACAAGGAACACCATCGTTGTCACTATTTATGCAGCGACGTGCACATAATCTACACGGCTGCCAGGTTCAGGAATTTGGGCGCCATCCTCTCGCATACCCTCGATATGAAACTCAATAGCTTCTCGAATCTGTTGCTCTACCTCTTCAATGCTTTCGCCAGTGGCGATGCAGCCAGGAAGATCCGGTACATAAGCAGAAAAGTTACCTTCCGCCTTTTCGATCACGATTGCATATTTCATAAAAATCTCTCAATTTTTCAATCCAGATTGCTTCAATACACTATTCAATGTTCCTGGAGCAGTATCGTCCGCAGGTTTGCCAGGCACTGTTACGCGACCCGGTTTGGTCGGGTGTTTGAATTGACGATAGCTTTCCTTTGTCGTGACGAGTACCCAACCATCATTCTCCAAAAGTTTAATGACTTCCCTGATCTTCGTTTTATTCCTTTCCTGAAAGTTTCTCCGATCTCAATTTAGCTGCGTAGTGCACGCTGTCGGTCTGCAACTGATTTATGTATGATGTTCTTTCCTTAGATCAGTAAAAAATTAAACACCTGAACCTCGAATATAGCGGTTGACCGACCATACCATGGTCGAGTAGTATTTCAATCACTTTTAAAGCCGCGCTGATCGCGGCTTTTCCGTTTCTGAGATATCAAAAGCATACTCTTGCTGGCCGTTGCTGGCATTGCTCCTTTTGTGGGTCTTCCACATCTTGAACAAACTAAGGAGCAAAAAATGCTATCAAATTCCAAACTTCAATCAATTGTCTGGACATCCCGTATGGACCAAGCTGTCGATTTCTATTCTGGTGTACTAGGTCTTAGCATCAAAGAAAAATCCGACGGCGCTGTGGTGTTCGATGTAAACGGCAGCGATCTACGGATATCACCTGTCCCTTCAACGACACCTACTGAGCATACTGTGCTTGGATTCTCAGTACCGAATGTGAAGCTTTGCGTAACTAAGCTAGCCGATCTCGGTGTTACATTCGAAAGATTTGACCGGTTCCCACATGAACCTGATGGTACGCTAAAGACCCCTGACGGTTCCCAGGTTGCCTGGTTTCGTGATCCGGACGGAAATCTCCTGTCAATAGTACAATTTCAAAATCGGCGCGACTAGCAACTGGCACAATGTAGAGATCGCCACGGACGGTAATCTCGAAGCGACTAAGCGCTTATTATCGGTTATGGCGCTGCGTCCTAATACATAAATCGGGATAGGGCGGGACCTCACGGCCCCGCTCCTCCCACACCACCGGGCATACGGATCACGTACCACGGCGGTTCGTTTACTTGCGTATCATTATGCTGCCAGAGACGGCAGCCCCAAGTTTGTAAAGTATCTATTTGGCAAGGCTTGTTATACGCGATCACTGAAAAAGCCCCTGATCCGGACAGCGGTTAGCGCGGACTGAGACCGGCTGTGGCACGACCCAGACGAACTCAATGGGCGCCCCATCGCCAATTTCCGGAGCATGACTGAAGGCAAACGTCAAACCGAGTCTCGCGATATGCACCATTGGTTGACCGCCTTCCGTACCCACGCGTATTTCAGATGGGTAAGCCTGTCTGAGCTCACTCAGTGTGGACCCAACACCAATCCGCTCCCTTGTTTTGAAGCTCGGGTCAAGTACTCGTATACCCCAGATAGAAAACTCCGGACAGGGCCATTCGCGAATTGGAGCGATCAGTGCTACAACGTTATCTAATGAAGGCAGCGAGATCTCGACGACTGGTTGAAACCTGCCTTCGGGATAGGTAGCGATCAGACGTACGTGGTTTTGACCTACCAGGTTGACTACATCGTCAACGCTCATACCCACCTGGAATTGACCGGCGCGGCCAATATCCAACAATTCCGTATCAGATACAGACTGTGCGGACACACCTCGGAGCAAAAGCGCTGACAGCAAGGTCAAGCTCCCGTGAATAATTAACCGCCAAGTTTCTCTAATGTTTGGCATGGTTCGTATCGCTCTTGTTCTGGCGCCAAGGTAGATTGGCGCGGCGGTTGCGTAAGCAAGCGCCGTGACAAGTTGCCTTGGTCGCTCAGGAACAGTTTGATGCGTCATTTGGCTGTAAGAGGGAATCGATCAGGATGTTCTATGATTTCGGCGGTGAGATCTACATCCAGGTCAGGCCAATAGTAATGATCAGGGGAGAGTTCCTCAACTTTGAGAATCTTTGACACAAGAGCATCCTTGAACCAGGGAAAGTCGTCATAGGCAAGAAACATCTCGCCCCGTGACGCAAGGATCCATATCCCGTGGCCAGAGATATTTGTTACCTCAACCTGGGAAGTGTTTTTTCCAAGCGGCTTTGAACTCATCACTGTTCTCCTCAATTAACCTTTCGGCCTCCTGCAATTGTGCCCGAGAGAGCCGAAAATTTCTTGCTAATTCTATCTCTGGCTCCAACCAGAATTTAGCCTCGCCGTCTGAGCAGTAAACGTGCACATGCATGCGTGGCTCCTCTCTTGAAAAGAAGAAAAATCGATAACCACCATACCTGAATATTGTCGGGCTCAAACGGTTATAACCTCACTCAATTTTAAAACATAATATTTGTAGAGTAATCCTGTGCCCATCCACGCACAAAGCATACATGCAAATCATAAAAGACAGCTTTCGCAGTATCCCACTGTACATTTGGAATGCAAGTTTTCCCGTTAAATCGCAGGATTACTTCCTGAACCTGAATCCACCGCCAAGTCAGAGGGGTGATGTGGTGGGAACTTTCCGGGACCCTGAGCCGCCAGGGATGGCGGCGACGGAGCGACCCAGGGATTGGGTTTAAGCGCGTCCCGGAAAATTCCCACGACAGCGCCACTCGGGCCACGGAGTGCCAGACCAATAGCCAACCAGCAAGCAGATTCAACCCCCGGCTTGCAACAAATGTCAACTGATTGCCCAACTCGCCAGGCTCTGTTAAAGTGCTCTCCATGAAAACCAGACCAATCTGTTTCCTGTTGTCGCTGTTCTGGCTGCTGATACTCAGTGGTCAGGCCGTGGCCGCGATATGTCTGGAACATCCGGAGCTCATACCGCCGACCGCCGCGATCACTGGCCATGACCACCATCAGATGCAGACTGCCAAGGCTACCGTCACTGATCCTGACACCGCAGTGACCAGCAGGACAGCCAGGTCTGCCCATCAGCATGATACCCATGATTGCTGTACAGAAGACCAGGCCTCCCAGTCTGAGTCTGAAGAGAACTGTGACAGCAGCGGTGGCTGCGCCGCCGTCTGCCCTACTGCTACAGCCTGGTTCTCGACCAGGGACGCGTACAACAAACCAGTCCGCACAGCCGACGAATTTATCCCCATGGCTCTCACGGCCGCTCCCGTACTGAAACCCGCCATGATCTGGCGCCCTCCCATCCACGCCTGAACCACGACCGGAAAAACCAGTTCAAACCCAACTGATGCACCGGGGAATTCATCCCTGAGCGGGCCGATTCCCGGATTCCTGTTCTGAATTGCGTGGAGTGATCATGTCTTTTATCTGTTTCTGCCGGCGCTGGCGGCTTGTTGCTGCTGGTGCCAATCTGACCTGGCTGCTGGCGCTTGCCACCGCCAACGCCGACACCAGCCTGAGTTTCGATCAGGCGCTTGCCATTGCCCGCCAACAGGCCCCGGTACTTGCTGCCGGTTCTGCACAGTTGCTGGCTCGGCAGAACAGCGCCATGGCCGCTGGCGAGCTGCCAGATCCCACGCTGACTGGCGGCCTGACTAACCTGCCGATAAGCGGAGACGGCCCTTTCAGTCTGAACGAGGATTTCATGACCATGAAATCCATTGGCGTTATGCAGCGCTTCACCCATCGCGATAAGCGTCAGGCCAACAGAAGCCTGGCCCAAGCCGAGATTTTTCTGGCCCGGACCCAGCTGCGTCTGGATGAAATTCAGTTGCAGACCGATGTTGCCCTCAGCTGGATGACCCGCCATGAAATTGAGCAGAAAATTGCCTTGCTGGAACAACTCCTGGCCGACAATCAGCGGTTGCAGGAAACCGTCAATGCCCGTTTGGCCGGCGGCAACGGCTCACTCGCCGACAGCATCCTGCCGCAAGAGCAGCAACTGCTCCTGGAAGAACGCAAGGATCAGTTATTGACGCAACGGCAGCAGGTCATCGCCACGCTGCAGCAATGGCTGGGCGAAGCAGCCGGGTTACCGCTCGATGGCAGTTGGCCGGTCTGGGAAATTGACGGCACTGCCTTGAAGAACAATCTGCGCATGCATCCGGCCTTCGCCCTGTTTGAGCCCAGAACTGCCCTGCTCGACGCCGAGTTGAGGAAGGCTAAGGCTGCCAAGAAATCGGATTGGAGTCTGGAGCTGAGCTATGCCAACCGGGCTTCCCCCTATTCCGACATGATGAACATGAAATTCACCCTGGACCTGCCGCTGTTCAGCGGACGTCGCCAGGATCCCCTGATCGCTGCCCGATACTCCGAGCTGGATCAGCTCGAAGCTGAAAGTGAAGCCGGCCTGCGCCGCATGGCGGCACAACTGGACAATCATCTGGCCGAACTGGAACGCCTGCAACGAGCCGTCACCCGCCAACAGAGCGGGCTGCTGCCACTGGCCGTGGACCGGGTCAAACTGGTGCAGGATGCCTGGCGTGATGGCAAGGCGCCTTTGTCCGAACTGATTACCGCCAAGCTCGGGCTTGGCGAGGCCGAACTCCGCTTGATCGAACTGCAATCCGCCCATGCCCGCCTGGCTGCGCTGCTGTATTTCAGCCATGGCAGCGACGTATCGCATGAGCACACATCAGCACCTGCTACCGAGGAAACCACACAATGACTCGTCAAATCAGCCATATAACCATTTCTCTGCTCCTGCTGGCACTGTTCTTCCTGGCAGGCTTCTGGTGGGCAGGTGGACTGCAAATGAACATGAATATGGATATGAACATGGACATGAATCAAACCGGCAACATGGACCCGGAACGCGAAGTGCTGTACTGGTACGACCCGATGGTCCCTCAGCAGCACTTCGATCAACCAGGCCAATCCCCTTTCATGGATATGGCCTTGATACCCAGATATGCCGATGAAGTCGATAGTGCAGCCATTCAGCTTGATCCGGGACGGATACAGGCATTGGGAATGCGCCTGGCAACGGCCCGGGAAATCAGCTATCAGACCGAAATCAGCGCCAGCGGCGTGCTGCAGTTCAACCGCCGCCAGCAGGCCGATGTGCAACTGCGTACCGGCGGCTTTGTCGAGCAGCTCAGCCCGCTGGCTGAAGGCGATCAGGTCAGCCGAGGCCAGCTGCTGGCCGAACTGACGCTGCCGGCCTGGACCGCTGCCCAGCAGGAGTTTCTCAGCGTGCTGGCGATGCAGGACCCGGTCCTGCTGCAACTGGCCCGGGAGCGTCTGCTGTTGCTGGGCATGACGCCGGAGCATATCCAGGAACTTGAAAGCGATGGCCAGGCCCGCTTCCGCTTCCGTATCACGGCGCCCATCAGCGGCGTTATCGAGCAATTCAATGTCAGCATCGGCATGAGTCTTGACCAGGGCGCCAAGCTGGCACGGATCGTCAACAACGATGTGCTCTGGCTGGAAGTTGCCGTGCCTGAACGCTATGCCGGGCTGCTTGCCCCTGGGGATCACGCCCTGGTCCAGCTGAACAGCCCGGAGACAGAATCCCTGCATGGCAGTGTCGAGACCGTTCTGCCCATGATCGACCCCGCTACCCGCACCTTGCGGGTACGCATCACCCTGCCCAATCCGGGCCATCGTCTGCAGGCTGGCCTGAGTGCCCAGGTGTATTTGCAGGCCGGGGATCTGTTGACAGGTATCGCCGTACCCACCGAAGCATTGATCCGTACCGGACAACGCAGTCTGTTGATGCTCGCCGATTCATCCAGTCGTTTCCGGCCGATCGAGGTGACGCCGGGGCGGGAAACCGGCGCCGAGACAATTATTCTCTCTGGGCTGAGTGCCGGGCAGCAGGTCGTGGCCAGTGGCCAATTCCTGTTGGACTCCGAGGCTTCCCTGCTGGGCGTAGGCGCCAGCTCTCCGGACATGCCGTCTGCAGAGCCTGCTGCCAACGCTGCGCCTGCTGATAACCATGATCACGATAACGCCACAACTGACTCAACTGACTCAACTACAGGAGACATCCAGTGATAAGCCTGCTCATTCGCTGGTCGGTTAACAACCCGGTGCTGATCGCGGGCATGACCCTGTTCCTGTTGGCAGCCGGTATTGTGTCTCTGCAGAACACCCCTGTCGATGCCTTGCCGGATGTGTCGGATACCCAGGTCATCATCCGCACCAGTTTCCCTGGCCAGGCCCCCCAACTGGTCGAGGACCAGGTGACTTATCCGCTCTCCAGCCGGATGCTGGCGGTACCCGGTGCTGTCACCGTGCGCGGCTTCTCTTTCTTTGGTGACAGCTATGTCTATGTCCTGTTCGATGATGACACCGACCAGTATTGGGCCCGTTCCCGGGTTCTGGAAACCCTGTCACAGATGCAGGACGAGTTGCCGGAGTCTGCCCAGGCCGCGCTGGGGCCTGATGCCACTGGCGTGGGCTGGGTCTACCAATATGCCCTGATCGATCGCAGCGGCAATCTGGATCTATCCGATCTGCGCAGCCTGCAGGATTGGTTTCTCAAATTTGAACTGAGCCCGCTGCCCGGGGTGGCGGAAGTGGCCAGCATCGGCGGCATGGTCAGGCAGTATCAGGTGATTCCCGACCCCATCAAACTGGCCAATCTCGGCATCACCCATCAGCAGCTGATAGCGGCAGTCAATGCAGCCAGCCAGGAAACCGGCGGCAGTATCGTCGAACTGGGTGGTGCGGAAATGATGGTCAGGGCCAGAGGCTATCTGAGCACCCTGGACGAATTCCGCCTGATCCCCCTGGCCCTGATCGGCACCAAACCTGTCCTGTTGGGCGATGTTGCCGAAATCCGCCTGGGCGCTGAATTGCGCCGCGGCGTTGCCGAACTCAATGGCGAAGGCGAGGTTGTCGGCGGGGTAATCATTGTGCGGGCACAAGCCGATGCCCGCCAGACCATCGCAGCAGTCAATCAAAAGCTGGATGAATTGCGGGCAAGCCTGCCCCCTGGTGTCGAGATAGTGACCACTTACAATCGTGCCACGCTGATCGACGGGGCCATCAACAATCTCAGCAACAAGCTGATCGAGGAGTTGCTGCTGGTCGTGCTCATCTGCGGCCTGTTCCTGTGGCATCTGCGCAGCGCCCTGGTGGTGGCCATTTTCCTGCCACTTGGTGTGTTGCTGGCCTTTGCCCTGATGCGCATGCAGGGCGTCAATGCCAACATTCTCTCCCTGGGCGGGATAGCCATTGCCATCGGCACCATGATTGATGCGGCCATCGTAATGATCGAGAATGCCCACAAGCGTCTGGAGCAATGGCAGGATGGCAATCCGGACTGGAAAAGCAAGCCGGCACAACGGCGTGAAGTCATCATTGGCGCTGCGGCAGAAGTTGGGCCTGCCCTGTTCTTCTCTTTGTTGATCATCACCCTGTCCTTCCTTCCTGTGTTCGCTCTGCAGGCCCAGGAAGGCAGACTGTTCAGCCCCCTGGCCTTCACCAAGACCTATGCCATGGCCATCGCCGCCATGCTCTCGGTTACCCTGGTGCCGGTGTTGATGACCTGGCTGATCAAGGGCCGCATCCACACTGAAAGCAGCAATCCTCTCAACCGTCTGCTGACCGCCATCTACCTGCCGGTTTTGCAGAAAGCGGTGGCTCATCCCCTGCTGACCCTGAGCCTGGCCCTGCTGCTGAGCCTCAGTGCATTCTGGCCAGCCAGCCAGCTGGGTGGGGAATTCCTGCCACCACTGGATGAAGGGGATCTGCTGTACATGCCCACCGCCCTGCCCGGCCTGCCGGCCCAGCAGGCCAGTGATCTGTTGCAACTGACCAACCGCATGATCCGCACCATTCCCGAGGTAGCCACCGTATTCGGCAAGGCCGGCAGGGCCGACAGTGCCACCGACCCGGCTCCACTGGCCATGTTTGAAACCAATATCCATTTCAAACCGCGCGCCCAGTGGCGGCCCGGCATGACCCCGGAAAAGCTGATCGAAGAGATGGACAGAATCGTCCGTGTGCCTGGTTTGTCCAATGTCTGGATACCCCCCATCCGCAACCGGATTGACATGCTCAGCACGGGGGTCAAAAGCCCCATCGGTATCCGGGTTTCCGGGGATGATCTCAACGCCATCGATGCGGTCACCGGCACTATCGAAAGACTCGCCCGACAGGTTGCCGGTGTCAGCTCCGCAGTGGCCGAACGCATTGAAGGCGGGCGTTACATCGATGTGGATATCGACCGCCAGCGCGCAGCGCAATACGGGCTCAGTATGCGTGAAATCCAGTCTGTGGTCAGCAGTCTCACCGGCGGGGCTAATGTCGGAGAAGTCATTGCCGGCCGCGCCCGTTACCCAATCAATGTCCGTTATCCCCAGGACTGGCGCAATACCCTGCAAAGGCTGGAAGAGTTGCCCATCCTCAGCAGCCAGGGCACCCAGTTGCGGCTTGGCACACTGGCACGCATCAGCGTCAGCGATGGTCCAGCCATGCTCAAGAGCGAAAATGCCAGGCCAGTGGGCTGGGTCTACATCGATGTGCGTGGGCGTGATCTGGCCTCAACCGTTGCCGATTTACAAACCACCCTGAGCTCGCAACTGAGCCTGCCACCGGGTATCAGCATCAGTTATTCAGGCCAGTTTGAAGCCCTTGAGCGGGCCAATGAACGTCTGCAACTGGTGATACCCGCCACCCTGCTGATCATCACCATGCTGCTGTACCTGACTTTCAAGCGCATCGACGAAGCGCTGCTGATCCTGTTCAGCCTGCCCTTTGCCCTGACCGGCGGCGTTTGGCTGTTGTACCTGATGGGGCATAATCTCTCGGTGGCCAGTGCCATCGGTTTCATCGCCCTGGCTGGGGTTTCGGCGGAATTTGGCATCATCATGCTGGTCTATCTGAAACAGGCCTGGCAGGATAGAGTGTTATCTGGCGCCTCAACCCAGCCCGACTTACACCAGGCCATTCTTGAAGGTGCCGCCATGCGCTTGCGCCCCAAAATGATGACAGCCGCTACCATCGTGGCAGGTCTGCTGCCCATACTTATTGGCAGCGGTACTGGATCAGAAATCATGAGCCGCATTGCCGCCCCGATGGTTGGCGGCATGGTCACTGCCCCGCTGCTCTCCCTGCTGGTGTTGCCCGCAGCCTACAGTCTGCTGCGACGACGGGAGTGCGCCACTGCTCAGCCACCCGGCTGAGCTATCGGGCAGGGGAAAATCTTCGTTTTATGTCAGCATCGCGTTTGTTACAATGCGCCACCAAGAACCCGGGGGCACCATAGCCCCCCCACCCATGAATCGGCATTCCGCACCAGCCCTGGCAAACCGCGGAGGAGACCAACCCGCTGATGAACACCGAAACCATTCACGTGGAAGACTTCTATTCTCAGGAAACCTTTAACCGCATGAAACAGCTTGCGGACAGCAAGGAAACCCCTTTCGTCGTCATCGATACCCAGACCGTCGCTTTCCACTACGACACGCTGGTTGAGCACTTCCCTTACGCCAGTGTTTACTACGCCGTCAAAGCCAATCCTGCCATCGAGATACTGACGCTGCTGCGCGACAAGGGGGCCAATTTTGATGTCGCCTCGATTTATGAGCTGGACAAGCTGCTGTCGCTGGATATCGCCACAGAACGCTGCAGTTTTGGCAATACCATCAAGAAAAGCCGGGATATCCGCTATTTTTATGAAAAAGGCGTGCGCATGTTTGCCACCGATTCCGAAGCGGATCTGCGCAATATCGCCAAGGCAGCACCGGGTTCACGCATCTATGTGCGTATTCTGACCGAAGGCAGCCACACCGCTGACTGGCCACTTTCCCGCAAATTCGGCTGCCAGACCGACATGGCCATCGATCTGCTGATCCTGGCCCGCGAACTGGGGCTGGAGCCCTACGGCGTCTCCTTCCACGTCGGCTCCCAGCAGCGTGACATTGGCTGCTGGGATGCCGCCATTGCCAAGGTCAAGGTGATCTTCGAACGCCTGCGCGAGGAAGACAACATCGAGTTGAAGATGATCAATCTCGGCGGTGGCTTCCCGGCCAACTACATGGCCCGGGCCAACACCCTGCAGGTCTATGCGGAAGAAATCACCCGCTTCATCCAGGAAGACTTCGGCGATGATTTTCCCGAAATCATTCTGGAGCCTGGTCGCTCGCTGATCTCCAATGCCGGCATCCTGGTCTCCGAGGTCGTGCTGATTGCCCGCAAATCCCATACTGCCCTGCATCGCTGGATCTATACCGATGTCGGCAAATTTTCCGGCCTGATCGAAACCCTGGATGAAGCCATCAAGTATCCCATTTATGTGGAGAAGCAGGGGGAACTGGAGGAAGTGGTCATCGCCGGACCAACCTGCGACAGTGCCGATATCATGTACGAACAGTACAAATACGGGCTGCCACTGAACCTGGCCATCGGGGATCGCATGTACTGGTTCTCCACCGGGGCCTACACAACCAGCTACAGTGCCATCGAATTCAATGGTTTCCCGCCGCTGAAATCCTACTTTGTCTGAGTCTGGGTCTG
>JAVVEG010000002.1:0-17820 GCA_032251455.1 Pseudomonadales bacterium | reverse complement strand
GTCTGGGTCTGGGTCTGGGTCTGGGTCTGGGTCTGAGCCTAAACCTGAGCATGGCCCCGGAGATGGGCCTGAACAAACTCCTCCAGCTCAGTGATCGGCATGGGCCTGGCCAGGAAATAACCCTGCAGCAAATGGCATTGCTGCAGCTGCAGGAATTCTTTCTGCGCAGCAGTTTCCACCCCCTCACCCACCACTCTGATATCGAGTTTTTCTGCCATCAGCAACATGCTTTCAATCAAGGACTCCTGGGTTTCTGACTGGCCTATCTGGCTAATGAACGAGCGATCAATTTTCATTCGCTTTACTGGAAAAAGCGCAAAATAACTCAAGCCCGAGTACCCTATGCCAAAGTCATCCAGGCAGATACTGACACCGCTGCGGGTAAGCTCATTCAACAAGATACCCGCATCCAGGCTCTCGTCGATCAGAACCCTTTCGGTAATCTCCACCACCAGTGGCAGCCCTGATAATGACTTGATCATGGACAGCCACTTGCGCGCACTGTCATCACGCAGATACAAAAGCCTGGCCGAGATATTTACCGAAAGCTCCAGCGTAATTCCCAGTTTCTGGTTCAGTGCGGCAATGGCTGCGCTGGCCACATCCAGTACCTGGCAATCCACTTTGTTGATCAGACCTCTTTCTTCGGCAATCGGAATGAACTCATCCGGTGGCACCCAGTTGCCTGCCGCATCCTGCCAGCGCACCAGGGCTTCACAGCCGACAATTGTGTCATCTCTGACATCGAAGATGGGCTGATAGAAGACCTGCAACTGCTGCTGATTGACGGCATCAACCAGCGCATTGTACAGCCGGTGTTTGTGCTCGGATTCAATTTGCATCTGCAGCGTATAGAACTGCCAGCTATTGCGCCCGGCCTTTTTGACTTCATACATGGCCTGGTCTGCCTTGGTGACCAGGGTTTCCACATCCTGCCCATCCTCCGGGTACAACGCGATACCCAGACTGACCCCACAGTAAACCTGGTTGGCATTGAGCAAAAACGACCCGGTCATGGCATCCACTATCTTCGCAGCAACTCGTTCGACAACTCCATTGTTCGGGATATCAGCGAGTATGACAGTGAACTCATCACCACTGTAACGGGCAATGGTATCGGTTTCACGCAAGCAACTGCGTATTCTTTCTGCGACAAGTATCAGCATCTTGTCGCCCGCATCATGGCCCAGGTTGTCATTGACCAGTTTGAAATTATCCAGGTCGATAAACAGCACGGCAAGGCGGCTGTGCTTGCGCGCTGACTGCGCCAGCGCTGTCTGCAGCCGATCCTGAAACAGACCGCGATTGGGCAGGCCGGTGAGGCCATCATAATTGGCCTGGTATTCGATCAGGCCCTCGTTGAACTTGGCCTGGGTAATATCCTGCACGGTACCAATGATTTCAAACCGGGAGTTGCTGGTTTGCTGCACATCACCCTTCAACAGCAGCCAGAGTGCCTCCCCCTTGACATGACGCAGATTAACTTCTTTGGTGAAGTCCTGAGGGGCCGACAAAAAATCCCTGAACAGTTGTTTAAGACGATGCTGACTTTCTTCGGCAAGCGTCGCGCCCAAATCATCAATACTCACCGGTTTCTTGTCCGCCGGTAACAACAAAATCTGCCGACCCTGCGCCGATACCTCAATAAAAATACCGTCTGGGCTCAATCGCCAGCCCCCGACCAGAGAAACCGCTTCAACCTCACGCAGAAACCGTTCGTTCCTGAAAATTATTTTTCGATAATCCTTGTCCCGTTTGTATTGCTGCCTTATCAGCAAGCCTGTTAACAGTAACAAACACGTTGCCAGACCCATGAGAAACCTGAACAGAATCACCTCGCCTCTGCCCGCAGTAACATCCAGCCAGGGCGTGGCCGCCATCATCCATTCCCCACCCCCCACGGAAACCGGCATGCTGACAGCGTTGGCAGCTTCAAACACAGCGGGATCACCAAAGAACACCGAACCGGAACTGCCACTGCCATCCTGCCCCCGGATGGCGATGCGAAAGGGTAACTCAGGATCGAGCAGCCCCACTGCGCGGTACACGTTTTCCGCAAAAATTGGCGCGGAAACTATACCCCAGAAGCGCCGGCTGCCCGTTGCGACATCATCAATATAGACAGGTGCCCGCCCGATGAAAGCCAGTCCGCCCTGAATCAGCTCAAGCGGCCCGGCAACCACCATACCGCCAGACTCCAGTACACGCTGAACCAGTGCAAACTGATCGGGCGTGGCCCGGTAATCCAGGCCCAGCGCCTGGGTATTGTTCTGCAGGGGATACACATAGCGCACGACCAGGTCTGGAGCGACAGCCAGGTTGACCAGACTGGGTTCGCGGGCAATCACGGTGGCGGCATAGGCATCGAACTGGGCCTGGGTAAAATCCGGGTTTGAACCGATGAATGCAGCCAGGCCATTGAGCACGGAAAGCGTGTTGGTGACCAGACTTTCCAGTTGATAGCGGTAGTTGCTGAGCTGGGAAGTGACAACCTCCTGCTCATTTCTCTGCAGGGAGCGCAGCCAGGATCTCTCCAGCGTCTGCTCGACCAGTACGCCAAGACTCAGCGCCAGCAAGGCGGGAATGATCAGCTCACGCAGCCAGGACCCTGCCATCACTTACCTCGTTCAATGTTGTTGTTTGACTGCAGAACCATCGCTATCAAGCACGCTGACCGTTACCGGAATACCCTGGCGAACACTTTGAGTGACAACGCAGTACTCTTCAAACTTTTCAAGCACTGCGGACAAGGAGGGCAGGAACTCTGCCGCAACGCCCAAGCGCAGAACCACATCCAGGCTGACTATACGCAGGTGCCCATCCACCCGTGCACTGGTTCCAGTAACTGTGGCCCGCAATTCGCCCGGATCCTGTTTGTGTTTGCGCAGGGCAAACAGCAAACTGGCCGCCATGCAGTTGGCAACAGCGGCAGCCAGCAAGGCGGAGGGATTGGGACCTTCACCACCCCCCAGAGGAGAAGGTTCATCGGTCATGATATTGCCAAATTCACCGAAATCGATCTCAAACAGATAGTTTTCCAGCAGTCTCAAATTGATACTGAACGTCTTCTCATCCATAGTCATGGCTCCGGCAAATCGTCCAACAGGATACCCAGGGTATCGGAATGGTATTCGCGGCGGTAAAGCACCCCTATTACCAGTAGCGTCAGCGCCATGAAAACCCAGGCATTGATGAACCAACCCAGGACGGCCATGCTGAAATAATAAGTACGCAGCCCGTTGTTGAAATTGCCGGAAGCCTTCGACGCCATATTGGAAATGGCGGTGACGTGTCTCTCGGTTTCCTCTTCCGAAGGCATTTCGCTGACCTCGGGGGCTCCGCCGATCATCACCGAGACCAGACTGAACTGGCGCAGGCTCCAGGTGTATTTGAAAAAGGCATAGACGAAAAGACAGATCAGCAACAACACCTTCATCTCCCATTCGCCACGTGTATGTTCACTGGCAAACGGAATATCGCCCAGAATGGTGACGACCTGCTCGGTTGAACCCAGCATGGTGATCAAACCAGCCAGGATCAACAAAGAGGTGGATGCAAAAAAGGAAACCGCACGTTCCAGACTGGCCACGATATTGGTATCGGCTATGCGGTTTTCCCGGCCCAGGGATTTGCGTATCCACTGCTTGCGGAACAGATGCATGGCATAAGCCAGCGAGGGTGTGTTCAGGTTGCGGGCAGCGGTATAGCGCAGATAACCCCGAAAACAGAGCACGAACCAGGCCAGTGCCAGCAGGTTGGCAGCGTTTGTCTGCAGGTAGACGATCAAGCCTTCTGGTAACAATGGCAGGCCCTCAACTCTTCAAATGATAACCAGTCCGGAATATCCACCACACCACCGTCAGGCAGCACAGCAGAAACACCAGGATCATGCCCAGACTGACCGCAATACTGACATCGGCAATTTCATAAAAACTCCAGCGAAAACCACTGATCAGATACAGCACCGGATTGAACATGGTCACGGTCTGCCAGGCCGGTGACAACATGCTGACCGAGTAAAAACTGCCACCCAGAAAGACCAGTGGCGTCACTATCAACAACGGTATCAACTGCAGTTTTTCAAAGTTATCGGCCCAAATGCCAATAATGAAACCAAACAGGCTGAAAGTCACGGCAGTCAAACCCAGGAAAAACAGCATCAGCAACGGATGGGCGATGCGCAGATCGACAAAAAAACTGGCTGTGACCAGAATGATCAAGCCCAGCAGCAGTGACTTGGTGGCCGCGGCACCCACATAGGCGATGACCATTTCCCACATGGAAATCGGTGCCGACAGATGCTCATAAATGGTGCCGCTGAACTTGGGAAAATAAATCCCGAACGAGGCGTTGGAAATGCTTTGCGTCAACAGGGACAGCATGATCAAGCCGGGTACGATGAAAGCGCCATAGGCCACCCCGTCCACCTGCTGGATACGACTGCCGATGGCCGAACCAAAGACGACAAAGTACAGTGAAGTGGAGATCACTGGCGCAACAATGCTCTGCAGAATCGTGCGCCGGGTGCGCGCCATCTCGAAGCGGTATATGGCCCGGATACCATGGATATTCATGCTGACTCCTCAAGCAGTTTGACAAAAATCTCTTCCAGTGAACTTTGCGTGGTATGCAGATCCCTGAATTCAATCTCTTCCCGTTTCAGGGTGTCGAGCAGGCCGGTGATACCGGTACGTTCACTCTGGGTGTCGTAGGTGTAGGCCAGACGCAAGCCTTGTTCCGACAGGGCCAGGTCATAGTCAGCCAAGGCTGCCGGCAGCCTGGTCATGGGCTGGCGCAACTCCAGGAACAACTGTTTCCTGCCCAGTTTGCGCATCAGCTCGGCCTTGTCTTCAACCAGAACAATCTCGCCGCGGTTGATCACTCCGATACGATCGGCGATCTCCTCGGCTTCCTCGATGTAATGGGTGGTCAGGATGATAGTGACGCCGGACTCGCGCAGTGAATGAACCAGTTTCCACATATCCTTGCGCAGCTCGACATCCACCCCTGCCGTGGGTTCATCCAAAAACAGGATACGCGGTTCGTGTGACAGGGCCTTGGCAATCAGCAGGCGACGTTTCATGCCACCGGACAGGGTAATGATCCTGTTGTCCTTTTTGTCCCACAGCGACACACTGCGCAGCACCTTCTCGATATAGGCCGGGTCAGGTGCCCTGCCAAACAGGCCCCGGCTGAAACTGACCGTGGACCAGACCGTTTCGAAGGCATCGGTGGTCAGCTCCTGCGGCACCAGGCCGATCAGAGTACGGGTTATGCGGAACTCCCTGACGATGTCATGGCCGTCAACTTCCACCGAACCGGAGCTGGGATTGACGATACCGCAGATGCTCGAAATCAATGTGGTTTTCCCGGCCCCATTGGGACCGAGCAGGGCAATGATCTCGCCTTTGCGGATATCCAGATTGATATTTTTCAGAGCCTGAAACCCACCCTGGTAGGTCTTGTTCAAGTTTTTGACTGATACAATCGTTTGCATGCCTGTTCCTGTCTGTCTGTTTGGCTACTGCTTCACAAGGCCTCTACCGCCTGCGAAATCTTGCTGACCCCGATTACTTCCAGGCCGGGAATGGTGGTCCTTGGCGCATTGGCCTTGGGCACGATTGCCCGCCGAAAACCGTGTTTGGCCGCCTCGGCCAGACGCTCCTGCCCACCCGGCACGGGACGGATTTCTCCGGCCAGCCCCACCTCGCCGAAGACCACCAGGTCGTGCGGCAGGGCCTGATCGCGAAAACTGGACACCAAGGCCAGTATGACCGCCAGGTCGGCACTGGTTTCCGTCACCTTGACCCCGCCGACCACATTGACGAAGACATCCTGATCCGCCATGAACACTCCGCCATGACGATGCAGTACCGCCAATAGCATGCCCAGCCGGTTCTGATCCAGGCCCACCGCCAGACGGCGCGGATTGCCCAGCTGGGTGGTATCGACCAGCGCCTGAATCTCCACCAGCAGAGGGCGCGTGCCCTCCCACAATACCATCACCAGCGAGCCAGGACTCTCTTCTTCGGTGCGGGCTAGAAAAATGGCTGAGGGATTCTTCACCTCCTTCAAGCCTTTCTCCGTCATCGCAAACACACCCAGCTCATTGACGGCCCCAAAGCGGTTTTTCTGTCCCCGCAAAATCCGGTACCGGGTTTCACTGCCGCCTTCCAGCATGATGAAACAGTCGATCATGTGTTCCAGCACCTTGGGCCCGGCCAGGTTGCCATCCTTGGTGACGTGACCCACCAGGAACAGCACGGTGCCGGTCTGCTTGGCATACTGAATAAGATACGCGGCACATTCACGCACCTGGGCCACGCTGCCCGGTGCCGAAGGAATATTTGCGCTGTACATGACCTGGATGGAATCGACCACCAGCAGCCGTGGCTGATGTTCTGCTGCCAGGCGGCAAATGGTCTCCACATTGGTCTCTGCCAACAGATTCAGGTTTTGCTGCGCCAGGGCAAGACGCTGCGCCCGCATGCCCACCTGTTGCAGGGATTCTTCTCCGGTGACATACAGGGCGTCCATGGTCTGTGCCAACTGGCACATCACCTGTAGCAACAAGGTGCTTTTGCCGGCCCCGGGATTGCCCCCGATGAGAATGGCCGAACCTGGCACCAGACCCCCACCGAGCACGCGATCAAACTCATCAATGCCACTGGAAAAACGCGGCTGTGCATCCAGATTCAGTTCAGTCAGTGGCTGTACGCCCACCGGCTGTCCGGTTTGCCCGGCATAGCCCTGGCGCCGGAAATCGGTCCTGGCAGCAGCACCGGGACCCGACCCGCTCTCTGCAGCCAGAGTGATTCTTGTCAGCGTATTCCATTGTTTGCAGGCAGCACATTGCCCCTGCCATTGGCCGTGCTCCGCACCACAATCGGCACAGACATAGGCAGTTTTAACCTTGGCCACAGCATTCTCCCTTTATTCGGGCGCTTTATCCGCGCGCTTTATCCAGGCGCATCGTTTTCTCAATGTCTGGCATAATAGCAGCATAGCAATATTTTAGCAGGAGCCTGGCGCATGCGAAGACGCGGAATCCCTTTGATCATCATCCCTGGACTGGTCATTGCGCTGGCTCTGTGGCTGGTACTGCCTCCCTCCCTGGAAGAAGTGGATATACCTGACTCGGCCGAGGCCATTGCCCGCGGGCAATACCTGGTGCATGCCGGTGGCTGTATCAGTTGCCATCAGTCCCCAGAAGGAGAAACCGATGCACTCAGTGGCGGGCTGGCCCTGGAATCCGCCTTCGGCACCTTTTATGCCTCCAACCTCAGCCCCGATCCGGAAACCGGCATCGGCAACTGGACCGGCCAGGATTTCATCCGTGCCATCAAGCATGGCCGCAACCCGAACGGGGCTTTCTACTATCCGGCTTTCCCCTATCGGGCCTATGCCGGTTTCTCTGACCAGAAGGTGCTGGATATCGCCGCCTATCTGCTGTCGCAACCAGCGGTCAAGGCCGACACGCCAGAAGCAGAGGTTCCGGCCTGGATGGCTCGCTGGCAGATCAGTCTCTGGAACCGTCTCGATCAACTCCTGCAGCGCAAGCCGGAACTTGCGCAGGATCCACTGATTGCCCGCGGCGCCTGGCTGGCACGCACGGCCGGGCATTGCGGCGAATGCCATACCCCGCGCAATCGCCTGGGCATGACCCTGTCCGCCCAGGAATTTGGCGGTGCCGAGCTTGGCGACGACCACGTCGAAGCAATTGATGCAGAGGCCTTAGAGGGTTGGACCGAGGAGGACTTTGCGCTGTTTTTGCTGCTCGGCCTGAAAGCCGATGGTGAATTCGTCGGCGGCGAGATGGAGCTGGTGATCGAGCATAATACCAGCAAGCTGACCGATGCAGACCGCCAGGCCCTGGCGGCCTTTTTCATCAGAGGGCAGCGCTGAATCAACGCTGGTGCTTGCACCGTCTCTTGAACCGTCTTGCACCGCCTTACACGCGCACGTGCCGCGCCGCCATACCCAATCAGTCGACCCGGAAGGTCTCGTGACAGTTGCCACAGGCCCCGCCAAAGGCACGAATACCACCCAGAATCTGGGCCCGGTCACCGCCAGCGGCAAGCTCGGCAAAGGTGTTTGCCGCATTTTCCAGATTCATGGCCTTTTCCCGAAACTCTTCCTGCCGATCCCAGATGATGGGCAATGCCTCGGTTACCAGGTCAAACTGACGGGTATCACGGGCAGCGAAAAGTTCGGGAATCATCGGTGCCAGCGCAGCAATCCGGCGGGCATTTCTTTCTGCTACCGCTGCATCAAAATCCACCGTACCACGGGCCATGCCGGAAATCCCGCCCATGTTGTAACCCAGCAGCTTGAACAAACCCTGGCGGGTTTCCGCAGCAGCGGTGGCAAGTTGCTCCGGACTGGGTTGATCCTGCTGGGCACTGGCGGTCAGGATGGCGGCCGAGGCGGCCAATACCGAGAGGCCTGCGATGAGGTGTTTCAGCATGTTTTTTTCTCCATTCAGGGTTGATTTCATTGTTGTATCTCTCTGCTTCCTTTTATCCATCTTTCTTATCACTGCATCCTTATCACTGCGTCATGCTGCCGGCAGCTTCCGGTAAACAAAACTCACCCGCCGGGTAACCTGGCAGAACAGTTCATAGGCTATGGTGCCACAGAGCCTGGCAATCTCATCGGCTGGCAAACCTTCTCCCCAGAGTATGACCTCATCGCCGATGGTCGCCTCGTGCATATCACTCAGATCGATGGTCAGCATGTCCATCGAGACACGCCCGACCAGGCGGGTTCTTCTGGGTTGCCCCACCAGGCTGTTGGCTGATTTCACCAGCACAGGCGTACCATTGGGGGCATGCCGCGGATAGCCATCACCGTAACCGATCGAGACCACACCCACACGCAGGTCCCGTGGACACACATAGGTAGCGCCATAGCCGATGGCCTCCCCTGCTTTCACGGTGGAGATGGCTATCAGCCTGGCCCGCAACGACATTACCGGGAGCAGACCTCTGTCCAGGCCGTTTTCATTCAGGATGGCCGTGCCACCGTAAAGCATGATGCCCGGACGCAGGTAGTCAAAATGACTTTGCGGCCAGGCCAGCGTGCCACCCGATGCGGCCATGCTGCACTGGTAGAGTTTACCATCCGGTTTTGCCGGCAGCTGCTGGCTGATCACTTTCTTGAAAAGGTTTATCTGGCGCTGTGTCGCCGGGGCCAGCATATCATCTGCGCAGGCCAGATGACTCATCATCACGCACCTGCCCACAGCGGGCAGCGCACGCACCTGCGCCAGCACCTCGGCAAAGGTCTGCTCGTTCATACCCAGACGATGCATGCCGGTATCCAGCTTCAACCACAGCGTCAAACTGCCGGCGGCCTGCTCTGGATGTGCCGCCAGCCAACTCTGCATCACCTGTAATTGATAAGCCGAATGAATGACCAGCTCAAAACCTGCCTGCATGGCGCACTCCAGTTCGGCCAGCGTCACCACGCCTTCCAGCAGCAGCACCGGATGCTGCAAACCCAGGGCATGCAACTGCAGCCCTTCTTCCAGCGAGGCCACCCCAAAGCAATCGCCTGCCCGCATGATGCCATCCAAGGCCCTGGCGACCGGTTCCACACCATGGCCGTAAGCATTGGATTTGACCACAGCAACAATGGCGCAGGCAGTATTCTGCTGGCGGGCAATGCCAAAGTTATGAATCAGTGCGGACAGATCGATACTGGCCCAGCTGCGGGTATTGGGCAGAGAATCTGACGGGAACCCAGGCGCTGCATCAGCCATACTGCGTATAACTCTCATCATAAGCCTGCATGGTGAGATTCTCGAAACGGGTGTACTTGTCGACAAAGCTGAGCCTTACTGTGCCAATTGGCCCGTTTCTTTGTTTACCGATAATGATTTCAGCGATACCCTTGTCCTGGGTGTCTTCATGATAGACCTCATCCCGGTAGACAAACGCAATGATATCGGCATCCTGCTCGATGGCACCGGATTCGCGCAGGTCAGACATCACCGGGCGCTTGTTGGGCCGCTGCTCCAGCCCCCTGTTGAGCTGGGACAACGCAACCACCGGACAGTTGAATTCACGCGCCAGGTTTTTCAATGAACGCGAAATCTCCGAAATCTCGCCGACCCGGTTCTCACCATACCCCTTGATCTGCATCAGCTGCAGATAGTCCACCACCACCAGACCCAGTGCGCCGTGCTCCCTGGCGACGCGTCGTGTGCGTGATTTCATCTCGGTCGGGCTGAGCCCTGGCGTGTCATCGATCAGCAAGGGGCGGTCCTTGAGTTTGCCGACCGCGGCTGTCAGTTTGGGCCAGTCATCGTCTTCCAGCTTGCCGGCCCGCAGGCGTGATTGATCGATGCGCCCAATGGAGCTGAGCATACGGAAGATCAGGCTTTCCGCCGGCATCTCCAGACTGAACACCAGCACGGGTTTATCCTCGGCGAGCAGGGCATTTTCGACCAGGTTCATGGCAAAAGCCGTCTTCCCCATCGAGGGCCGCCCGGCCACAATAATCAGATCGGATTTCTGCAAGCCAGAGGTCTTGCTGTCCAGGTCGACAAAGCCTGTGGTCAATCCGGTGATGGCGCCCTTGGTCTTGAACAGTTCATCGATCTTGTCCACCGCGCCCTTGAGCAAGGGATTGACCGGTTGCGGACCGACGTCCTTGGCGCGGCTATCGGCTATCTGGAATACTTTCTGCTCGGCTATATCGACCAGTTCGGCCGCTTCCCGACCCACCGGATTGAACGAATCGTCGGCAATCTCGTTGGCGACACTGATCAGTTTGCGCAGCGTGGCCCGTTCGCGGATGATGTCGACATAGGCATCGATATTTGCTGTCCCCCGGGCATGGCTGGCCAGATCGCCCAGATATTCCACACCACCGGCGGCTTCCAGCTCGGCCAGGCTGTCCAGGGCTTCGACCAGGGTGACCACATCGATGGGCTTGCCGGACTCGGAGTGACGGAACATCACCTGATAGATCAGCTGGTGCTCATGGCGGTAAAAATCCTCGGCCATCAGCTTGTCGGCCACCCGGTCCCAGGCAGCATTGTCCAGCATCAAGCCACCCAGCACCGCCTGCTCGGCCTCGACTGAATGGGGGGGAACCTTCAATGTGCTCAGTTTGCCCGCATCGGGCTTTCTGTTGTTTCCCGGAAAATCAGCCATGGCAGGTTACGCCAGCTCCCTGGTAGTTTTTATCTGGTGGCAGAAACTAAAAAGCACCACGACCGTCCCCGGCAGCAGTGCTTCATTGTCGCACCATGCTGTCATTCCGACAACATGGAACGCTGTTCTTCGATACTGGCCCGATTCAGGCCCAGGTTCAGGCCCAGCGTCAGGTTCAGATCAGGCAGGCACGACCGCAACCGTGATCACTTCCTCGACATCAAAACCCAGGTCGATGGTGATTTCGTATTCGCCAACTTCGCGGATGGCCCCATTGGGCAGACGCACTTCCGCTTTGTTGATCTCGGCGCCGGCAGCGATGACCGCCTCGGCAATATCACGTGTACCAACAGACCCGAACAACTTGCCCTGTTCACCGGCATTGACCGCAATCGCCACCCGCATTTGCTTCAGTTTGCCAGCGCGTGCCTGGGAAGCTGCCACTTTTTCATTGTGGGCGGCCATCAGTTCGGCACGACGGGCTTCGAAGTCAACCAGATTGGCCTTGGTGGCTGGAATGGCCTTGCCGAACGGAAACAGGAAGTTGCGGGCATAGCCGGCCTTCACCGATGCGGTCTCACCGACATTGCCGAATCTGCCGATCTTTTCCAGAAGTATTACGTTCATTTTTCATTCCTCATCATCATTCATTATTCGGCTTGTTGCCGTGATTGCTTCCACCCAGGCGGGCGCGAAAATCATACCAGCTGTCCATCACTGCAGCCAGGGTCACCAGCTGCACCAGCAAGGGCGACAGCAGCAACAGATAAAACATGATCAGCCAGAACCGCGGTATCTGCCTGATTTCCACCACCCCGTGCACCAATGCCAGCCCGGCAAAGAACAGGGGCAGCAAAAAATACATGACCCAGCCCTGCAGTACCGGCGCACCGAAATTGGCCAGCAAAAACATCAGCAACAACAGGCTGCTGACCTTGTAGCTCAATCTCACCTGCCTGAATTCCCGGCCAAACCCACCCGGGTTATACAACTGCGCCTGCCACCAGCGGGCCAGCATCAGCAGGGTCAGTGACAGCGTCATGCTCATCACCCCGAACAGGCTGCTCAGCAGAACCCTCATATCCGGGATCTCCTGACCGCCCATCTGCGCCTGCATCTCTGCGCTGTTCATCATGACCGTCAACTGCTGCTGCAAGGCGTCGACAAAAGCCGGGTTCAGCTTCAGCACCAGTTCGGCAAACACCCCGACCAGCATCGATACCAGCAGGGTGACCTGCCAGGAGCCTGTCTGACGCAGCACCACCGCCAGCACCACCACACCCAGCAACACTGCAATATGGGCGAGGTCGCCGATAACAGCCCAGGCAATGGCGGGCAATATCGCCCAGGCCAATACCTTCAGGCCCTCCTGCCAGCCATGGCGCAGAATGACCAGACCCACCAACGCCGGACTCAACACGGTATTGACCAGTGGAATCAGTCCACTGAGAAAAGCTGCGAGAACAGCCTGTCGGCGTCCGCGCATTGCATAGTCAGCCAATGCCCGCATTGCTCACCCGCGCTTCACTGCCACTACCCGGAACCGGAGTCCACGCCCTATAGCCTGAACCCGAAGCCCTGCAAAAACGGCAGTGGCGATATTACGTTGAGTGACTGTCCGTGTAGGGAATAAGCGCCAGATGACGTGCTCTCTTCACGGCGGTAGCCAGCTGACGCTGATAACGTGCCTTGGTGCCGGTAATGCGGCTGGGCACGATCTTGCCGGTTTCAGAGATGTACGCCTTCAGCGTCTCCAGATCCTTGTAATCGATCTGCTTGGTGCCTTCAGCAGTGAACTTGCAAAATTTGCGTCTACGGAAAAATCGAGACATGATCACACCCTTCTAAAATACGTTCGTATCAGTTATCGGTTTCGTCATCGGCGTCGTCATCAGACTCATCGAAGCCGTCGAAATCTTCACCTGTTTCGTCGTCGGTTTCGTCTGCATCATCCGCTTCGGCTTCAGCGGCTTCGGCTTCAGCAGCTTCAGCAACTGCCGCACGTTCGGCCTGACGCGCTGCCGCTTCCTCTTCCAGCTTGCGTTTTTGCTCGGCACGAGCGCGACGTTCACGGCTCTCACGCTCACCTTTCAGAATCAGGGATTCTTCGGTGATGGCCTCATCGCACTTGATCACCAGATTACGCAGGATGGCATCATTGTAACGGAACAGGGTGGTGATTTCTGCCAGCACTTCACTGCCGCACTCGACATTCATCAGTACGTAGTGGGCTTTGTGGATCTTGGTGATGGGATAGGCCAGTTGACGTCGGCCCCAGTCTTCCAGGCGGTGAATGGCGCCGCCACTTTCGGTGATCATCTGGGTGTAGCGTTCGATCATGGCCGGAACCTGATCGCTCTGGTCAGGGTGCACCAGAAATACAATCTCATAATGTCTCATAGAGACTCCTTACGGGTTAAGTCTTCCGTTGGCCAGCGGGCTTGAGTGGGCCCTGATGCTGTACCGCGGTAAGACAAGGAGTTAAGGGGTATTACCCCGAAATTAAAGAGCGGGCATTCTAAAGAACCCACTGGCAAGATGCAAACGCTTTTTCAGGGTTTGCTCAGGGCTTACTCAGGGTTTGCTCAGAGCCCCTTCAAGGCCTGCCGCTGGCGTACCGCTTCGTAGAGCATGACACCGGTGGCTACGGACACATTCAAACTGCTCAGGGCACCGGCCATGGGAATCGCTGCCAGGTAATCGCAGTGCTCGCGGGTGAGGCGGCGCATGCCCTTGCCTTCGGAGCCCATGACAATGGCGGTGGGCAGGGTCAGGTCAAGGCTGTGCAGCCCCTGACTGGCTTCTCCGGCAGCGCCTACCACCCAGATGCCGCGCTCCTTCAACTGCGCCAGGGTGCGACTGAGGTTGGTCACGGTGTAGAGTTTGACTGTTTCAGCGGCACCACTGGCCACCTTGCGCACGGTCATGTTGAGCGGGGCAGAGTTGTCTTTGGGCACGATAACGGCGTCGACTCCGGCGGCATCGGCGGTTCGCAGGCAGGCACCCAGGTTATGGGGATCGGTGATGGCGTCGAGCACCAGCAGCAGCGGAGCGTGGTCGAGGCTGTCCAGCAGGGGCTTGAGTTCCTTTTCGTGGCGGGCGAAGTCGGGTTGCCAGCAGAGTGCGGCGACGCCCTGGTGAACGGGCGCCTTATCAGCATCCGGGCCTGTGGAATTGATGCCCAGGCGTTTTTCGAGGGTTTTGCGAGCGACTGTTTGCCAGGGTATGCCGAGGCTGGTGGCCTTGTGTTGGAGTTCCTGGATGCGTTTGTCTTGTCGCTCCTGCTGGAACAGCAGTTCCTGGATGTCAGCGGGGCGACGGTTGATCAGTTCGTTGATGGCGTGGATGCCGTAGAGCCATTCTGTGGTTTGCACTGTTTGGTCCGTTTTGGTTTATGTCAGCCTTGATTACGTTGTAGCACGGTGTCGGGGGTGGGGTGCGGGCGCAGGACACGCCCGTTAATACGTCCATGTAGGGCTCGGTTCGCGCCATCCCTGGCGCTCAACGGTCCTGCGCCCGCACCCCACCCCCGACACCTTGGTTTAAGCCGGGTTTCAGGCAGATGGTAACTGAATAGTTTACCGTCTGGCGGGGCTCTTGTTGGTTGCGTTGCTGCCTGCTTTGGGTTTTTTGCGCCGGCGGGTATTTGCCGCCTTGGGCGGGGCATCGCTGGGGATGTCCCCCTTGGCCAGTTTCTGGCGCAGGCTATTGCCGGCCTGGGCGTTTTTGCCAGGCTTTTGCTTTGATCTGCCCTTGCCCGGTTGTTTGTCACTCGGCGCTTTCTGGTTCTGATCCTGATGGCCGTTGGCGGCGGTGTCGATCATGTGCAGGTCTATCTTGCGCTCGTCCAGATCCACTCTTACCACCTTCACGCGCACAGTGCCGCCCATGTAGTAGATGATGCCGCTGCGTTCACCGCGCAGTTGCTGACGTACCGGGTCAAACTGGTAATAGTCGTTCTTGAGGGCAGTGATGTGGACCAGGCCCTCGACATAAATGTCGTTGAGTTCGACGAACAGGCCAAAACCGGTGACGCTGGTGATGGTGCCCAGGAATTCGTCGCCGACGCGGTCCTGCACGTATTCGCACTTGAGCCAGTCGACCACGTCGTAACTGGCGGCATCGGCACGGCGCTCGGTCATGGAGCAGATCTCGCCGAAGCGCTGCATATCGGCCAGCTGATAAGGATAGATATCCTTCTTCGCCAGGGGCTGCGTGCCCGGCGCCTTGCGCACGTGCTGCTTCTGGCTCTGGCTGCGGATCAGGTAGCGCAGCGCTCGATGCACCAGCAGGTCCGGGTAGCGGCGGATGGGCGAGGTGAAATGGGTGTAGGCATCGAAACCCAGCCCAAAGTGACCGATGTTTTCGGGCTGGTACACGGCCTGCAGCATGGAGCGCACCAGCATCACCTGGATCAGATGGGCATCGGGGCGCTCGGCAGTCTTCTGCAACACACGCTGGTAGTCTTTCGGTTCGGGCTTGCCGCTGCGACCCAGGCTCAACCCCAGCTCCTTGAGGAAGGCGCGCAGGTTGTCCAGCTTGTCCATATTCGGACCTTCGTGGACGCGGTACAACACGGGCAGATCAGACCCGGCCAGAAAGCGGGCCGTGCACACATTGGCAGCCAGCATGCACTCCTCGATCAGGCGATGGGCATCGTTGCGGATTACCGGCACGATCTCGCGTATCTTGCGGGTCTCGCCAAAGATGATACGGGTCTCGGTACTGGAGAACTCCAGCGCCCCGGCCAGCTCGCGGGCATGGGCCATCTTGTGGTACAGGGCATAGAGGTTTTCCAGGTCCGGCAGCACCTTGGCATAGCGTTTGCGCAAGCGTTGCTGCGAGCGCTGGGTGGTGCTACTGGTTTGCTCCTCCAGCATCTCGGCAACTTCGGTATAGGTCAGGCGGGCATGGGAATGGATTACGCCCTCATAAAAACTGTAGTCGGTCACCTGGGCCCTGGCATCCATCTGCATTTCGCAAACCAGGACCAGGCGGTCTACCTCTGGCCGCAGCGAGCACAGGCCATTGGACAGCGCCTCCGGCAGCATGGGGATGACATGCCCGGGGAAATACACGGAATTGCCACGGTTCTGCGCTTCCAGGTCCAGGGCTGAGCCCGGCTGCACATAATGAGAGACATCGGCGATGGCCACCAGCAGCTTGTATTCGCCATTGGGCAGCGCCTCGCAGTAGACAGCATCATCAAAGTCCTTGGCATCCTCGCCATCGATGGTGACAAAGTGTCGCTGACGCAGGTCGATACGGCTGGCACTCTCCTCTGCCGGCACCTCTCTGGTGAAGGACTGCAGGCTTTGCGTGACTTCTCTGGGCCACTTGTAGGGGATATCGTGGCTGCGCACGGCCACATCGATCTCCATGCCTGGGGTCATGTGATCACCCAGAATCTCGACAATCTTCGCCACCGGCTTGCGCCGCGAGGTGGGCCAGGTGATGATCTCGGCCACCACGAACTGACCATCGCTGGCCCCCCGGGTCTCGCCCTCGGGGATCAGTATCTCCTGATTGTTGCGCCGGCTGTCCGGCACCACCACACCAAAACCCTGTTCCCAGTAATAGCGGCCCACAATCTGATTGCTGCGCCGTTCCAGCACCTCCACGATCATGCCCTCCTTGCGACCCCGACGGTCCAGCCCGGATACCCGCGCCAGAACGATGTCACCATCGAAAACCTTCTGGATTTCCTTCGGCCCCAGGAACAGATCTCCCGAGCCGTCATTGGGAATGAAAAAGCCGAAACCATCCTTGCCACCCTGCACCCGGCCCTTGATCAGCTCCATGCGATCCGGCAAGCCGTAAACACCGCGTCGGTTGCTGACCAGTTGCCCATCACGGCTCATGGCGATCAACCGCCGCCGCAGCGCCTCCATCTGCTCATAGTCCTCCAGCCCCAGCTGCTCACACAACTGCGGGTAGCCCACGGGCTCACCGGTTTTTTCCATGTATTCAAGAATATACTCGCGACTGGGGATGGGATTTTCGTAGTTCTGGGCTTCCCTGTCAGCGTAGGGATCGTGGACGGCCGGAGCCTGTGAAATGTTGCTGTCCTGCTTTTTCTTTGCCATAAATTGCCATGTCTGCGTAAATTCAGGCCCACAGTATACACGCCCCACCAGCCGTTTACTTTAACAATTGACAGACGACACGCTTATGGGTAGAGTGCGCCTCCTGAATTACCCATCTATGCCCAGGTGGTGGAATTGGTAGACACGCCAGCTTCAGGTGCTGGTGATCGAAAGGTCGTGGAGGTTCAAGTCCTCTCCTGGGCACCATTTGATAGTCCGATACCATCCCATAAAGTTTATTTTCCCCTTAAAAATCAATGTGTTTAGGCTAAGTTACGTCCTATGGCGTCCATCGCTGTTTGGCTGCATCGCGCTGCGAAACGCCTGCTGGCCCACACGCTGGCGAACCAGTCTCTCAACCTCCGTACCACGAAGCGCCGCCGGCAACTCGTCCAGCTCATTTTCCAGCATTGCGTCAAAGTCGCGGACTGCCTGATTGGGCAAGGCGTGCGCAAGTTCCGCAACCCGGCGCAGTAGACCCGCCTCTGATTGAGTCGTACCATCAAGCAACCTGATTTGCGTAAACCGCTGAAGGTTGCCACCCATTCCACGTGAAACCTGCCACCCGGACC
>JAVVEG010000001.1:260427-292149 GCA_032251455.1 Pseudomonadales bacterium | reverse complement strand
GTCTTTTAAAGAACCTTTTCTCCCAACCTTCGTGGTCAGGAGGTGGCGTATTATAGGGACTAAATCCGTGCTTGCAAGCCCTTTGCGAGAATTAATCGAAATTAATCAAAGAGGGGTTGAAGCGGGCTTTCGACGCCTGCAGGCAGAGCCTGGTTTCTATACTTTTGAAAGCCGATATCTGCGCAGATAGGCAAGCAATCGGTAACCCAAAAGCAGAAGGAGGATAGTAGCATAAAAAACTGCGTCTGTAATATCAGTACGCAGTATCCATGTCAGATGAATAATCCCCAGAGCTCCAACCACATACACAAGTCTATGTAATTTTTTCCAGCGTCGCCCCAAATGACGCATCATGAATTTATTCGAGGTCGATGCTAATACACAGAGCATAAGAAATGCCAGAAAGCCTACCGTGATGTAAGGCCGCTCCAGAATATCATCTGATATCTCAAACCATCTCAACTGCAAGAGAAAAATTACATACACCAGGAAATGCAATGTGGCATAAAACCAGGCATAAAGCCCTAGTGTCCGCCTGAGAGGGGCGAGCTTCGACCATCCGGTCATCTCCCGCAACGGGGTGACCAACAGACAAAGCAACAAAAACCGTAAAGTCCAACGGCCAGTATCCAACGCAAGGGCTTTTGCCGGGTCCGGACCCAGGTCATTGTTGACCACAGCCAGAATCATCAATAGCAACGGAATCAGTGATATCAGAAATACCGATGGTCTGAGCAGGTTACGCACAGGTTGAATCAACCCTTTCCATACTTTTGCGATATCAGTAGTTTTGACGAAGATCCATACCGGCATAAAGCCCAGCCACCTGATCACCATAGCCGTTAAAGAGTTCAGTAGGCCTGCGCGAGCTGCTGAACAGTGTCTGTGGAAGGCGAGTTTCCATATCTTGCCTCCAACGAGGATGATGAACATTGGGATTCACATTGGCATAAAAACCATACTCATGTGGAGCCAGCATATTCCAGCTGGTAAGTGGCTCTTTTTCGGTAAACCGAATTCTGACAATAGACTTTATGCTTTTGAACCCATATTTCCAGGGCACGACCAAGCGAATGGGTGCACCGTTCTGAGGCGGCATATAGTTGCCATAAACGCCTACCGCCAACAAGGTCAATGGATGCATGGCCTCATCCATTCTAAGCCCTTCCCTGTAGGGCCAATCGATTATGGTAAAACGTGACCGCTGCCCCGGCATCTGCTGAGGATCAAGCAGAGTCTCAAATTCCACATAGTTGGCTTTGGACGTAGGTTGAAAGCGTTTGATCAAATCCCCCAGAGAAAAGCCAACCCAGGGAATGACCATGGACCATCGCTCAACACAACGCATTCTGTAGATACGCTCTTCAAGGGCATGAGGTTTGAGAATATCTTCCAAGGTATAAGTTCCAGGTTTCTCTACCTCGCCCTCAATGGCAATAGACCATGGATCAACCTTGAAATTTTGCGAATTAGCGTATGGATCGCCCTTGTCTGTGCCAAACTCATAAAAATTGTTATAGCTGATTACATCAGTATAGGGTGTCAGCTCTTCCTCAGTAGAAAAACCCTCACCTCCTGATGCTGGCAATATATTGTCAAATTTTGGCTTCCACCAGTCTGCAGGTGCTGAGCGCACAAGATTGCCTGGTGCCCGTGCCCTCAACGCATCTCCGGGTGCCGTGATACCCGATACAGGCAAAATTCCTCCCGCAACCAAGCCGGTGATACCAAGCTGTTTAATGAAATCACGCCGCTGACGGAAAACATGCTCGGGGGTAATCTCGGAGGAAGGAATTTTGTTACTTGTCTTGATTAACATGAAAACACCTCTCTTTATCCTCTCCAGGCCATTATACAGATATCACAATACCTTACTCAGGTTCAGAGCGGTTTCGGGGCACCCGCTTTTTCAATATACGGACCATGGATATAACCGGACCTGACAATGCATAAAAGAAACACATGATGAATAAAACTTCATGCGGACTCTGGGCAATGACAACCAACAGAACGACAGCAAGCAGAAATACCACATAAGGTACCGTACCCTTGAAATGGATTTCCTTAAAGCTGTAATAACGATAGTTTGAAACCATCAGCAACCCGGCAAACGCTGTCAGTATGCCTGCGGCGACAGCAACCACCCCTGAAGGTTCAATATCATATTTGAATCCCACCCAGGCTACAAAAGTAATCAACCCAGCCGCAATGGGGCTTTGCAAACCCACAAAAAAACGTTTATCAACAGTTCCAAGCTGGACATTGAACCGGGCAAGCCGTAATGCTGCACAGGACATATAGATGAAACAGGCAGCCCAGCCAGCCTCTTGCAGTGAAGACAGAGCCCAGTTAAACATAATCAATGCAGGGGCCACACCGAAGGAAACCATATCCGCCAGACTGTCAAATTGAGCCCCAAATGCACTCTGGGTATTGGTCAGGCGAGCTACCCTGCCATCCAGCCCATCAAGTATCGCCGCAATCAGAATAGCCCAGCCAGCTTCGTTGAAATTACCCCCCATCCCGGCAATGATGGCGTAAAACCCAGCAAATAGAGCACCCAGTGTCAGCAGGTTGGGCAAAAGATAAATCCCCCGCCTCCGGATTGATTTACCTCCCTCGGAAACTATCTCTTCATGCTCATCTATCGGAAACAGGCTGTCCTCTGAATCCTCTTCTTGCTGTTTGCCGTCGTCCATATTATATCTTGACACCTTGATAAACCATTGGATTGATTGGGGGCAGTATACACCTCACTGACATTTTTATCGCGAGTAGTACTCCCAAACAGTGGTTGGATAAGTTCAGGCCAGATTCCAAAAAGCTTGTACCAAGGGATTCCCCAGTTTGCGTTTCATGGTACATAAGCCTATTGAAAAAGGCTCAAGCGGAGGACTGACATCAAGAATTTCAATCTTGCTGCCAAGCAAACTGTTCTGTACCACCAACAAGGGCACGACCCCAATCCCAAACCCTAAACTTACCATACTGACTATCGCTTCATTTCCGCTGACCTGGGCATATATACTGGGTTTCACTCCTTTGGCGCGAAACCAGCGATCAGTTCGCTGGCGGGCGAGCCCAGATTCAGAAGCGATAAAAGGTATACCTTGCCAATCGGAAATATCAGCCAGGCTCTTGAAACCCCACTTCTTTCTCGCCTCAGAACTGGCCAATGGGGCTATGAAGACCAGCTTTGATTGACCTATTTCCTTGAATTCAAGATTCCCCGGCAATTTATCCGGCCTGGCAGCAACACTGATATCCTCCAACTCCTCCTGTATGCGCTGCACAGCCATGGCAGAATCGCCGGTATGCAGATGTATTTCCACCTCCGGGTAATCTGCCCGATATCTGTCCAAAAGCTCATGCAGGAAACTGTAGCTGGCAGTTACTGAGCAAAATACGCTTAACTCGCCGTGCAGACTGCTTACGGAAGTCGACACTTCCGCCTGGAATTGTTGCCAGTTATCCATCACAGCAACAGCAAATTCACGAAACATGACACCTTCGCGAGTCAACCTGACTGTCCGGTTGTCTCGCTCCAGCAACAGACAGCCACTTTGCTGCTCCAGTTTTTGTACAACCCGGGTCAATGTCGATGGGCTGACATGACAATCCTGGCTTGTTTTTGCATAATGCAGCGATTTACTCAAATGCAAAAATAACTGTAATTCCTTGATGTCCATTCAGAAGACTCAAACCCTGATTTGAATTTTATATTTCTAAAAATGAAACATGGTATTGCAAACAATTCATTTTACGCAAGTCATTTTATCCACTATGATGCTTTCATCAAAAAACTGAACAAACCTCGTAACCAACATCTGAACCATTACTTGCCCCCGGAGAACTGTGATGAACTACTTCAATACATTGCCTTTACGCTTGCAACTGAATCAGCTGGGCAAATGCCGATTCATGGATAAGAGCGAATTTGCCGATGGTGTGAGCAGGCTGTCAGGAAAGAAGATAGTCATCATCGGTTGTGGAGCCCAAGGGCTTAACCAGGGCCTGAACATGCGCGACAGCGGACTGGATATTTCCTATGCCTTGCGTGCAGACGCAATAAGCGAAAAACGCCAGTCCTGGAAAAATGCCACGGAAAACGGCTTTGTTGCAGGCACCTATGAGGAACTGATTCCCCAGGCCGATCTGGTTCTGAATCTGACCCCGGACAAGCAGCATACGTCGGTCATCCAGCAAGTCATGCCTTTGATGAAAAAAGAGGCAACACTGGCTTATTCTCACGGTTTCAATATTGTTGAAGAAGGCATGAAGATCCGTTCTGATCTGACAGTCATCATGGTTGCCCCCAAATGTCCTGGCACCGAAGTCCGGGAAGAATATAAGCGTGGTTTTGGCGTGCCAACCCTGATTGCCGTACATGCTGAGAACGACCCCAAAGGCGAGGGCCTGGAACTGGCCAAAGCCTATGCGGCAGCAACCGGTGGTCATCGCGCCGGAGTGCTCGAATCCTCTTTCATTGCCGAGGTGAAATCGGACCTGATGGGGGAACAGACCATTCTCTGTGGCATGCTGCAGACCGGTTCTGTTCTCTGTTACGACAAAATGGTAGCAAAGGGTATCGACCCTGCTTACGCATCCAAACTGGTACAGCACGGATGGGAAGTGATCTCTGAAGGGTTAAAACATGGGGGGATCACCAACATGATGGATCGCCTATCCAATCCTGCCAAGTTATTGGCGAATTCCCTTGCCTCGGAGTTGAAGGAACTCATGACCCCTCTCTTCCAGAAACACATGGACAACATCATCACTGGCGAGTTTTCCCGCGACATGATGGAAGATTGGAAAAATGATGATAAAAAATTGCTGACCTGGCGAGCTGCAACCGCAGAAACCAGTTTCGAGAAATCAACTGCAGGCAGCATGACGATCTCCGAACAGGAATACTTTGATAACGGCATCCTGATGGTCGCCATGCTGAAGGCTGGCGTGGAACTGGCCTTCGAGACCATGACAGACAGTGGCATTATCGAGGAGTCGGCATATTACGAATCATTGCATGAGGTTCCATTGATTGCCAACCTGATCGGTCGCAAAAAACTCTATGAAATGAACAAGGTAATCTCTGACACTGCGGAATATGGCTGTTACCTGTTCTCTCATGAATGCGTCCCGCTCCTGCAGGACTTCATGACTAAAATTGATGTCGATGTAATAGGCAAAGGTTTGTCGCTGAATGATTTCGGTGTTGACAACGCAGAGCTTATCCAGGCCAATCAAAGCATCCGCAACCATCCGATCGAAATAGTCGGACGCAAGTTGCGCTCCTATATGACTGCCATGAAAAAATCGATTCAAGTGTAAATTGCGCAAGGCCGCAACCTGTTGCATTCAGGTTGCGGCCTTTGTGGTTTAATCCAGAGATGTCGGACAGTCAGAGACTGAGCACTTTCTCTCCGCGTGAGATACCTGTCACCCCTGTTCTGGCCACCTCCAGAACACCCGTGTTACCAATTGCCGCCAGAAAACTATCCAGCTTTTCCGAGGTGCCAGCCAACTGAATACTGTAAACCGCGCTGGTCACATCAACGATCTGGCCTCTAAAAATATCGGTTGTACGCTTTATCTCGGCCCGCTGCGCGCCAGTCGCCTTGACCTTGATGAGCATCAGCTCACGCTCTATATGCGCACCCTCAGTAAGATCAACCAGTTTGACCACATCAATCAACTTATTAAGATGCTTGGTAATCTGCTCTATCTTGCGATCATCACCGATGGTGGTAATCGTCAACCGGGACAGACTATGGTCTTCTGTCGGAGCGACAGTCAATGACTCAATATTGTAGTTTCGCTGGGAGAACAAACCTACAACACGAGACAGTGCACCTGGTTCATTTTCCAGGAGAATAGATATTATATGTCTCATTTCAGGTTCTCTCCGTCTTGCTCAAATACATATCCTTCATCGCACCACCCTTGATCGCCATGGGATAGACATGCTCCATCGGATCAACGAGTACATCGACAAAAACAAGTCTGTCTTTCAGTGCAAACGCTTCTTCCATCCTGGCATCCAACTCGGACAGTTTCTCGATTCTTATGCCCACATGACCATAAGCTTCCACCAGCTTGACAAAATCAGGCAAGGATTCTGCATAAGTACTGTGTGAATATCTGCCCCCATACTGCATATCCTGCCATTGCTTGACCATGCCCAGGGCCTGGTTATTGAGACAGACAATCTTGACTGGCAGGCTATATTGCATACAGGTTGCCAGCTCTTGCAGGTTCATCTGAAAACTGCCTTCTCCTGTCACACAGACAGAGACCGCATCCGGAAAGGCCAGTTGCACACCCATGGCAGATGGGAAACCGAACCCCATCGTGCCAAGACCACCTGAGTTTATCCAGCGTCTGGGCTTGTCGTACTGATAATACAATGCCGCAAACATCTGGTGCTGACCGACGTCGGATGACACATACGCATCACCACCAGTCACCCGATACAAACTCTGAATGACCTGCTGAGGCTTGATAATGTCATTTCCCGCCGGGGTCACACGCAGACAATCCTTCTCGCGCCAGCCTTCTATCTGCTTCCACCATAAATCAAGCGCCCGCACATCTACCCCTGTATCGGCATGGGATATCAGCTCCAGCATCTCTTCCAGAACGTGGCTGACTGCACCGACAATCGGTACATCGGCAGCAACTGTCTTTGAAATCGATGCCGGATCGATATCAATATGCAAAATTTTGGCTCCCGGGCAGAATTTACTGATGTTATTGGTTACACGATCATCAAAACGAACCCCTACGCCTAAAACCACATCGCTGAAATGCATGGCCATATTGGCTTCATAGGTACCGTGCATGCCCAGCATGCCGAGAAACTGCTTGTCTGTTCCAGGGTATGCGCCAAGCCCCATCAGGGTATTGGTCACTGGGAAGCCGAGCTTGCGAGCCAGAGAAGTCAGCAATTCACTGCCATTGCCCTGGACAACCCCTCCCCCGGCATAGATGATGGGGCGCTTGGCTGCCAGCAGAATTTCAACTGCTTTCTTTATCTGTCCAGTATGCCCTTTGGCAGGAACCGAATAGGAACGCATCTTGATGGTCGCAGGATAATGGTAAGCCACTTTCCGGGCTGGATCTGTCACATCTTTCGGAATATCAATCACCACCGGGCCAGGTCTGCCTGTGGTCGCAATATGAAAGGCTTTTTTTACTGTAACAGCGATATCCTCCGCAGACTGGATCATGAAACTGTGCTTCACTATCGGCCTGGAAACGCCAACCATATCGGTTTCCTGAAAGGCATCCGAACCGATCAGCGAGCTGTCAACCTGCCCTGATATCACGATCATTGGAATCGAATCCATGAAAGCCGTTGCAATCCCGGTAATGGCATTGGTTGCTCCTGGTCCCGATGTAACCAGCACGACACCCGGCTTACCGGTTGCACGGGCATAACCATCAGCAGCATGGGTAGCGGCCTGTTCATGACGCACCAGAATATGTTCAATCTTGTCCTGGTTGAAAATAGCGTCATAGATATGCAGCGCTGCGCCGCCGGGATAACCAAAAAGCAGTTCAACTCCTTCGTCATGCAGGGCGCGAATGAGAATTTCACCGCCAGATAATTGTTCCACCTTTGACTTCCTCAAATTCATATGAATACATTGACGGAGCCTATGAGCAGCCTTGCTGCTCATATTCCGGGTTCTGTGGCCGCCTTGTTCAGAGCAGCACTCAAATTGTAATCTCAGGGAGAAGCACGCGGCTTCCAACATAACCCAGAGTCCGGCACGTCTCTTATTCGATCTGCTCACTGCAGCCGCAGCATCCGATCTTGAGACATACCAGTTCCGACTTATGCCGGCTCCTTACGCGATAACGTGTGAAGCCTTAGGTGGATATTGTCTGACACCTAAGCAATAGCCCCGGGACTGGCACTGTCAGTCAGTCACCGACTAAAGCAGAATGGATGAGGGGTAACCTGCTCAGTCTGCAAAGCAAAATGGTGGGTAATTTTCCCACCATTTGCAGTATTGTCAAGTAGCCAATGTCAACTTGATTGAAACGAACAGTGCTATGAGCCTGATTTCAATGCAGAAGGCGCTTGCCAAAGCTGAAGACATCCCCATCAACATCGACGGTTATGCAGTCACCAGGCTGGTACTCTCCTTTGATGACCCGTTGAGCCAATGGGTTTTCAATCCAGTTCTGAATGGCCCGTTTAAGGGGACGTGCTCCATAAACCGGGTCGTAACCCAGATCAGCCACTTTATCCAGAACAGCTTCACTGACTTCGATATGCAGGTCGTTGTCCTGCAGCCTTCGGTCCAGCCTTTCGATCTGGATTGATGCGATGCCACGAATCTGAGCCTGCTCCAGCGGATGAAATACGACCGTTTCGTCGATACGATTGACGAATTCAGGAGAAAAATGCTTCACCACAACGGATAAAACCTCTGCCTTGACACGATCATAAGTGCCCACATCAGGAGTACCATCCTGCATCATTTCCTGGATTCTGGCGGAACCCAGATTGGATGTCATGACAATGACGGTATTGCGAAAATCAACCGTTCTGCCATGCCCATCAGTGAGTCGACCATCATCCATTACCTGCAGGAGTATATTGAATACATCGGGATGCGCTTTCTCAACCTCATCAAGCAAAAGCACCGAATAAGGTCGCCTGCGCACGGCTTCCGTCAGATAACCCCCTTCTTCATAACCAACATAACCAGGAGGCGCACCGATCAAACGGGCAACTGAATGTTGCTCCATGAATTCCGACATATCAATCCTGACCATGGCATCCTCCGTATCAAACAGGAACTCTGCCAGGGCCTTGCATAATTCAGTCTTGCCAACCCCTGTTGGCCCCAGAAAAAGGAACGAGCCATTGGGACGGTTGGGGTCGGACAAACCGGAACGCGATCGCCTGACCGCATTCGCCACGGCAACAACGGCCTCATTCTGTCCTATCACTCGCTTATGCAGAGCATCCTCCATGTTCAAAAGCTTTTGCTTGTCACCTTGCAGCATTTTCGAAACCGGAATGCCTGTCCAGCGGGAGACAACATCAGCAATTTCCTCCTCGGTAACTCTGCTTCGCAACAGGCGCATCTCCATCATTTCTGCCTGAGCGGACATATCCAGTGATTTTTCCAGATTGGGAATGATGCCGTATTGCAATTCAGACATCCGGGCAAGATCACCGTTGCGCCTGGCCACTTCCAGATCAGCCCTGGCTTTTTCAAGATTGCTCTTGATGGATTGAGTGCCCTGCACCGAAGCCTTCTCTGCTTTCCAGATTTCCTCGAGATCGGCAAATTCAGCTTCCAGCTTGCCAATCTCGTCAGCCAGTTTCTCCTGTCGCTTTCTTGAACCCTCGTCCTCTTCTTTTTTCAGCGCCTCTCTTTCTATTTTCAGTTGAATGAGTTTGCGCTCCAACTTGTCCATCTCTTCCGGTTTGGAGTCGATTTCCATGCGGATCATACTGGCTGCCTCATCTATCAAATCGATAGCCTTATCGGGCAACTGCCGGTCAGGAATATAACGTTGTGAAAGCCGTGCTGCTGCAATAATCGCCGCATCAGCTATCTGCACGCCATGATGCACTTCATAACGCTCTTTCAAGCCCCTGAGAATGGCGATCGTGTCCTCTTCCGAAGGTTCATCAACCAACACTTTTTGGAAACGTCGTTCAAGTGCAGCATCTTTTTCTATGTACTTTCGGTATTCATCCAGAGTGGTTGCTCCGACGCAATGCAATTCGCCTCGAGCCAGAGCTGGTTTGAGCATATTCCCTGCATCCATTGCACCGTCCGCTTTTCCGGCTCCAACCATGGTATGCAATTCATCAATAAAAAGGATCACAGAGCCTTCCTGCTTGGACAGTTCGTTCAGAACCCCTTTCAAACGCTCCTCGAATTCACCTCTGAATTTGGCGCCAGCAATCAGAGAACCCATATCCAGCGCAAGGATTTTCTTGTCCTTGAGCCCTTCCGGCACCTCACCATTGACAATTCGTTGTGCCAGGCCTTCAAGGATGGCGGTCTTGCCGACACCTGGTTCTCCGATCAATACAGGATTATTCTTGGTTCTGCGCTGCAGAACCTGAATGGTTCTACGAATCTCGCTGTCGCGACCGATTACCGGGTCAAGTTCGCCCTTGGCTGCCTTTTCGGTCAGATCGATACAAAAGCGGGATAAGGCCTGCCAGGATTCTTCTGCTCCGGCATCGTCGACCTTGTCTCCGCCACGCAGGTTTTTAATGGCATTTTCAAGTGCCTGCTGGCTCACTCCAAAGGAGTTAAGTATTTTCCCCAGTTCTCCCTTGTCAGCCATTGCTGCCAGCAACACAGTTTCCGATGAAATGAACTTATCGCCATTTTTCTGTGCGGCACGATCAGCCAGATTGAATAATCGGCCAAGTTCATTGGAAATGGTAATATCACCTTCATTACCTTGGACTTTCGGTAGCCGATCCAGCAGGTTTTGCAATTGGTTGCGCAACTCGCTGATATTGAAACCTGTTTGAGCCAACAGAGGTTTAACCGCCCCATTTTTTTGCTCAAGCAAAGCCAGCACCAAATGCACCGGTTCGATAAAGTTATTATCGTTTCCCAGAGCCAGAGACTGCGCGTCAGCCAATGCAGCCTGCAATTTACCTGTCAGTTGATCTAGTCGCATCACTTACCCCAAACAAATTATTGATAAGGCTACTAATGCGGCTGCACGAGGGAAATTTCAAGCTGCGAATTGAAATTAAGGAAAAAGCTTCTTAGGCCTTGAGGTATATCAAACTGGCCATGCGTCCGGTGACTCCATCACGGCGATAGGAAAAGAATCTTTCGGGATCACAATAGGTACACAAGCCACCCCCATGGATCTGCTTGACACCACTCCAACTCAATCGCAAGGAAGCAATTGCATACAGGTTGGCCTGCCACTTGTTCTTGTTTCCACTGCCCCCAGGCATGAAGCCAAGCTTATCGAGCAATCTTGCTTGCTCTACCTGAGCACAGTGCGCCAGAAATGCCTCTCTGACTTCAGCGCCCACTTCAAAATGACAAGGCCCTATCGCCGGCCCCATCCAGGCATGTATTTCCTCCCTTGGCGCCCTGAAACAAGCCAGGGTCTCCTCCAGTACCCCGCCCAACAGACCACGCCATCCGGCATGGGCTACAGCCGCCTCCCTGCCATCTTTGGCAGCCAGCAAAACCGGCAGACAATCAGCTACCATGACGGCTCCGGCCACACCTACCCGGTCCAGATAGATGGCATCTGCCTTCACCAATTCAGTCCCCATAGAGTCGAGTGCTGGTTTCAGTACCCGGGTACCATGCACTTGTTGCAACCATTGTATGCGGGTGCCTGCGGGCAGTAGTCGGGACAGCTCACCCCGGTTATCCTGTACAACCTTGCTGTCATCCCCAACATGTTCAGCCAGATTGAAATGTTGAAATGGCCCTCGACCATGCCCGGGCGACCTGGTGCTGATAAAGGCTCCAACTTTATCCGATAAAGGCCAGTCCGGAGATATGGTGTCAATTTCCATCATCCCGATTCCCTTGCTGCCGTTATCTGGAATCATCAGCGAGAATATCGAGCAACTGTATGAAATCTGCCGGTGCCCCTACTTCCCATTGCATGTATTCGTTGCTGACAGGATGGGTCACTCCCAGTTTCCTGGCATGCAAGGCCTGCCGGCGAAATTTTCGCAACTCATCCTCCAGCGCCTTGCTACAAGCCTTCGGTATCTGCAGGCGGCCACCATACAAGGGGTCCCCAACCAGGGGATAATGAATATGACTCATATGTACCCTGATCTGATGAGTCCGTCCTGTTTCCAGCTTGACCCGTATATGGGTGTGGGCCCTGAACCGGTTCAGTACCCGATAATGAGTCACTGCTTCCTTGCCAGACTCATTCACGGCCTGTTTTTTACGATTGATTGGATGCCTGCCTATTGGCAGATCAACGCTCCCACCCCCCGTCATCACGCCATTTACCACAGCCTCATATTCCCGCGTCACCTCCCTGCGCTGTAACTGCTTGACCAGGGCATGATGCGCTTGCAGGGTTTTGGCAACCATCATCAACCCGGAAGTATCCTTGTCCAGCCTGTGGACTATACCTGCCCTGGGAATACCCGCCAAAGCAGGACAATAATGCAGCAGACCATTCATCAAGGTACCTGAACGATTACCCGCTGCAGGATGAACCACCACATTGACAGCCTTGTTGAGCACAATGAGATGCTCGTCTTCATGGATAATATCCAATGGCATATTTTCAGCCAGATTTTCCTCATTGGAGCCAGGCTCATACTCAGTCTCCAGGGTTATTTCGTCCCCGGCATACAGCTTCTCCTTTGGCTGCAACTGTTGTCCATTGACCAATACACACCCGGATTTGATCCAGATTTGCAGTCGGGATCGGGAAAAATCACTGAACAGGGCGGCAGCAACCTGGTCCAGGCGGCTGCCTGACAAAGAGCCCGGTACAACGGCATTCAGGGAAATTGAAGAAGATGGCGACATGGCTGGATCTCGATTGGGCTTATCACAACAGCTGTGGTTAAATAGAGGCAAATTCATTGATTTTTGGATACTGGCGTCTATTATACTCGCTTTACACCGATACGACGGGTATCCAGAGGATACAAGAACGTGCGCATACTGGTTTTTTTGTTTGTTCTGGTTAGTTTCGTCTCCTGCTCGCTTATTCGCAATAGTAACGAAGAAGCTGACCAATTTGCCGCCCTGAGCAGTGAAGAGCAGTTTTATCGCACTGCCAATGAACAATTGAATTCTTCAAATTTTCAGGCAGCCATTGTCACTTATCAGGAGCTGGAGTCCAGGTTCCCTTTCGGGCAATTCGCCGCACAGGCACAACTGGAGCTGATTTATGCTCATTATCGCAGCTCAAACCTGGAAGCAGCCCGCTCGGCGGCAGACCGTTTCATCCGCTTGAATCCGGATCACCCCAACATTGATTATGCTTACTACATGAAGGGGGTTGCTTCCTTTAACGAAGACAGTCGGTTCATGAGCCGCTTTCTACCCGTAGACCAATCCAAACGTGATTCCGGTGGAGCCCGCGACGCGTTTAATGAGTTCTCCTTATTGCTGGCCTTGTATCCGGACAGCGATTATGCCGCTGACGCCAGAGCGCGCATGGTATTTCTGCGCAACAACCTTGCCACCAGCGAAATTCACGTAGCCAATTTCTATCTGGACCGCCGTGCCTATATCGCGGCACTGAACCGGGGGCGATATGTGGTTGAGAACTTCCAGGGCAGCCCCCTGGTAGCCGATGGCATGGCCATCATGATCGAAAGTTACCTCCGGCTGGGGCTGAATGATCTTGCCGACACTTCTCTGACCATATTGAAAGAAAATTACCCTGACCACCCCAGCATTGATGCCAACGGTAATTTCATTGTCCGCCCCAGTGAGATTGATCCATCCCTGCTTTACACCGCAACCTTTGGCCTGTTTGGCAGTAATGCCGACAACACGCCTCTGGCACCCACTACCCGCCCAGTAAACCCACAAAGACCGGCTCCAACCCAACCCGCACAAAGATCACGTTCCTGGTTAAGCAGGCTGACCTTTGGCATCTTTGGCTAAGGGCAAGACACAGTAAATTCAAGGTTTGTGGTCATAGTTAGCTGGAAAAAAATCCCGCTCGATCAGTTCAATCAGAAGGTGTATGACCTTGATATGGATTTCCTGAACCCTGTCGGCAAAGTCCGCCTTGCCGGCACTGATATCCACGTCTGCAAGCTTGCCCAGCTCGGAACCCGGGGCCCCTGTCAGGCTGATCACCCGAATCCCGGCCTGACGGGCATAATCAGCAGCAAGAATGACATTTTTACTGCGCCCACTGGTACTGATGGCCAATAGACAATCCCCTTCACGCCCTCTTGACTGCAGATAACGGGAAAAAATATGTTCATAGCCAAAGTCATTGGCCACACAGGTGATGTGTCCGGGGTCACTGATTGCGGCAGCAGCCAGTCCTGCTCTGTTATCCCGGTAACGACCAGTCAATTCTTCCGCAAAATGCATGGCATCACTCATCGAGCCACCATTGCCACAACTGTAAATTGTTCCCCCTGAACGCAGGCAGGCAATCAGTGTTTCTGCTGCATTCTGAATTGCTGGCAGTGTGTGTTCATTGGCAATGAAAGCAGCCAGAAAATTCCGGGACTCCGCCAAAGTGTGTTCGATATGTTGTTTCACTGTCCACTCCTGCACTGTTGGGTTTTTCAATCGCCGATTTGCCAGCCGGATGTTATTGGATATCGACGATCACGGCCAAAACCACGTTTTGTCAACCTGACCCCGATTGGACTTTGCCGGCGCTTATATTCATTCAAATCTACCAATCGCAATACCCGGCGCACCGTTTCTTGCGCATACCCCCTGGCAATAATCTCGTGGGCACTGAAATCCTTTTCAACATAGAGCTCCAGAATTTCATCAAGCTGGTCGTACGGCGGTAGATTATCCTGATCCACCTGACCCGGTGCCAATTCTGCCGAAGGCGGCCGGTCTATCACTGCCTGGGGGATGACCCACTGTGCAGCTGTCGGTTCCAGTTGGTTGCGATAATTGGCCAGACGGTACACCAGGGTTTTGGCAACATCCTTGAGCACATCGAACCCCCCGGCCATATCTCCGTACAAGGTGGAATAGCCAACCGCAATTTCACTTTTATTCCCGGTGGTCAGCACCAAGGCTCCTTTCTTGTTGGAAATTGCCATCAGAATGACGCCTCGACAACGCGCCTGCATATTCTGTTCGGTAACATCTTCCGCAAGGCCTGCAAACTCCGGCGCCAGGACTTTGCTGAACGCGTCAAATGGCTGCTTTATCGCAATGGTGGAGAAATGAACACCCAGCCTTGTCGCTTGGGCACGGGCAAGATCAACACTCAACTGTGAGGTATAGGTAAATGGCATCATCACAGCCTGAACTTTCTCGGCACCAAGGGCATCTACCGCAATGGCCAGGGTCAGCGCTGAATCGATCCCTCCCGACAGGCCGAGCACAACTGACTTGAAGCCATTCTTGCCTGCATAATCCTGCAGGCCAAGTGTCAGCGCCTGATAAATCGAAGCTTCTATGCTTTGAATTTCTGCTATTTCGCCTTGTTCGATCTCCATGCAGCCTGCATGCTCGGCCAGGTTCACCACAAACAGACCTGCACTGAATGCCGGCGCCAAAACCCGGCAACGACCATCAGACCCGACAGCCATTGAGGCGCCATCGAACACCAGTTCATCCTGTCCGCCCACCAGATTGGTATAAATTATTGGCAACCGGCATTGCTCTGCCCGTTCACTTAACAATGCCTGACGTTCCATCAGCTTATTGGTATGAAAAGGTGATGCATTGATGGTGATGATCACCTCGGCACCAGCCTCTCGCGCCTGTATGCCTGGTTCAGGTACCCACATGTCCTCGCAGATGGTCAAGGCGACAGCGATGCCCTTGATCCGCACCACACATGGCTTTTCTCCTGGCGTAAAATACCTCCTTTCATCAAAGACCTGATAATTGGGCAGGCGTTGCTTGGCATAGTTTGCAAGAATTTTCCCACCATGAATGACGGAGGCCGCATTGAACAAACAGCCGTTTTCGTGCCACGGGTGACCCAGAATAATGACAATATCCAGCCCTGCCGCCTGAATTTCTGCCAATGCCCTGTTGACCCGGATCATCATGCTCGGGCGGAACAGCAGGTCCTCGGGAGGGTATCCAGTGAGAGCGAGTTCCGGAAAGACTATGACATCAGCCTTGAACTCTGTTATAGCTGTTTGCGCTGACTCAAGAACCTGAGCTGTATTACCCTGAATATCCCCGACCAGAAAATCTTTCTGCGCCATAACTACTCGTAATTGTCTAGCCATCTACTCTGGATACTCCGGAAATGTCTGTGGCGGGCCCGCTGTCTGGGCAAGCTCAAATCTGGTCTGATTGCTATTGATCAGGCAGTGGGATATTGTCCGATAAATAACCGCATTACGCAAAATACTAATCAAAAGCCAAGCTTCCATGGAAACCAGTCTACACCTGAAGCAAAATGCCAGGATTTTCCAGGTATACAATATTTACCGGATATTCTTGTCCCTGATTCTTCTGCTGAGCTTCCTGACTACTGCAAATACGACCAAGCTGGGGAGTTATGATCCCCAGTTATTTCTTGGCCTCTCCCTGTTTTACTGCTTGTTCAGCCTGATTATCGGATTGAGCTTCAACCCAGAAAAACTCTACCTGAGACACCAACACCTGGTCAGCGCCATGCTGATAGCCGACATCCTCGTGCTGACCCTGCTGACCTATAGTGGTGGAGGCATGGTCAGTGGTTTGGGCTTATTGTTGCTGGTTCCAATCGCCACCGGAGGAATCCTGATCACTGGTAAGGCCAGCACCCTGCTGGCCGCTATTGCCAGCATCAGTCTCATTTTTTCAGAAGCTTATATCGGCATAAGCAGTCCCTCACCGGATAAGCAGTATGTCCAGTCTGGCTTGTTAGGCGCCTTGCTGTTCGCCACTTCCCTGTATATTCAATGGCTTAGCGAACGGATTCGTAAAAGCGCGACTCTGGCAGAACAACAGGCTACCAGCATCATTGATCTCGAACAGCTTAACCATCTGGTCATCCAGAGACTGAAAACAGGGATTATTGTTGTCGATACCAACAACCGGATACTGACTCAAAATGCAGCTGCCATTGCACTCCTGGAGCTTGGATACCAAGGCAGGACTATTGACACCATGGCCCAAAGCTCCGGCTCCAGCACGGACAGCAGATTACCTGAGCCCCTGGAAAATCAACTCAAGGCATGGCGTGACAACCCAGATACATTGTCTCCTCCCTTCCGTATCAGCCACTCCGGGCCTCAATTGCAAGCCAGTTTTGCCTACCTGAACCCAATCGCCGTTTCCAACATACTTGTTTTCATTGAAGACAACAGCCAGCTGCTGCAAAGGGCCAAGCAGTTCAAACTGGCTTCCCTGGGCAGATTGACTGCCAATATTGCCCACGAAGTCCGCAATCCCCTCGGTGCCATAAGCCATGCTGCACAATTATTGAAGGAGTCCACAGCGATTGCTGATCAGGATCAACGCATACTTGAAATCATTCTCAAGCACAGCAATCGGGTAAACCTGATCATTGAAAATGTGCTGAAGATGTCCAGACAAAAGGAATACGAAGCCGAGACAATCCCCTTGCAGCACTGGCTTGAAAATTTTATTAAAACTTATGAATCCGGCCACGGTCTTGATGGCAATATTACCCTGGAGAAAACAACTGATAAGCTCAGCATAAGAGTCATTACCAGCCAATTGGAACAGATACTGACCAATCTTTTTGAGAATGGCCTGCGTTACAGCAAGCGAAAAACCGGAGAGGCACGGCTGGAAGTAAAAACTGGCGCTCTGCTTCTGGAACAAAACCAACGTCCCTTTATTCATATTATTGATGAAGGGCCTGGGATCAGCCCCGAACAACAGGAACATCTGTTTGAACCTTTTAACACCACCGAGGCAGAAGGGACGGGGCTTGGCCTTTATATCTCCAAAGAACTGTGCGAAGCTAATCAGGCTCAGCTTGCCTACCGTAAAACCGGCAATGGCAAAAGCTGTTTCAGTATTTATTTCAACCATCTCAACCGCTACATGGTTTAAAGGGCCGGCCTATGTCCGCCAGTATTCTGATTCTGGATGATGAACCTGATATCAGGGAACTTCTGGAAGTCACCCTGCACAGAATGGCACTCAGCACCCGCTCGGCAGGCACATTGACCGAAGCTATCGCAATACTGCAAACACAAAAATTTGATTTGTGTCTGACCGACATGAGACTACCCGATGGTGATGGTTTTAATCTGATTGATTACATCCGAGCCAATTTGCCAACCTTGCCAGTTGCCGTTATTACAGCACACGGCAATACCGAAATGGCCATTCGTGCCTTGAAAGCAGGCGCCTTCGATTTTGTCTCTAAACCGGTCAACCTGAATAAATTGCGCGACCTGGTAACTTCGGCGCTGTCATTGACAAGAGATAATTCATTTCTCAGCTCAGCTCAATCAAACGCCCAGAACATAACAGGCCAGTCTCTGGCTGCAATCAAATTGCGCGAGCAAATCAGTAGCCTGGCCAGGACCCAGGCCCCTGTATTTATCACCGGCGAATCCGGCAGTGGCAAAGAGCTTGCGGCAAGGGCCATCCATGCTCAAAGCTCACGTAGAAACGGACCCTTTGTGGCAGTCAATTGTGGAGCCATTCCCGCTGAATTGATGGAGAGCGAACTTTTTGGTCACCTGAAAGGCAGTTTTACCAGCGCTGACAAGGATAAAAAAGGATTGTTCCAGACAGCGGAGGGAGGCAGCCTTTTTCTTGATGAGGTGGCTGATCTTCCCTTGAGCATGCAAGTCAAACTTCTCAGGGTAATACAGGAAAAATCCGTCAGGCCAGTAGGTTCACACGAAGAAGTTCCGACCAATATCCGGGTCATCAGCGCCAGCCATAAAAATCTTCAGCGAGAGATTGAGCTGAATAATTTCCGTCAGGATCTGTACTATCGCATCAATGTCATCGAGTTGCTGGTTCCTCCTCTGCGCGAACGGACAGAAGATATAGAGGAATTGAGCCGGCATATACTCAGAAAGATAGCAAAAGAGAATCGCATGGAAACGCCTTCACTGACACCGCAAGCACTCAAGGCGTTGATCGCCTATCACTTCCCCGGCAATATCAGAGAGCTTGAAAATATATTGCAACGAGCCGCAGCCCTGTCCGCTAACAGGATGATAGCGCCCGAAGATCTTGATATTCCCGGTGTATCCTCGTACAAAAACGACGCCAATCCAACAGGGGCGAAGCGAAACATAATGACTGCGACTCAGATCGAGTTCAGCGAAGATTTCTCATTGGCAAGGTATCTTGAAGATATTGAACGGACGAACATCACAGCCGCGTTGCAACAAACCCGATGGAACAAGACTGCCGCCGCCAAAAAGCTCGGCATGTCCTTCAGATCGTTGCGTTACCGCTTAAAAAAACTAGGCCTTGAGTAAGGCATCAATGCGGGCTCGAACAGGCATAGGGCTGAGGGTCCAGCAAAGGGGTATGACCCAGCAACAGATCAGCCATCAGCCGGGCAGAGGCAGGAGCCAACACCAACCCATTACGATAATGCCCGGCATTGATGAACAGGTTCTCACAAGAGCCACATTGTCCGATATAAGGAATTCCTGTCGACGTGCCTGGACGCAGGCCCGCCCATTGCGCCACCACTGGATAATCCGACAGGGCTGGCAACATCGCAACTGCTGATTGCATAAGGCTTTGCCTGGCCTCCTCGCTTTCCTGCTTATCAAACCCTTTGTCCTCGAGTGTACTGCCAACCAACAATTGGTGGTCGCGACGAGGGATAAGATAACGCCCCGAAGTCAATACGATGCTGTCCAGCAATTTACGTCCTGGATTGAACAGTAACATCTGGCCCTTGATGGGTTTGATGGCCACCTCAGTTATGCTGGCCAGTAAGTTTGCTGACCAGGCTCCTGCCGTAACGATGTAGTTTCTTCCCTTGATAGTATTTATTTGAGCTCCCTGTTTTATCCGTAGTGACACAAGCTTGGCTGATGCAAACTCCATCCGCAGGACCTCGGTTTCTTCCAGGATCGTAACACCTTGCAAACGCCCAAGAAAATCTCTCAACGCCTTACCCAGTCGAGGATTACGCACATTGGCGATATCCTCCATCCACAAAGCCGAGTTAAACCCTGCTGCCAGACCTGGCTGATGCCGATAAATATCGCGGGCATCAAGTCGTTGCATCGTTTTGCCGGCATTTCTGGCCCACGCTAATGCCTCTTCCTCATCTCCAGCATCCAGCATCAACAATCCAGATTCTTCCAGCTCGGGATCAATGCCGGTTATCTCCAGTAGTTCTGCACACAGTGCCGGATACAATGACTGAGCCCAGGATGCGAGCGCAGTAACTGCTGGACTGTAACGCCAGGGATAAAGTGGAGAAACTATACCGCCCCCTGCCCAGGAAGCCTCCCTGCCACAGAGCGATTTCTCGATCAAGGTGATTTCAGCCCCGGCATGGCTGAGCTCCTTCGCCAGCAACATACCCATGATCCCGCCACCTACAATTACAAAATCACTCATGAATACTGTCCGCTGACATGCACACCCCGATACTTGAACTAAACTTTGATTGGGATTCTGGAAACAGCGATTTTACCACAGGGATGGCGGAACGATGAGAAAACGGGAAAATGGACTAAGCCTGATCGAAATACTATTGACCCTTGGATTGCTGACTGTATTGATGAGTTTATCCTCCATTGACTGGCAAACTGCAATTGAGCGCAGGCAAGGGGAAGCTATTCTCAAAAAAATCACCAGCGCCTTGCAAGCAGCAAGAACCGAGGCGATCAAATCCGGCAGCACAATAACAGTCTGCCGATCCGCCAATGCAAGCAGTTGTGGTGGGCAATGGCATGATGGCCTGATCGTATTCAGCGACCTGAATCGCAACAGGATTATCGACCAGTCTGATGAAATGATATTGGCGGAAAGATTTGAAAACTTAGCTGGCACCATAAAATGGCGCGCTTTCCGTAACCGACAATACCTTCAGGTCAATGCACAAGGGGTAATTCAGTTTCAAAGCGGAAATTTCACTTTCTGTCCAGCTTCTGGCCATCCTGCCAATATCAGACAATTGATCATCAGTTCGACTGGGCGTATCCGGGTAGCCATTGATCGGGATGGAGATGGACGCAGAGAAAACGCCAGTGGCCAGGCGATAGAGTGTTGAGTCAAGGTGCCTCTCAACGCCAGCATTCCGCCACACTGGCACCCGTAGCTCCCTTCAATCCGGTATTGCTGATTGTCAATGTCGTACAAACATCATTGACCTGATTTCCTTGCGGGGTGGCAGTAGCGATGAAACAGTTGCTGATGGCGCCACCCGCACAGGCGGCAACAGCAACCTGGTAAAGCCCGCCTTCAGAGTCTACAACAGCCAAAGCGGGCGTCGACAGCGGATTGGCATTGTTGGAGTAACTGTTATTAATCGAATAAAACTGTTCCTGGTTACTCGCCACCTGCAAGAGAGCACTCTGCCCTTCGGCCCGCCCCCCCACCAGGACACTTTGTTGGTATGACGGCAAGGCTACCGCTGTCAGGATGCCCAATATGGCAACGACAATCAGCAACTCGAGAAGAGTGAACCCCTTGTTCACTGTTATTGTGACTCCTGATCCTGACATACCGTCTTCCTGATATCCCTTGTGAAAAATCTCAATGGCGTTCCAGCATTTGCAGCTTCTCTGCTGGACCCAGCAGTTCCATTCGCAGCAATGTACCTTGAGCATCCAGAACATAGCGGACAACCATCCCTGTATCCAAAGCCTGCGCCCCGACCCTTCTTTGCCCAATATATATTCTGGTGACTGTCTCAGAGTAGCCTAATACTCTGCCCGACACGGTAATGCTGCCATAGTCCTGGTCGAGCTTCTCGATAATTCCGGTAAGCGCTTCAGTCTGGTTTTGAGTTTGAGCCTGTACAGACTGCAGCTGTATCGACAGCAAGGCAATCATCAGTACGAACAGGGTGGTACGGGCGGTGTTACGAGTAGTGTTCATCATTATTCGCCAGATGTCTTTTCAAGGGCCATATATAACAACATTATTCCAACTGTCGCCAGGATTGACGCCCCGTGGCTGTAGTGCCTGTATTTAATTGGATGGCGTCGACGTCGCCACTGCTACCGCTGCCAAACGCGATATCCCTGTCGGCATCACTGAGCACTGATAAAGTGGGCACTATGCCTATATTGCTCATTCTCCCCGATGCATCACCATCCTGGTTATCAAATACCCCATCACCGTTCAAATCAAATGCCGGGAAGGACAATTTTCCGCCAGTGCGAAAATCCAGCTGCATGACAAAACTACTGCCGCCAAAATCGCAGGCTTGCTGGGATGGTATCAAGGTCGTAAAAATAACCCGACGATCTCTGACCACTGCATTGCTGACCTGTCTTTCACCAAAATTGAACGTATTCGGACTGCCCTCGATTTGTTGTGGCAGCAAGGTAAACTGCCAACCCAACTGGGTTTCAAAATCAATTTCATAATCCGATACCTCGCGCAGAATATTATTGGTATCGCTTATCCCATCCTCGTCAGTATCGAAAGAGGCTGCAAACTGGTTGAGCACACTTTGTTGCAACAAATCTGAACTGTCGAATACAGTCAACGAGCTTAGATTCTTGTCCCAGATACCGTAAAAAGACTGTGTCGCCTGCCCTGATGAACTGTTGTCACCTACTTCAAGATATTTGCCAGTACCAAAATAAACCATGAACCCCTCTTCGCCATCAGGGTGCAGGCTGATTTGGGGCTGGGTGCTTATAGGCTGGTTGTTTTCCGTTGTGAACAAGGGTATCGGAACACTGCCCTGTTTGTAGGCAACATCCCATTGGCCTGCATTATTGCTCGTAACATTAAATTTCCACAGATTGCCACTCAGATCTCCCGCATAGATATAGTCAACAACCAGGTCATTGTTCTGGTCTACCAATACCGGGGTGGCCAGGCCATTGGGTGTGCCTACCGAGCCTTGCAGCGTATCAAGTTTGCGGATCAGATTACCGGTTTCCAGATCAACGATGAACAACACAGCTCTGCCAGTTGTGCTGGCCTGCCCGTCAGCCTCGGTATTATTATAGCCATTGCCAAACACGGCTGCCCAACGACCATTGGCCATTTTGGCAATCTGGGGACGGCTGTAGGTAAAGCCGATATCCGGATCGTCACTGTCATCAAACTCCCACAGTACCGTCTGATCGGCATTCGCTTCGGTGAAGAGCGAAGGATCGCTGACATCAAGTGCAAAGACTGCCTGTCCACCGCCGCTGAGACCGCTGACCAGCACTGATTTCCAGCCTCCTACCCCCCCGCTGATCGAATCCGTTTTCCCGGGAAGGTAGGCATCAACAATATTGGGCCCACCATCGACAAAGAAATTATGCACATAGGTTGGCTGGGAAAGTTCAGCCAGATTCCGGTACACCGCATTGGGAACGTAGGCCAGTAGTTCTCGACCATCATTCTCGGCAAAACCATGCAACATGCCATCATTGGCACCGACATAAACCATTTTCTGCCGATTGGCGAAATGCTCCCGGAACTGGGCGTAGGATTTCGGCGCAATGGTCTCCGGGTAGCGAAAGGAGGGTATGCCAACAAACCGGGGATCCGAGTTGACAATGTCGCCAAGAACACTGCCCCGTTGACGGAAACCAAACCCGGTCGATTCATTGCTGCGTTGGCCTCGAAAATAATCTGTCACCGCCTGACCGTATTGCTGGTTGGCAGCAATACCTGCAACGGAGGTGGTATCCGGCGGATAGGGAGCAAACTCAAGCAGGTGCTCAATCTGTTGTGCACTCATTTCATTCAGGCTATCCGGCTGAGTATGGTTAGCCGGCCAGCGAAATGGAATTCCCTGCCCTTCAGGTTCACCGCCAGGAATGACATCTGCGTCAGGATTGTAGGTAATTATCCTGCGCTGCAAGTCAGGATTCTGGCTATTGATGACACTCCCCGCATTCCACGTCGCGTTGGGTGCAAGGGTGCCATCGGGATTAATGGCAAATGCCAGCAATTGCCCAGACCAGTCCGCACTGTCAAACCGGGCTTGATAGAGGAAACTGCCAGCACTCAAGGTGCCTGAGTTGGTGGCAACCGAGGCAGAAGAACTTACCCGGTCGGCAATATTGCCCAGAGCCTCGCCAATGGCATCGACAACTTCCGTTGGCGTTTGTGCCGCTACGTAGAGACCCTTGCTGTTAAAGGCAGCATGCCAGAGATCATCAATTTTTTCCGGATCCGAATTGAAGGGATCCCCCCAATTATCGTTTTCAGCAAGGGCGGGGTCAGGCCAGCCATCGTTATTCGTATCCACCAGCAAACCTTGCACACCAAAGGCGACTGTGAAAGTCACCATATGTTGCTGGTTGTTGTTATCCAGAATACTTGTCGGTACCTGATTGGGCAAGGGACTGAGATCCTGGTTATAGTAAAAACTGGCCACATCAGCCAGGGTTCTCGACTTTCCATCACCATCCGTGTCTCCGATCAGGGCGGCAGGGGCAGCGCCATTCCAGAACCCGTCCGACAATAACAGTGAAAAATTCTGCTGGCAGGCCGAAATTATCGGGTCAGCCAAGCCCAGATCATTGTCAAAATATCTGCCCACTCGCTCCAGGCCCCTGCGTAAAGGCGTACCCAGTGCTGCCCAGGTATAACTGTAAAGGCTTTCGAGTAACTGGTTATTATGCGCCAGATAATCCGTGTCGGCAGCAGAGGGCACTTCCACAAACAGGGTGGCAAATTGATTGATGACGCTAAGCCCGAAGCGGAACGATGGTGAAGCGCTGATTACCTCGGCAATGGCTCCTTTGGCAACAAAGGAGCGTCGCCTGGAATATTCGTACCAGTTGGCAATATTTTGCCTGATCTCGGCAGGGGTTCTACCGTATTCATCCACACTTGTGCCACTGATGACAGTGGTGTTTTCCGTCGTGCCAAAGCAGTCTGAAAAAGGTACCGGCAGGGCGGGGCTGCCAAGGGTACAATCATTGAGCCCCTGCATGATTCCAGCATCGGCCGTAGTCAATTCACGCCTGACAATATCTGTCGCACCCACTGTATAAACCACACGTGAATCCCAGAGATCCACCAATCCATTGGGAATATTGCTTGCGGTGTCGGGACCAGCAGGATTGCTTCCATTAAAACCATGATCATCAATCGCTACTTCATAAACAAACCCGGTCAGGTCTCTGAACTCAGTATGCCCCTGGCTTCCAGGCTGTGGATTGCTTCTGGCAGCGGTAAAACTTGCTGCCGGTTTTCCTGGCCACGGCTGATAGCTAATGGCAGGGTTGTAATACTGGAGGTTGAATCCGGAAGAGCGTACACGCCAGTCACGCATCAAGGCTTCGGGTTGCAGTTCGGCAACGGGAAAAGTGCAGGTGTCATGAACATTATCTGGCTCGTTATAGAGTAAGGCATAAGAGCGCCGGCCTGTGCAGGTTCCGGTTCCCGAGAAGGTCAACCAGAGACCATCCGTATTGGTGGCCACACCGCCATCTTGCCAATAATTCAGATAGTATTCATGAGCCTGGGTTAGAATCTCCCAGTCCATGGAACCCGAATCATCCACCATCAAAAATATATTGGGATCGACGCTTACCCCCAGAAATAGAGGGCTGCGCGAAAGCGTCAAGGGCGCTCCATGGCTGTTGACGCCAATTGACAGGCCAGCTACTGTCAGCAGCCAGCTTAGCAACAGTCTGATGTGTGTGCTGATTTCCATAGTTGACTCCACTGCGTTCTACTTCTGCCTGCGTCACGCTGCTATTCGTATGTTTTTACAAAAGTCGACTGCAATTGCACGACAGTTGATTCATTTTCGCCAATGCCCCGGGCAGTGACCCGATGAAACACTTGAACCCGGTTCTGGGTGCCGGTACCAATGGCAATGGATTCCCCCTCTGTTGCAGTAAAGTATTCCTCGATAATGTAGCCCGGATTCTCTGCCAGGGAACCGAATCCGTTCAGGGATATCGCATTGTCGCGCCACCAGGTATTGTTGTTCCTGCCGGGCTCATTCCACCAGGGCACTGAATTGCCAGCAACCGGGTCCAGGGTGTCTCTAAGCCAGGCTGGTGTGGAGCCATCATTACTGGTGGCAGGCCAGAACAGCTCACCAGCAAGCCATTCTTCTCCTGCCTGCAGGGCTGCCTCAGCCGCCTGAAAAGCACGGCCATGATCCTGCATGTTTCCAGCCATCCGTTCTTCCAAAATGGTGGACTCCATACTGGAAACACCCATCATGGTGAGTATGAGCAAAAAGACAAGACAGAAAATAAGCACTGCACCTGCTTCTTCTTTTTTGTGGAATCCTGAAGCCTGTGTGCTGGTGATTTTTTCATTGTTTGTTCTGGCACTCATGGCTTATCTCCCCACTGCCCGATTACGCAGGGTAATCGTACTGGTGAATGTCTGACGTAAACGGCGGTCTGCCGGCAGGCTGCCATTACCTGCCGAGCCATCATAGGTGACGCCATTGAAACTGTAGGCCTGCGGCGTTGGTAGCAGAGCGTCTTCAATGGACTGAACCAGCAGACTGATGCGGACACTGACAACAAGTCCCCATTCTGTAACCTGGTTGGCAGGCACATAAGCGTCTACCGTTTTCTGGTTATCGTTGTCCAGGTTGACTCCGTAGAGAACTTGCAGACTTTCTATCCCTTCTATCAATTCCTCAGCTGCGCCGCTGGTGGCCGTTGGGCTGAGCCGCCGGCGAAACAATGCTGGGGGATTCGCTGCATTGTTCGCCCGTTTACCAATATAAAAACTGGTGCCCTGCAATTTAACCAACTCCCCTCCGCTTTGCGTCCCCAGGGGCTTGGTCACATCGTTACCAGGGACACATCCGGCCGACAGCACTGAATTGATACTGGCACCACCGCTGATAGTCTGCACATTGCAGGCCTGAACCCAATCAGCACTGCTGCAGTCACTCAACAACAAAATATCGCCATCGGCAAGATCAGTGATGGTTGAATTAACCACTGTCATAGCCCCACCGGAAACCGCGTTGATGGTTGCACCGCCACCACTGCTATTCCACACCTTGATGATATCGCTTGCGGGCAAGGCCATGGTCGAGTCCAGCACGCTGCCGTCACTGGAAATCCAGCCCCCACCATCCGTATTGACGGGAGCCAGATTATTCTGACTGTTGGCTATCGCTCCTGGCGCCGTGCCATTGCCATGCATTGCTTCCCAACCCTGAACCCCCTTGTCAGGTTGAAATGTAGCTGGCGCGCCGTTCAGGGTGTTGTTGATCCGGTTCGGATCGATACTGCTCAGGCACCCCAAAAAGCCCGCCATTCTTATCTCGCGAGCCAAAAAATTGATGGCAAACCGGCCATTTTCCTGCATGCGTGCCCTGGCCTCCTGTACCCGTTCCGTCTGGTTGTTGGCCACATAAACCTGCATGACTCCGGCGGTAAGGGTCAAGCCCACCACCATGGCTATCATCAACTCAATCAAGCCAAGCCCTGACTGGACAGCGAATCTGCTTTTGTTGATTCTGCTTCTGTTGACAGTGTCCTTCATTCAAACCTCGGTTTACAAAAATGCACTCATCGCCAGCAACTGGTTGGCAGTGCCGTCACGGTTGGCGTCCCACCAGATCTTGATGGCATACAGCGTACCCGAGCCATCACAGGCAGGTGCCGCTGGCGTTCCATCCTGAGGAGTTGAATCGAGACAAACCACCCCTGTGCCGGCTGGCAGGGCGGCAAGCAATGCCGCCTGCCACTCGGCCACATCATGCAGAGCCAGCGCACCCGCTGAGCACCCAGTTGCACTCATGCAGGCAGCGGAAATGGCCGAGCCTGCATTGTTATAAGCACCACTATTGACCCCTTGCGGGTTGGCTCGCATTCTTTCCATCATGTCTTGAGCCGACAGTGTGGCCTGTGTTCTTTGGTAGGCAGCCTGAGTGTTACGCAAACTCACGGTCTGCAAACCCGCCATGCCTAACAGGCCAACCGAGAGGATCAGCAGGGAAACCAGCACTTCAATCAACGTAGTGCCGGTCTGGCCTGGCAGTGAGTGAAAGCCATTGATCATCATGGACAAACCAATCCCGTGTTGTTGCGTGCACCACGCCCGGTTATGGAAATATCGATTGCCTGGGCATATTCTCCAATTCCGCTTGCAGGGCAGATCAAGAACCGCTGCAGTGGTGTAGTGGGAATATTCAGCCCAAACCCCTGACTGTCATATCTCAGTACGGCAGAGGGGTAACTCAGACTGCTGCCACTGCCCAATTCAGTATAGACCCTCAACACCACATCACCAGGGTCAACCGAACCGGCAGCACCATCCGCATCCGCATTATTATCGGCAAACACCAGCCAGCCTGCATTCCAGGCTCCTGCTGCACAGTCCACGCCATTGTTGCTACCACATACCGCCACTACACTATGACGCTTGATAGCTTCGCTGCGGGCAAGGTTCAGCGAGCTCAACAGAATTTTGGCCTGACTGTTGGTAGTCATCCTTGCCACCGTGGCCTGAAATCCAGGCAAACCGACTGCCAGCAATATGCCCGCTATTGCCAGCACAATAAGCATTTCTATGGCCGTCAGCCCCGTCTGTCTTTTTTTCATCATTTTGTCTTTGTCTATAACGCCTTGCGTATTCACCATTGCAGATACAACAAAGACCAGCAAACGCCTGCATTTTTACCCTGACGCTTGATGTTAGCGCCAAAACCCCGACAAATGTTGTGATGGAGGTATAGGTTTGTGCAATCAAATGCAGTATTTTGCCACCCTGTGTCCAATACCCCACGACATTCCCAACAAGCGGCGGTCGCCACTTCAGTACCGTTCGCATATAATGCCGCAGTCCGCGATTTGCATACCGCTTTTCCGGCTACCGAGAGCCGCCCTCTGATGGACTATAATATCCCACTGTTATTTGTCCTTGCCTTTGTTGGTTTCATAGCAGGCATCATCAACACCATGGCCGGAGGCGGGTCAAACCTTACCCTGCCTGTTCTGATGCTGCTTGGCCTGCCTGCTGATGTGGCCAATGCCACCAACCGGGTAGCAGTTGCCTTGCAGTGTATAGTTGGGGTCAATGGGTTCAGGAAGCATGATCGCCTGGATGTGCCTGCCATCCGCCCGATTCTCATTCCTACTCTGCTCGGTGGCGCTATTGGTGCGATCGCTGCCGCAATAACCCCGGTAGTGGCACTCAAACCCCTTCTGCTCGGCACCATACTGAGCATGTCGGCAATAATTCTTTTCCGTCCAGGTTTTATCAGCCCTCCCGAGGGCACCCCACCTGTTTCCGTGAGCAGCAGCCGTGGTGCCTGGTGGACATTGTTCCTGGCCGGGATTTACGGTGGTTTTGTACAGGCTGGCGTTGGCTTTATCCTGCTCGCCGCACTGGCTGGCGGACTGCGCTATGACCTGGTCAGAGCCAATGCCCTGAAAATGGTCTGTTCACTCGCATTTACCCTGGTAGCACTGATCATTTTCCTCTTTTTTGACCAAGTGCGCTGGATCCCCGGTTTGATCCTGGCCCTGGGAACAATGCTGGGAGCACATTTGAGCGTCAAATTCGCTGTCAAGGCCAAAAGCAGCACCATCAAATGGTTTCTGTTCACCATGACAGTATGCTCCTGCCTGGCGGCACTGCTTTTCTAAGACGGGGTACACTTAAGGCGGGGTACACTAAGGAGCCTCCTGTTCCCGCAACTGCACATTGACAAATCTGAGCTGGACACAGGCACCCCCATGCCTGCTTTCACCGATGTTGATTTGACCGCCATAACTGCCCAGGATATCGGTGACAACTGCCAGACCAATGCCCTGCCCCTGTACCAGGGAATCGACTCTTGCCCCACGTTGAAGCACATATTCACGCAGTTTTTCAGGGATTCCCACCCCGTTATCCTCTATCTGTAACAGAAACACAGAACCGTTTTCAGTATCCAGTTTCCCCGAAACCCAGACCTGGTCCCTGCCATATTTGAACGCGTTATCCAGGACATTACCCAGAATTTCCAGCATATCCCTTTCATCACCCAGAAAATCGACGGCAGCATCCAGCTGGTAATCCACCTTGATGTGTTTGTCCGCATAAACCTTCTGCAGGGCAGTCAGCACCTGTTTGGTGAGTCTGGCGATATTGGCCCGCCGGGCAAGCACATTGCCATCGTTGGCTTTCACTGCCCGTTGCAGCTGATAGTTGATAATCTGGTTCATTTGTCTGACCTGCTCATCGATGATGTGCAGGGAGCCGGCCTCCACCTGTGTGGTGTCCGGTTCATGGGTAGAGGTATCGGCCAATTGTCCACGAATGATCGCAAGCGGTGTTTTCAGGCTGTGTGCCAGATCAGCAAGAGTAGTGCGGTACCGATCCTGCTGCTTGCGCTCTGATTGGATCAACAGGTTGAGGTTATCGGTAACCGTCTTCAGTTCCCGCGGATACGCATTGTTCAGACAGTTCGCTTCCCCGTTTTCGATGAGTTTGAGGTCGCCGGCCAATCTGCGCAATGGTTCCAGCCCCCAATGCAGCAACAGCAATTGCAGCACCAGCAGGAGCAAGGCCAAGCCTCCGAGCCATGACCAGAGACTGGTTCTGAAATCGGCGACCTCAAGGGCATAGGTTGAAGTGGATTCCAGAATGGTGAAGGTATAGTTTTGTTGTTGACTCTCCCAGATCACACCGTAACGGGCGAGAAAATATTCCTCTCCACTGGCCGCGTTTATGCGTCCAAAATCACTCTGGCCACGGGCAAGGGTTTCACGTTGAAAAGCGAACTGTCCGGGGTCTTGCTCGATGGCCGAGGGGGATCTCAACAACACCTCTCCTGCGGCATTGCTGATGAAACCATATAAGCCTGAATTGATCTGCACCAGGCGGGGCTCACGCAGGTCTTCGACAAAATAAAAAGACCCTTCTTCCTCATCCACGGCGGCCAGCAACACATAAATCTGAACCTGCAACTGCTCGGCAACCCGGGTCTGAAGACTGTTGCGAAAGGCACTATCCAGCACCAGACCCGTCAGGCTCAGGAAAATACCGAGAAGAATACTGATGGCGACCAGCAAGCGGGTCTGCAAAGAATAGTCCAGTGAAGATGTCTGCTCTGGCATGCCCGGTTACACCTTGCTGAACGAGACTCAGGTCCGGGAACAAAACCGGTAGCCCTGCCCCCTTATGGTTTCGATCGGGCGCAGCACATCTTCAGGATCAAGTTTTTGCCGAAGTCTGCGAATGAATACCTCAAGCACGTTGCTGTCACGATCATAATCCTGGGCATAGAGATGTTCTGTCAATTCAGTTTTGGATATCACCTGATCGGGATGGAGCATGAGGTACTCCAGCAATTTGTATTCGTAGGCTGTCAACTCGACCCCTGCACCACTCAGGGTGACTCGCTTGCTGCTGATATCAAGGCTTATGGGGCCGCATTCAATCAATGATCGGGAGTAACCGGCGGCACGACGCAGCAAGGCATTGAGGCGGGCCAGCACTTCTTCAAGCTGGAAAGGCTTCACAACATAATCATCCGCGCCGGCATCCAGCCCTTTGACTTTGTCCTGCCAATCACCCCTGGCGGTCAGGATGAGTATTGGAAAATGTTTATCCTGATCCCTGATGGCCCTGATCAATGAAATCCCATCCAGAACGGGAAGACCCAGATCGATAATGGCTGCGTCATACTCGTACTCTGTAGCAAAGTACAGACCTGTCTTGCCATCCTCGGCTGAGTCCACGATATAGCCATTGCCAAGCAGCCCCTTGGCAAGCTGCTGTCGCAGCAGACTGTGATCTTCCACCAGCAGCAATCGCACTGATTCACTCCCTGCTTACAGCGCCTGTTCGGGAATCGACAAAAACTGTGATGATATTGCCATTGTTATCCAGACGAATCCGGTAACGCATCACCCCATCGCGCCGTCTTGCCTCATTGATACTGATGACATTGCCGGGAAATCTGGCGCGCGCAATATCCAGTGCCTGCTTTTGCGAAATCGGCGCTTGGGGCTGCGTCTCCTCGCTTTGCTCCTGGCTTTGCTCC
>JAVVEG010000001.1:255871-260327 GCA_032251455.1 Pseudomonadales bacterium | reverse complement strand
GCTTTGCTCCTGGCTTTGCTCCGGGCGTTGCTGAGGACGTTCTCCAGGGTTCAGTATCTGGCCCGGGAGCAGGGATTGCTGGGCCTGCGCCGGATTGACACCCAACAGCAAGGGCGAGCACAAGAGCAGGAAGATTACTGCTTTCCTGACTGCCACCAGCAGCATTGATGCTGAAGATTCCACTGCTCACCCCTGTTATGCCTGCAACCATCGGCCAAATCAGCGGATATGATCTCAGCCCTCTTTATCTGACCGGCTCAACCCGCACCCGTAACTGAATTTGATCACCAGGGTCTTCACTGGTTCTTACCGAATACTCTTCGCCATTGTAGCGATATCTGACCTGGTAACCGACCAACTCTTCAGTGTCATAATATTCTTCCACCCACTCACAGTGCTCAACCGTACGGTAACGCGATCCACTGTTTGCGTTATTGTGGGAGACTATATCACGTCCTATGGAGTGACCCAAGATCGCACCCACTACAGCCCCAACCCGTTTGTTGGACCTGCCGTTACCGACGGCATTACCCAGGGCGCCACCAATAATGGTACTCACCAATACCGGCGTGTAGCTACCGGATCTGCGGTCATAACGAACCGGTTCTCGCTCCTGCCAGCAATCTTCCCGCGGATTGGTAACCCGCACTGTTTGATAGACAGGGACAGCCTCGATCACTGTGCCATATTCATAGCGGGTCTGAGCCATCAAACCGCCACTCACCCCAAGGCCTGCAGCCAGTACAATTCCCGATACAAGGTTTTTCATCTTCCTCACCTCTTGCTGTCAGTTGCTTCCATCAATCGTTCCTGAACAAGCCTGCAGCCATGGTGACTGTCGGGCTTGATGGATACACTAACCAGAGGAAACTGAACACCGGCTTAATGCCGGATTCATTATCTGGATCTTTGCGGGAAATTGTTTGACTTGAACTATGAATACATTCAGTTAGAATCAGATCGTTTGCATGCCCGCATACATCACCGGCTGCAGACTACCGCCCGCAAACTGGCGGAAATCAACAATTACAATAAAACAAAGAGTCAAAGTTCCATGTCTTCACGATTGTTTTTGCTCAGCATCCTTGTTTCCCTTGTTTTCTCCCTGCCCGTCTTGATTCTGGTGATACGGGATACCGGCTTCGATACAGTATCCGCTGCCGTCATATTGATCTCGTTCCTGCTGGCCTGTCTGATTTCGACCTGGGCTGGCTCCCGCAGCAAAGGCACTGCCCGCGCCAAGACACCACGCGCACAGGCCCAGCGCGAAAGCGGTATAGTCAAATGGTTCAACGCCAGCAAAGGGTTTGGTTTCATAACCCGGGATAGTGGAGATGATGTTTTTGTGCATTTTCGTTCAATCCGGGGTGAGGGGCATCGCGTTCTGCGCGATGGCCAGCGGGTTGAATTTGCAGTCAGCCACGGGGAAAAAGGACTGCAGGCCGAGGATGTCAGCCCGAGCCATTGAAACTTGATCCATTCAGTAATGCGGGGGTTGTTCCTGAACCGGATCACGGCGTTGTCCCTCCGCCAGCTGCTCGCTGAACTCAAGCAGCTTGCTGGCATGCAGACTCAATTCCTGCTGCATCCTGTCAATCTGTTGCTGTTGTCGGGCCACGACTGCATTCAACTGATCCAGCAATTCTTCCTGAAAAGCCAACTGTGATTGCAACTCAACTATCTGCTCTTTCAATGTCGGCTCCATGGGAAATGAGTATCTGTTGATTCTCTTATCGTGCCAGTCATGTAATAATTCCGGTCATTATACTGTCAAATACGCATGTGCAGTTACAAGCACAATGGTATTGAAATTCATCAACGGTTCAGGAGTCATTAACCGTGTCCAGTCCCAAAGCACCGATCAACTGGGTCAATATGGTGCTCTTCACCACGACCCCTCTACTTGCCATCATTCTGGTTCCAGCCTATGGCTTCAGCTATGGCTACCATCCATCGAGCTGGGTACTTTTCATAGTGATGATGGGCTTTTGTGGTCTTTCCATCACTGCGGGTTACCACCGTCTATGGTCCCACAAGGCTTACAAGGCGCATCCCCTGTTACGCGTCATTTTTGCTGTCGGCGGCGCCTGTGCCCTGCAAAATGACATTCTGCACTGGGCTTCCGATCACAGGCGGCACCATCGTCATGTCGATGACAACGATAAAGACCCCTATTCTGCCGGAATGGGTTTCTGGTACTCGCACATAGGCTGGATACTGCGTGACTATCCCAGTGCCAGGGAAGATTTTTCCAATGTAAAGGACCTGCAGGCAGACCCAGTGGTAAGCTGGCAGGCCCGTCATTACCTGAGCTTGGTGCTGTTGACCAATATTGCCCTGCCTCTGGGCCTCGGCTTCCTGATTGGCGATCCGATCGGAGCCCTGCTGCTGGCCGGCTTGCTGCGACTGGTTCTCAGCCAGCATGTCACCTATCTGATCAACTCCCTGGCTCACCTCTGGGGCCGCCAGACCTACAGCAAAGACAGCTCCGCCCGGGACAACCCGGTCATAGCCCTGCTGACCTACGGTGAGGGCTATCACAACTATCACCACACATTTCAATGGGATTACCGCAATGGTATTCGCTGGTGGCATTATGATCCCACCAAATGGTTGATCAAGACATGCTCCTGGCTGGGCCTGACCCGCGATCTGAAAAGGTGCTCACCCTACGAGATAGAGGTAGCCCGGCTTACCATGCAGTTCGAACATGCAAGCGCCCATTGTCAGGCCCTGCAACATGCGGAAAAATGGCTGGAAAAAGTGGAAAATGAATACCGGCAATTGTCCCAGACGCTACAACTCTGGTATGAGCACCGACAAAAATGGTACGCGGCACGGGCCAGTCGGATTCAGGATAAGCTGCCTCACTGGGACATACGGGAACTTCACGACAGTTATCGTGAAATGAAGTACAAGCTCAAAATTCAGCAGCAACGCTGGCAACGGCTTATGCAGGCTTTTCCTGCAACCCCGGCACTGGCATGAAACGAATTTGAATACGGAGCACTGTATGAGTTCAGTCCTGGCTTCTCGCCGCTTCTTTGCCGCGGCCATGCTCACATTGACAGGTTTTTTCAGTCCAAGCCTCATGGCACTGGAGCCCGGCGATCTGGCACCAGATTTCACCTTGCCGTCAATCCATGAAGACGGTACCAGCATCTCCCTGGCTGACTTCAGGGGCAAAGCGGTTTATGTCGATTTCTGGGCATCCTGGTGCGCTCCCTGTCTGCGTTCACTGCCATTGATCAATGAATTGTATGCCCGCTACCGGGAGCAGGGTCTGGAGGTTATCGCCATCAATGTCGATAACCGCATCGAGGATGGTCAGGATTTCCTGCTGGATATCGACCTGGATTATCTGATTCCCATTGATGCAGACAATGAGGTATTGCAGGCTTATGAGGTAATGGGCATGCCCACTTCCTTTCTGGTCGATCCGGAAGGCATCATCCGCAAGGTCCATATCGGCTTCCGCGAAGGCGATATCGGGCAGATAGAGAGTGCCATCAAGGCAGTGCTTCCAGACCAATAGCTGTCATTATCAAAGCATCAACTGCAAGGGTGGCTCGTCCATCGCAGCATATTGCTCGCGTAACTCAAGGATATGCGCTGCCCAGTAGCGTTCGGTGTTGAACCAGGGAAAACTCCGGGGGAATGCCGGGTCTCCCCAGCGCCTGGCCAGCCAGCCACTGTAGTGCATGATGCGCAGACTGCGCAGAGCCTCGATCAAACCCAGTTCTGCTGGATTGAAATCAGCAAACTCGTTATACCCTTCGATCAACTCCCGCAACTGCCCCTGTTGCTGATCCCGACTTCCGGACAGCATCATCCACAGATCCTGAACTGCCGGCCCACTCAGCGTATCGTCAAAATCGACAAAATTGGGACCCTCTCCCTGCCACAGCACATTGCCAACATGACAATCCCCGTGAATACGGAAATAACGGATACCCGTCACTGCGGCAAACCTCTGCCGGACTTTCAGCAACAGATCAGCACTCAGGCTCTCATAGGCCGGGCGCAGGCTATCCGGAATAAAACCCTGGCGAAGCAAATACTCACGGCTGTCCTCTCCCATCCAGTCAATGGCAAGACTGCGGCGGTAGCGGAACGGGTGCACCTTGCCGACACCGTGTACCCGCCCCAGGAATCTGCCCATTACCAAAAGCTTGTCCGGATCATCAAACTCGGGGGCATACCCGGATATTCTGGTGAACACGGCAAACCTGAATCCCTCAAAGTGATAAAGACTGCGCGGGCTCTGGATCTGCAGGGGAGCCACTACCGGAATCTCCAGAGCCGCCAGCTCGGCAGTAAACCGATGCTCTTCGAGAATCTGTTCATCCGTCCAGCGTCCCGGGCGATAGAATTTGACGATCAGTGGAGGAGCATCCACCACACCTGCTTGGTAGACCCTGTTTTCATAGCTGTTGAGGGCAAAAATGCGGGCATC
>JAVVEG010000001.1:13310-255771 GCA_032251455.1 Pseudomonadales bacterium | reverse complement strand
TTCCCTGTTGTTATCCGGGCTCATGTTGTCCTGGCTCATCCTCTGCCTGCCTGGTTGGGGTTTTGGGCCACCCTACTCCACTTTATGGGGCTCGCTGACACGGCCTCCGGCAAAAGACACGGGAAAAGGCGTGATATTATCGCCATTGGATATCTTGCTGACGCCGCTTTTCTCAACCTCATCGATGCGGATAATCGCCTGCATCGGAATGAAACTGCGTTTGACCCCATTGAATTCGGATTTCAGCCTTTCTTCGGCCGGATCCACCAACACCTGACTGCGCTCATCGAAAATATAGTCCTCTATCTCGATAAAGCCATACAACTCACTCTGATAAACCTGTTTGGCATACATTTCGTAAACCTTGCCTTTGTTCAGAAAGGTTACTCGGTAGATTTCTGCGGGATTTGACATGATAAAGCTCTCTGGGTGCGGATCCTGATTTTTTGCATGCAGCAGGCACTGACTTGATATAGGGACTAAGGACAGGATTTCAAGAATCGCTGGAAAATATTCCGAATGAGCGTGGATTCTACCTTATTGTGTTCAGGAATACCCGCGTAATGGGTGCGACTGCAGCGCTTAACAGTTATAATTCACATCCGCTCCAGATTGGGATTCCTGTTTTCAGACTTTATCCCGGCCGTAGTTTTTGCACCTCCGTGCCGCAGCCATTTGCTGGAACACTTATTTCCCGGAACAGCTATTTCCAAGAACACCTATGGACCAAACACCTATGGACCAAACAGTTCAACAGACAGATGACACAGTAGTGGACAATGAGATCATTGCCACTGAAAGCAGCACCAGCAGACCTGCACGCAAGGTCTTCATAAAGACCCACGGTTGTCAGATGAACGAGTATGATTCGGCCAGAATGCTGGATTTGCTGCGTGAAACACATGGCGCCCAATTGGTGGACACTGCGGAAGAGGCCGACCTGCTGTTGTTGAATACCTGCTCGATCAGGGAAAAAGCCCAGGAAAAGGTATTCCACCAGCTTGGCCGCTGGCGCGCCTTGAAATCAATCAACCCGAAAGTCCAGATTGCCGTAGGCGGTTGTGTAGCCAGCCAGGAAGGTGCTGCCATTGGTCAACGCGCGCCCTACGTGGACGTGGTTTTTGGTCCACAAACCCTGCACAAACTCCCTGAAATGCTGGATCACCCCGCACGCAAAGGCCCCGTGGTCGATATCAGCTTTCCGGAAATCGAAAAATTCGACCGCTTGCCCGAACCTCAGGCCAGCAGTTGTCAGGCATTTTTGAGCATCATGGAAGGATGCAGCAAATACTGCTCTTTCTGTGTTGTTCCCTACACCCGCGGGGAGGAAGTAAGCCGTCCACTGGATGATGTCCTGGCTGAAGCGGTCCATCTGGCCGAACAAGGGGTGCGCGAAATCAACCTGCTTGGCCAGAATGTGAATGCCTATCGGGGCCTGAACCACGAAGGCCAGTTGGTTGATCTGGCCACACTGATACAGTTTATCTCAGTCATCGAAGGGATAGACCGGATTCGTTTCACCACCTCTCACCCCATCGAATTTTCAACCGGGCTGATCGAAATCTACCGCCATGTCCCCGCCCTGGTGGATCACCTGCATCTTCCCGTGCAAAGTGGCTCAGACCGAATCCTGGCCGCAATGAAACGCGGGCATACCGTGCTGGAATACAAATCGATCATCCGCAAGCTGCGTGCAATACGCCCCCATATCAGCCTGTCTTCTGACTTTATCGTAGGCTTCCCGGGGGAAACCCAGAAAGACTTTGAAGACACCATGAACCTGATCATCGAGATTGGCTTTGATACCTCATTCAGCTTCATCTACAGCCCCCGGCCGGGCACCCCGGCTGCAGAGCTCACTGACCATACCAGCATGCAGGAAAAGAAACACCGTCTGGCTGTACTCCAGGCCCAGATATCTCAGCAGGCAGCGACGATCAGTGAACAGATGGTGGGCAGCCACCAAAGAATACTGGTCACCGGGCAATCCAAACGTGGCGTGGGTGACCTGCAGGGTCGTACCGAGAACAATCGGGTGGTCAATTTTTCCTGCGATGATCAGCGGCTGATTGGCCAGTTTGTGGATGTTCAGATTACCGAAGCCTACCCAAACTCATTGGCTGGAACGCTTCAAACCAGCTTTGAATAAGTCTATGATCACAACAAAGCTGATTACAATTGCAAATAGCTTGCTATACTGAGCACATCATTTCTTACTCGGAGGTTCATAAGCTGGCTGCATGGCTACCGAACAATTTACTCACCGTCTCGTTCTGCAACCCGAAAGTCCCGATCGTCTGGCAAACCTGTGTGGCAGGCTGAACGAACATATCCATCAAATCGAAGAATCGCTTGCTGTGCGCATACAACAACGCGGCAATCTGTTCAACATCAGCGGTAAGGAACAGGCTGTCATGCAAGGCAGCCAACTGCTCGATTCGCTGTATCAGAGCACTGCCGGTGGCGACCCCATCAGCCCGGACTTGATACATCTGGCCTTGCGCGAGCAAAAAAATGATCTAGCTGCCGGCTCGCCGGATACGCCCGCGCAGAAACCCCTGCTGATCAAGACCCCACACAGCTCCGTCAAACCGCGCGGGTCGCATCAACGCCAGTACGTTGATTCGATCCACACGGCGGATATCAATTTCGGTATTGGCCCTGCCGGCACCGGCAAGACCTACCTGGCGGTAGCCTGCGCGGTGGAAGCCCTGATGCAGGAAAAGGTCAAGCGATTACTGCTGGTTCGTCCTGCCGTTGAGGCAGGCGAAAAACTCGGCTTCCTGCCTGGAGACCTGGCTCAGAAAATTGATCCCTACCTGCGCCCCCTCTATGATGCGCTGTATGAGATGCTTGGCTTTGAAAAGGTTGCACGCCTGATTGAAAAAAACATCATCGAAGTCGCCCCGCTGGCCTATATGCGTGGCCGAACGCTGAATGGCTCGTTTATCATCCTGGATGAAAGCCAGAATACAACCATCTCACAAATGAAAATGTTCCTGACCCGGATTGGTTTTGGATCTACTGCAGTCATCACCGGGGATGTGACCCAGATCGATCTGCCCCCGGGAACCCGCTCCGGGCTGGTTCATGTCATCAAGGTTCTGGAAAAAGTGGAAGGGATCGGTTTTACCCATTTCGACTCCAAGGATGTCGTACGCCATACCCTGGTCCAACGCATAGTGGAAGCCTATGACCGTCATGACCAGCAACGTATCAGCCCCCTGGGGTCCCAGGATGTCGGCACCTCATGAAACTGACCGTCGCGCTGGAAAAAACCTGCACAGATCCTGATCTGCCAAGCACTGAACAATTTACCACCTGGGCGGTCTCGGCCCAGCAGGCCTGTTCGCAAGGTTCAGCTGCAAAACTGTTACTGGGTATCCGCATTGTCGACGAGGCCGAATCGGCAAAAATGAACGAACAGTATCGACAAAAACAAGGGGCAACCAATGTGCTGTCCTTTCCCAGCAATATTCCAGCCTCTTTCAGCCAGCTGCTCGAAGAACTACCGGTGGGTGATCTGCTGATTTGCGCCCCTGTCGTGCGCACAGAGGCTCAAGCCCAGGGCAAAGCACTGGAAGCACATTGGGCACACATGGTCATTCATGGGGTCCTGCATCTCAATGGGCATGACCATGACAATGATGCCGATGCTGAAATCATGGAATCACTGGAAACCCGAATTCTAAACAGCCTGCATTACCCGGCTCCTTACACGCAGCAGTGATCATGTCATTACAGATGGAGATTCAATAGCAGATGGCCGATGTTTCACCTTCTTCCGAACCCAGACCGCGATCCTGGATAGACCGCCTGGCCCAGGTTTTTTCCGACGAACCAACAGACACCAAGAGCCTGCTGGAGTTGCTGCGCAACGCCGAACAGGATCAGGTGCTGGACGCCGATGCACTGAGTATCATTGAGGGGGCGCTCCAGGTATCCAGCATGCAGGTGCGGGAAATCATGATTCCGCGCTCCCAGGTCGTCACCGTATCGGCCAAAAACACGCTCGAGGAAATTCTGGATACCGTGGTCAAGGCGTCTCACTCACGCTTCCCGGTCATTGGCGAAAACATGGATGTTGTCATGGGCATCCTGCTGGCCAAGGATCTGCTGCCTCTCACACTGGCCGATAACAATGATAAATTCGATATCAAGGATCTGGTGCGCCCGGCCACCTTTGTACCCGAAAGCAAACGGCTGAATGTGCTGCTGAAGGAGTTTCGTGAAACCAGGCACCATATGGCCATTGTTATCGACGAGTACGGCAGCGCTTGCGGAGTGGTCACCATCGAAGATGTGCTGGAGCAGATAGTCGGAGAGATCGAGGATGAATACGATGTCGATGACGAGAGCTATATCAAGAAGTTTGATGATCAACACTATATCGTCAAGGCATTGACGCCCATCGACGAATTCAATGAATACTTTGCCACTGAATTCAGTGCCCAGGATGCCGATACCATAGGTGGACTGGTTCTGCAGGAGCTCAGACATATCCCCGAGCGGGATGAAAGTGTCTCCATCGGCGGAATCCGGTTTACCATACTCAATGCTGACAGTCGTCAAATACGCCTGCTGAAAGTGGTCGCCACCCCTGCCCCGGATCAGGCTGAACAAGTACCCTGATCGCTGAATTAGCCCGATCCCATACTGTATGTCCCTTCGTGACTGGGGTATGCTTGTGCTCTTTTGGAAATTGATTGACTGGAAACATCAACACCATGATCGACGAACAGTATTCACCACAGGCAGTAGAGGCTGCCGCACAAACCTATTGGCAGGAACACAACAGCTTTCGTGCTGAAGAAGACGATACCCGCGAAAAATTCTTTTGCCTGTCCATGTTTCCCTATCCCAGCGGACACCTGCATATGGGGCATGTCCGCAACTACACCATTGGTGATGTCATCAGCCGGTTTCAGCGCATGCAGGGACGCAATGTACTGCAACCGATGGGCTGGGACGCCTTCGGCCTGCCTGCCGAAAATGCGGCCATGCAGAACAAGTCCGCTCCGGCAAAATGGACCTATTCCAACATTGATTACATGCGGCGCCAGCTCAAACAGCTCGGTTACGCCTATGACTGGGAGCGCGAAATTGCCACCTGTCATCCGGATTACTACCGCTGGGAGCAATGGTTTTTTACCCGTCTGTTCGCCAAGGGACTGGTTTACAAAAAAGAGGCTGAAGTCAACTGGGACCCGGTTGACCAGACGGTTCTGGCCAATGAACAGGTAGTGGATGGTCGCGGCTGGCGCTCGGGAGCACTCGTGGAGCGGCGCCGCATTCCACAATGGTTCATCAAGATTACTGCCTACGCCCAGGAATTGCTCGATGATCTGGATAAACTCGAGGACTGGCCGGAAAAAGTGCGTACCATGCAGGCCAACTGGATCGGTCGTTCCGAAGGCATGGAGCTGGAGTTTGCCGTAGCTGGACAAGTAGCTGGACAAAATGACCCGCAATACCAGGCTCTGACGGTCTATACAACCCGTCCCGACACGCTGATGGGTGTCACCTACATGGCTGTGGCCCCCCAACACCCCCTGGCCGAACTGGCCGCTGCCAGCAACAGCCAGCTGGGCAAATTCATCGCTGAACAAAACCATGTCAAAACCGCCGAAGCCGACATGGCGACGATGGAAAAGCTGGGCATGGACAGCGGATTGAAAGCCATTCATCCAATCACCGGTGAGGAAATCCCGATCTATGTCGCCAATTTTGTCTTGATGACATACGGCTCAGGGGCCGTCATGGCGGTTCCTGCCCATGATCAACGTGACTATGAATTTGCCAGCAAATACGGGCTGGCCATCAAACAGGTCATTCGTCCCCAGCAGGAGAATGCTGAATGTGATCTGACCGTACAGGCATATACGGAAAAAGGGATTCTGATCAACTCAGGCGAGTTTGATGGCCTGGATTTCGATACGGCGTTCTCTGCCGTTGAAGCCTGGCTGAGCAGCAGAGGCAAAGGCCGCCGTCAGGTCAATTTCCGTTTGCGCGACTGGGGAGTCTCTCGCCAGCGCTATTGGGGTGCGCCCATCCCGATCATCAATTGCAGTGCCTGCGGCCCGGTTGCCGTCCCGGAAGCTGACCTGCCGGTTATTCTTCCTGAGAATGTTGCTTTTGACGAATCCGGTTCGCCGCTGAAGAAAATGCCCGAATTCTACCAGGTCAACTGCCCCCAGTGTGGCGGCGAGGCTGTCAGGGAAACCGATACCTTTGACACCTTCATGGAATCGTCCTGGTACTATGCCCGTTATGCCTGCCGCGATCTTGACAGCGGCATGCTGGATAAGCGTGCCGATTACTGGCTTCCCGTTGACCAGTATATTGGTGGCATCGAACATGCCATCCTGCATCTGCTCTATGCCCGCTTTTTCCACAAGCTGATGCGCGATGAAGGTTTGCTCAGCAGTGATGAACCTTTCCGCCGCCTGTTGACCCAGGGCATGGTTCTCAAGGATGGCAGCAAGATGTCAAAATCCAAGGGCAATACGGTGGACCCATTGCCCCTGATCGAGAAATACGGTGCCGATACCGTCAGACTGTTCATGATGTTTGCCTCTCCACCGGACCAATCGTTGGAATGGTCGGATAGTGGCGTTGAAGGCAGCTCCCGCTTCCTGCGCAAACTCTGGAAGATAGTCAGCAGCCATAAGCCAGACCATCTTGTTGAGCTGACCGGATCAACCCTGACTGAACAGCAGCGTCAACTGCGCCACAAAACCCACAGTACCCTGGCAAAGGTGACTGATGATTATGCCCGGCGTCAGACCTTCAATACAGCCGTTGCTGCCGTCATGGAGCTGAGCAATGCCGTCAACCGGTTCATTGATACACACACGACGACAAACAACCCGGAACTGGATACGCTGGATAACAGCGTTGTTCATGAAGCCTTATGTGTTATTGTCAAGGTACTGGCGCCCATTGTGCCGCATTTCAGCCATGTGCTCTGGCACCATCTGGGCGGAGATACTGCAATGATCGACACGCCCTGGCCGGAAGTCGATTCCAGCGCCTTGCAACAAGATGAGTTGCAGATCGTCATACAGGTGAATGGAAAACTGAGAGCGCGCATTGATGTGGCCAGCGATATCTCGCGGCCTGAACTGGAACAGATAGCCTTGGCCCATGAGCATGTACAGAAATTCACCAACAACAAAGAATTGCGCAAAGTGATCATCGTACCGGGAAAACTGGTCAATATAGTGGTGGCAGCATGAATCAGCATGGAACTCTTCATGGAATAAAACACCTGAAGCACATCTGCCTGCTCTTCATGCTCGTGCTTACGGGCTGTGGCTTCGCCCTGCAGGGCAGCAATCAGCAATCACAACTCGCCATTCCGGCATTGACCCTGGTTACCGCACAACAGGAAGCCCCCATGGTCCGACTGTTGCGCGAAAAACTGAGCGCTGCCGGTGTGGATCTGCAACTGACGAGTGCGGTTTCGTCTGCCGATAACCTACAGCTCCAACTGGGTGCGGAAGAGTTCGATATACGCATTGTCGCAGTAACCAGCAGGGCCGGTGCTGCGCAATATGAGCTGATCGGCAATATCAGCTTTGCCGTAACGCAGGCAGACAACACACTGTCCGCGCCAGAGACAGTCAGTGCACAACGCACCTACTTTGAAGATATCGCCAACATCGCTGGCAGTGCAGGAGAAGCAGAACTTCTTCGCGATGAAATACGAGAGGAACTGGCCAATCGCATCATCCGGCGACTCGAAGTCATTATTCCCCGCTGACACATTGGAGACAGTCAACAGATCATGATGCTCCAGGCAGAACAGCTCGCAGGCAGCTTCCGTCAATCCCCTCTGCCTCTTTACTGGATAGCCAGCGATGAACCGCTTTTGCTGCAGGAGACTGCCGACCGCTTTCGCACCGAGTGCAAACAACAGGGTTTCAGCGAAAGGGAATTGATGTTTGTTGATACCGGTTTTTCCTGGCAGACACTGCATGAAGCAGGAAGCAGCATGTCCTTGTTTGCCGACAGGAAACTCATCGAGCTAAGACTGCGCACCAGCAAACCGGGCGAAGAAGGCAATCGGGCAATCCTTGATTATTTGCAGAACCCAAATCCGGACAGTGTGGTACTGCTTATCAGTCCAAAACTTGAAGCAGCCCAGATCAAAACCAAATGGTTTCAGCAGTTGGAAGCGCATGCCGGAGTGGTCAATATACGCACCATCAATGCGGCTGAATTGCCCACCTGGATCCGGCAACGATTGCAGCAAGCGGGGCTTGCGGCCGATAATCAAGCCATCGATCTATTGGCGGAGAGAGTTGAAGGCAATCTTCTTGCAGCCAGCCAAGAGATTGAAAAACTCGCCATTCTGCATGCCCAGGAAAACAAAACCATCCATCTCGATGCCCAGACCATCATTGCGGCAGTGGTCAATAGTTCGCGTTACAATGTCTTCGCCTTGATAGACGCAAGCCTGCTCGGCAACACCGCGGGGGCTTTGAAGATGCTCAGGGGAATGGCCACCGAAGGCACTGAACCACTGATGCTTCTGGCCATGTTATGCCGGGAAATTCGCAGCCTGATCAGCATGTCCGCAGCCGTTGACAATGGCCAGAGCATTGCTGCCAGTATGCAGGCAGCCCGAATCTGGAATAATCGCAAATCCTGTGTGCAGGCGGCTCTGGCCAGACACACTACGCAACAACTGCAACGTATCCTGATGCGCGGCAAGCAGGTGGATCATGCCGTTAAAGGCTTGATCCACTCCAACCCCTGGCAGGAACTTACCGACATGATTCTATTGCTTTCCGGGTGTCAGACACCCGCAACCCATTATTCCTTGAAAACCGGGAGCTGATACCATGAACCTCATCACGCAGTTATTGTTGATCCTGGCGGTCATTTGGGTACTGGCCTATCATCGCGCCCGCATGGGAACCATTCTGCTTTCCATTCTGTTGAGCATTGCCGGTCTGAGCTGGCTCGGCCCGATAGCCTGGTTACCTGCCCTGTTGCTGCTCCCCGTCGCCTATTTCTATTTTGCCAAAGCCAGCAGAATCAAGCTGCTGACCCGTCCCGTATTTGAATTTTTCCGCAAGGTGCTGCCGGCAATGAGCAGCACCGAGCAGGAAGCCCTGGATGCAGGCGATGTCTGGTGGGACGGAGAACTGTTCAAGGGCGATCCGGACTGGAAACAGTTGCTGGCCATGCCCCCGCCAACTCTCAGCGAGGAAGAAACCGCATTCCTGGAAAACCAGACAGCAAGGCTGTGCAGCATGCTCAATGATTGGGAAATCGTTCATCTGCACAAAGACCTGCCCCAGGAAGCCTGGGATTATCTCAAGAAGGAAAAATTCTTTGGCATGATCATTCCCAAGGAATACGGCGGTCTGGGTTTTTCGGCACTGGCCCATTCAACGGTGGTGACCCGAATAGCCACTGCCAGCAGCAGCGCAGCCGTCACGGCAATGGTACCCAACTCCCTGGGGCCAGCCGAATTGCTGATGAAATACGGCACCGATGCACAACGCAAGCACTACCTGCCCAGACTCGCCAGCGGAGAGGATATCCCCTGCTTTGCCCTTACCGGCCCTGAAGCTGGCAGTGATGCCGGAGCCATGACTGATGTCGGCGTGGTTTGCCGTGGCACATTTGAAGGCAAACAAATCACCGGCCTGGCCCTGACCTGGAATAAACGCTACATCACCCTGGCCCCGGCAGCTACCGTGGTGGGATTGGCATTCCGCATGCTTGATCCAGACCATCTGCTTGGCGAAGAAGAGGACAGGGGGATTACCGTTGCCCTGGTGCCGGCCAATCATCCGGGCGTGGAAATCGGCAACCGCCACATACCAATGGGCATGGCTTTCATGAACGGGCCTACCCGTGGTGACAAGGTATTCATTCCCATGGATTGGATAATTGGCGGTGTCGAGCAGGCCGGGCACGGCTGGCGTATGCTGGTCGACTGCCTCTCGGAAGGGAGGGCCATTTCCCTGCCGGCCCTGAGCACGGCAACCGCCAAACTCAGTTACCGCATGACTGGAGCCTACGCCACCATTCGCCAGCAGTTTGGCATGAGCATTGCCCGCTTCGAAGGTGTTGAAGAAGCCATGGCAAGAATCGCTGGCTACAGCTATCTGCTTGAATCAGCACGGGTAATGACAGCAGGAGCCCTGGCTCAACAGGTAAAACCGGCGGTGGTTTCCGCCATTGCCAAATACCACATGACTGAAATTTCCCGCCGCATCATCCAGGATGCCATGGATGTTCATGCCGGTCGTGGCCTGATCATGGGCCCCAAAAACTACCTCGCCCACGGCTATATGGCCATGCCCATCGGTATTACCGTGGAAGGGGCAAACATTCTGACTCGCAACCTGATCATATTTGGTCAGGGAGCCATTCGCTGCCACCCGTTCATCGCCCGGGAAATGGAAGCGGCACGCAACCCGGATGCTGAAAAAGGACTGGCAGAATTCGATTCGCTGATTTTCAGGCATGTTGGCTATGGCATCAGCAATTTTGTCAGAACACTCAGCCTGAGCCTGACCGCAGCTTATATCTGTTTCAGACCTGTGAAAGGTGCCACGGGACGCTATTATCAACAGCTCACCCGGATGAGCGCTGCCCTGGCCCTGGTCGCAGATATATCGATGTTGCTGCTCGGCGGCGAACTCAAGCGCAAGGAAAGACTCTCCGCAAGATTGGGTGATGTATTGAGTCACCTGTATCTGGGCACGACCGTACTCAAATTCTATGAGGACAATGGTCGCCAGGAAAGTGATCTGCCCTATGTCCGCTGGAATATCCAGATGGCTCTTTTTGAGTGCCAGGAGGCTTTCGATGAATTTTTTGCCAACCTGCCTTCAAAACCCGTTTCCTGGTTGCTGCGACTGGTGGTTTTGCCTTTCGGCAAGCGCTGGAAACGGCCCAACGACAGGCTTGAACATGAGATAGTACAGAGTATGTTAAGCGATAATCCACTGCGCGACCGGATCACCAGCCACATCTACCCGGGGCAAAGTCCCTCTGATGCAGTATTCCTGGTGGAAGATGCCTTTCGCAAAATTTTGGCCAGCGAGCCACATTTCAAGAAACTTCGGGAAGCAGTCAAAGCGGGCAAACTGGAAGCCAATGCAGATATCGAACAGCTGATCCAGGCAGCGGTCAAGGCCGACGTGCTGACCAGGGAGGAAGGCGACACTTTACACAAGGCTGAAACTGCACGATGGGACGCAATACAGGTAGATGATCATCCACCCGAGTTCTTCAAGGGCGGGTAGGCTTGCCTGCCTGGATGCCGAGTCTCATCAGATGCCGATTCTGCCCAGCGTATCGATAAGCTCACGCAACAGCCGTTCAGCAACTGGGTGATGGGTGGCGAAGCGGGCCTCCAAGGCTATCGCATCCTCCATTACCGGGCTGTACTGATCAGTAGAAACATCAAGCAGCTCATCGATATCCCTGTCAAGCTTACGCACCATCGCCAGCGTTTCCGCATCAATGGTACGCGATTTACCCAGCTCTTCATGAAGCTGGCTCAGCAGTAGCTTGAGTTTATTCTGGCTCACATCCACACTCCTGTAAAAATACTGCGTAGATACTACCGATAGCAGTAGTGTTAGACAAGAGCGGGAACGGCCAGGTGTCTGCAAAAACACCCGGCCTGCCGGTATCCACAAACTTTCTCATGCCTTAACTGGCTTTTGCGACTCTTGCATATTGGCGCTGCTTGATACGTTTGAAAAAACGGCGCTCTCTGCTTTTGTACTCCATCCAGTAACGAGGAATATTAAGCAACAGTTGCCATCTGGTTGTATAGCTAAATCGAATTCCCGCGTGGCTCCTGGCACCAGCCATTAACATTGGAGGGCCTTCATAAAGCACTTTTGATCCAGTCAAACTATACATGTGCGTGGCATTTTGATTGCGGGCATCTGACATGATCAGCACATACTGTTTTTTCAGCATGAAGGTATCCCATACCAGATTTAACCAGACCTGGAATTGATCTGCTGCCGTTTTTAATCCAGGCCCAATCCATAGGCCATTTATTTCCATCATTTCATATTGATCATTCTTAAAAAAATCGTGAGAAGATTTTACCTCATCAGGCACAAACATCAGGCTTCTGAAAGCAGGCTTGGTAACAAGCATATAACCCGCCACCATTTCCTCACCTTTAAATCCAGCAACAATTTTACTGCGGCTTGCATAATCGTAAGGTAGTTTTACCTGAACATACCCTTCAAACTTGCTCAGGTACTTTTCAATTTCTTCAGCTTCGATCAGTGTTCTGAATTTGATGGCATCCACTTTTTAATCCTTGGTAGGAACATTCCTACAGCTTGAATGTATTGTTCATACTCCTTGGAGTACACGCTTTTCAAGATAACTTTTTCTTCTTTCTTGGCGGAAAGTGTGTAAAAGGTCATCAGGTAAAAGAGTGTAATCCACAAAATTGGTGAATTGAACAATAAACTGCTACCAAGCCAAACAAGAATATAAGAAATATAGAACGGGTGACGCACAATTCTGAATGGACCCGTTGTTACAATACTCCCGACACGTTCACTGAAAGCAAAATCGAGAGATTTTGCTGTCATTATTGCCCACCAGAAAATAACCAGGCTCAATAAGTAAAGCACTGTTACTAATGCAATCCGTACCCAAGCTGATTCTGGAGTCACAAAAAAAAGATAAAGAGTGAGTAAAATCTGGCAGGAAACTGCTATGTCATACCCTAGAACTATTAATCTGGGGGCCCCGGTGCTTACCTTGAAAAACCAGAATCTACCCCAGATAAGGCTTGCCACGATGGCCAGATACAGAATTGCCGGAATGTACATATATAAAAGCTCCCTCTATTAGAGTCCCTATCAAAAATCAGTAGTTTACTGATTAAAATTGCCTAATTACCACTTTAATCCACCACAGGAAAAGATCAGTATACGGCTATTGCGTGATTTTTATTCAACAACATATTGATAATTAAGATAATTGATCACCCAGCAGTTTACTGTATAATCTCTCCATCTTGCGATATAGCAGTCCTCAGGCCAATATTCCAGCTACCAGTACAAAACTTATGATCATACAAGCAACATGACTCCTGACAAGTATTCTGAGTACTGCAAAGAGCATGTCAATGAATTCAGGAATGAATTACGCGACGAAGCTTCCCTGGCTCTTTCCAGATGGCCTGGCAAATCAACCGCTATTCTTCTTGTAATAGTCTCCCTGATGACGTATCTCAGGCTCAGTTTTATTGAGAACAACAGTGCTGGCAGCACACTTTTCACTTACTCCCTTCCAATTCTGCTGATATTGCTCTACCCGGTTGCTACCTTGCTTTTTTCCAAAGTGGAAAAATTTTCCAGGACTATTCTTGACCTGGTTTGTCTCAGCATTATTACAGGATTTTGTCTTAACCTGAATTATGTCTTCCAACAGGATCTTGAGATTCTTGAGCAATCAGCGCTTTATCTTGAACTTGCCGGTCAAATCAATTTTACGATACTGATGACAACGGCTTTCTCGTACCATACCTCTTTCAAAACAACTTTTGTAAGAAACACACTATTTACCATAGCCTGTGCCTTATTTATTTATAATATCAATCCCCAGTTTTTTGAAATCAACACCTTACAGATTATCGAAGGTTTCCTGGCAGGCACTATTTTCAGCTGGATATTCTTCCTGCGTATACAAATGCGGTTCTACTACAAATCCATCGACGCCGATACTCGTCAGCACCTTTATAATCAGTTGTCCAAGCTGGTTTACCCTCATCAACTGGCTATGATCAAGGCTGGGGATCAGCTTGAAGATACCATGCCGGTGGAGAAGGGAGAGGCCATCATCAATGTGTTCGACATACAGCGCTCAAGTGAGATTCGGCATGAGCGCACCAAAACCTTTCTGCTGGACGTGTTCAGGGCTTTCTCCCAGATATGCATGATGGGGTACCAACATAACCCGCTTCAATCCAGAGCTTTCCGCCTGAAAGAAACCGGTGACGGGTTCATCAGTTCCATTGGCTATCCTTTCTTGACCGATAAAAAGGAAAGCCTGGCTGATCATGCCATTGAAACAGCCCTGATCATGTTCAGGGCATTCAACAATGAGGTCAAGAAATTCAATTATGCCCGGCCAATCAAGGCTTCCATGGGCCTGGCTTTCAACTCAGTCCAGGGAACATTCCAAAGCAGTGGCATCAAATCCTATGACCTCTATGGCGAGGCGCTGGTCCAGGCCTATCGTTATGAAGAAATCAGAAAACACAGTTTCATTGATGAAGTCATTCGGGAAAAGGCCAGTTCACTCGGTTTGCTTCATTACAATATACTTATAATTCAAGAGGTTATATATAATTCTCTGAGCCAGAACTATAAGAATATGTTCCAGCGCCTGAATCTGCAGGACTATAATTTTCATATTCGCCAGGATGTAAATGCTCAGTTTGCCTATTTCCATGTTCGGGAATAAACGAATGCGACATGCTACGGTTTATCCGGTTCGGCCCTGCAGATAGGCTATGGCGGATTTGCCGGCAAACTGCCCACTTGCAAAGCAGGCCGTCAGCAGATAACCGCCAGTAGGTGCATCCCAGTCCAGCATTTCACCCGCGCAGAAGATACCCGGCAGGCATTTCAGCATCAAGCTGGAATCCAATGCGGATTCGGCTACGCCACCAACAGTACTGATGGCCTCATCGACAGGCCGGCAGCTTGTCAATCGCAATGGCAGGGCTTTGATCAAGGTCGCTAACTGTTCAGCGTTCAGTGTCGAAACCTTGTTATCGGTACCTGCCAGCTCGTGCAACAATGCCAATTTGACGCCACTTATCCGCAGGCGCTTGCGCAGATAATTACTCAGCGATTGTTTGCCCCTGCTCATGAGCAATGCGACTTTCACCTGTTCCAGGCTTTTTTCCGGCAGCATATCCAGGAACAATTCGGCACTGCCCTGTCGCTCCAGTTGATTACGGATCATGCTGGAGGCCTGGTAGACCAGCCCTCCCTCGATACCGTATTGGCTGATCATCAATTCTCCCTTGCCGAAAAAGGGAAATTCATCAGCCTGTAAGGTCAGCCTTATAGCCTTCACGGGAGTCCCGGCAAAGCGTTGCATGAAATACTCACTCCACTCGGTCTCAAACCCACAATTAGCTGGCCTGAATGGATTGCAATCGACACCCTCCTGCCTCAGCAGGGGCAACCAGCTTCCATCAGAACCCAGTTTGGCCCAACTGCCTCCACCCAAAGCCAGAATGGTGCAATCTGCCTGATCGCTGACCGGACCGTTGGCGGTGAGAAAATGATGGCTTGTCGAAGCCGGATTGTGTGTCTCCCGGCTCATACCCGTCCAGCGATGACGAACATGAATCCTGACCCCGAGCGATTCCAGCTTCTTCAACCACTGCCGCAATAAGGGAGCCGCCTTCTTCTGCACTGGAAATACCCTGCCGGAACTGCCCACAAAGGTGTCAATACCCAGTTCGGCTGCCCACTGCCGCACATCCAGAGGGGTCAGTTCACGCAACCAGGGAGCAGGCAATTGTTCGGGAGCATAACGACGGCAAAATAAAGAAAATTCTTCGGCATGAGTCAAGTTGAGGCCACCAACCCCTGCCCGCAAGAATTTTCGCCCGGGTGTCGGCATGGCATCATAGATGTCAACCTGATAACCCGCCCTGGCAAGCGTCTCTGCGGCCATCAAACCCGCAGGCCCGGCACCAATCACTATTATTTTTGGTTCTGTCTGACCCTGCATGGTGATGTGCCTGTACCCTTGATTCGGAGCTGGATTCTAACAGAGAAGCACGCGCATCACCTTGCTTGTATTACCGGTAAGCCATGCTACGCTTGGCATATTGAAAATGAAGAAGCCGGATACCTGCCATGAACCTTACCAAGCTCCGCGAACAGACACCTGCCACCCAACATCTTCTGCACCTGAATAATGCAGGCGCAGCGCTGACACCTCAGCCGGTCATGCAGGCAATTCTGGATCACCTGCAACTGGAGCAGGAACTGGGTGCTTATGAAGCCCAGGAAAAGGCTCTGGAGAAATCTGAAAACTTCTATCACGCCTTTGCCCGGATGCTGAATTGCAACCCCCGGGAAATTGCCTATGCCGAGAGTGCCAGCAGAGCCTGGACCCTGTTGTTCCAGGCCATCCCTCTGGAACCGGGTGATCGCATCATTACCAGCCAGACCGAATATGCCAGCAACTTTTTGACCTTGCTGCATATTGCCAAAAAACGGCAGATCACCCTTGATATCATTCCTGACGACGCGTCCGGACAACTGGATATCGAAGAGCTGAAAAAACGGATTGATGCGGATGTTCGCCTGATTGCCATAACCCATATTCCCAGTCAAACAGGCCGTATCAACCCGGCGGAGGAAGTCGGCAGGATCGCCAGAAAACACCGGATACTTTATCTGCTTGATGCCTGCCAGTCGGCTGGACAGATGGACCTGGACGTCAATCGTCTCGGTTGCGATATGCTTATCGGTACCGGCAGAAAATATCTGCGTGGTCCACGTGGCACCGGCTTCATGTATGTTCGCCACGCCATTCTCGATTACCTGCAACCGACAACGATTGATCTGCACTCTGCCATCTGGGTAAAACCGGATATCTATCATTTGCGTGACGATGCCCGGCGCTTTGAGCAATGGGAGTCGTTTCTGGCTGGCAAGATCGGCCTGGCAAGCGCCGTTGATTACGCCCTCTCCCTTGGTCTGCCTGCCATCGAAGCACGGGTTCAGAAGCTTGCCGCCATGCTCAGGGCCAGACTCAATACCATCAAGGGAGTTACCGTGCATGATCAGGGAGACAAACTAAGCGGCATTTGCACTTTCAGCAGTACACAGCTTCCTGCCCTCGATATCAGAGATGCACTAAGACAGCAGGGCACCAATCTGTCCGTCGTGCGTAAAAGCAATGCAGTCTTTGATTTTGAGAAACGGGCCCTGGGTGATATCTGCAGAGCCTCTGTGCATTACTACAATACCGAGCAGGAGCTGGACACTTTCTACCAGCAATTGGACAAACTGCTCAAATAGCATCCAGGCTAGAAGAACAGCATTTGCAGATAAATGGCAATGATCGCCAACGGACAGATGAATTTGATATAGAACGGCCAGATGCGCCAGAAAATGGAATTGCCTGCCTCGGGGAAACCTTGCCGGATTTCCGCCAGAACCGCATTGCGATGCCAAATCCAGGCAATGAATACGGCAAAGAAAAGACCCAGCAGAGGCTGGCTGAATTCAGTGGTCAGGGTTACCACCAGATCAAACAGCCGATCGAAATTGGCTGCGATGATCAGCGCAATCACCATGATGATACCGCCAATCAGGTAGGTGGCCTTGCGTCGCGCCATTCCCCGATTTTCCACGCTATAGGCTACCGGCACCTCCAGCATTGAAATTGATGATGTCAAAGAAGCTATGGTCATCAAGGCAAAAAAGGCAAAGGTGACCAGAATCCCTATGCTGCCCATGCGGTCAAACAGCTCGGGCAGCACCGCTATGATCAGGCCCGGCCCGGCTATCAAGCCACCCGCGTCATCATAGATGGCAACCCCATTGGCCAGGGCGACATACATGGCTGGCAGAATCAATAAACCCGCAGTGAACGCGATACCGATATCCAGCAAGGCCACCATGCCACCCAATGCCGGCAGATTTTCCTTTTTGCTGATATAGGAACCGTAAATGAGCATGGTTCCGACGCCCAGTGACAAGGAAAAGAATGCCTGTCCCATGGCCGAAATCAACAGGCCGGGATCAAGCACTCTGGAGAAATCCGGAACCAGATACGCACGCAAACCAGCCATGGCCCCATCCAGCGTCAATACATAGGCAATCAGCAAAACCAGAAGCACAACCAGGGAAGGCATCAATCGGGAGGCCCATTTCTCAATGCCATTGCGCACGCCGGCACTGATCACAAAAATGGTCAGCATCATGAAAGCTGCCGTAAACAGGGTATTTCTGGGCAGGCTGTCTGTTCGCAACCAGGCAGTGAAGGTCTCGAAGCCCAGCAGACTGCTGATGGCGGCCAGCAAAAAGGCCATCATCCATCCGCTGACTATGGCATAAAAACTCAGAATCAGGGCAACAGTCACTATGCCGGCAAATCCTACGGCGGTACCCAGGCGGTAACTGATGGGGCCACGGGAAATCAGTCGCAGGGCGGTCACCGCATTGGCCTTGGCATGACGCCCGATAATCAACTCGGCCATCAAGGCCGGATAAGCCAGGGCAAAAGCCAGCAGGACATAAGTGAACAAGAAAGCTGCGCCGCCGTTGCTGGCGGTATTGGTAGGAAAACCCCAGATGTTGCCAAGCCCAACTGCCGAGCCCGAGGCAGCCATCAGGAAGCCAAAACGGGAACTGAATTCCCCCCGTGCGGTGTCCGGCTGGGCGTTACTCCTCATAGGATTCCAGTTTGAAACGCAGATTCTCAACCTCAGTCAAGACCAGAACCACATTGCGTATCTGACTGATATTCCCCCCCATGTTCAACTCAACGACTGGAATTCGCAGACGATTATCCTCATTGCTGAATATCGCCGCTCCCTCTGGATTGATGGCAAGTGGCACCATGGTATCGCGGTTGACCTCAAAGAGGATCTCTGGTTCTGTGGCGATCAGGCGCATATTCAGGCTGAACCGTCCTTCAACCCCTCCTTCAACTGTCGTCATCAAAAGCCCGTTGGCAGATTCAAAAACATGCATGGCTTCGGTAAAGCGCTGGGTCTGTACCATGCTGAGGGTGATAAAGTTATTGGCTTTTACATCCAGTGCGGAGGAAACCCCTCCGCTGGTATCTCCACGCAGGGGCAACGTGGGTGTCAGCGAACCCAGGTTGAAAACGGGTTGTGCGCCAATTTGATCGGCCACGCTCATGCCATCTCCCATCACCCTGGCAAAGGCGGTAAACCCCCCGTTCTGGTTATCCAGATTGGCCGAGTTGTCGCCCAGATTGACAAACCATTGGCTGGTTGCACTGTTCGGATCCGAGGGCAATTTTGCCATGGCCACAGTGCCACGGGTATTGGAGATATTGAACTCATTCACTACCGGTGGATCCTGAGGCACATTGATCAGTCCGACAAAAGGCTGGAAACGAAATGCCCCGCCCTGAAAAACAAAGCCTGCATCCAGACGATGAATAAAGGTACCGTTGTAATCGCGGCGATTGACATAGTTGAGGAAATTCTGCACGGTGGCCGGTGCCGCTTCATCAAGCAGTTCGAGGGTAAAATCACCATAGGTGGTACTTACCCGGACAAAAGGATCAGCCATCACCTGCTGGGATAACAACAATCCAGCCACCACGATACCCGCAATACGTTGACTGGCAGCCGCTACAACTCGACTCATCATACTACTTCTCCTTTGGCTTGCTTGTCTGCGTGGTAGGAAGACCTGACCAGCGGGCCGCTGGCTATATGCCTGAAACCCAAGGCTTCACCGTACTTGCGCAGTTCCTCGAATTCATCCGGGTGCACGAAGCGGTCCACCGGCAAATGATTGCGGCTGGGCTGCAGGTACTGGCCAAGGGTAACCATGTCCACATCGTGGGCTTTCAGATCGCGCATCACCGCCATCACCTCTTCCTTTGTTTCTCCAAGACCCAGCATCAGCCCTGATTTGCTCAATACGGAAGGGACTCTTGCCTTGTACGCTTTGAGCAGATCCAAGGACCATTGGTAATCTGCTCCCGGACGGGCTTGACGATAAAGCCGGGGCACTGTTTCCAGATTATGATTGAACACATCCGGTGGCGTTTGCTCCAGGATATCGAGGGCTATCTGCATGCGGCCCCGAAAATCCGGCACCAGCACTTCCACCTGAATATCCGGATTGAACCTTCTGGTCTCGGTAATACAGTTGGCAAAATGTTGCGCCCCGCTGTCCTTGAGGTCGTCTCTGTCGACCGAGGTAATAACCACATAACGCAATTGCATCTCGGCAATGGCTTCTGCCAGCTCCCTGGGTTCGTTTTCATACAGCGGCTTGGGTTTGCCATGCGCCACATCGCAAAAAGGACAGCGGCGGGTACAGATCTCTCCCATGATCATGAAGGTAGCCGTTCCGTTGCTGAAGCATTCGCCGAGATTGGGGCAGGAGGCCTCTTCACAGACCGAGGCCAGCTTGTGCTTCCTGAGTTTTTCCTTGATGGCGCTGATGCGGGGTGAGGCCGGTATGCGTACTCTTATCCAGTCCGGTTTGGGCAATAGCTCGACTGTCGGGATGACCTTTACCGGAATACGGGCGACCTTCTCCGCACCGCGCAGTTTTTTTCCTTCTATCAACACATTACGTCTTGGTTGTTCGGGGGTCATGTTACTGATTGAAACCTGTTTGTTTGAGAAAAGTGCTATACCCTGCCCTGCGTACCAGCTCTGCTTCGAGCAAACCCTGGACGACAGACCACAGGTTTGCGACCACTTTGCCCTGCCGCTGCAATTCAAGCAACACCGTGGTTGAACGCAAGCCTTTGTAGCCACAGGGATTGATGCGCAAAAAGGGGGCAAGATCCATATCAATATTCACACTGAGGCCATGGTAGGATCTGCCTTGTTTGACCCGCAAGCCAAGTGCCGCAATTTTAGCATCATTTACATACACACCAGGCGCTTTTGCCCGGGTCTGAGCACAAATTCCCAGCTGCTCCAGAACGGCAATAACGGCTTGCTCCAGCATATCCACGAGTGCCCGGATACCCAGCCCTGCCCGCCGGAGATCCAGCAACAGATACACCACGAGTTGCCCGGGGCCATGATAGGTTGCCTGGCCGCCCCGATCAATCTGAACAACCGGAATAGAGCCGGTATCCAACAGATGTTCGGCCTTGCCGGCCTGCCCCTGGGTAAATACCGGAGGGTGGCTCAACAACCATAGCTCATCAAGGGTCTTGTCATCCCTGTCGACAGTAAAAGCCTGCATCCGCTGCCACACCGGGACATAGTCGAGCTCCCCCAGATTGCGGATAATCAATGTTCCTGCGGGGCTGGCGCTCATAGCACCATTTTCACGCTGGGCATCGTCTTCAGATCACTGAACAGTTTCTGCAATTGCTCCTGACCGGAGGCTTCGATGGTGATTGTCAGAGCCATATAGTTGCCCTTGGCACTGAGTCTGCTGCTGACCTTGCTATCATTGCACTCGGGCGCATGCCGTTGAAAAATGGCAATTACCTCAGCTGCAAAACCGGGTTCGGCAAGCCCCATCACCTTGACAGGATAGGCACAGGGAAACTGAATTTTGGGAGCCTCTGTTGCAGTCATAACACTATCAACCAAACAAATTGGTGAAGAACAGGGTAAGGAAATCGATCAAGCGTTTCAGCAAACCGCCTTTTTCCACCGTCTCCAGGGCAATGACATTGCCGGTATAGACAGGTTCATCTCCCAGGGTAATGGCAACGGTTCCCATGACCTGGCCCTGGCTTACTTCTGCCCTGATAATCTCATCCACTGCAATATTGGCTTGCAGGTCGGCGCTGCGTCCTCGTGGGATAGTCACCGTGACCTCATCCTGAATACCCAAATCCAGTGTATTCTGCTTGCCTGACCAGATTTTCACCGTATTGAGAATCTCGCCGGCATCATAAAGTTTGTGCGTTTCAAAGTAGCGAAACCCGTAGGTCATCAACTTCTGGGTTTCAATCGCACGGGCATCCTCACTTTCTGCACCCATCACGACAGTAATCAAGCGCATGCCATCACGCTGGGCCGAAGCAACCAGGCAATAACCGGCATCTGTTGTCCAGCCGGTTTTCATGCCATCAACATTACGATCACGAAACAACAGACTATTGCGATTGGCCTGTGTGATGCCGTTGAACGTGAACTCACGTTGTGAATACAGGCTGTAATGGTCGGGATGTTCGAGTATGGTGGCCCGGGCCAAAATGGAAAGATCCCGCGCAGACATGATATTGTAATTGTCTTCCGTATCGAGCCCACTGGAATTCATGAAAAATGAATTGCTCATGCCCAGCCGCTGAGCGTGCTGGTTCATCATGTCGGCAAAAGCATCTTCACTGCCGGCGATGTGCTCTGCCATGGCTACACTGGCATCGTTCCCTGACTGAATGATGATGCCATGCAGCAGATCCGAGACCGATACCTGGCTGTTGACATCGACAAAGGTCTTGGAACCCTGTGTGCGCCATGCTTTTTCACTGATATGCACCATATCTGACATGCTCATATTACCGCTGTCTATCTCAACCTCGGCAATATAGGCCGTCATGATCTTGGTCAGGCTGGCAGGCGGCAACGGCAGGTCAGCATTGCTTTCAGCAATGACATGCCCGGTCACGGCATCGATCATGATATAGCTGCTGGCGGCAATATCCGGCACTCTCGGAATGATGGCCTGGGGTGTTTGTGCCAGTGCCGTGCCCGCTGCCAGCAACATGGACAGAAACACTGCAAAGCCAATACTGGAGCGGCTCCCGCAAGCATACCCCGACAGCATCTGTTTCAATTTATTCATCTGTATCCTCTGTAAAAACCTAACAAGAGCCTGCCGGGCTTAAGCCCACAGGATATTCATTCGTTGACAGTGTAAGGCCTGCCCAGGTCAGCGGCAAGCAACTGTGCCGTCACCGCTTCGACTTCCGCATCACTGTGCAAAGGCCCGATCCTTACCCGATGCAGGACCGATAAGGTAGTGTCTGTCGGCTGTGAGCGAATGATTACCGGCTTTGAAGTCAGCCGTTGAACCTTGTTTGAAATCTGCCTGGCTGAATCGATATCGGTATAGGCGCCCACCTGCAGAAACCTGCCTGTTGCAGCCTGCCGGGACTCCCCTTGCGCTCCCTCTGTGGCTGCAATCTGTTCTGCAACTCTCTGGTTCTCCTGACCAGGCACGATTGCCTCTACCCTGACCCGGGCCGTGCCCTTGTCGGCAAAGCCCAATTTCCAGGCGGCAGCGTAGGAAAGATCAAGAATACGATCGCTGTGAAATGGCCCTCTGTCATTGACCCGCACGACAGTGCTGAGGTTATTCTCCAGATTGGTGACGCGTACAAAACTTGGGATCGGCAACGACTTGTGGGCTCCTGATATCTGATACATATCGAAAACCTCGCCGTTGGAAGTCAGGTGGCCATGAAATTTTTCACCATACCAGGAGGCATAACCGGTTTCGGCATAGCCCGCTTCTGTTGCCATGACATGATAGCTTTGTCCGTTGACTGTATAGGGGCTTTTATTGCCAGCCAGTGTTCTTGCCACTGGTACGGGAATCACCTCGCGCAGTTGTGAAGGATCAAGAGGTTTGCTCGGTGCACGATCCTGATTGATGCTATAGCGTCCGTAATTGGCTGGCAGCGTTCCCGATTCTGTTCGGGAAGGTGGCGAACTGGCGCAAGCAGCCAGAAATAGAAATAATACGAACCATCCCGTCCTGAATGGGTTGACGGGTGTCCATTGCAGGTAGTTGCCCTTATTTTTCATTGTTGGAGACTCTCCGCACCTATTTCTTAATCCAATAGTTTAAAAAAAAGTTTAACCTGCTTGATATTATTATATTAATTTTATTTTCGCACGCTTTTTTTCCCAGGCAAGACCTCTACTGGTAGTTACTGTGAAAGTACCCGTCTGTGAGTATGAATCGACATCAACAGACCAAAACCGATCATCAACGTCACTATGGATGTGCCACCTCTGCTGAGCATGGGCAATGGCAAGCCGACCACTGGCATCAACCCGGATACCATTGCCATATTGACGAACACATAGAAAAAGAAGGTAAGCACCAGACTGCCAGCAAGCAGGCGGCTGAAGGTATCCTGCCCGGAAAGAGCAATCTGAAAACCCCTTACCAGTATGGCCAGATAAAGAGCTATCAACAACAGCACACCGATCAGGCCAAACTCTTCAGCCAGAACGGCCAAAATGAAATCGGTGTCACTTTCCGGAATGAAATCCAGCTGCGACTGCGCCCCGTTGAGCCAGCCCTTGCCCTGTACCCCACCTGATCCTATCGCTATCTGGGACTGGATGATGTTATAGCCTGCGCCGGTCGGATCACGAAAAGGATCAAAAAAGGTCAGAATCCGGTTTTTCTGGTGCGGACGCGCCAGGAAAATCCACCAGGCCGGTGAGGCCAGCAGCACCGTGCCAATACCCAGAAAGATCAGACGCCAACTGATTCCGGCCAGAAGCAGGACAAAAAACCCAGATACCAGCACCATCAATGCGGTTCCCGTATCATTCTGAATGATGATAAGACCAGTGGGCAGCAATATGATCAAGGCTGACACCATCAGGTCCTTGAAACTGGGTGGCAGCCTTCTTTTGGACAGGTATCGGGCCAGTAGCATAGGGACAAGAAACTTGCACAGCTCGGCCGGCTGAAAGCTGGGCACCCCAGGCAGATCCAGCCAACTCTTTGCTCCGTTGGTTTCAACCCCGATAAACAGCACCAGCACCAGCAACAAAAGCCCACCCAGATACATCAATGGGGCACGTCGATAAAAGAAATGGGTATCGAATTGTCCAACCACCAGCATCAGCACAAAAGCAATGGCTATGGCTGAAGCCTGGCGCTGAAGATCGGCCAGGTTTTCTCCCGTGGCACTGTACAAAACCATCAGACCAAACCCGGCCAACAGCAGCAGGGATGTCATCAAGGGCAGATCGATGCGCGGCAGGAATCTGCTCCGGTTCACCTCCAGCCCTTGAAAAGTGCGTATTCCTCTGCGAGCGTAATTATTGGCAGCCATGGGTATCTCATCGGGCTAACGGGAATATCCGTTTTTATTCAAGGGGTTGCCGTCAGCTCCAGCTTGGGCTCTGCGGCAATCCTGGGTATCAGGTAGGCATCCATGACTTCCCGGGCCAAAGGGCCTCCTACAGAGCTGCCGCCCTCCCCATTTTCGACATAGACAGCAACGGCAATACGTGATTTTTCAGTCGCCTCGAAGGCAATGAACATGGCGTGATTGCGAAACCGCTCCTCAATTTCTGCATTGTCACGATTCCCGGCTGCATCCACCTGGAACTCGACTACCTGCGCCGTACCCGACTTGCCGGCCATAGGGTAGGCCAGGTGCTCGTGGGCCTCGATAAAGGGATAGGCTGTGCCTTCATGGCGCCTGTGTTCACGATCATAGGGTTTGCTGGTGGTATCGACCATGGCGTTTCTGACCAGGGCGACATACTCAGCCGAAGGCAGCATCGGTTGCAGCGTATTGCTCTCATTAAAAACTGCTGCTTTCATTTCTCCGGATTCATCCTTGACCGCTTTCAGCATTCTTGGGGCCTTGAACACACCATGATTGGCCAGGGTGGCAGCTGCACTGGCCATCTGCAGTGTTGTGGCCTGGAAAATACCATTGCCTATGCCTTCGAAGGGAGTCTCTCCCGCATACCAGGGCTCGCCCCGGTTTTCCATTTTCCAGGCCCGGGAAGGCGTAATCCCGGCGCTTGCTTCAGGAATATCCAGACTCCTGTTACTGCCGAAACCAAAACTGCGCAGATAGTCATGAATACGGTCAATACCCAGCTCAACCGCAACGGTCTGAAAATAGGTGTTGCAGGACTGGTAGATGGCTCGCCTCAGATCGATCTCACCATGACCGGATTTATCCACCCACCAGGTCCAGTCATAATAAGGGCGAGAACGGCCCGGCAGAGAATAGTAACCGCGGTCGAAAATCGTGGTTTCCGGCGTAATTACCTCGTGATACAGACCCGCCAGACCAATGAACGGCTTGATGGTGGAGCCAGGTACCCGCGAGCTGATGGCCCGGTTGAACAGGGGGGAATAGCTAGAGCTGTTGAGTGCATTGAGTTCATTGCGGCTGATGCCGGTCACGAACATATTGGGGTCATAATCCGGCTTGCTGAGCATGGCCAGTATCCCGCCAGTCTGCGGGTCAATGGCAACAATGGCACCACGTCGATCACCCAGCGCCCTTTCGGCAGCTAGCTGTAACTGCGCATCCATATGCAGCATGATGTCCTGCCCCGGGACAGGATCGGTTCGGTCAAGAATACGCGTTACCTGACCACGATTGTTCTTTTCCACCGTCTCGTAGCCCACCTGCCCATGCAGCAGTGACTCATAGGTTTTTTCCACCCCGGTCTTGCCAATCTGGTTGGTACCCCGGTAATTTCGGGCCACCTCTTCCGCCATGGCCTGCAATTCTTCCCGATTGATCTCTGACACATAGCCCAGAGCATGAGCGGCAGTGCCTTTCAGTGGGTAGTGTCTGACCAGTTGCGCCTCGATGGCGAAACCGGGCAACAGGTGCTGGTTGACCGCTACACTGGCAATTTCTGCCTCACTCAGCTGATAACGTATGGGTACGGAGGAATGCGGGACCGGACGGCGATCCTGCCTGGCCCGATAAGACTCCATGTCTTCTGGAGTAAGTGCAATCAGAGTCTGCAACAGATCCACGGAATTTTCAAAATCACGAGCTGATTCGCGCACCACAGTCAGGTTGAAAATGGGTCTGTTTTCGGCAAGCAGGATGCCGTTACTGTCGTATATAAGCCCACGGTTGGGTGCAACATACTGGGAGTGCAGGCGGTTACCATCGGAGCGTGCGGCAAAATAATCATAGCGGTAGACCTGAAGGTTGACCATCCATGCCACCAGGGCTGAAAGCAACAGGGCAATCAGAACACCCGCCACCAGCATTCGCCGATGGAAAATCCGGGTTTCCCGTTCATGATCATCCAGTTTGAATTGCTCTGCCATGCTCTACCATCATATGCATTGAATTAATTTGTAGATCATTTTTCTTTGGACAATCAGATCAACAGATAGTTTTACCATCAGCTGCGATGATAGGGGTGTCCGTTCAACAAGGTCCAGGCACGGTATATCTGTTCAGCCACCACAATTCTAACCAATGGATGGGGTAAAGTTAATGCCGAAAGTGACCATTTTTCATCAGCTTGCTGCAGGCAATCCGGTGCCAGCCCATCAGGTCCCCCGACCAGCAGAGCCAGATGCCGACCATCCTGGCGAATGGCATCCAGTTTTTCCGCCAATTCACTGGTGCTCAGTTGTCTGCCCTGAACATCGAGCGCCACCAGAAACTCGCCTGGCTTTACCTTGTTCAGCAGCAGCTCTCCTTCCTTATATCTGGCCTGATTGATATCACTGCTCTTACCCCGCCTGGCCAGTGCCACTTCTTCACAACTGAGTGCAAATTCTGCTGGCAAGCGCCTGCTGTACTCGGCGAACCCTTTATCCACCCAGTCCGGCATTCTTGTTCCTACGGATAGCAGCCTAATTTTCATGCCGGTCAGTGGCGCCAAAATTCCATAAATCTTCCAGGCTGTACAGGGCTCTGGTTGGCGCCAACATGATGTGTACCACGACGGAACCCAGATCAACCAGCACCCACTCGGCCTGCAATCTGCCTTCAGTGCCCCGGACTGTTCCTCCAGCCTCCTTGACCTGATGAATGACCTCATCAGCCAGCGCCTTCACATGAGTGCTTGAATTGCCTGTGGCGATGACCATGTAATCCGCCATCGGAGTCAATTCAGCCACCTCCAGACACACTACGTCACGCGCCTTGATATCGTCCAGCGCACTTGTTGCCAATCGGGATAATACGTGTGAGTCCAGGCTCATCTATTCCTCTTTTTCCTGTTGTTCAGACTGCTCCAGAAGCCCCTCCTGAAGATACAAATGATGTGTCGCGATATAGTCGACCACCTCGGCAGGTAGCATACCACTGTTAAGGCGCGAATCGGCAGTCAACTGTCTGATTCCGCTGGAAGCTACATCCAGCGCCAGGTCATCGATCACGAAGACAAGGCCCGCTGCCCTGGCAAACAACGCAGCCTCGTCATTGCAGCTGCGCTCTTGCAACAAGGTCTGCAACTCAGGGCTCAAGGGGGTGTTGTTGCTTCCTGGCCTGCTGACTACGCAAAGATGGCAATACTGAAGAATTTCACGCCAGCGGTGCCACTGGGGAAGACTGGCAAAGCTGTCCATGCCCTGTACCATGACCAGGGCAGCGTCCGTGAATTCGGCGCGCAATGAGATAACGGTATCGATTGTGTAGGAAACTCCAGCACGTTGCAGCTCCCTCTCATCCACCAGCAGTTGCGAATCGTGTTGGCTTGCCAGTTTCAGCATCGCCACCCTGTCCGCAGCGGATGCAACAGCACCCTGCCGATGATTGGGCACCGCACAGGGGATCAGATGCAGGCGTTGCAGTTGCAGACGTCGCACGACCTGTCTTGCCACTTGCAGATGACCGCAATGCACCGGATCGAACATGCCACCCATGAATCCAATACGTGGATTCATGTGCGAATATGCCCGTCGCCGATAACGATGTACTTACGGGAAGTCAGACCTTCCAGGCCCACCGGCCCACGGGCATGCAGCTTATCGGTGGAAATCCCAATCTCGGCACCCAGGCCGTATTCAAAACCATCGGCAAAGCGGGTCGAGGCATTGACCATGACCGAGCTGGAATCCACTTCCCGCAGAAACTGCTGCGCCCGCCCGATGTCCTCGGTCACAATGCTCTCCGTATGAGCCGAGCTGTATTTATTGATATGCGCAATAGCCTCCTCCAGACCATTGACCACTTTTATCGCCAATATCGGCCCCAGATACTCCTCATACCAATCTGCTTCACTGGCAAGCCTGGCCTGATCCAGCAACTGGCAGGTCTGCTCGCAGCCACGCAGCTCAACCCCGTGTTCCTGGAAGCGCTTACCGAGTTCCGGCAACACCTCGACGGCGACAGCTGCAGCGACCAACAGGGTTTCCATGGTGTTACAGGTCCCATAGCGCTGCGTCTTGGCATTGACAGCAATGCTGATGGCCTTGTCCCTGTCCGCCCGGTCATCGATATAGACATGGCAATTGCCATCCAGATGTTTGATCACCGGGACTTTCGCTTCAGCCGAGATGCGGGCAATCAGACTCTTGCCCCCTCTGGGGACAATGACATCCACATAGTCCGGCATGCTGATCAATTTGCCAACGGCTTCCCGGTCGGTGGTCGCAACCACTTGAACTGCGGTCGCAGGCAGACCGGCAGAAACCAAACCCGCGCCAATGCATTCGGCAATGGCCTGATTTGAATGCAAGGCCTCCGAACCGCCCCGCAGTATGGTGGCATTCCCGGATTTCAGGCACAGACTGGCGGCCTCACAGGTCACGTTGGGACGTGATTCATAGATGATGCCGACCACCCCCAGAGGCACCTGCATCCTGCCCACCTGGATACCACTGGGCTGATAACTCAGCTCACTGATTGCGCCCACAGGATCCTTCAGGCCGGCAACCTGCATCAGGCCCGCAAGCATGGCCTTGATACGGGAGGGGTCAAGTGCAAGCCGGTCGAGCACAGCCGCATCCAGGCCTTTCTTCTGCCCCGCATCCATATCCAGCGCATTGGCAGCAAGCAGACCCGCCGCGTTTTTTTCAATGCTTTCTGCAATCGCAAACAGGGCGGCATTCTTCTGGGCAGTACTGGCACTGGCCATGATTCGGGAAGCCTCCCGCGCCTGCCGCCCCAGGGTTTGCATATAGGTAGTGATCTGAGACATATCCATCGAACCCGCCGTCGCGATAACAAGTCGCGCATTATAGCGCCAGCACCGGCAGGCTGACAAAGAAACCTGAAATGGTATACTCCGCCCTTTTCATCACCGCTGTCAGCACAGCTGTTTGTTTGATCCTGATTTGGAGAGAGATATTGATCCCTATCCTGGTGGGTGGATTTGTCGGCCTTATGTTCGGAGGCGCACCCGGATTCATTCTGGGTGCCATTGCCGCGCTGATGTTGACTGCCTACCTGAAACAGCAGGCCGGAGCTGGTCTGGCCGGAATTCAGTCAGGCTTTCTGGATTCGATGTTCGCGGTCATGGGTGCCTTGTGCAAGGCCGATGGTGTTGTCACCCGCAATGAAATTCAGGCTGCGGAAGGCATGTTCAATCAACTGCACCTGTCCCAGCCCTTGCGTGAGCGGGCAATCGCTGCCTTCAACCGCGGCAAGAGCGCCGGTTTCGACCTCGATGCTGAATTGGCCAGATTTCGTCAGTTGAGCCGCGGCCATCCGGCCTTGCTGCAGATGTTTCTGCAACTGCAAATTTCCGCCATCGCAGCTGATGGCCAGCTTCACCCGGCTGAACACCAAATGCTGCTGCATATTGCCAGAGGTCTGGGCTTGCCTGAAGCCCAGGTTGAGCAACTGGAGGCCATGCTGCTGGGCAAGGGCCGGGGCGCACGCCACAATCCGCAACAGGAATTGAGCAATGCCTACAAAATACTGGGGCTTACTGCCACAGCAAGCGATGCCGAGCTGAAACGAGCCTACCGTAAATTGATGAATGAAAACCACCCGGACAAGCTGGCCAGCCAGGGTCTGCCCGAAAGCATGCGCGCCATGGCCGAACGCAAAACCAGTGAGATAGCCGGCGCCTATGATCTCATCAGGCAGGCGCGCAAATCCGCTTCGAGCAGTTAATTGAAAAACGCTGTCGAACAGGCCCGATCATTCTTGTTGAAGAAAATGATCGGGCCAAAACAACTTATTGTCCAAAATTCAAACTAAGCTCCAAGCCATACAGGCGTCTCTCCGTAAGTTGTGCTGCCCGACGAAATCCTTCCTCTTCACCAGTCCGGCCGATTTCCCTGATACCAAGCTCATCAAGTATATTATTGATGTAGACCGAAGCCCCCCAGCGTCCGCCCCGGCTTTGCCAGGTGGCACGGGCATCCCAACGACCATAGGCGGGAGCCCGGTCTATTTCTTTTTCGAAGGGACTGGAGTAGGTCTCGTCAATCCAGGAATAAGAAGTCAGCAGCTCAATATTGTTACCCCCACTTATTGGCAGCATATAAGAGCCCCAGGCTGTGAATTTCCAATCCGGCACCTGCAGCAGCTGATTACCCTCGATGTTCTGCAGGAGCGCCTGATTGGGGTTCTCCTCGGCAGCTGGATCGAAAGAAATTGGAGTAAACAGTGAAACCGGACGATCCGGATCTGCTGTATCTAGCAAGAAGAAATCCTCATCGTATTCATTCGGGGTATAGCTGAAATTCCCACCCAAAGTCAGACGATTGCTGGCAAGCCAGGTTACTTCACCTTCAATACCGATGACTTCAGCGCCGGGAGCGGCAAGCACCGAAGTACTGGTTCCTCCGGCAATTGAAGGTTCTGCCGCAAAGGTGTGGATACTTTCATAGTCATACAGGTAAACGGACCCATTCAATTGCAGCGTATTATTGAAGAATTGAGACTTGTAGCCAAATTCATAGGAAATCAACTCTTCGGGATCGTACTCTGCGGTCTGGCTGAAAAAAACCAGATTGAATCCACCGGCACGGTGCCCCTTGGTCGCAGACAGGTAAAGAAGTTGATTCGCTGTTGGCGTATAGTCAAAGTTGACCCGCCAGGTGACTTCTTCATCGCGGCGACTCAGCCGACGATGCACATTCAAGGTGAGCGGCACTCCGGCCACGGCCAGAGGCGCTGCACCGGTTGGTTGCAGGGTGTTTGGATCAAGAGCGCCAATGCCGACATTCCATTCGAGCAACGACAAACCTATGGGTGAGGCTGCGGCATCGTTTGGCAGAACCAGAACCTGTTCGGTATAGCGCCAAAGATTCTCTTCCCCATCCAGGTCATCGCGTGCGTAGCGTATACCGACGGTAGCTGTCCATTTTTCCGAAATATCGTATACCCCCTGGGTATAGAAGGCCAGGGCTTCGCGTTCCGTATCTGTCCAATACAACAAGTCGCTTGCTGGCCGATTCGGCCGCCCGGGCTGCTGGGCAGCAGAGCCACCAAGCCAGGGGCCTACCGCAACTGAGGTAACATCTTTCTGCCCATTTGACGCCCGTCGGGCGCTGAACAGATCAGGCGCCGCGCTACCAAAAATGGCTGTAGAACCTGGCGCTGCATTAGCGAAACGGGATTCATTTACCGAGGAAAAGAAATCACCACGCTGGGTTATTTGTGCTTCATAGTAGAAAAGACCGGTAGTGAAGCTAAGCCGGTCATTGACATCATAAAAAAACTGCAATTCATGTGACTGATATTCTGCTTCATGATCAACAAAAAACTGCCTGTCCGAATCAAGGCTGCTGGTGAGATCATCATCAGTAAATCTTTCATACAGCAAATCGTTATAGCCAAAGATATATTTTATGGATAATTGATCGGCAGCCTGCCAGGAGGTCTCGAATTGCACCGCACGTTGATCGAACTCCTCTCTATTGAAGCCATTGGTGTCGGAACAAACATCATCGCCATCGATATTGCTCTTGCTCGAAAACACACACTGCGTGGGATTCCGATCGACCCCGAAAGCGTTGTTCATACGTCCTACGGTTGAGCCTATGGCGGGATCAATACCAGGCCTTACTGCCTGAGCTTCTATTGCTGCCCCCGTGGCAGGATCGGCAAATGTACGAACCGGTGCATTCGGCACAAAGAAATCGTTCGCCAGAACATTGGTTTGATTGCGATCTATGGGTCGAAAAGAGAATACCTGATCTGTAAAGTTGCGCTGGCTCGTACCCTGTTCACTTAAAACCACCAGACCATCGTTGCCTGCTCCCCCCATTATCCGGTCAACCACTGCCCGATTGACACGAACATTGAATTCCAGGTCATCAGTCGGTGTATATTTGAGCGACACGGTAGTATTGGTCTCATCCAGGCTATCCAGATCAGAGCCGATACCAATATTATCCACCACTCCATCACGTTCACGATATGCCCCGGTCACGCGGGCCGAGAGCACATCAGGAATAATCGGGCCTGATACCATACCATAGACTTCCGTGGTATCCAGATTGCCCGCAACAGATTTGAAAGCAGCTTCAAATTCATCAGAGGGCTTTTTATACAGAAAATTCATTGCTCCACCGACTGCATTGCGCCCATACAGCGTGCCCTGTGGTCCTCGAAGCACCTCGATGCGCTCTACATCCCAAAACCCCCCGCCTACAGTGGCGGTATAAAGGTCTTCGGAATAGACCCCATTCATATAAGTCGATATGCCCGGGTCACCACCAAGATTGCGGAAGTTGCGCCCAACCCCCCGCACAGTGGCATCGTAAGGTTGAATGGTGGTGGCAGGAATGAAGTTTTGCAGGTCACTCTGGTTGCGAATGCCGAAGCTATCGAGAAAATCAGCTGAAAAGGCGGTAATGGATATTGACGTATCCTGAACAGATGCCTCGCGACGCTCTGCAGTTACTATCACCTCTTCAATCCTTCTTTGTTCCTCCGCAGCAAAGAGTGGGGATGATGAAATAGCAGTGGCAAGAAAAACAGCCAATGTCGGTGTGCAGTGAATACTTTGATAGAGCTTATTTCTTTTCATTATTATATTCCCTCTGGGTATGTTTTAACTAAATGGTCAAATCAAAATACCTCAACATAAATACCGATGTTTGAAGTAAATTCTTCCCAGATTTTAGGATAATTCCTGTAATTCATCTTTTTTCTACTTATCATTCAGTAAATGATCAGTTAATTATATTTAAATTTATAATTGTTATAAATTTGATTGATGTGTCGAGTTTGGCAAGACGCAATTTACAGCCATGAAATGCAACAAAGTGATTAAAACTTTGCGCCTCAGCTTTTTTACTTTGCGTCAATGAAATGAATATATTCCGGGAATATATTTTGGGAGATTGCGGGGCACACCCTTGATTATCGCCAACCCAGCCTTTGCCCCAAACCTGTTGAGCGGACTATCTCATGCTGGCAGGCAGCAATGAAGACTGTTTCGCTGGCATGCACAAGAACCTCGTGTCTGGCCCTGGTTATTGCGGTATAGACCAGTTCGCGGCATAACAACGGACTGCTGGCCTGCTGCGGCAGGGTCAATACCACACAGTCATACTCAGACCCTTGTGACTTGTGAATGGTCAATGCCCATGCCGGTACCCAGGCGGGAAGCGTATCCGGGGAAATGTCCCTCACTGCGCCATCGGCAGTTTGAAACCATATCCGCAGTTTACCCGCATCATTCCGCCAGGCCAGACCGGTATCACCATTGAACAGGTTCAGCTCATAATCATTGGCGGTGACCATTACCGGCTTGCCGTGGTAAAGCGCATCTGCGGTCATTTGTCCCGGGTCCAGCAAACCTGTCTGCTGCAGACTCACTTCAATTTCATGATTGAGCGACAAATCCCCGGAAGGGCCTTCATGGACTGCACACAGCACCCTGAAGCGATTGAACTCCTGCAATGCTGTTGCCGGGCTCTGGCAGCGAAGATAGCCACTGTACTGCTCAACTGCCCGCATCACCACCTGCCGGTCGTTTTCTCTGTCATTGGCTTCCAGCCAGCTGACGGAGGAATCGGACTGACGAATCAGCGCCAGCGCCTGCTCTGCTTGCCCCGCATTGATCAGTTGGGCAAACCTCCCCAGCACACTGCTGGCATGAAAACGGTAGCTGGTCTGCAGCAGTCCAATGCAATTGGCGATTTCTGGCAGACTGCTTCTCTGACTGTCCTGAACAAGCCTTTCCCCAGTCAAGCTATTCAGCAAATCCAGTTGTGTTGCACTGTAGACGATATCGATCCCGTGACCAGTTATGTCCCCCAGTACGCTACCCGCTTCAACCGAGGCCAACTGGTCACGATCACCCAGCAGGATTACCCGGCAATCATCAGGCAATGCCGCCAGCAAACGGGTCATCAAGGTCATGTCTATCATGGATGCCTCATCGACGACAACACAGTCAGTGACCAGCCTGTTGTCCCTGTTTTTGCGAAACTTCCGGCCATTGAATGACAACAGTCGATGCAATGTACTGGCCTGATCTGGAATTCGGTTCCGCACGTCTGCATCAGGTATTGCGTGTTTTCTCTGTCGAATCGATTCGACCATGCGCGCGGCAGCCTTTCCGGTGGGTGCTGCCAGATGGATCCGCATCTGTGGATCCTGCTCCAGCAGCAGTGCCAGCACCTTGACCACCGTGGTTGTCTTGCCGGTTCCCGGACCTCCCGAGATGACCGCAAAATAACGACTAACCGCAATTGCAGTGGCCAGCATCTGCCAGTTCACCTGCTCACTGGAATCAGCCTGCTCGGGGAAAAGTCGATGCAGACCCGCCTGCAACACCTGGTAATCCAGCCCCGGAACAAGACCAACCCGATTGCCTATCTGCTGGGCAACCATATTTTCATAGTGCCAGAATTTTCCCAGATAGAGTTTTTCCCCATCCAGAATCAATGGTGCCATCTCACCCGGTTTACCGACACAAGGTTTCGAGTCCAGATAGAGTAACCACTGCGGCAAGGCTGGAACCTTGGGTAAAGTGATGGCTTCTGTGCCTGTATCATCCAACTGGACAAACACAGGTTTGTTGGCATGCACATCCAGATTCAGACAGACATCACCCTGTTGATTCGTTTCACTGACCAGGGCCGCAGAAAGTCCCAACAAGCTGTCCAAGGGCTCTCCGGCATACCGGGTCACAAATCTGGCAAAGGCATAACCCAGGGCGGACAGAGCACCCTGTTGGTACAGAAATTCGAGACTTGCTGTTGTTTTGCTTGTCATCAAAGATTCTCAGTGGATCAATCTACCCGAACTGCTATCAGCAAAAAGTGCATCCAGGGCCAAAACCAATGCCTCGGCTGGCCTGTCATAAAACACACCATATTCTGGCCCCCGCTCAGACCGCATTCCGCGCAGAAAAAGATAATACACGCCACCAAAATGGGTCTGATAGGCATAGTCCGGGATCCGCCATTGCAGATACCGATGCAAGGCAACACAATACAGCAGATACTGCAGATCATAACGCCGATCTATGATGGCTTTGTGCATAGAGGCCCTGTTGTAATCGGACAATGTAGCACCCAGGAAATTACTCTTGTAATCGGCCAGGTAATACCTGCCCCCTGTGCAGAAGACCAGATCTATGACCCCGGTCATCACACCCTGAAAGGCATTCAGTTGCAGGGGCATCAAGGCCTGCTCGCTGTGGCGGGCCAGCAAGGCATTCAATGCAGAAGGATCAAATCGTGCAACCGAAAAATCAAACTCCAGTTCATTCAGACGCTGCTCCGATGCCAGACAGGCCAGACTGAAACCCGTCGTTTGATCCAGCACGGTATGGACAATAGACTCCAGCCATCTGCCCACCACGGCCTCATTATCCCTGTGATCCAGGCCATAACGTGGGGCATGCCGTTGAAACACCACCCTGGCCTGTTCTCCGATAGCCGATTGAAAGTCAATCTCTTCAAGCAAGGCATGCATGAACAGACCAACATGACTGCCAGCGGGAAAATTCAGAATCTCATCCCGCAATTCATCGCGTGACGAAGAACGCTTCTTACCTGCAAGAGCATTCTGATGGATATTCCTGGTCAGGGAACTAAAGCTGTTTATGCGCCAATCACTGACATTCCTGCCACTGAATACTGCCGCCTGTAACTCGTTTGCAGATGATGTGCGGTCTGGAAATGACACTGAATTCTCTGTATCCGCAACGGAATGATTGCATGTGCTTTGTGGCAACGTGCTCACTGTAATTGTGCCGCCTGCATTCTTACACAACTTGGACAGTACCTGTCCGGTATCCACTCGCCCCTGGTAGGCTTGCGGTAATTGGGTATCCAGCATCGCTGCTTGCTGTTCTGGCACAAACAAATAGGATAAAGCCGTTTTCTCTGCATTGCTTCTCATGCTTTCTCCCCAGACCAGGTAAAGTCTGGCGCTGGCCCTGGTCAGGGCGACATAGGCCAACCTCACATCTTCTGCCAGCCGTTCTTTTTCAGCCAGTGGCAAATGCCCGTCATACGTATCCGAACCGAGATCAATACACAGTTGACCCTGTTCATCATGGAAGCACAGCGGGGCGCTCGCTGGTCTGCATGACCACAGGAACGGGACAAACACAAGCGGATACTCAAGTCCCTTGCTGGCATGGATGGTGACTATTTTCACCAGTGCTTCATCACTCTCCAGTCGCAGCTCGGTTTCCTTGTCTTCGCCACCCAGTTGTTGCTGGTACCAGTTCAACAAAGCTATGTGACCGGGTAGCTGTTTTGCTTTTTGTTGCAGTAACTCAGCCAGATGCAGCAAATTGGTCAGACGTCGTTCGGGCATATCTCCCTGCGCCAGACCGGAGCCGATTCCGACACTTTGCAGCAAGGTCTGAAACATCACCATAAAGCCTTTCTGTTGCCAGAGTATCGACAGCTTGTAAAAATTCAGCTTCCATTGGGCACGATTTTCTTCCTGCAGATGTTCTGCAATTTCCAGGTAGGTATAAGCCAGCAAACTACTGCTCAAGGCCCGCCGCAAAGCCCTCTTGTCCTCAGGATAGACCAGAGCTTGCAGTATAAGCAGCAAACCTTGAGCCTCGTCGGTATTGAACACATTTTCCCAGCCAACTGTGACGGCATTGATGCCTCGCCGGGAAAGCGCCTCACGTACAGCATTGCCTTGTCTAAGCGTACGTACCAGGACGGCAACATCACCAGGTGTGAGAGACTTATCGCCGAGGCTGGCCCTGCCAGTACTGCCCGCCTTGATCAGCGAGGCTATTTCATCTGCCACCGCTTCCTGTACCTGTTCCGCCGCAGAGCTCGATGTGAAGGGAGAGGACTTTTCATCAACCGGCAAACGCCAAAGCACCAATGGTGTCTTCGGTTTGCCCTCATCGAGCAATTCCGGTTTGTTCTTCACCGGGTTGGGCTTTACTGGTTTAAATTCAATGGCATCAGAAAACAGGAAAGGATCTTGCCGGTAACCGAAAATGGCATTCACCGCATCGACCAATCCAGGCGTGGAGCGCCAGTTCGTATCCAGCGTATATCTATGCGCGGCGACATCCTTGCGCGCCTGCATGTAAGTGAAAATATCCCCGCCCCGGAAGCTGTAAATCGCCTGTTTCGGGTCACCTATCATCAACAGGCTGATCGCCTTGCCTTCGCTCTTTTCCTGCGCGACAGTTGTTACCGGGAACTGGTAGATTTGACGAAAAATCGCGTATTGAATTGCATCGGTATCCTGAAACTCATCAATCATCGCAACCGGAAAGCTTTGCCTTATCCGCTGCGCAAGAATTGACCCCTGAGGACCATGCAAAGCCGCATGCAAACGCGTCAATTGATCATTGAAGGTCATGCTGCCAGAACTGAGCTTGATTGCTTCTATTTTCTCCCTGGCATAGGCAGTAGCCTCCTGCAGGGCTCGAAACAGAAATCGGGAGCGGATTGATTCAGTGCTATTGATCAGTTTTGCACAGGTCAGGAAAAAAGGATCCTGTAATGCTGGGTCTTCCTTCGCTGTTGGTTTGGTATTTTTCTGGAGCGTATCCGCCGAAAGCAAGTCAAATTGAGCAGGAAACTGCAACAAGTCATCCTTGCCGAAAAAATCATCCCATTGCAGAAAAAGTGCCTGGAGATTATCGGCACCGTATTTCTCCTTCCTGCGGCTTAGTGCATTAGAATTGAGCAAAATGGCTTTGATCTCTTCGCCACGTTGCTGCCATTGCCTGGCGAGTTGACTTGCCGGTTTCCTACAGGCAAGCCAGAGTTCATAAAGCTTATCCGGTGATTCAGCAATAGTTGGCAGTATCTTCGGTGATCCTATGCGTCGAAGAGGTCGCTGCCGTTTCATGAAAGCCGAGAATGAGCCCAGTGCCGTTGCAAACAGAACCCCCTTGTCCGCATCCAGTTCATAACAGGACTTGCGCCACCAGTCCTGCAGGGATTGCTGCCACAGCAAATCATCCTCGGCGCTCAAACTGGTATCAAAACCCTGCCCGCTGTAAAACGCATGATCAATCAAGGTTCGCTGGCAAAACCCATGAATCGTATGGATGGCGGCTTCATCCATGGTTCTGGTTGCCAGCTTAAGACGGGCGACTCTTTCTGCTTTATCCGACCCGTTCGAATCTTGCCACAATAACAGTCGCAGATATTCATCCTCGATTGCCTCGGACTGGGTATTTGTTGTCAGCACACGAAGTGCTTCATGCAATCGTTGTCGAATCCGTCCTCGCAATTCTTCCGTCGCGGCATTGGTGAATGTCACCACCAGAATTTCAGCAGTCACATATCCCGCCAGAATATAACGCAGATAAAAGTTGGCGATAGCATAGGTTTTACCGGTACCTGCGCTGGCTTCGATCAGTTTCATGCCAGCTAAGGGCATCTGCATGAGCTGTTCGGCATCAAGAATCAAGGCCTCACTGTCTGCTGATTTGTGCCCTGTTGAGCTGTGCCCTGTCACTTTGATTCTCCATTAGCCAAGGCTCGAGCAAAAAATCTTTTGGCCAGTTCTCTGAATTCTTCCCGATGGAGGGGGTTCCCTTTCTGGCCTCTCAGGGCCAGTTGCACATACGGCTCTGCTTCTTCACCGGCAGGACCGTAATATTCGTTGCCTTTCCAGACTTTGAGCGCTTCCTTGTTTGCCTTCTCTTCATCTGTACTGAGATGATAATGCCACATCCAGGAAAAACTGCTGGCCGGAAAAAAACATAAAGGCCGTTGCCAGGCCAATCGATAAAGCGCCAGATAGTCTTCAAGGATTGTCATGGCATCCGTGGATGGAAGCACAGGAAAACGGAACACCCTGTCTGTAGCGATCAGTAATGAACACTCCTCTGCCGGAAGTTTTTCTGCGGCACAAAGGACGAGATGTTCCAGCCAGATGGCCAGTACGGCTTTGCCTTTAAATTTTGAAGGGCTTGCATGCAACAAACCACGCCCAGAATACAAACGGGATTGAGCGCTCAACACATAGCCATGTTTCATCTCAAGCTCTATTGCGAGCGGCGTCTGTGTACATTGCTGGTACTCGACGAGTCTATCCCTCAGTTTATCCACCGCCTCTCTGGCTGCATGGAAAACCCTGTCTCCCTGAAAACCATGCGGAAGACCCGCTTCTGCCCTCAGTGATTTGAGTGCAGTTTCTTTACCCATCATCAGATCAGACAACATGCGTTGCTTGATGCTCCACAGTTGAAGATTATCCAGATCAAAGGGTTCTTCATCGGCATTCTGTTCCGTTTGACTCAGATAGATGCCCAAGCTGTCATTGAAGAAGCCTGCTATCGGATCCTTCAGAAATCGTTGCAAGCTGCCCAGTTCGATATTTTTACCCCTTTCCTCGGAATCAACAGAATCGGGCAGCAAGGGCAAGTTATCCAGATAGCCAGCTTGAACAGGTTCCGCTCTCTGCAAAACCCGGGCTACCTGGCACCAATAATCATCATAGCTATTGGTATCTGAACCACCTTGATAGTTCCTTGGATTGAAGGGCTGCATGGAATGAACTTGAGTAAGTGCCTCACTCATCAATCCATCCCCGCCGTTGAGCGGCAGGTAAGCGGCGTCGATGAAGTCAAGCAGTTCACGCAAAAGTATCGAGGGCTGGCACGGCGTATTGTCTTTCAGGCTACGGCCACAATAGCTGAAATAGATTCTTTGCCTGGCACATAGCAGGGTTTCCAGAAACAGGTATCTGTCTTCATCTCCCTTGCGAGGATCGCCGGGCCGCCAGTAATTCGCCATCAGATCAAATTCGATGGCCTGCTCCCGGCGTGGAAATGCCATATCCTGTAAACCCAGAATACAGATAAGCTTGAATGGGAGGCTGCGCATGGGTCGCATTCCGCAAAATGTGATACCTCCACTGAAAAACCTGCTGTGTCCCGGCTGGGAGCCGAGTGAGGAGCGCAAACATGTGATCAGCAGTTCTCTGGAGATCGACAGCTCGCCCATCTGTTGACTGCTTCGGTCAACGACATCGCGTATCTGTTGCAATTTGCTGTCATCTTCCCCAGTTTCCATGAAGAAATCATCCAGCAAGGTGTTGATCAACAGCTGCCAGGTTCGCCCGGACTTTTCCCCTTGCAATAGCTCACGCCATCTTTTCAGTTTGCTCAGCAGATTGAAAAAACATCCGGCGGCTTCTCCCAAGGCACCTTCGAACACAGGCAGCAGAGCCAGTTCCTGCCAGGTGAAATCGGCAGTATCAGCAAACTCACTATCCATGGCATAACTGGCCAGCAGACGATCCTCGGCCTGGCGCCAGGTATTCTGATCAACGGCCGGCAATGTCAATTCAACTTTGTGTTCTCCATCCAGCCCCCAATGCACCCGTGTTTCCTGCAGAAGGACAGCAACTGCATCGCAGCCGTTGCGATCCAGACCGAATTTCTCCATGATCTCGGGGACAGTCAGATAATTCATCACTTCAGAATAGCCAAACCGGCTCTCCGGCAGTGCCAGCAACTGGAAAAAGATATCAACCAGTGGGTGTTCTTCCGCCACTGTGGTATCGGACAGATTCCAGGGCAGGAAAGGACGGCTGCCATTTTCATCATAACTGAAGACAGCTTCTATATAGGGAGCATAATCACTTATCTGGGGAATCATCACCAGAATATCTTCCGGTTGCAACTCCGCATCGTTTTGCAGGGTGTGCAACAACTCATCATGGAGCACCTGGCACTCTCTCATCGCGCTATGGCAAACAGCCACCTTGATCGATGCATCAACTGCCACAGATTCCCTGATTTCACCATTCTGCAGTTTGAAAATTCCCTGCTGCAGACGGTTCAGCAAAGATGCTGTACCCGGCTCCTGATAATCTTCCCATTGTGCTGAGTCAACCGATTCGGCGCTGATCAACAAATCCTGAAAAGCCTGGCCCTGTCGCCCCCAGGAGGCCAATAATTCATTGCCGCTGTCATAGTAGTCCGCACTGTCAGCATTCTGCAGTCGTAACCGCGACAACTGTTTTTTGCTCTTGATATCAGCCCAATACTGATCGGTCGGGCTGTGTTGAAAGAGGTACACGTCACTATGCCCGGCCAGGGCTTGCAACACTTGCACATACAAAGGTGGCAGCGTTGACAAGGCAAAACAGCAAAGTCGGGCAGGCAATGCCTCGGGCGGCTTGTTGTTGTGCATTCGCGCCAGCAATTGATCGATCATGCTCACACGATCGGGTTTTGACAGATCTTTGATCAGACTTTGCCACAGGATACGCTGCCAGGCTTGTTGTTCGTCCGCATTGCCTGTTTGCCTGGTCGACGGGATTATGCTCCAGGCTCTGATCCAGTCCGGTCGGTAAAACTGATATCGATCAAATACATCGGCAATGCGCACCGCAAGCTGCCAACGCTTGATTCCCGTGCTTTCATCATCCTTCAGGTAGGCGCGCAGGGAAACGAATTCAGGATCCTGGAGCAAATCGGGTAGCAAGCTAAAGATTTTCCAGGCAGCCAGTTCTCTGCCCAACGGATCCTCTATCTGCTCCGCACCCGCCTGCTGGCCCTCGTCCACCGCAAATACGTCTGCAGCAAGTTGCCATATCCAGGCTGCCGGCAAGGCATAATTGATGTTACTGGCTATCCCCAGGGATTTCACCAGCTCCAGATTGAGCCAGCGTGCCATCGCCATGCCGGGAACCACTACTTGCTCACTCTGGAAAGCGTCTGGCAAGGGTGCGGTCAGCAGCAACTCAGCCATATGAGCCTGCAGGGATTCAACCCGATTTGAACTGATGATATACAAGGCCATGGGTCTGTCGAGCATCCCGGCTGATAATGAATCAGGAAAGTGTTACCAGATGCGGACCCTGAGCTCAGGCGCCAGATACAAAGCATGGTCCTCCTTTACCGCAAAGGCTTCGTACCAGGCATCGTGATTACGCACAACACCATTGACACGATACTCTGCGGGCGAATGCGGGTCCGATTTAAGTCGTGACACCAGGGCATCTTCCCGGATTTTACTCTGCCAGACCTGAGCCCATGCCAGGAAGAAGCGCTGGTCTCCGGTCAAGCCATCGATAAGCGGTGCTTCCTTTCCGTCCAATGCAATCCTGTAGGCGCGGTAGGCCATCGACAGGCCACCGACATCGCCAATATTCTCTCCTAACGTGAAACTGCCATCGATAAAATGTCCGGTAACCGGTTCATACGCATTGTATTGAGCAACCAGCTGCTCCGTTTTCTCCTCGAAAGCGGCACGCACACTATCAGTCCACCAGTTTCGCTGCACGCCCTGATAATCGGACTTGGAACCCTGGTCATCAAAACCATGTCCCATTTCATGGCCAATTACCCCACCAATGGCGCCATAGTTCACAGCCATATCTGCTGCCGGATCAAAAAATGGGGCCTGCAGAATGGCTGCGGGAAAGACGATTTCATTGAACGAGGAGTTATAATAGGCGTTGACAGTCTGTGGAGTCATACCCCACTCTTCCCGATCGGTCATGGCACCAATTCTGTTGATGGACTTCTGATAGAAATATTCACGTACCTGCCTGGCATTGCCAAACAAATCTTCTCGTTTGATCGCAATCGCACTGAGATCCTCCCACACATCCGGATAGGCTATCTTGGGGCGAAATGAATTCAGTTTTCTGCTCGCCTCCGCCTTGGTCGCAGCGTCCATCCAGTCATTTTCGACAATACTTTCCGCCAGTGCCATGCGCAGATTTTCCACCAACTCTTCCATCTGCTGCTTGGCTGATTCCGGAAAATAACGCTCAACATACAGCTTTCCCAGCGCTTCACCCAGGCTGTTCAGGGCGCCCACCCGGGCCACTCCCCGCTCCCAGCGATCACGTTGTTGCGGAATGCCATTGAGCACAGTGCCATAAAACTGGAAATTGGTATCATCGATCACTTCGGAGAGCAGGCTGGCATTGTTGGTAAGCAGTTTGTAAGTCAGGAAGCTTTTCCACTTTTCCAGCGGAATACTATTGACCATGGCTATAACCGGTTGCATCGCGCTGGGATAGGCTACATTCAGTTCCTCCACCCTATCGATACCCGCAGCCATGAAATAAGCCTGCCAGTCAAAATCAGCATAGGTCTCGATGAATTGCTCATAACTCATAGGGTTGTGGGTCAGATCACGATTCCTGCGTTGAGCCCGTGGCCAGACATGTGTTGCTATACCTGTCTCGATTTCAATGACGGCATCGGCCATTGCAGCAGAATCCTCTCTGCCGGCGAGCGTCAACATCGCAATGACATGATCGCGGAACTGATTGCGGATTGAGGCGAAGCGCTCATCCGCTTCCAGATAATAGTCACGATCGGGCAGGCTCAATCCGCCCACAAAAATTCCCAATTGATAGCGATCGGGATTTATTCTGTCCGGGCTGACCCCAAAACCAAACGGAGAAGAGCTTCCTTCAAGCTCAGAGCGACCAAAGGCATCAACAAGATCCGCCCTGGTCTGGATCGAGTCGATTCTGCTCAACAAGGCCGCTACCGGGCTGGTGCCCAATTCGTTCAGAGTCTCAGTGTCCATGAAACTGCGATAGTAATCGCCAATTTTCTGTTCCATGCTGCCAGCGACCGGTTCGGAGGAGATCAACTCCTCGATGATCAGGCGGACTCTTTCATCCGAACGGTCACGCAGGGCATTGAACGCGCCATGATTGCTGCGGTCGGCAGGAATCTCGAAGTTATCCAGCCAGTGCCCATTGGCGTAGCGGAAAAAATCGTCACCTGGCTCTACGCTCAGGTCACGGGCACTCAGATCAACACCCCAACTGCCCAGCTCGGGCATTGCCGCAGCGACAGTAGCTGTTTCCTGCTCTTCCAGTTCGGCCGGTTCGACAGATTGCCCCTCTTGTTGACCCGCAGGACCGCAGGCGTACAACAGGCTGCCGGCAAGCAGCAGCATAACAGAATGTTTCATGATCCCCTCGCTGTGACCCAATCAATGGCATGACTGCAGAAAGAGTACTTGCTGCGAACAGAAACAGCAAGAGAACCACTTACCGCTCAGACTTCTTCCGGGGCACGGCAGCGAGGATCAGCCTGCTGGATACCCTGTATCATCTCGCGGCTCAATGGAATTGGGTCGCAACCATGACCTGTCTCACAGATCATGTCCCATTGTGGCTCGGCCTTGATATGACAATCGAGACAATTACCACCAAAGCGGTTGATGACATCGGTAAAGCCCCGGGTGACAATTTCCGAGCCGGCAGCACTCACCTCAAGTTCAAAAAACTCCCAGTCGTTGGTGGCGGGGCTTGTCCCTTCGGGCTGTTTGACCATTACTTCCGTGGGTACCAGTTGTACCAGCGAACCGGTCGGGTAACGACCGCCCTCGGCAGAATTGGCCACAGCAAGCGTAGCGTCCAGGTCTCCCAGCAGATTATCCACAAAAAAACCTCTGACCGGGGTCAACTCGGTCAGGCAGCCAAAGGTGTCTGCTTCGATCTGAATGGCCTGATCCGAGGCCGCACCCAGTTTATGAATACCCATCCCCAGGGTAAGAGCCAAAGCACTGATGCCAGCAATGACAGGTACATGATAATTACGCATAGACTTGCAATCCTCTTTATTGAATCTCAGCTTAACGGTGTAATCGCCGGACGTTGGTTGACCCTCTCGTACCAGGCCCAAAGATGCTTCAAGCCAGCATCAGGTTTCAGTTCAACCAGTGTGGTGGCAAAGTCAATGGTGGTCAGGGCGATGATATCTGCCATGCTGAAATAATCTCCAGCAACATATTCGCGCTCCTTGAGCATCGCATCAAAGCGTTCATAAAAGGCCTTGACCTGCTCCTCGGCCTGCTCCCTGGCTTCAGGTATCTGCTTCATCTCACCATAGACTTTCTTGACCACAGGACCGTTGCGCCAGGCCACCCCCAAGGGCTGATAGAAATCGAATTCCAGAATACGATTGTTCATCTCTATTTCTCCAATCTTCTTCGGCGTATCGCCGAACAGACTGGGCTCCGGATGCAAAGCCTCCAGGTAGCGACAAATTGCCAGCGTTTCGCTGATAAAACTGCCATCATCAAGCTCAAGAACAGGTACTTTGGCACGTGGATTCTTGACCAGAAAATCGGGTTTCTTGTGTTCCATGATACGTAGATTTACTTCAACCACAGGAATTTCCAGGCCTTTCTCTGCAAGAAAAAGGCTGACACGACGTGGGTTGGGGGCATTGGTATAAGTGTATAGTTTCATGCTGTTACAGCTCCTTGTTGCGGAGTAGCAATATTGGCATGGATGCGGGCGCTTTGGGTAGTCCTTTGCTGCTGACACACCACTCAGCTACGGTTTGTCGGGGCTTTTCCCGGCATCATCCCCCTCATCCCAATCACAACGCACTTTTTCCAGACGGTTTCGCCAGGCATCGGCATCACCATAATCGAAGAACTTCTGTTCACGCTCATGCATGCCTCTGGCAAGCACAGCATGTTTAATGGGACACCAGTACTGTTCGGTTCGCGCTATCACTTCACGAGCATAAGCAAGCAAACCATTACCATAGCCACAGTAGACGCAATTAATTTTCTGGATGGTATTGAGGTAGGGCAATCGATGCCGATCGAGAACAATATAATCCTTGCGTATTACCAATGGAATCCGATATACCCGAAAACAGATATGCTGATAAAGGCTTATCGTCAAATCCAGCAACATCAATGGAAAGACCATTCCGTAAATAACTGGCGAAGTCAGGAGTATGGCAATCGGGGCACTGAAAATATAACGCAGGCTACTGATTCGTTGCCGACGATGCAGGCGGCTTGTATTACGATCAAAAATAACCTTGCCGCGTTGCAGTGTGTACTTGAATTGTTTGCGCTTGCCTTCCAGTAACCGCTCTATTTCAGTTTCCAGTTCTTCTCGCGTTTTGCGCAGCCTGGCCAATAATTCATCCAGTTTGTATTGATGAGCCATAGAGATCGCCTTATAAAATCCGCCCGTGAATCAATCTGGTCAACACTGTCAACACGCATTAGCATTTACTGACTGCAGTGTATCATCAAACAGACGAAGCCGGATCAAGGGGCGTATTTATGCCGTGAAGTACTTGGTTACGAGCCTGGTTATGCAGGGGTTTTGAATTGCAGAGGAGAAGAATGGCGGAGAGAGAGGGATTCGAACCCTCGATAGGGGATTAGCCTATACGCCCTTAGCAGGGGCGCGCCTTCAGCCACTCGGCCATCTCTCCAAAACGCGCGCAATAATAGCACAAATACCGGGAAATGGCAGGGGCCGAAGATGATTATTTAGATCCCGTCATCAGGCTCTACATCTGAATCACCGCGTTCCTTCTGGATGCGCTGATAGATTTCCTCTCGATGAACAGCGACTTCTTTTGGTGCATTGACACCAATACGGACCTGGTTTCCTTTTACGCCGAGAACAGTGACAGTGACATCATCACCCACCATCAATGTCTCACCAATGCGGCGAGTCAAAATCAACATGATACTTCTCCTTTCCCACTCTTTGTGTCCTTGCACTTTCCATTTCAATTACTGAAAAGAGTTAACGGAAAACACAATTCTCATCCCGGTTAATTGAGTTCCTCATACTGATGAGCCTGTAAACACACTCCTCATCATATACAGGAAAAACAGCTTTTATGCGTACCCTCCCTAGGCAGGAAACGCCAGCTTTCTTATTATTTATACTGTTCGCATCTATACTGATGCTTGTGTTTGTTTCAGCTTCAGACCAGCTGCTTACTGCAGAATGACCTGATCTCCCTCTGGTTCTTCAGCCAGCCCGAAGGCATCATGCAGGGCTCTTACCGCCAATTCAAGATACTTCTCATCAATCACCACGGAAATCTTGATCTCCGAGGTGGTTATGATCTGAATATTGATGGACTCCTCAGCCAGGGTTTTAAACATTTTGCTGGCAATACCCGCATGAGAACGCATACCCACTCCGACCAGGGAAACCTTGGCGATCCTGGTATCCACCGATACTGCCCTGGCTCCTACATCGTCACCTATACGACCGATTATCTGGCGAGTTTGTTCGCTGTCCTGGCGTTTTACCGTAAAAGTAATATCCGTGGTGCCATCGGCAGCAACATTTTGCACAATGACATCCACTTCAATACCGGCTTCACTGACTGGCCCAATAACCTGATAGGCTACTCCGGGTACATCAGGAACCCCCGATACCGTGATCTTGGCTTCATCTCGCGTAAATGCGATACCCGATATGATCGGTGCTTCCATTTCTGTCTCTTCCTCCAGACTGATCAAGGTTCCAGGGTCATCTTCAAAACTGGACAGAACCCGCAACGGAACCTTGTATTTACCAGCAAACTCAACTGAACGAATCTGTAGCACCTTGGCCCCAAGGCTTGCCAGTTCCAGCATTTCTTCAAATGTGATGCTGCGCAGCAGACGGGCATTTTCGACCACACGAGGGTCAGTAGTATATACCCCTTTGACATCGGTGTAGATTTGACACTCATCTGCCTTCAATGCTGCGGCCAATGCGACTGCAGAGGTATCAGAACCTCCTCGGCCCAGGGTAGTGATATTGCCTTCAGCATCTATGCCCTGGAAGCCAGCAACCACCACCACTCCACCTTGTTCCAGCTCGGCAGTGATGCGTTGACAGTCTATCTCGCGGATGCGTGCCCTGGTGTGCGCTTCATCGGTCAATATGCGCACCTGGGCCCCGGTAAAAGAACGGGCACGACAACCGCGTTGCTGCAAGGCCATACTCAACAAAGCAATGGTCACCTGTTCGCCTGTGGAGACCAGGACATCAAGCTCTCGGGGAGTTGGCTGTGCCTGTATTTCCTGTGCCAGCGCAATGAGCCGGTTGGTCTCGCCGCTCATGGCTGAAACAACCACAACGATGTCATGACCTTGTGCCCTGAAGGCTGCAATCTTGTCGGCAACGGCAGCGATGCGTTGGGTAGAACCTACTGAAGTACCACCAAATTTTTGTACGTAAAGAGCCATTTCAGCGACACAGAATAAAAGGGGAGCAAATTAAACATAATTGCTGTTTATTATGCAATGAGTATTTTGCGTACAAAAACCCAAAGCCCTCTCTGCCACCATTCGCGTCACAAGTTATCACAATCTTGTTGATATCCAGGGTTTTACAGAAGCCAGTGCTGCCGGCAAAGCGGTCACATCATGCCCTCCCGCCATGGCCATATCAGGGCGCCCACCCCCTTTACCTCCGATTTGTTGGGCGACCAGATTGACCAGATCGCCAGCCTTGAGTTTACCCGTCAAGTCCTTACTGACACCGGCTACCAGATTCACCTTGCCCTGGTCTACACTGGCCAGCAGAATTATCGAAGTACCCAGTTTGTTTTTAATCTGATCCACGGTATCGCGCAGTGATTTACCATTGTAGCCATCAAGTGATTTGATCAGCACCTGCACGCCATTGACTGATTCAGCCTCACTGGCCATATCGCTACCCGCCTCGCTGGCAAGCCTGCCCTTGATTTGCTCAAGTTGTTTTTCCAATGCCCGGTTACTTGCCACCACCTGCTGCACTCTGTCCACCATGGCATCCGTGCTGGTTTTCAACAATTCAGCAAGCGTATCCAGCACTGCTTCCTGACGAGCAATGTACTCCAGGGCTCCCATACCGGTCACGCCTTCAACCCGGCGCACACCCGCTGCTATACCCGATTCGGCAAGCAGTTTGAACAGACCAATATCACCTGTGCGCGTAACATGAGTGCCCCCGCACAGTTCGGTCGAAAAAGTTCCCATGGTGACCACCCTGACCTCAGCACCATATTTTTCCCCAAACAGAGCCAACGCCCCTTTTTGTCTGGCCTGTTCGATGGGCATGACTTCCTTGCTCACCTCAATATTGCGCAGGATTTCTGTATTCACCAGCGTCTCTATCTGCTTTATTTCGCTTTTGCTCAAGGCCGCGTGATGAGCGAAATCGAAACGCAATCTGTCTGCGCTTACCAGGGAGCCTTTCTGTACGACGTGCTCACCCAATACCTGACGCAGTGCCGCATGCAACAGGTGCGTCGCCGAGTGGTTGAGCATGATGGCATGGCGATTCTCTGCCGCCACCTGGGCACCGACCCGATCCCCGGATTGCAGTCTGCCGCTTTTCAGGACACCCTTGTGCAGAAAATGATTGCCCTGCTTCTGGGTATCCAGAACCGAAAATTCGGCATGACCATCCGCACTGAGCAATACGCCACAATCTCCTGTCTGCCCGCCTGATTCGGCATAGAAAGGACTGGTGTCAAGAATAAGCAGGGCTTCTTCGCCAGCAGCCAGAGCATCTACACGCTTGCCCTGCTGATAAATGGCCATCACTTCGGCCTCAGCGGAAAGCCGATCGTAACCGACAAAATCAGTACGACCTTGCAGGTTTATGCTTAAGGTTTCTGTCGCACCAAACTGACTGGCAGCGCGAGCCTGTTGTTTTTGTACAGCCATGGCCTGATCAAAGCCTTTCATATCAAGACTCAGGCCTTGCTCCCGGGCGATATCAGCCGTCAGATCCACAGGAAAACCGTAGGTGTCATACAGACGGAAAATTGTTTCACCAGGCAATTGATCACCTTTCAGGTCTGCAATGGTACGGTTGAGAATAGCCATGCCATTTTCAAGCGTTCTGGCAAATTGCTGTTCTTCTTCCTGTAACACTTTTTCAACCCATGCCTGCTTACTGACGAGTTCCGGATACGCATTCCCCATCTCCTTTACCAAAGGAGTCACCAGTTTATGAAAAAATATTTCCTTCACACCCAACTGGTACCCGTGACGGACAGCGCGGCGAATAATACGGCGCAACACATAGCCCCGGCCTTCGTTGGAAGGGGTGATACCATCCACGACCAGAAAAGCACAGGAACGGATATGATCCGCAATCACGCGCAGTGAAGTATTATTCGTTGCCCTGATTCCGACTATCTCTGCAGCAGCCTGCAACAGGTTCTGAAACAGATCTATCTCATAATTGCTGTGCACATGCTGGAGCACGGCGGCAAGGCGCTCAAGCCCCATGCCGGTATCTACCGAAGGTTTTGGCAATGGTGTCAGACTGCCATCGGCATGACGCTCAAACTGCATGAAAACCAGATTCCAGATTTCGATATAGCGATCGCCATCTTCATCCGGACTGCCAGGCGGACCACCGGGTACTTCCTCGCCATGATCATAGAAAATTTCCGAACAGGGGCCACATGGCCCGGTATCGCCCATGGCCCAGAAATTATCCTTTTCTCCCAGACGAGCAAAATGCTGTGCACTGACCCCGATATCATTCAACCAGATCTCGGCCGCTTCGTCATCATCGTGGTATACCGTCACCCAGAGCTTTTCTGCGGGCAGACCCAGTTCCACGGTCAGAAACTGCCAGGCAAAATGAATTGCTTCCTTTTTGAAATAGTCGCCAAAACTGAAATTGCCCAGCATCTCGAAGAAAGTGTGGTGACGGGCAGTGTAGCCGACATTTTCCAGATCATTGTGTTTGCCTCCAGCTCTAACACAGCGCTGCGAGGTAACTGCCCTTTTGTAGGGGCGTACTTCCTGGCCCAGAAAAAGATCCTTGAACTGGACCATCCCGGCATTGGTGAACAGCAGTGTCGGATCATTCCCCGGCACCAGAGGACTGCTGGCCACGATCTCGTGTCCATTGGCAGCAAAATAATTCAGGAATTTTTCGCGTATTTCAGAGCTTTTCATCAATGCTTTACTCAATATTTTCAGGGTTAGCTGACATATCAGCTACTCAGCAGCAGTTGATTTGCCAATCGTTGATTATACCCTCAGGCCACAGGGCTAGTCTTCCGTAATGTCGATCTTGCCATTACTGGACAACAGGACGGCAACCGGTCGTGTTTTGGGAAAATGGGACAATATGATAGTGGTGATTATCAACAAAGGCACACAGAGGAACATGCCGGGAATACCCCAGATACTGCCCCACAAGGCCAGATTGAACAGAATCACCAGCGGGCTCAGATTGAGTGAGGTTCCCATCAATCTTGGCTCAAGAATATTGCCAATGGACACCTGAAGAGAACCGATACCTATCAGCACCAACAAGGACAAACCATATCCATCTGGCGATTGAGCCAGTGCGATCAAGGTTGGAAACAGGGTGGCGACAATAGAGCCGATGGTTGGAATGAAATTGAGCAGAAAGATCAACAAGCCCCAAACTTCGGGAAAATCGATATCCAGCAAACGCAATATGCCATAACTGAGAATACCGGTCAGCGAGCTGGTGAACAGCTTGATGCTGATGTACTTCTGAATGTCCGCACGAACTTTCTGCAATATGCGTAGAACCTGTCTTTCCCTGCTCTCATTGCCCATCAATGCGGTCAGTTTGGCATTGAAATTTCCCTGCTCGTACAGCAGAAAGCCGACATAGATCATGATCAGCATGCCGTCACGGGCAAGACTGGTAAATGACAAGGCCAGCGTGGTCACCATGCCCGAGATATCCAGTCGTTCGGAAACCAGTTGCGACAAGCCTTCCATCGGCAAATAACTGGAAAAAGGCAGGCTATCCCAAAGCAGGCGCAGATTAACCTCGTACTCACGGGCAACAGGGCCCAGATCATTGAGGCTATCACTGATGAACTGAACCACAATGGAAATAAAACCCAGAAAAACCAGAATGGCCGCCAGAAAACTGATGGGCCTGGGCAGGTGCCTGCCCCCCAGGTGGGCTTTGGCAAAAACGCTGGCCAACACGTTGATGAGATACCAAATGGCAATGGCAATGACCAGGGGAAGCAGGAGATCCTGAGCGACTATCAACAGATAGAAGACGAGCGCAACCAAAATGGCTGCTATGGCAAACCTGATGAGCTTCATTGCCGGCTACAATCCTTGAGTTGGCGATGCGGGGTAGTGTACCCCGTTGCTATTCCTGAATCAGCTGTTTTGCCGAAAAATCTCCACCACCGTCGATGGGGTCAGAATCTGGGGGAGAATCACCGGTGCCGCTGCCGGGTCTGCCGGGTAGTACAGATACAATGGCACACTGGGGCGATTGAACTCATCAAGAATCTGACTTATCTCGGGGTCCTGATTGGTCCAGTCCCCTTTCAGATAGGTTATTCCCATCTCGTCCATCACCTCTTTCACCTGGGCGCTGGACAGCGTGGTCTGTTCATTGGCCAGGCAGGTAATGCACCAGGCTGCAGTCATATTGATGAAAACCGGCTGACCATTGGCCCGCAACTCATCCAGCCTTTGCCGGGAATAGGGTTCAAAGGCAGCAACAGCAGCACCCCCTGAACCGGCTTCTGCCACGGAAAGTTGGCGTGTTTCAAGCTGAGGCAGGGTGAGAGCATACAATGCCCCGCCTACGCTCAGGGCACATACAGCCGCTGTGATGGTACGCCAGAAACCCTGTGCTGTGTTGCGTTGCTGCAGCAGCCACAAGCCAAAAGCCAGCAGCAGACAGGAGGCAATGACCACTACCATGCCGTTGATACCAACCTGCATACCCAATACCCACAGCAGCCAGAGTACGGTGGCGTAAAGGGGAAAGGCCATGAGTTCCTTGAAAGTCTCCATCCATTGTCCTGGCTTGGGCATGAATTTCAACAAACGGGGGCTGAATGACAGCACCAGGAACGGCAGTGCCATGCCCAGTCCGAGGAAAAAGAACACCAGCATCGCCACCAACCAGGATTGCGACAGGGCAAAACCCAGGGCCGCCCCCATAAAAGGTGCCGTGCAGGGACTGGCAACCACCGTGGCCAGCACACCTGTAAAGAATGAACCCTGGTAGCCCTGCCGTTCAGTCAGGCGATTGCCAATACCCATCATGCCGGTACCAAATTCATAGACGCCGGACAGACTGAGGCCCATTGTGAAGAACAGGTAGATCAACACGGCGATGAACCAGGGCGATTGTAGCTGGAAAGCCCAGCCAACGGCCTCACCGCCTGCTCTCAGACTCAGCAGGATGGAGGCCAGAACCATGAAAGTCAGCGTAATTCCAGCAGTGTAGGCAAGCCCATGCAGTTTCTGCTCCCGGCCTGAAGTCTCACCATGACGGGCAAAGCTCATGACCTTCAGGGACAGCACTGGGAACACACAGGGCATCAGATTCAGAATAAGTCCGCCCGCCAGCGCAAAGACTATGATCAACAACAGGTTTGCATTGGCAGGATTACCGGCATTCCCGCTACTGCCAGCATTGGCAGCCAGGGCTGTCAGGGAGGCCAGATTGTCGGCATTGGCAGCTTCGGCTGTCAGCAGAAAACCCTGCACATTGCCCTGCGTGTCGGCTATCTTCAACAAGCCAGGCACCTCTTGCAGCCCTGCCTCTATGCGACGGTGCTGGGCATGTGTGATCTGGATATGCTGATCATTCAGTGACAGCAGGCGCAAGGGGCCTGGCTTGAGCACCCGGCGGTTTTCCGGAAAGAACCAGGCATCGCTTATCTCACCGAAGACACCCTCAGCAGATTCAAAGGAGAAGCTTACCCGCTCACCAGCAACGGCAAACAAGGCCTTGATGTCATGGTCACTGCTCGGCAGATTGGCCCGCGTCTGAGCAAAAGCTTCGGTCCAGCGTTGATCTGCTTGCGCCTGATTGCTGACCGGCAGCACCACACGGATTTCAGCATCTTCGATAATGCAGATCAGATCGCAAACCTGCCACTCGACATGTGCAGAGATCGGCAAGGTCTCGGCCTGGAAGGAGGCCGGCACCTGTATCGGAATCGGCAGGAAAACCTCATTCTCGTAAGCATAGGTCACCAGATCGGAGCCGGGGAAAGGCAACCACTCCGGAATCGGCCACTGAATATCCCCTGCGGTAACCCCCTCCGGTAAATTCCATTCCCGGATGAATGTGGCATCGCCACTGTCACCAGGCCATTTCGAATAGGTATGCCAGCCTTCGGTCGGCTCAAGCCTGAGCGCCAGCCACAAGGTCTGCCCGGGAACAGCTGCGGTTGTTTCCGCAACAAACTCAACCTCGATTTCCTGCCCCTGATGAACCTCGGCATGCGCCGAAACCACAGTGACTGCACCCAGAATCAGCAGAGACAGCATTATTCTGTGCAGAAAAAAGGAAAAGCTGTTTTGCAGATCAGGCATTATTCCACTCCACTTCTACTTTATGGCGATACAGGCTTATTTTTTCAAGCCTCAGTATAACGGCAATCAATCACGGTAAGCCATTGTGATTGTGATAAAAAGTAACATCGATTTCCAGTTGTCTGGCTATACATCCCTATCCATTTTCCCCTACCCCTGCTGACCATCACCGATGATGTGCTCTATCATCAATTGCAGGGATTTACGCCCCTGAAAATGATTGATATCCAGCCGGTAAACCAGTTGCAGCTCATCGGCTGTGTTCAGCTCCTGCAATCTTTGCTGATCCAGATTAAAGGCGATGGCGTCAAGTTCTTCACAGCTCCCCGCATTTTCACTCAGCGGATGGACTACCAGCTTTAAATGTCGTCCTTGCAATACCCGTCTGCCCACCACTTTGAAGCGACCATCAAACACGGGTTCCGGATAGCCCTGTCCCCAGGGGCCATGCGCCCGGATAAGCTCGGCGGTCTGCACAGTAAATTCCTGCCCCGGCAATTCGCCATCGGTTACTATGACCTGCTGCAGGGTTTCAGGGCTGCAGCGTGACGCCACCTCGTGTGCAAACGCCCCCCGGAAATCGGCCAGATCTTCCTGTTCCAGGCTCAGACCAGCCGCCATGGCATGCCCTCCGAATTTACTGACCAGCCCGGGGTGCGCCGTGGCAACGGCATCGATGACATCACGGATATGTATCCCGGGGATGGAGCGCGCCGAACCTTTCAACTGACCGCTCTCACCGGCATCGGCAAAGGCTATGACCGGTCGATGGACCATTTCTTTCACCCGCGCAGCCAGGATCCCGATCACGCCCTGATGCCATTCTGCCTCATAGAGACAAAGCCCTGCCGGCAGGTTTTCCGTGCCAGGCCGCATACCTGCAAGAATTTGCATGGCCTGATCGCGCATACTGCTTTCAATCTGCTTGCGCGCCTCATTGATTCGATCCAGTTCACTGACCAGGAATTCCGCATTGGTCTGCGACTCACTCAGCAGACACTCTATGCCCAACCCCATGTCATCCAGACGTCCAGCCGCATTCAGCCTGGGGGCAACAGCAAAGGCCAGATCAGCTGCACTGAGCTGTTCCAGCTGTCTCTTGCCTGCCCGCAGCAAGGCCAGAATGCCAGGGCAGCCCTGGCCTTTCCTCAAGCGCTCCAATCCGGCCCGGACCAGAATACGATTATTGCGATCAAGTGGCACCACATCCGCAACAGTTCCCAGCGCCACCAGATCGAGCAGATCACTCAAGCGCGGCTCGGGCAGGCTGTTTTGCTCAAACCAGCCCTCCTGGCGCAAGGCGGCCCGCAGCGCCAGCATCACATAAAATATCACTCCGACACCAGCCAATGACTTGCTGGGGAAGTCACAGCCTGGCTGATTGGGATTGACAATGGCTGCCGCCGCTGGCAACTCCCTGCCGGGCAAATGATGATCCGTGACCAGCACTTCCATACCGGCCGCATTGGCCGCAGCAACGCCTTCGATACTGGAAATGCCATTATCAACAGTAATCAGCAGATCGGGTGAGTAACTGGCTGCCAGGGCAACAATCTCTGGCGTCAGCCCATAGCCGTATTCAAAACGGTTGGGCACTATATAGGAAACCTGCTGAAACCCCATACTGCGCAAGGCCCTCATGCCCAGAGCACAGCTGGTTGCACCATCGGCATCAAAATCAGAAACGATCAGAACATGATTTTGCTGCGCCAGATGTCGACGCAACAGCGTCACGGCGGCATCCATATTCTTGAGCAAGGCAGGTGGGTGCAGGTCTTTGAGCAGCAACCGGGTATCAGCATCAGGTATTGGCTGTCGGGCCTGCAACAAACGTTCGATCAGGGGCAATTCAGTGCTGGCTTGACGGCGGCGGATGGTCAGGCTCATAGCTGTGCGCGTATGTAATGGCTTACCTCTGCGATCTGATTTTCCAGAACCGTGTATTTCTCCTCTCTTTGCAGCAAGTCCTGCAGATGCGGGGGCAGGCCAGGCAGATCAAGCCCTGCCCTGCCAACCGCTTCGGCAAACTTGACCGGATGCGCCGTGGCCAGGGTAATCATCGGAATCGAGGGGTTGGCATTGCACTCACGTGCAGCTTTCACGCCTACTGCAGTATGCGGGTCGATCAGAAACCCGGTCTGGGCAAAGACCGATCGGATTGTGTCGCAGGTGGTGTCATCATCCACCCGATAGCTGCTGAATTGCTGTCGCAGACGCTGCCATTGATCCGGGGTCAGTGACTGCCTGTCAGTCATCAGGCCATTGATGAAGGCGCTGACAGCCTTGCCGTCATGTTCAAACAGGTCAAACAGGTAGCGCTCAAAATTACTGGAAACCATGATATCCATACTGGGAGAAAGAGTGGGTTTCAACTCGCCCAATGAATACTCGTTGGCATTGATCAAGCGCTGCAGAATATCGTTGCTGTTGGTGGCAACAATCAGCTGTGCCACTGGCAAACCCATTTTCGAGGCCAGGTAGCCCGCATAAATATCACCGAAGTTGCCAGTTGGCACAGAGAAGGAAACTTCGCGTGAAGGGCCACCGATATTCAATGAGGCATAGAAGTAATAGACAATCTGAGCCATGATTCTTGCCCAGTTGATTGAATTTACCGCCACCAGTTGCCTGCCTTCCGGCAGAAAGGACTGATCTCCGAATGCAGTCTTGACGATGCGCTGACAGTCATCGAAATTACCCTTGATAGCCAGATTGTGCACATTGTCACCTGGCACCGTTGTCATCTGGCGACGCTGAATCTCGGATACCCGTTGATAGGGGTGCAGAATAAAAATATCCACATTATTGCTGTGACGGCAACCTTCCAGGGCTGCCGAACCGGTATCACCCGAAGTTGCACCCAGAATGACGACTCGCTGATCATTCCTGCGCAGGATGAAGTCCAGCAGATTCCCCAACAATTGCAGGGCAAAATCCTTGAAAGCCAGGGTTGGCCCACAATACAGCTCCAGCACCCATTCATTATGTGACAACATGCGCATTGGTGCTATGGCCGGATGGGAAAACCCCGCGTAACTTTTGTTGATCAGGTTTTCAAGATCACCTGGCGCTATCTCTTCGCCTACAAAGGGAGAAATGATCTTAAGGGCCAGTTCCGGATAACTCAATCCACGCCAGGAGCTTATTTCTGCATTGCTGAATACGGGCAGGGTCTCCGGCACATACAAGCCACCATCCGGAGCCAGACCTGTCAGCAGCACTTGTTCAAAATTCAGAGCAGGAGCCATCCCGCGCGTGCTTATATAATTCATGTGCTCAGCTTTCCGCTCCATCAAAATGCTCTACACGGATACGCATGACTTTGCCAGCCACCTGTTCCAGATCTTCTATAGCCTTGATGGCAATATCAACCTGGGATTCCTGAATACGATTGGTCAGCAAGACCACTGGCACGATACCGGATTGTGCATGCTGGCCCTGTGGCTCCTTCTGTATCACCGCTTCAATATTGATCCCATATTTGGTCAGCACCTGCGATATCTGTGCCATGACACCCACTTTATCGTAGGCGGGTACGCGCAAATAATATTCAGCTTCAATTTCAGTGATATCCAATATCTTCAAATCACTGCGCAAGCTGTTGAATGCCAGCGGAGGCACATTGCTGCCACAGCCTGCATCAGTCAGATTGCGGGCTATATCAATGATATCGGCAACCACAGAGGACGCTGTTGCCTCTGCTCCAGCTCCTGCCCCGTAATAAAGAGTTGCCCCGGAAGAATCACCCTTTACAAGCACCGCATTCATGACCCCATTGACATTGGCGATCAGGGTTTGCCTGGGAATCAAGGTTGGGTGGACGCGCATCTCGATCCCATTGTCGGTAATCCGGGTTATGCCCAGATGTTTGATCCGGTAGCCCAGCTCTTCGGCATACTCGATATCCTCAATACTTATCTCGCTGATGCCTTCGGTGTAAACCTTGTCGAATTCCAGCGCCATGCCAAAGGCATTGGCCGCCAGAATAGCCAATTTGTGTGCTGCGTCGATGCCTTCGACATCATAGCTGGGATCAGCCTCGGCATAGCCCAGAGCCTGGGCTTCCTGCAAGACTTCGGGAAAACTGCGTCGCCTGGCACCCATTTCAGTCAATATGTAATTGCCGGTGCCGTTGATTATTCCGGCCAGCCATTGGATGGAATTGGCAGCCAGCCCTTCGCGCAGAGCCTTGATGATGGGAATGCCTCCGGCGACTGCACTTTCATAGGCTACAGTGACGCCATTTTCCTTGGCTGCGGCAAAGATCCTGTTGCCATGCAGGGCAATCAGGGCCTTGTTGGCCGTCACTACATGCTTGCCATTGGCTATGGCCAGCAGAACCAGCTCCAGCGCTGTATCGAAACCACCAATCAATTCAACCAGGATATCCACTTCCGGGTCGCGAGCTACGGCAAAGATATCGTTGCTGAAACGAATATCACCCAACTCGAAAGCCGGTGCAGGGTTGCGGGTAGCCACATGGCTTATCTTGAGTTTTTTGCCCAGGCGGCGAATGATCTCCTCTTCCTTTTTCTGCAAAAGGTGAAAAGTCCCTCCTCCTACAGTACCAAGCCCACACAAACCGACATTCAACTCATTCTTCAAAAATCCGTGCTCCAAGACTGCTCCTCATTTATTTCAGCCAGACTCCACATACAGGGAGCTCTGGTTATTGTGGCAATACCATCGAAGTCAATCTGTCCACATCCACGTAGCCTGGAATAACCGTACCATCATCAAGCACCAGGGCTGGAGTTCCGGTAATACCGACCCTGTTGCCAAGCTCATAATGTCGTTGTACCGGATTGTCGCACTCTCTTTCCGGCAGATTCTGGCCATGTTTGGCCTGGGTCAGCGCCCGATTGCGATCTTCGGCACACCAGATCGAAATCATTTTGGGAAACACCGCCGATGCGGAACCCCCTCGCGGATAGGCCAGATACCTGACTTCAATGCCACGGGCCATGATTTCCTCTATATCCCCATGCAGTTTGCGGCAGAAAGTGCAATCCGCATCAGTGAAGACGGTCAGCGAGCCCTTCACCTCTTCCGGACGGAAAATAATCATTTCCGACTCTGGGACATTGGCTATCATTTCAACCACTTTACGACCTCGGGTCTTGGCCGTCAGGTTGACCACCCCTGTTTCGGTGGTACGCAACAGATCACCGGTAAGCAGGAAATCACCTGCTGGGTTGGTATACAGCAGTTCGCCACTACTGAGCTCCACCTCCAACAGATTGCTCATTTCGGTCTGCCGGATATTGGCAACCTGAAGCTGATTCTGACTGGCAGCCGCAAGAGTCTGTGACAACCTGTCCTGCAGAGCCTGACCACCGGCAACCACCACGCTTCTATCCTGCGCTGCGACCGTCAATGTGCCAAGGATTACCATCACCAATGCGGCAACAAGGCTATAGGAATATCTTTTCTTCATAAGGTTCTCCGCTTTCGTTGCCCAATCTACAGATCAGAGCATCACCATTGTTGCAACTTTAGCACGCAGCCTTCTGCTTAGGGAGCCTCTGCCTCCAGAAAACAGGAAGGGGGTAGTAATAGTAACATTACCCCCCCCCCCCTCCTTTTTTCAGAAACCTGGCCACTGCTCGCCGACAGTAATTGCCCGCTTTCAGCTGACCCGCTTGTCCAGTTTTTCGGTAATGCGTGCGGCACGACCGGAAAGCTCGCGCAGATAATACAGTTTGGCCTGACGTACATCACCGCGTCGCTTCAGGGTAACGCTGTCCAGCAAGGGGCTGTAGGTCTGAAAGGTGCGCTCTACACCAACACCGTGCGAAATCTTGCGGACAGTGAAGGCCGAATTGAGACCGCGCTTGCGAATCCCGATGACCACTCCTTCGAAAGCCTGCAAACGCTCGCGATCGCCTTCCTTGATCTTGACCTGTACGACAACTGTATCTCCAGGACCGAAATCCGGGAATTCTTTGTTCATCTGCTCGTTTTCGATCTGTTCGATAATCCTGCTCTTGCTCATTGCCGTACTCCCGGGTTACAGCAGTTCCTGCATCGGGTTCAATCCCGACTTCGGTCTGCTCTGTATTCACTGATAAATTCTTTCAACAACAGATCCTGCTCTTTATCCAGGGTCAGGTTCTGCAATAATTCAGGGCGTTTCAGCCAGGTTCTGCCCAGACGGTCTTTCAGCCGCCACCGTCGTATTGCCTCGTGGTTACCACCCAGCAATATCTGCGGTACAGGCTCTCCTTCGTATTCCTGTGGCCGCGTGTAATGTGCACTGTCGAGCAGGCCTGAAGCAAAGGAATCCTGCTCGGCAGAATCTTCATGTCCCAATGCCCCCGGCAGATAACGCGTGAGGGCATCGATCATTATCATTGCTGGCAGCTCGCCACCACTGAGGACGTAATCCCCGACTGACCATTCTTCATCCACTTCGGTCAGTAACACTCTTTCATCAATCCCCTGATAGCGTCCACAGAGGAAGATCAGATTCTGTCTTGTTGCCAGACATTCCACACCTGCCTGGTCCAGCTTGCGCCCCTGGGGCGAAAGATAGATGACTGTACTGTCGGGCAACTGCGCCCTTGCGGCTCGAATTGCCGCCAGCAATGGCTCTGTTTTCATCAGCATCCCGGGGCCACCACCAAATGGGCGGTCATCCACCGTGCGATGACGGTCTGTGGTGAAATCCCTGGGATTCCAGCATGTCAGACTGAACAGACCTGCCCTGCATGCCCGACCGGTAATGCCATACTCTGTCAGGGCAGTAAACATCTCGGGAAACAGGGTGATCACTCCAATCTGCATCACGCCCCCCCGGACCTGCTCAGGCAAGATAATCCGGCTCCCAGTCCACCTGCACTTCACCCTTGGCAATATCCACCCTTAACACTGTGCGTTCGGGCAACCACGGCAGCAACCGCTCCCTGTCATCTATGCTCTCCACGGTGGCGGCAATGACCATCACGTCATTGGCCCCTGTTTCCAGCATATGGTCTATCCTGCCCAGGTCAATACCTTGCCTGTTCACTACCTTCATGCCGATGAGTTGATGCCAGTAATACTCACCGTCTGCCAGCGCGGGCAAGGCTTCGGCATCGATCTCGATCTGCCCGCCATTCAGCTGCTGTGCACTTTCTGGCGTGTCGTAACCGACAAAATGAGCCAGTAATCCCTTGCCATGAATGCGGCCATCATCCATTTCCAGACACAGTGGCGCTTTATCACCAAAACTGACCTCAAGCTGCCGGTAGCCCAGAATATTTTCCCGGGGCTCAGTAAAGGAAAGGATCTTGACCCAGCCTTTGATACCATGAGGCCCGCCAATCCGGCCCAGGGTTACGCGTCTGGTCATCCTGCGTCACCTCTCTGCGCCACCCCTTTGCATCACTGCCTTCAGCGACCTCTGCCTCAGGCTTCTGTGGTGGCAGCGACTGCAGCTTCCTTGACCAGAGCCGCAACACGCTGGCTGGGCTGTGCACCTTTTTCAGTCCAGTAATTGATACGATCCAGGCTGACGCGCAGGCGCTCTTCCTTGCCACGGGCGACAGGGTTGAAGAACCCAACGCGCTCTATGAAACGGCCATCACGCGGATTACGTTGATCAGTCACCGTAATATGGTAAAAGGGACGCTTCTTCGCGCCACCACGAGCCAGTCGAATTGTGACCATAATCTCTCTATTCCTAAGTTAAGCATTCATACAAAAACAGGTTATTCCATCGATGACAACGCTGCACCGTAAAGCAGCCTTGAGCCATTAAAGCAGCCCCTGAGCCATCATGGCCGGAAAAAGGCGGGTATTCTATGACAATTACTCGCTGGATGGAAGGTGCTCTGAGAGTTTTCTAAGCAAGCTAAAACCGGGGTGGCGGACCTCCAGCACCGGGAAAACCTCCTGGACCGCGCATACCACCCAGGCCGCGCATCATGTTGGCCAGCCCTCCCCCTTTCATCTTCTTCATGACCTTCTGCATCTGCTTATGTTGTTTCAGCAAGCGGTTCAGGTCCTGTATCTGGGTGCCTGACCCCTGAATGATGCGTCTTTTCCTGGAGCCATTGAGAATATCGGGGTTGATCCGCTCCTTCATGGTCATGGAGTTGATGATCGCCTCCATCTGCCGGAACATATTGTCGTTGACCATTTTGCCAGCGCCTGGAGGTAATGCCCCCATACCAGGCATTTTATCCATGATGCTGCCCATGCCCCCCATGTTCTGCATCTGCCTGATCTGCTCCTTGAAGTCTTCCAGGTCAAAGCCCTTGCCTTTCTTGATCTTGTTGGCCAGCTTCTCGGCCTTGCTGCGATCTACCTTGCGCTCGGCCTCTTCAATCAGCGACAACAGATCGCCCATACCCAGGATACGGGAAGCGATGCGGTCTGGATAAAAAGGCTCCAGGGCATCGGATTTTTCACCCATACCAATGAACTTGATGGGTTTTCCGGTGATATGACGGACCGAGAGAGCTGCACCGCCACGGGCATCACCATCGGCCTTGGTCAGTATCACTCCAGTCAAGGGCAGCGCTGCATTGAAAGCGGCAGCAGTGTTGGCGGCATCCTGCCCGGTCATGGCATCAACCACAAAAAGCGTTTCGACCGGCTGCAGCACTTCATGCAGGCGGCTGATCTCGTTCATCATCGCCTCATCAATACCAAGGCGACCGGCAGTATCCACCAACAGGACATCAATGAACTTGCGACGTGCTTCCTGCACAGCTGCCCTGGCTATGGTTTCGGGCTGCTGGGCGGCATCACTGGGGAAAAAAATCAGATCATTCTCTGCTGCCAGCGTCTGCAACTGGGCAATTGCCGCGGGGCGATAGATATCGGCACTGACCACCATCACCGATTTCTTCTGGTTCTGCTTGAGCCAGCGCCCCAGTTTGGCCACTGTCGTGGTCTTGCCGGCCCCCTGTAAACCGGCCATCAGCACAACGGCTGGCGGCACTGCCCGCAAATCCAGCCCTGCACTGGTCGAACCCATGATGCTTTCGAGTTCGGCCTGAACAATCTTGATGAAAGCCTGCCCGGGATTCAGGCTCTGTGCCACCTGCTGGCCAATGGCACGCTGTTTGACCTGCTCAATGAAATCCTTGACCACAGGCAAGGCAACATCAGCCTCGAGCAAGGCTCGACGAACCTCCCGCAGGGCTTCTTCAATATTGCTTTCCGTCAGCGTCGCCTTGCCACTGATCTTGCGCAAGGCACCGGAAAGACGTTCGGTCAGACTCTCAAACATATATCACATCCATAGAACCAGACTACAGCCGCACACTATACACCAATGCACCATCGGGCGTTAAGCACAGGGAAAGCTGCGCATAAAAAAAGCTTCAACCCCTTGCTGTCTTGTGCGAAACTTTCACCCCAGCAATAAACTCAGAGACAGTGAATGCCCATTTCCACGATTTCCGGACTGATTGCTGTATTGCTTTATCTGACCGCTTACTTCCTGCAGAGCCGCCAATTGAGTCTGGGCAGTGAATCAGCCGGACGGAACCAGCGCCAGCAGAGCCCCTCCGAAACACAAACACACACCAGCAACAGAACTGTCATGATTCTGGGCCTGCTGGCAGTGCTTGCACATGGTTGGAGCGCCTATCATCTCATTTATGCCAGCGATGGCTATCATTTCGGGATTGTGCAGATCAGTACACTCATCAGCGCTTCGATGTCCCTGCTGGTAATCCTCAGCAGCTACAACAAACCGCTGGGCAATCTGATTCTTGGCCTGTTTCCGCTGGCCATTCTTTGCATCATCCTTTCCTTGAGCATTGAAAGCCGTTTCCCTGCCCAGACCATCACCTCCGGAATCGCTACCCATATCCTGTTATCGATACTGGCATACAGTTTTTTCACCATCGCAGCCCTGCAGGCGGCTTTCCTCGCCTTTCAGAATCATCAGCTTAAACATCACCATCTGGCCAGTGTCATCAAACGGTTTCCGCCACTGCAGGATATGGAAAATTTCCTGTTCCAACTGTTGTGGACTGGACAGATTTTACTCAGCCTGGGCATTGTGGTTGGCTTCTTGTTTGTCGATGACATCTGGGCGGAAGGGCTGCTGCACAAGACATTCTTTTCCTTGCTTGCCTGGTTGGTTTTTGCCGTTTTACTGGGCGGGCGACACCAACTGGGCTGGCGAGGGAAAACAGCCATCCGCGGCACTCTATCAGGTTTTTCCTTGCTGATTCTGGGTTTCTATGGCTCCAAATTCGTGCTCGAATACATCCTGTCCTGAAACACTATCTGCCAATATTCTGGCTGCAGAGGTCGCGTGAACGTTTCTGAATCATCTGTTGGCATTCTGATCGGATTCCTGTTGTTCCTGATTCTGGCCTCCGCTTATTTTTCCAGTTCAGAAACCAGCATGATGAGTCTGAACCGGTATCGCCTGAAGCACCTGAAGCGGCAAGGCCATCATGGAGCAGCCCGCGTCAGCAAGTTACTGGAGACGCCTGACAAGCTGATCGGAGTGATCCTGATTGGCAATAATTTCGTCAACCTGCTGGCAGCTTCGATTGCCACCACCCTGGCCATCGAACTGTTTGGCAACCCTGAAACGGTGATCACCACCATCGTTTTGACCGTGATTATCCTGATTTTTGCCGAAGTCACGCCCAAAACCATTGCAGCTCTTTATCCGGAGAAAATTGCCTACCCTTCCAGCATGGTCCTGGTCATCCTGCTCAAGGCCTTGTATCCGATGGTATGGATGGTCAACCGGGTTTCCAATCGTTTGATCCGTCTTCTTGGTTTCAAACTTTCCGGTCAAAATTCTCACCAGCTCAGCCCGGATGAACTGCGCACTGTGGTGCATGAATCCGGCGAACTGATTCCTGACCAGGGGCAAGGCATGTTGATCAATATCCTGGATCTGGACAAGGTCAGCGTAAACGATATCCTGGTGCCTCGAAATGACATAATCGGCATTGATATTGACGATGACATCGATGAGATTCTTCGTCAGATAAGCACCAGTCACCATACCCGGGTACCCGTCTACAAACAGGATATCGACAATATCATCGGCGTGCTGCACATGCGCAATCTGAGCAGGCTGTTTGATGTCGACCCTTTGACCAAAGCGGCCATTCTGAAGGAGTGCGACAATCCCTATTACATTCCCGAGAGCACTCCGTTGACAACTCAGTTACTGAATTTTCAAAGCAACAAGGAAAGGCTGGCTTTCGTCGTCGATGAATACGGGGTGATACAGGGCATTGTAGCCCTGGAGGATATTCTGGAGGAGATCGTCGGTGAATTTACCACTGACATCTCCGATCACAGCCGTGATATCCACCCACAAGCGGATGGCAGCTATCTGATCGATGGCAGCACCAGTATCCGCAATATCAACAGGGCATTGGGCTGGGACCTCGATACCAGTATCGCCAAGACCATCAACGGTCTGTTGGTTGAAGCCCTGGAATCCATCCCTGACTCTGCCACCGGTCTGCAACTGGGTGAATATTATGCCGAGATAGTTCAGGTGAAGGACAATATGATCAAGACTGTGCGCATGTGGCGCAATATCGAGCTCAAGGAAGAAGGGCCGCAGCCCCCCACCAAGTGACCAAAGACTTATTCAGGGCTTCCCAAGCACCAGATCTCCTGCCTGCTGCCTGTCCGGCTGCCAGGTTCTACTCACCACTTGCAGACAGTCCAGTAACTGCTGCTGGCGTGTGCCAACCGCCAGGGCCAGGCGAAATTGCTGCATGTGGTCGAACTGCCAGAAGCGCCAATGGCCAGCGTCGTCCGCGTCCGAGCCAATAAAACTGATTGTCGGCATACCCCCGAAACTGAAGGCAAAACTTTGTAAAGGAATGGCCAGACCAAGACCGCGCGCCTTGATGTAGGCTTCCTTCAAGGTCCACAGATCAAAAAACCGGCTATCCTGAGCAGCCACGGGCAGTTGGTGCAAGTCCTTGACTTCCTGCGCGGCAAAGAACCGTTCAGCGACCGCAACCGTCCGTCGGGGCAACTGCCTGTTTTCCACATCCAGACCGATTTCCTCCAGCCGACTGACCGCCATCGCTATCAAACCGGCAGTGTGGCTGATACTGAAAAACAGCCTGCCTGCCACTTCAGGATTGCTGATCCAGGGTTTCCCGTGTGCGTTACTGCCGAATGTCCATTCGCCTGGAGCTATGCCCGGAACATAGTGGCTCAGCAAGGTCCTGATGCCGGCACGAGTCAATAGAAAACGCTGCCGGTCCTGCTCGAACAGGAAGCGCTCATGCCTGGCCCGTTCCTGCTCATTCAACAACAAGCCAAACCGGGCAAGTGCCTCCGGGGCAGGGTTTGCCATGATCAGCCACAGGTGGATTTGTTCTTGTGCGGGTAAATTCAATCCGGTCTTCCTTCCCTGATCGCTTCGGCATGGTGATTTCAATGCCAGCATGATACATTTTGTGCGCTTTTTCCAACACATGGCCGGAGAACAAGAATGAAACTTGTCATTGCAATAATAAAACCCTTCAAATCGGACGATGTCCGCGAAGCCTTGCAGGAGCTGGGCATCAGCGGCATGACTGTGACTGAAGTCAAAGGCTTCGGTCGTCAGAAAGGACATACCGAGCTGTATCGGGGCGCCGAATACGTTATCGACTTTCTTCCCAAAACAAAAATAGAGGTTGCCGTGGCCGATGATCTGGTAGAGCAAACCGTCGAGGCCATCTGCAAGGCGGCCAACACGGGTCAGATTGGCGATGGCAAGATTTTTGTCCTGCCAGTGGAACAGACAGTCCGTATCCGTACGGGTGAAACCGGCAATGAAGCTCTTTAACCCTGCTGTAATTCTCTGCAAAGGAAAACTGACGATGCCAGCAATAACAAAAAAATCATTGGCCAGCTTAACCCTTATCCTGTTCAGCCTGATGACCCCGATGGTCTTTGCCGCAGACAACTCCGCCAGTGGCGCCAACACGGCCTGGATACTCACCGCCACCGCCCTGGTGCTGTTCATGACCATCCCGGGTCTTTCCCTGTTTTATGCCGGACTGGTGCGCAGCAAAAACGTGCTGTCCATTCTCATGCAATGCTTCTCGATAACCGTCGTGGTGTCATTGCTATGGCTGCTTTTTGGCTACAGTATCGCCTTTGGGCCAGCCGAAAACGGCTTCTGGGGAGGGCTGGACAAGGCATTCCTGAATGGTGTCACGCTGGAGTCCTTGTGGGGTGATATTCCAGAAACCGTTTTCGCTGCCTTCCAGATGACCTTTGCCATCATAACCCCCGCCCTGATCGTTGGGGCCTTTGCCGAGCGCATCAAGTTTTCCTCCATGTTATTGTTCACCGCGCTCTGGTCTACCCTGGTCTATTTCCCGGTGACCCACTGGGTTTGGTCCGAAAATGGCTGGCTGTTCCAGATGGGGTTGATTGATTTTGCCGGAGGCACCGTGGTCCATGTCACCGCTGGCGTGGCGGCGGTGATCACCGCCCTTCTGCTCGGTCAGCGCAAGGGTTTTCTGGTGACCCCGATGATGCCGCACAATCTGACCATGACCATTACCGGCGCCGGCATGCTCTGGGTTGGCTGGTACGGCTTCAATGCCGGCAGCGCCCTTGCTGCCAACGGCAATGCCGGCATGGCGCTGATGGCAACCCATATGTCAGCCTCTGCCGGCGCACTGACCTGGATGAGCATTGAATGGATTCGCCACGGCAAACCCAGTGGTCTGGGTGCAGTCACCGGCATGGTGGCCGGCCTGGCAACGATAACACCCGCTTCCGGTTCAGTCGGCCCGGCTGGTGGCATGCTCATCGGTATCATGGGGGGAGGCTTGTGTTTCACCGCTACTTATTACCTGAAGCACCATATCAGAATCGACGATTCCCTTGATGTTTTCCCCGTCCACGGTGTTGGCGGCATACTCGGCACCCTGCTCGCAGCAGTCTTTGTCTCCCGTGAGCTGGGTGTATTCAGCGGCAACGGTTATGCCGAAGGCATGGACATGGGCTCCCAGTTACTGGTGCAACTGACTGGCATTCTGGCCACTGCCACCTATACCGCTGTATTAACGCTTATCCTGTTGAAACTGGTAGGTGTGATGACCCAAGGTATCCGTGTCAGTGAAGAAGAAGAGCAGACCGGCCTCGACATCACCGACCATGACGAAAAAGGCTACTCCATGTAAGAAGACGGGGCCATTCAACCCAGCAAATCGTATTTGCGCAAATAGCCGCGCAGCTGATGGTAGCTCAACTGCAGATGCTCGGCTGTCTTGCGCTGGTTGAACTGACAGTGCTCAAGTGCCTGGCGCAACAGGGATATCTCGTAGTCCTGCACCTGTTGCGAGAAGTCCATCCCTGCCGCAGGTAATGACGGCCGACCGGGGGTTGCTTTTGACACGACACTGTTGCCAGATGCTGCTTCAACCGGCACGGAATCACTGCCTGCCGAGGCTGCAGAAGCTGGTCTGTAGGGCGAGTCGAAGGGATCGAAGACCAGCGCGTCTATGTGTTCGTCTGCGCTTTGATAAACCGCTCTCTCGATAAGGTTCTTCAGCTCACGCACATTGCCCGGCCAGGGGTAATCCAGCAATTGTTGCGCTACCTGCTGCGAAAAACCGGAAAAATACTCTCTCCCCAGCTCCTTCACCATGCCCATCGCAAAATGCTCGGCCAGCACCAGAATATCCTCGGCCCTGTGCCGCAGGGGCGGCAGCGTGATGACATCAAAGGCAAGACGATCCAGCAGGTCATCCCGGAACTTTCCTGCCCGGGCCAATGTCGGCAGATCCTCATTGGTCGCGGCAACCAGACGCACATCCACCTTGATGGTCTGATTACCACCCAGACGCTCAAACTCACCGTATTCGATTATCCGCAATATCTTTTCCTGCACGGGCATGGCTGTATTGGCCAGCTCATCCAGAAACAGCGTGCCCTTGTGCGCTCTCTCGAAATAACCCTTGCGTTGTACCGAAGCCCCGGTGAAGGCTCCTGCCTCATGGCCAAAGAGCTGGGCTTCCAAGAGGGTTTCACTGACGGCAGCACAATTGAGTTTGAGAAAAGTATTCTGCCAACGTGGTGACAGGAAATGTAGACGGGCAGCTATCAGCTCCTTGCCTGTTCCACGCTCACCCACAATCAAGACCGGCTTGTTCAGGGGGGCCACATGCGACACGTGCTCTTGCATCTCAAGAAAACTGGCGGATTCACCAATCATGCGGGGGGCATCATTATCACTTGCCATGCTCGCTCACCTTTTTAAATTTTCGCGAAAAATACCATTTATTGGGAAATTTCACCAAATTTTTTGAAGTCATATCTCTAAAAAATTATATTATTTCTTATTTTTCAATTAGATAAATTTCTCTGTAGAACTGGCACGATAACTGCTCCACCACACTGTGTAACACATGACAGCAAGCTCGCCATCGTTCTTATTGGCGAGTTCCACTAACAGAGGGTACAGGCATGAGCATATTTTCGCGGCTGACAGACATCATCAATTCCAATATCGCCTCCTTGCTCGACAAGGCGGAGAACCCGGAGAAGATGATCCGCATGATGATTCAGGAAATGGAAGAAACCCTGGTTGAAGTGCGCAGCGGCACAGCCAAGGTAATCGCCGAAAAGAAAACCCTGCAACGTCGGGTAGACCAGTTGCATAAACAGGCCGATGATTGGCAGCAGAAAGCCGAACTGGCAATGAGCAAGGACAGAGAGGATCTGGCCAAGGCTGCACTGATCGAAAAGGCGGCTATTTCCAATACAGCCGAACTGTTGACAGCAGAAATGGACAAGCTGGATGGCACTCTGGATAAACTCAGCGTGGAAATCGAGCAACTGCAGGCCAAGCTCAACGACGCCAGGGCTCGGCAAAAGACTATCCTGATGCGCGCCAATGCCACCCAGTCCCGGGTCAATGTGAACCGTCAGTTGCACAATTACAGCATTGACAATGCCATGAACAAATTTGAGTATTACGAGAAGAAGATCGACCTGATGGAAGGCCAGGTAGACAGCCTGCACGTGGAACAGCAAGGTCTGCAGAGTGAATTCGATGAACTGGCACGCCAGGAAAAAATTGATCAGGAACTGCAGGACATCAAAAAGAAACTCAATAAATAAAGGATTCCCGTAATGGATGCGTTCGAATTTGTGATTGCGCTTATTTCCCTGGTCGGTGCCTTTGTCACGCTGTGGATATTTGTTCTCTATCAACGCAAGGACAGAAAACCCCGCTCAAGTGCTTCCAATGAATATAGCCTGCAGGAGCTGTCCGGGATGGCACAGTCCATGAACGAACGTATCAATACACTGGAATCGATTCTCGATGCTGAAATCCCTGGTTGGAGAGACAAGCATGAGCAAGCATGAGAACGTCCTGCGCCTGGATCTGGAGCAGCGCTGCTGTCTGGGTGTGTGTGCCGGCTTTGCCCGCTATCTGGACGTGGCCCCAACAGTCATCCGGGTAATCTACTGCGTCTCCTGCCTTATCTGGCCTACCCTGATAGCCGTCTACTTCATCATGTACTGGATACTGAAAGAAGATGATGGCAAGGGCAAACTGAAAAACCTGCTCTACGAAAGCCAAACCCTGGATCACTTCAGGCAACTGGATTACAAACGGCCCCTCTACCGGAACCCGCATAACAAGAAAATTGCCGGCGTCTGCAGTGGCATCGCCGACTATCTGGACATCAGCCCAGGTATTGTGCGTTTGCTGACCCTGCTGTCCTTCTTCCTGTTCGGACCATTCACCTTCTGGGCCTATATTATCGGCTGGATGGTGATAGCCGAACGGCCAAAGGGCTATACCTACAAGCAGCAAGAACAGATGCAGGCCGAGAAAGCAGCCCAAAACCATGCCTCGCTGCAGGAATGTGCAAGCACCCTGCAGCAGGCGGAAAACCGCCTGCGTGCGGTGGAAGCGTTCATGACTTCCAAGCAATTCAGATTGCATTGTGAAATCAACAGGATATAGAATCGGGTAAACCTTGATACAACGCGGAAAGCGCGTGACATCAAAGGAGATCCCGAGATGAGCAAGAAGGCACGGACCAGGAAGCTGCCTGATTTTGATACGCTGGTATCGATGCACCAAGCAGACCCCGAAGCACTTGAAAAACTACGTACCGAGCTGACCAACGAGATTTTCGATCAATCTCCAGAGTTCAGGCGCCGCAGACTGCAGGGGCTGCAATTTCGCATCAACATGGAGCTGAGGCGAGCCAAGACCCCCGAGGCTCGCTGCATCAAACTGTCCACCCTGATGCATGATTCCTTCGTAGAGTTGCATGAATGCCTGCGCGACCCCTTTGCCACTCTGCAAAGGAAAAGTCAGGGCGCAACGGCAGAACTCATCCAGCTTGCTGACCGCCGCAGCAAAATATCCTGACGCGCTCCGTCAGCTGCTCAGGAAGGCTGGCGGGTGGTACGCAGATACGGCTTGATCGTGGTAAATCCGTCCGGGAACAACTGTCTGGCTTCATCATCAGAAACCGAAGGCACGATAATCACGTCATCGCCACGCTGCCAGTTCACCGGGGTCGCCACCTTGTGTCGCGCCGTAAGCTGCATGGAATCCAGAACCCTGAGAATTTCATCAAAATTGCGACCCGTGGTCATCGGGTAGGTCAACATCAATTTGATCTTCTTGTCCGGCCCGATGATGAATACCGAGCGCACAGTGGCGTTATTGGCAGCGGTACGGCCTTCCGCACTCCCTTCTTCCTCGGCAGGCAACATATTGTACAGCTTGGCAACCTTGAGATCGGTGTCCCCGATCATTGGGTAGTTGACTGCATGCCCCTGGGTTTCCTCGATATCTTTTGCCCATTTGGCATGATTTATGACTGGATCGACGCTCAAACCTATCAGCTTGCAATTGCGTTCGGCAAACTGTTTTTCCAGCCCGGCCATATAGCCCAGCTCGGTCGTGCAAACCGGGGTGAAGTCTTTGGGGTGAGAGAACAGAATGGCCCAGCTGTCTCCGATCCATTCATGAAAACGCAGTGTGCCATGTGTTGTTTCGGCAGTAAAATCAGGCGCTTCATCATTGATTCTCAGTGACATTTCCAACCTCCAGTAATGTGATTCCAGGTTATCAACTTCAACGGGGTTAATGATAACAGTCTTTCCCTGTCTGCTGTTAGGCAGCCATGTTAGACTCTGTGTGATTTTTTACAATGCGGGTTGACTCGCTTTCGCCAAATACAGCCTGAAGCCCTCTACTCAACCAGAACATAGGTCCGCTGATGAAGTATTGCCAGCACTGTGCTGCCCGCCTGGTTCACCAGGTTCCCGACGGGGATGACAAACTGCGCTATTGCTGCACGGCATGCAATACCGTTTTCTACCAGAACCCCAACAATATCGTAGGGACCCTGCCCTGGTATGAAGACAAGGTATTGTTGTGCCGGCGCGCCATCGAACCCAGAAAGGGCAAATGGACCTTGCCGGCTGGTTTCATGGAAAATGGTGAAACCACCCTGGATGGAGCTGTACGCGAAACCACTGAAGAAGCAGGCGCGGAAATCATCATCACCGAGGATTCACTCTACACCTTGTACAACTTGCCCCATATCAATCAGGTCTATTGGTTTTTCCGGGCCCAGCTGGCAGGGCTGGATTTTGAGCCAGGACATGAGAGCATGGAGGTGAAACTGTTTACTGAAGAGGAAATACCCTGGGAAGAGCTGGCATTTACCGTAATACGCAGTACTCTGCAGTATTATTTTGCCGATCTGAAACAAGGCAGTTTTCCGGTCAGGCTATGCGATGTTCACCACGATACTGACTGGGCTCCAAGAGTCACCCTCGTCAGCACGACCGAGCCTGAAAAAGAGCCCGAAAAGTAGCCTGAGAACCTGCCGTCATAACACTTCCAGACGCATGACATCATAAGCCGGCTCTTCATAGGGATGCGCCTGCTTCATGGCTGCCAGAACGGCATGAATCAATTCCTCACTACAGACCAGCTCCACCTTGTATTCAGCAACTCTTTCCACCTCACCGCTCCGTCCGATAAAGGGCCTGGCCTGGGCGCCTGGCCTGAACTGGCCTTCACCCAGGGTCTGCCAGGCACAGCAGTCATAGTCACCAATCCGTCCTCCTCCGGCGCCAAATACGGCTGTCTTGACACTCTCCACATGGCTTTCCGGTACAAAAAAACACAACTTGTACATACCGTCTCCCCCTGATCAGCCCAACCAGACCCTGGCATTTCGGAACAGCCGCATCGCTGGCGCATCCTCCTGCCAATCCTGCGGATGCCAGGAATTCTGACAGGAACGAAAAACCCGTTCTGGATGGGGCATCATGATAGTTGCCCGCCCGTCCCTGCTGCTGACACCCGCTATACCTGCCGGTGAGCCATTCGGGTTTTCCGGATAATGCTCAGTAATCCGCCCCTGATTATCCACATACTGCATTGCCAGCGTACCCCGGTCCAGCAACTGTGCCAGGGCCTGGTCATTCTCAGCCAGCACCCGTCCTTCACCATGCGCCACCGCCACAGGAAACACTGAACCGGCCATGCCCTGCAGAAAAACCGACGGCGATTCGACAATCTTCACAACACTGACCCTGGCCTCGAACTGCTCAGACATATTTCTGACAAACCGCGGCCAATGCTCAGCGCCAGGTATCACTTCCTTAAGCAGAGACATCATCTGGCAGCCATTGCACACACCAAGGGACAAGGTATTTTCTCGAGCAAAGAAATCAGCAAATACCTTTCTGAGCCGATCATTGAAAAGAATCGACCTGGCCCAGCCGCCTCCGGCACCCAGCACATCCCCGTAGGAAAATCCGCCACAGGCAACCAGAGCATTGAAATTCTCCAGTGTGACGTTCCCGTCAATGATGTCCTGCATATGCACATCCACAGTCCGAAAACCGGCACGATCAAATGCCGCCGCCATCTCCACCTGACCATTGACGCCCTGTTCCCTGAGTACAGCAACTGCTGGACGCAGTCCTGTATTGATGTAGGCAGCAGCCACATCCTCATTCAGATCAAAAGTCAGGCGAACCGGAATTCCTGGGTCATCCAGTTGATCCAGACGCTCGTATTCCTGCCTGGCGCACTCGGAATTATCGCGCAGGGACTGCATTCGGTAACTGGTCTGCGCCCACTGCTTCTGCAGGACATTGCGCGGGCTTTCAAACAACAACCGTCCAGCCGCCAGCACCCGGACCTCATCCCGCTCATTCAGCCCGCCCACCTGGCTGACACAGCCGGCCAGATTGAACTGCTCGACCAGCTGCAAGACCTCATTGAGCCGTTGCTGTGCCACCTGGATCACCGCCCCGGCTTCCTCATTGAAAAGCACCTGTACCGGATCGGTTTCCGCGTGCAGCAACTCCGCCAGTTGAATATCAAGGCCGCAATGGCCGGCAAAAGCCATCTCCACCAGAGTGGCCAGCAAACCACCATCGGAGCGGTCATGGTAGGCCAGCAATAAATCCGCCGCGTTGAGCGCCTGGATCAGCTTGAAGAAATTGCACAAATCTTCTGCCTGATCGATATCTGCTGGAACCTCGCCCAGTTCACGATACACCTGGGCCAGCGCCGAACCCCCGGTCCGGTTCTGGCCACGCCCCAAATCAATCAACAACAAGCTGCTTGCACCACAATCGGTACGCAACTGCGGGGTCACTGTCTTGCGGATATCGCTGACTGGTGCAAAAGCAGAAACCACCAGGGAAAGTGGCGAAGTATTGCTCCTGGTGCCATTGGCATCTTCCCAGACCGTGCGCATGGACATGCTGTCCTTGCCTACCGGAATACAGATGCCCAGGGCGGGACACAGCTCCATACCCACGGCTTTGACCGTCGCGTACAATTTTTCATCTTCCCCTGGATGACCGGCTGCCACCATCCAGTTGGCTGACAGTTTGATATCGCCAATCTGGCTTATTGCCGCAGCAGCAATATTGGTGATGGCCTCGGCAACTGCCATACGCCCCGAAGCCGGAGCATTGAGCAAGGCCAGCGGAGCTCTTTCCCCCATCGCCATCGCCTCACCGCAATAGCCATCAAAAGCTGACGCGGTGACTGCCACATCGGCAACCGGAACCTGCCACGGCCCCACCATCTGATCGCGGCAGACCAAACCGGTGATGGAACGGTCTCCAATCGTAATCAGAAAACTCTTGCTGGCAACTGCGGGCAGATTGAGCACCCGTTCAATGGCCTCGCCCAGATCAATCCCGGCTGTATTCAAGGCCACCGTTTTTACGCTTGTGGACTTGGCCTGGCGATGCATTCTGGGCGGCTTGCCAAACAGAATACTCATCGGCAGGGCAATGGGTTCATCATTGAAATGACTGTCCTGCAAACGAATGAAATGCTCCCCGGTAGCCTCACCCACATCGGCATAGGGACAGCGTTCACGCCTGCATATCTTTTCAAACCGTGCCATGTCTTCCGGTTTTATGGCCAGCACGTAGCGCTCCTGTGACTCATTGCACCAGATTTCCAGCGGCGACATGCCCGGCTCGGCACTGGGTATCGCACGCAACTGAAAACTGCCTCCCCGATTGCCATCCTTGACCAGTTCCGGCAGTGCATTGGACAGCCCGCCCGCACCAACATCGTGAATAAAGCGAATGGGGTTCTGGTCGCCAAGCTGCCAGCAACGGTCGATGACTTCCTGGCAACGCCGTTCCATTTCCGGGTTGTCACGCTGTACCGAGGCAAAATCGAGCTCTTCATTGCTGCTGCCTGAGCTCATCGAGGAGGCAGCCCCGCCCCCCAGTCCAATCAACATGGCTGGCCCGCCCAGCACAATCAGCCTGGTTCCAGCCGGGAAGTCTTTCTTGTCGACATGCTGCTCACGGATATTCCCGATTCCTCCGGCAATCATGATGGGTTTGTGGTATCCCCGCACTTCCATGCCGTCCTGGCTGAAAGCGCCAGCCGAGGGTACTTTTTCTTCATAGGTGCGGAAATAACCACACAGATTGGGCCGACCGAATTCATTGTTGAAGGCGGCAGCGCCTATCGGTGCTTCCAGCATGATGTTCAAGGCCGAGACGATATGGGTCGGCCGACCAAAATCTTCTTCCCAGGGTTGCACGGCACCCGGAATATGCAGATTGGATACACTGAAGCCACATAAGCCTGCCTTGGGCTTGGCTCCCGTGCCGGTTGCCCCTTCATCGCGAATTTCGCCACCACTGCCGGTTGCAGCGCCGGCAAAAGGCGCGATCGCCGTCGGATGATTATGGGTCTCCACTTTCATCAGAATATGGATGGGTTCCCGGCAATAGACATACTCCGCATTGTCCGGATGCGGGTAAAAACGACCACCCTCCTGCCCTGCCATGACCGCTGCATTATCCTTGTACGCCGACAGCACCTTGTCTGGAGCAAGCGCATGCGTGTTGCGGATCATGGCAAACAGGGACAGCGCCTGATCAACCCCATCGATAGTCCAGCTGGCATTGAAAATCTTGTGTCGGCAATGCTCTGAGTTGGCCTGGGCGAACATCATCAGCTCCACATCGCTTGGATTGCGGGCCAGGGCGGTGAAACTTTCAAACAAGTAGTCTATTTCATCTTCGGCCAGAGCCAGCCCCAGACGCTGGTTGGCATTCTCCAGACCCGCCCTGCCTTCCTGCTTGATATCCACCGTGCTGTAATGTACCGGTTGAGCCTGCTCAAACAGACAGCTGGCCTCCTCGGCATTGCTGATCACAGTCTGGGTCATGCGATCGTGCAGCATCGTATCCAGCAACTGTTCCTGTTCAGCTGACAGGGATGAACTGACCCTGATGCTGAAGCGGATACCCCGCTCGATACGCGTGATCTTGTCCAGGCCACAATGACGAAGAATATCCGTGGCCTTGCTGGACCAGGGTGAAATGGTGCCCGGGCGGGGAATGACCTGGCGTTCAAGCAGAACGGCTGATGCATCTGCGCTGGCCTTATCGACCGTGCTGCTTGCGACCGCATTTTCCTGACCATAGTCGAGCAACTGTTGCAGCCTGCTCAGCTCAAGCTCTGTCAGCGAAGCCTTACTCTCGATAAAGTGGATGAAACAGGAATCAATGGCAGTGACTTGAGACAGGTATTGCTGGAGGGTATGCAGCAGTTTTCTGGTTTTAAACGGGGAAAGCGCTCTGGCTCCGCTCAGAACTAGCATGGTGATATGGCCTTGAAATAGGGGTACACGTTGGGGGTACACGTTGGGAGTACGCGGGTTTGGATGATGCGCCAATGATAAGCGATCTGCTGCCAAAAATCAGTCATTGATTGCCCCCGAATACTATCGATCATCCTCGTCTTTGCCTGAAAAACTCCTTGAGCAAAGCCGCGCTCTCGGCAGCCAGAGGCCCTTCCTGCCACTGCAGCTGATGATTGAAAGCGGTCTGATCGAGCAACTGCCGCTGGCTGACCACAGCCCCAAAACGAGGCTCTCTGGCAGCAAATACCAGCGTCTGGACACGGGCATGGATCATGGCTCCCAGACACATGGTGCAAGGTTCAAGGGTGACATACAGAATGCTCCCCGGCAGGCGATAGTTCTGGCGTAACAAAGCGGCTTCCCGCAGGGCCAGAATCTCTGCGTGGGCAGTCGGATCATGTGCGGCTATTGGTCTGTTGGCGCCACGGCCAAGCACCTTTCCCCCGGCAACCAGAATAGCCCCTACCGGCACCTCGCCTGTCTCACCTGCCTGCCGGGCAAGCACAAAAGCCTGCTGCATCCAGTACTCATGGGAAGGTTCTGTAGTTGTCATTATCATGTCAAGGAGCCTCTGAATAAGTCTACGATCACTCTGGTCATGCTGTTTACTTACGCTACAAAGTCGGTAGGAACCCGATTGACAACGCACAGTCATAGTCCGAGAATCAAACGGTGACAACCGGTTTCTCCGTTCCCTGGGCACCGGTAGCCGTTTCGACGCAGGCCATCTGGCAAAATAGTATTGCCCGCGCCGGTCCTAATCCTATCAGCAGGCGGTGACGCACAGGAGGTTCATCTTGAACACACGCGTTAGAACACGTTTCACCATCCTTTATGGCAGCATTCCCATCGCGTTCGCCGGTGCCATCGCACAGGCCCAGCCAACCAGCCCAATCACCTTCCTCGAAGGAGGTTATGCCGAGCTTTGTTCGAGCGCCGCTCACGATACCGACGATCCGGCCGGAATCATAATTGTCGGTTCGAGGGTACCGCTTTCACCACTCGAACTCTGCACCATGGCCATCCGCGAAGGCAGTAGCGAGGGTGTCAGCCCTGCTGCCAGCTATACCAATCGCGGTGTACTCCACTTCGCCGCCGGCGCCCTCGACGCCGCCCTGGCCGACTTCGACGAAGCTGTGCGCCTGGACGACACCATGGTGCAGGCCCACATCAATCGAGCCTATATCTTCAACTTGCGCCAGCAGTGGGCCGAGAGTATTGCCGCTGCCGATCGCAGCATCGCATTGGGCATCGATGATCCCAGACAAGGCCTGGCGCCAACGCAAAACAAGCCGTCCACTCCAGGCGCTGTCCCTGAAATCGCCCGGGTCTATTATGTACGAGGCATCGCACATGAGGAACTTGGCCACACCCGCGAAGCCTACCTCGACTACCTGAAGGCTTCTGAGCTTGCACCCGAATGGTCCGAGCCAAAGCAGGAGCTGACGCGCTTCGCCTTCAGGCCGCGTTGATGTACTTTCGTGCTGAAGACAGGTGAAGAGGCAAGCACGGGACACGGGAAAATACCGTAAAGAAACCCAAAAAAAAGAGGCGTGCCAACCCATCGGTTGGCACGCCTCCTTGTCGACCCCACTGCTGGGGGTTCGGCGCTTCCTTTAAATGTCCAACTTCAGGCGGGCGTAGACGAACCGTCCTTCGGTTCCGAACGCTCCCTGGAGGTACTTACTGCTGTTGGACGTGCTGGTGCCGATATCCTTTGCATCCAGACGTTCGCCAAAAGTATTGAAGACATTGTCCACTCCCAGAGTGATGCTGTAGCGGTTACGAAAGGTGTATTCCGCATCCAGGTCAACAATCCATTCGGTATGGAGGTAGTGATCACGGCTGGGATTAGCATTGGAAGGCGTGACAATTTCAGTGTCAAACCAATTGGCAGAAAAGCCGAAACGCCAGTCGTTGATACGATGTCCATAACGAAATATGGTTCGGTTGTCCGGTGTGCCTTTCTCCAGGGAAAGCTGCTGGCCCCGGGTCAGGATGCCCGGAGTGAAATCGGTCAGATTCTGTTCTTTCCAGCCATGGGACAGGGTGAACGTACTGCGGCCAGCCCGACCCCAGTCATGAGCATAGCTCGCCACCAGGTCCACACCCCGGGTGCGGGAATCTATGTCATTGGTAAAGAAAGAAAAACGGGTCAAGTCTGAAGCACCGGTTATGCCGGCCGCTTCAATCTGCGCAGCGGTCTCGGGCGTAATTTCAATAGAGCCCGAGTTGGTGATGCGGTCATCGATCTCTATCTGGTACCAGTCCACGGTCAGCTCAAGCCCGAAAGGAAAATCAGCGGTGAAGCCGAAGGCATAACTGTCGGATTCCTCTGGTGCCAACTGCTCACCACCGAACAAGCGTGCGATAGGATTGGTGGGCGGGATTTGGCCGTCACTGACCGGAACCCCATCCAGAATGCCGGTGCTGATGTTGACGATATTGGCCTGGCCCGGAGGTGGCGCCCGGAAACCTGTACCGATGCTACCGCGAATGTTGAAGATTTCGTTGATGGAATAGCGGAAGGAAAACTTACCGTCCGTGTTTTCACCGAAGGTATTGTAGAAATCTTCGTGGCGAATCGCGAAATTCAGCAACAAGTTGGAGATGGGCTGCAATTCCACATCAAGATAAACAGCACGGCTCTCCTGACTCCAGCTTCCTTGTTGCTGGGGACTGAAACCCGGGAAGCCGTTGGAGCCGATACCCAGCGACTGAGTCAGGGCGAATTCGCCGACAACAAAGCTGTCTGGGTCGTCACTGGTGGTCCTGAAGGTCTCACGTCGCCACTCCAAACCGTAGGCAACTTGCAGTGGCGCAGATAAGCCGATATCCACCGGGGTCACGAAGTCTGCGTTCAGGGTATTTTCCAGCTGGGTATAACGCCCTGGTTCGAAACTGGTGGGCGTATTCGGCCCCAGCGAGGGGTTGGTCGTATTAAAGAGCTTGTAAGTCACTTCGGAAAAGCCGAAATTGCCGCTGAAATCGTAGCGTGTGCCATTGGCGAACTCGCCACGCACGCCCAGTACCTGAGCAAAATCTATGATGTCCGCACCGAAAACCGGTGTGTACCCACCAGGGAACATCTCCAGGAAGGTGAAGCAATTGGGATCTGCTTCGCCAGCAAGCCGGGCAGCCACTGAGCTGGTGACTCCGGTAACCGGATCGACACCGGTACGGATCTGCGGGCAATTATTCAGCGGATCATTTGCTCCGGAAAGGTCCATGAACAACTGTATTCTTTGACCCTCATCATTGTTGCGGGTAAAGATGCCGCCGGTATTTTCCGGGTTGCGGAAGAAAAATCCTAACTCAGTATCCCGCTCCGAATAATTGCCGAAGCCATAGATCTCCTGGTTGGGGCTCAGTTCAATACCGGCATTGACAAACACATTGAAACGCTTCGTGTCCGGCAGACCACCTGGCATGACCAAAGGCAGCACATCAGTGTTGCCTGCCATGCGAATGTTCTCCGCGTCCTGGCGTTGAATGCGACGATTAGTGACATCCTGTTCTACAGCTTCGCCGCTGATACTGAGGAATCCGTTATCCCCCAGAGGGAGCCCCTTGTTGAAGCGTAACTCGAACAGCTCACCATCACCCTTGTCCGAATGGATTCCGTTCTTCAGTTCGACAGTCAGCCCATCGCGGTTCTCCTTCATATTGAAGTTGATTACCCCTGCAATGGCATCGGAACCGTACTGGGCGCCGGCGTTATCCCGCAGTACTTCCACTTGTCGCAAAGCAATGCTCGGGATCTGTGAAATATCCGCAAACTGGACACCTGAGTTGCCGAATTGCACGGCTGCCGACCGGTGGCGGCGCTTGCCATTCACCAGAACCAGCGTGTTGTCCGCTGGCAGGGCACGCAGGGTCGCCGGGCGCACCAGGCTATTGGAGTCGTTGATCTGCTGCTCATCCACGTTGAAGGAGGGAATCAAATCCCGCAGCAGGTTATTCAGGTCGGGGGAGCCGGCATCCAGAAAATCCTGAGCACTGAATACATCCACCGGCACTGCAGAGTCGATGGCGCTGCGCGGCGCACCACGGGAACCGATGACAACCAATTCTTCAATTTGCGGTTCCTGCTGCGCGCTGACCACAGGGGTCATGACAGATGCCAAGGCCCCCATCACGGCAACGGCTAAGGGCTTGCGTAGAAAGAGGTACTGATTTGAAGGTATAGGTATAGTGTGGAATTTTTTCATAATCTCTCCGTTCTTTTTGATGTTGTCACAATGATTTTTGAGCTTTTTGTGTACTACTCCCGATTTACCCGCCCATTTTTTATACTTTCTTTTTTATATTTATTTATTTGCTTTCAAGCATGTACATCAAGATCCCAGCACAGAGAACCATGAATGCAACTGAACTCACGGGGCGAATTATCTGCAAGCTGGCAAGGAAAATCCTTCCAAACAGCTCCTATTTTCCTCCCCATTGGCTGCCCAGTGAGCTTACAGGGTCTTACGGCGGCCAAGTTTGCGCTGCAACAAACTATTATAGGTGGCTATTCTATTAAGAGGATATCCTCAATCAAACCAACAGGTACGCTGGTATCATTGGCACAGTTCCTATAATCTTCCCGCCATGTCCACAAATAATATACCAAAGAGGGATACCCCATGTTGAAATTCAGTCGGCGCAATCTGGTTCGCGCAGCAATGATGGCCGGTAGCGCAGCAGCCCTGCCATTGACACTGGGTTCAAGTCCAGCCACTGCACAGGAAATCTCATGGGCTGCACAGAAGCGCAAAGTCCGGGTACGGGGTCTGGAGATGGCCTATCATGAATCCGGTGGCACTGGCGACCCCATTGTGTTTCTGCATGGCAATCCCACCTCTTCCTATCTGTGGCGCAAGGTCATTCCCCATGTGCAGCATCTGGGCCGCTGCATCGCCCCGGATCTGGTCGGCATGGGCGACTCCGATCCACTCCCAAACAGTGGCCCCGGAGCTTACAAATACAGTGTTCATCTGGATTACATCATCGACCTGCTGGACGCCATTGGCGTGACCGAGCGGGTGACCCTGGTAATCCATGACTGGGGATCCGGCATTGGCCTGGGCTATGCCCAGCGTTTCCCGGAGCGCATTCGCGGTATCGCCTACATGGAAGCCATTCTGAGCCCATCAGGCTCCCCCACTATCCCGGAGCCCACACAGGGCATATTCTCCATTTTCCGCTCCCCACAAGGCGAAGAAGCGGTATTGCAGAACAATGTATTTATTGAGCAGATACTGATTGGTGGTCTGCAGCTGTATCTCAGTGAAGCCGACAAGACCGAGTACCGTCGCCCCTATCTGCAACCGGGTGAAAGCCGCCGGCCAACGCTGACCTGGCCCCGCGAATTGCCCAGAGGCAACAGCCCGGCCGATACCATTGCCCTGGTCCAGGCGTATACCGACTGGTTTGCTGCCAGCCAGGTGCCAAAACTGTTCGTCCGGGCCAACCCCGGAGCCATCCTGTCCAGCGGGCCACTGCTGGATTTTGTGCGCGGTTTCAGCAACCAGACCGAAGTCATGGTCTATGGCGGGCACTATGTACAGGAAATATCGCCGGATGCCATTGGTCGTGCGCTTGCGCAATGGTTGACATCGGGGGCAGTTTGAACCCTGAGTGAGAGTCAGTATGCAGATACACATAGGGGCCGAGCTGGTCTATTCCTGCCCCAAACCTACACCCATGATATTGATGCTGAGTGTGCATTATTCCCGCGCTTCCGATCTTGTCAGCCCTGATCATCTCATTACGGACCCACCCATCCCTGTGGCGGCCTACCGTGATGGCTTTGGTAACTGGTGCAGTCGGATCGTCGCCCCGCAAGGTCAGCTGCGCATCTCCACCGAAACACTGATCAATGACTCTGGTGAGCTGGATGAAGTGAATCCAGCTGCCGAGCAGCAACTGGTGGAAATGCTGCCAGAGGAGACTCTGATATTTCTGCTGGGCAGCCGTTACTGTGAAACCGACCGACTGATGGAGACAGCCTGGCAGCTATTCGCTGATGCGCCATCGGGCTGGGGCCGGGTACAGGCCATTTGCGACTTCGTTCATCACCATATTCATTTTGGCTATGAGTATGCCCGGTCCACCAAGACAGCCTGGGAGGCCTATCAAGAAGGCAACGGTGTATGTCGGGACTACACCCACCTGGCCATCACATTTTGCCGCTGCATGAACATACCGGCCCGTTACTGCACCGGCTATCTGACCGACATCGGTATTCCACCTCCTCATGGCGTAATGGACTTTGCGGCATGGTTTGAAGCCTTTCTGGACGGACGCTGGTATCTGTTTGATCCCCGTAACAACGAACGCCGCCGCGGCCGTATTCTGATCGCCCGGGGACGTGATGCGGCCGATGTAGCCATCAGCAACGCCTTCGGTTTCAACCAGTTGACTCATTTCAAGGTAAGGGCAGATGCCGTTGCTGACCAGGGATGATCCTGCCGCCTGCACAGTCATCAATGCCGCTGGTCGCCCTGATCTTGTGCTTGTCTGTGACCATGCCTCGTATCGCGTCCCCCGAATGCTCGATAATCTGGGGCTTACGACAGCACAGTTACAGGATCATATCGGCTGGGATGCAGGCGCTGCGGAACTGGCCCGCTGCCTGTCTGAACTGCTGGATGCCCCGCTGGTACTGGCCAACTACTCACGCTTGTTGATTGACTGCAACAGAGCGCCAGATCACCCGGGTTCGATTATGCAGACAAGCGATGGTGTCCACATTCCCGGCAATCTCGCACTGACCCCTGAACAGCGCAGGGAGCGCAGGATAGACCTGTTTGAGCCCTACCATCAGGCTATTGCTGCCCTGATCAAGGCGCGTGAGCCAGGCAAGCCCACAATTGTGGCCATACACAGTTTTACCCCTGTTCTGCAAGGCATATTGCGGCCCTGGTCGATCGGCATCTGCTCAGGAAACGATCGGCGCCTGTCCGACCCGCTGCTGGAGTCACTGAGAAAAACCCTGGGCACGGATGTCGGCGATAATCAGCCCTACAGCATAGAACAGGGTGTGGACTATACTTTGCCGTACCATGCCGGTAAGCAGGACCTGCCTCATGTGATGCTGGAAATGTCCCGTGATCAACTCTGCACAGACCGCCATACGCAACAGTGGGCACAGCGCCTGGCTCAAGTCTTGTTGCCCGGTTTAATGCAGACCTTGTCGCATTGAGTGCACTGCTCAGGGTCTGCCGCTCAGGGGCTGAGCATTTCCTGGTGCCAGTGACCTTCGGCGTCACACAGGTACTTGACCCGTTCACGCAAACGTTCCCAGCCCGTCGGCCAGAATTCGATGCGCTCGGGAACAATCCGGAACGCATGCCAGTCCGGGTGGCGGCTGACCGGGTCGAAGTCGAATTTTGACTTGTAGGCCTTGATCTGTTCGCGGATTGCGCCCTTGTCGGTGACCGGTTCACTTTGGCTTGAAGCCCAGGCAGCCAACTGGCTTTCCCGCAGACGCCGGTGCCAGTACTGGTCTGAGGTTGCCTCTGTCTGCTTTTTCGCGCTGCCTTCGATAATTACCTGCTCGCGCAACAGTGGCCAGTAAAAGCACAGAGACACTTTTGGATTATCAAGCAATTGATGCCCCTTACCGCTCTTGATACTGGCAAAGAACAGCAAGCCTTCAGTTTCCACCGCCAGTATCGTAATCATGCGCACAGACGGACATGCCGAGGTATCGGCAGTGGCCAGGGCTGCAGCTTCCGCGTCCAGTATCTTGTTTGCGTGCGCTTCGGCGATAAGCCGGCGCAACCTGTCCAGCGCGGATTGATAAGGGTCTGTCTGGTCTCCGGATTTCATCTCTGCGCTTCCTCCCCGTGTACTGTATAGCCATGCCTGATGATGATCATGAGCTGCATCAAGAAAGCCGGTTGAATTAGGCAACCACAGCAGGAGTTATGGCATACTGGGCACGGATGATCAATACACCACAGGACAATCACCAGAATCTTCAACAAGACTTTTCAACAAACCTTCACCATGACCCTCATCAGAACATGCCAGGAGCAAGACCATGACTGTTTTTTCATCATTGCCGGAAGATGCCCATTTGATGCATATATTCAGCCGTTTCCCCAAAATGGTTGCCCCTTTGCTCGCTCTGCATGATGCCATTCTGCGCAGTGAATCCGGCCTGAGCGCAGGGGAAAGAGAGCTGATTGCCGCCTATACCTCCCTGCAGAACGCCTGTGATTTTTGCCATGGAGCTCACACCAGTATCGCCAGCATGTTCGGTATCGATGAGGCTTTGCTGAACCAGTTGCATGAAGACCTGGATTCGGCTGCCATTCCGGAAAAACTCAAACCAATCCTGGCCTATGCCAAAAAACTGACCCTGACACCCGCCAAAATAGTGCAGGCTGATGCGGATGTCGTGTACCAGGCCGGCTGGAGCGAGGACGATCTTTTCGATGTCATTTGCACCTGTGCCCTGTTCAATTTCATGAATCGCATTGTTGATGGTTCAGATATCAAGGTGCCGTCAACGGTGACGGAAATTGCACAGCAGGGTATGCGGCTGGATTCCTATGTCAGTATTGGGGAAATCCTGGCAAAGCGAAGCAGTCAAGGCTGACACTGCCCGGGCTAACCGATGGACCCTGTATGTGAGCACGCGGTAAGCATAAATGTGTGCACAGACATTTGACTTCATGCGGTTTTTTTGTTTATGTCCACTCCCCTGACAACCCCAACGGGCCTGACAACCCCAACAGGCCTGACACCGCCAACAGGCAATCGACAGCAGCACAGGAGCATCGCAGGTGGCTAACGAAGCCAGTACAGCAACAGAGAGTTTTTCCTTCGTCCAAACCGAACACGAGATACTGAAATTCTGGGAGAATCAGCAGGTATTCCAGCAGTCGCTGGAACAAACCCGGCAGGGCCAGCCCTATATTTTCTATGACGGCCCGCCCTTCGCCACCGGCTTGCCCCATCATGGACATCTGGTCGGCTCCACCCTGAAAGACATCGTGCCCCGCTACTACACCATGAAAGGTTTTTATGTGCAGCGCCGTTTCGGCTGGGATTGTCATGGTCTGCCCATTGAACATGAGATCGACAAGAGCCTGGGGATGTCGGCCCAGGCAGCCGTGGCCAAACTTGGCATCAAGGCGTACAACGATGAATGTCGCGGCATCGTCCAGCGCTACACCGCTGAATGGGAAAAAACCATCACCCGGATTGGTCGCTGGGTGGATTTTCGCAACGACTACAAAACCATGGACCCATCCTTCATGGAATCCGTCTGGTGGGTGGTACAACAGCTCTGGCAAAAGGAACTGATCTACCAGGGCGTCAAGGTCGTGCCCTTTTCCACCGCGCTGGGCACTGTGCTGTCCAACTTCGAGGCCAGCTCCAACTATCAGGATGTACAGGACCCGGTCGTGACGGTGCTCTTCAAATTGAAAGGGGAGGACGCTTATGTCGCCGCCTGGACCACTACTCCGTGGACCCTGCCATCGAATCTCGGCCTGTGCGTGAACGCCCATATCGATTACGTGAAGGTACGCGATGAAGAGCGCAAACTGAGTTTCTGGCTGGCCAAAGAGCGGCTGGATGCCATCGGCAAAAATCGCACCCTGGTAGTCGAGGAAGAAGCCAGGGGGGAGATCCTGGCCGGCAAGCACTACGAGCCCCTGCTGCCCTATTTCAGCCACCTGGCAGAAGAGGGTGCGTTCCAGATTCTAAGCGATGATTATGTCAGCATCGACAGCGGTACCGGTATTGTGCACCTGGCACCTGCCTTCGGTGAGGACGATTACCGTGTCATGCGTGCCCATGGCATCGAGGCCATTGTCTGCCCGATCGATGAGAGTGGATGTTTCACCGATGAAGTCAGCGATTTTGCCGGCCACTATGTCAAGGAGGCTGACAAGCACATCATCAAACGGCTGAAAGAAGACGGATCGCTGTACCATCAGGATGTGATTGTACACAGCTATCCGTTCTGCCCACGCTCGGATACCCCCATCATCTACCGCACCATTCCCTCCTGGTATGTGAAGGTAGAACAGATCAGGTCGCGCATTGCCCAGCATAACCAGAGCATCAACTGGGTGCCGGAGCATATCCGTGACGGCCGCATGGGCAACTGGCTGGATAATGCCATTGACTGGTGTATTTCCCGCAACCGCTACTGGGGCACGCCGTTGCCGATCTGGATCAATGATACCAGCGATAAGCGCCTCTGCATCGGTTCCATCGATGAGCTGGAGCAGTACAGTGGCGTGCGCGTCAAGGACCTCCACCGGGAATATGTGGATGATTTGAGCTTCAGGATTGAAGGTGAGCCCGGCACCTACCATCGTGTCGAGGAAGTGCTGGACTGCTGGTTTGAATCCGGCTCGATGCCCTATGCCCAACTGCACTACCCGTTTGAGAACCAGGAGCTGTTCGACGCCGGCTTCCCGGCCGAATACATTGCCGAGGGTCTGGACCAGACTCGGGGCTGGTTCTATACCCTGCTGGTACTGGGCACCGCCTTGTTTGACAAACCGCCATTCAAGAACGTCATCGTCAATGGTATCGTCATGGCCCAGGACGGCAAGAAAATGTCCAAGCGCCTGCAGAACTACACGCCACCGGATAGTCTGATGGAAGAATACGGCGCCGATGCCCTGCGGCTGTACCTGATCAATTCCGGCCTGGTCAAGGGTGAGGAGCAGCGCTTTGCCGACAGCGGTGTCAAGGATATGGTACGCCGTGCCCTGCTGCCCTGGTACAACTCCTTCAAATTCCTGAAGACCTATGCCGAGATCGATAACTGGAAATCGGACGGCACGGTGGACGGTGCGGACAATATCACCGACCAGTGGATCATCTCGCGCCTGCAAAGCCTGAAGGCCAGCGTAGCAAGGGAGATGGCCGGCTACCGCCTGTATAACGTGGTGCCGGCCCTGTTCGAGTTTATCGAAGACCTGACCAACTGGTACATCCGCCTGAACCGCTCCCGTTTCTGGGCCGAAAGCATGACAAAAGACAAGGCGGCTGCCTACGAAACACTCTACAGAACCCTGTATGAGTTGAACCTCAGCATGGCCCCTTTTGCCCCCTTCCTGGCCGAGCATATTTTTCAGGAACTGAAGGCCTTTGCCGCAGGCGAGGAAAAGGTGTCCGTACACCTGTGCAGCTACCCGGAAGCGAAAGAGAACCTGATCCAGGACAAACTGGAAGCAGCAGTGGCGCGTATGCAGAACATCGTGTTGCTTGGCCGTCAGAAGCGCAACCAGGTCAAGATCAAGACCAAGACGCCACTGGCGCGACTTACCATCATCCATCAGGATCAAGACATGCTGGATGAAATCGCCCGCCTGGAGGATTACATCAAGAGCGAGTTGAACGTAAAAACGGTGACATACTCTACAGCCGAAACCGAGTACATCAGCTTCTACGCCAAACCCAATTCACCGGTATTGGGCAAACGTCTTGGCAAGAACTTCAGCAAATTCAAAAAGTTGATTGAATCGCTCGATGCCAGCACATTGCAACGCTTCCAGGATAAGGCTTATCTTGAGATTGAAGACGAGATCTTCAGCGGTGATGATATTCTGCTTTTCCGCGAGCCCAAGGCCGGCACCGAAGCCCTGTCCAACCGCTTCATTTCCATCGACATGGACTGTAGCTTGAACGATGCTCTGGTGGCTGAAGGGCTGGCACGTGAGGTTGTCAACCGTATCCAGAAAACCCGCAAGGATCTCGGTTTCAATGTCACCGACCGCATCCGCATCGATTATACGGCCGACGCAGCAATCGATGCCGCCATCCGCGCCCATCTGGACTATATTGCCGGTGAAACCCTGTGCACAACATTACAAGGCGGCAGCGACAGCAGTCAGTACCAACATCAGTTTGACATCGAGGGTATGCCTCTGCGGATGAACATCAGCAGGCAGGATTGAAACAGTCAGATGACTCATCTCAAGCGATCAAGTGCCCGGTTGAGCAGCTGTCTGCCGACATCCTGCGGGGTTACTGGTTGTTGCGATTGATTCGGCTGAGTCTCGGCTGCTGTTTCATCCGTCGTATCGGCAGTGTCGGCTGCCGGTTGCTGTGCCGGCTCTTCCACGCCTAGGGCTCGTTCGATCAAGCCACCTACGCGGCGCTGCACTTCCTGTTGCAGTGCCGTGCGCACAATCTCTCTGGTATCCGGCAGGCAGCGCGGCGCACTCATGGCTCCCGTACAGGCGATGGGGACGCTGTAGCCACCAATATCGTAATCCTGATCATCGCGGGTGGCTGTGCTGCGATCGACCGAGGTAACCAGATCAAAGCCAATGGTTTCATCATTCAGATTCAGCAAGGTGCCGCGCCCGCTTACCTGAAAGCCTGGCGATTTGATCAGCAGATCATTGCTGCGAATTACACCCCCCTCTATCGCCAGGTTGGCATTGAAGGTGTCGAAGGTGGTTTGCTGGCCACGCTGGACGTCCATCACCCGGCGGCTGCGCAACATGGTTTCGACCTGGGTCAGTACTGTGCCCACATCCACGCCATGCAATATCCCGTTCTCCAGAGCGATGCTGCCACTGCCACTCAAATTGCGTTTCATGATCTGTGGATCGGCACCGCTGGTGGTCAGGGCCAACTCTACGTTACCCTGACCGCTGAGATAGGCCGAGGACAACAGATCCTGTAACAAAGGTTCCAGATGCACCTGTTGCAGTCTGCCGTTCACCGCTGCGGTGGGCACTGCTGTGCCGGCATTCAGACTCAGTGCGCCGGCAAAGGAACCTTCATACAGCCTGGTACTGACAGGCTCGAGCCTGATCAATCCGGCATCTGCTGTTGCCGTCAGGTTCAGATCGGCAAAGTGCAGGCCGGAAAGGGTCAGGTTACCCACACTCAGGTTTCCATCCAGAACCAGGTTACGCAGGGTTTGCACTGGTATGGCAGAAGCCTGTGCGTTCGCTGGACCCGAGGTGCCGGCTCCTGCAGAGGTTGATGCTGAGGTTGATGCTGCCAGGTAACGGTCTGCATTCAGTTGATCGATGGCAAGATCAAAGCTCAATGCCTGACGGTTCAGATCGGTGATGGCCGCCCGGCCTTGAATCAGCGTGTCATCCAGATGCAGCTGCAGATCAGACACGGCAACACTGTTCGGCGCACCGCTGAAGGAGGCTGACAGGCCAATCTGTTCCAGCACCCTGGGGTCTGCTGTGGCTGGTATTTCCTGATTCAGTTGCCGCAGCAATGTACGCAGATTGAACTCGGGAATGCTGATCTGTCCATTGTATTCCGGTTCGCCCAATAAGTTGCTTACATTGAGTTTCCCGTTGGCGTTGAGTCCCAGCCCGGCAATGCTGAAATTATCCACGACCAGCGTTTCCCGATCCAGATCCGCCTGCGCACCGGCCCGCAAGACGAGTTGCTGGGGCGAGTTGGGAATGGCAGGGCCGGACAGTATGAGCGTAGCCTGCAACGGTCCTGCACTCAGGCTGCTGCGGGAACCGGACAGGTTCATTTGCACTGACAGTCCCTGCACGGACTCAGCCAGCTCGCCCTGGTCAATGGCCTGCAGCAACGCTCTGATATTGTCGCCGCGCAGGGTCAAAGCGCCGTCGATAAGTCCATTATCACTTTGCATATTGCGAGCTGACAGCTTGCCGGTCAGTTCCAGGCCCAGACCATTGAATGTGAGTTCAGGTACCTGTATATCATCATTTTGCAGATTGGCATCAAAATTGGCCGCAACAGTGAACTCCCGGTTGCGCAGAGTGCGCAGCTGGCGGCCATATTGGGCCAGGCTTGAGTCACTGCCCTGCAACTGACCGCCGATCTGTAACAACAGAGGCAGATCCGGGCCACTGCCATTCAGGCGACCACGCACCTGAGGCGTTGAAGATTGCAGGCCAGTAGCCGCAACATTGCCTTCCAGCGTAGTACCAAACAAGCGCGCCTGCAAAACCGGCACATTGACACTGCCAGCCTGGGGATCAGCATCAAACTGTGTGCTTACTCGAAACGATCTGTCCTGCACCTGGCGCAGCTCGCGGCCCACCTGACTCAGGGGCGAGTTCTGCCCGCCACTCAACTGTCCCAGTACATCGACCACGGTGGGTAAATCAGGGCCAGAAGCATTCAGGTTGCCACGCAACAAGGGCGAATCCGACTGCAGCCTGCTGACCAGTACATTACCTTCCAGGGTCGAGCCCAACAGACTAGCCTGCAGTTGGGGTATTTCCAATTGATCGCCGTCCAGCGTTGCTGCCCCGCTCAAGGCAAAACTGCGGTCGCTGAGCGCGGCCAGTTGGCTGGCCAGTGGTTCGATATCGGCCATTTTGAACAACAGAGCCAGGTCTGCACCACTCAGTTCCATGCTGGCACGATAGGCCGGAGAACTGGACTGCACCCCCTGCCCATCGATGCTTGCCTGCAGGCGGGTGTCAGGCCCAGTCAGCACCAGATCACTGAGTGTCAATGTGTCGGCAGCCAGGTCCAGACGCAGCGCTGTGTCCAAAGCAATGTCGGTGCTGCCGTCAGGAATTGTGTCACCTGATACCCTGGCCTTAAGTGCCAGCGGTGCCAGGGCGTAAACTTCATTGTCGAGATCGTAACTGACAGTACCGGTCAACTCCATGTCGGCCGAGAGCATGGGCCGGGAGGCAGCCGCCTGGAGTGACATGTTCAACTCGATGGGCTGCCCATAGACCAGAGCATCCGTGCTGAAATTGAGATCTGTAATGTGATAGCTGACACCTTGTGCAAGATCGTTGTAATGCAGGGCGGCATCACGCACATCCACACCACCAAGAATGATATTGCTCAGGGGCAAAGGCTGGGAAGACAAGTTGTTGGCGGATTGGGCTGCGGGTGGTGTTTCACCATCGACCAGGGGTACTGTTTCCGTCAGGTTGGACCAGTTGCCGATTCCGCTTGCATTGACCGTCAGGTTGATGCGCGCCCCATGCAACCTGACCGTGTCAATTTCATACTGTTGTTGCAGCAAGGGCAACAACTTGACGCGCACCTCGGCATGTTCCGCCTGGAACAAAGGCTCAGGTCCGAAGCCGTCAACGTTGCCGACGGTAATATCATTCACCCGAACGCCCAGCCAGGGGTAGAGCGTCAGCCCAATCTCTCCTCCCAGGGTCAGGGACCGACCGGTGCTTTGCTGAAACTGGCCGGCAATCCAGTCTTTATGCGCGTTGGGATCCCAGTTGAGCAGGTACAAAATACCACCTGCTCCGATCAGCAACACGGCACTAAGAGCAATCAACAGGTATTTCAATAGCTTATTCATAACAGCAGGCTCCGATCAATGAAACCGACCCCGCACTGGGCAGGGTCGGGAATAGCATAGCTAAATAGACCGGAAGCCTGAACCGTTGAGTTCACTCTCAGGCAGATCGTTTACCGCTGACAGGCAGGTCGCCCATGGCAAGCTACTCTGCCTGGATATGGGCCTGGCTGACTATTTTCCAGTCATAAAAACCCATGAACATCTCCTCCCAGCTTTGTTCTCCCCAGTTCACTTCCGTGTTGGGATCCGGGTTGTACGGATTCTGTGAAGAGTTGTCGAAAGCCCCCCTGGCAATGATCCGGGTACCGGCTGGAACCCGCAGGGGTTGAGCCAGTTCATGTGAAAGCTGCCAGTTGAAAGAATAGGCCGGGACCGATAACAGCAGTTCCTCGGAACCATCGGGGTAAAGGGCGGTGAACGACATGCGCTTACCCCGGAAATGCATGTGTGGCATCAGGCTGCGGATCTCGGCCTCCTTGGGCACATAGGTAACCAGTTCCATTTCGTGGTCCTTGGCCTGGGGCGGGATGGCGATGGTAAAGGCATTGCCGACACCCCCTGACATCCGCTCTGCCGGGACTTCACCTTCCGGGTAGAAATAAATGCCGATCTCAGTAGCATCGGTCACTTCCATACCGGAAGTCGTGTAGTGCATCTGCAGGCTCAGGCTGGAACCGGCGCGCAACAGGCCACCTACCCCGTCCGGATTCCAGGACACGCTGTTGCCTGGCGCATAGCCGGCAACGGAAGCCTGGTCAATATCACCCCCGCCCAACAGAACACCTACATCGATATCCGGGTTTTCCCGGAAAATCCGGTCAATATCCGGTTGCTTGCCAGCAGCTGCTGCGGCAAAAATCTGTGCCCGGATGGCCTGGGCACGTTCTGCCGGCAAGGTATTGATCGCCTGCAGGAAAGCTGTCTGTCTATCCACAGCACCCTCCGGCGGGACTACCGTGGTGATGATGTGATGCAGCACCTCGGCTTTGTCGGGAGCCACCTCACTGCCTTTCACCCAGCGATCTTTGCTAAGGCCCAGATCAACGGGGATTTCCATGTAATCGACCACGCCGGTCGCAGGGATCGTCTGGGGCGGAATCTGCACGATCAGGTCCGGCTCACCCATCTTCCACTTGCTGTCAGGCCAGACCAGGCTGGTCAGGGGGTCTTCCTCACCCTGCAGTGGCGCACCTGCATTCACCCAGCGCACCAGTTTCTGCTTGTCCGCATCACTGAGGTTCATTTCATTCTTCATCTTGTGGCCGACCTTGTTGTCAATCTGGCCTGGCGGCATGCGTCGGGTCATGACCACCTCGCGAATCATCGGCGACCAGCCCTGCACCGCCAGCTTGCTGTCCATGGCGAAAGGCGCCACCCCTCCGTTGCGATGACATTCGGCACAGTTCTCGGCAATGATCGGCGCGATATCCTCGGCATAGGACAGGAAAGCACCCTGGACGCCACCGTAATTGATCATGTCACCCGCACTCGCCACTGCCAGCAGCTCACCGGGATTGCCGGCTTTCAACTGCTCAATCGCCTGTTCCAGCTCGGCCTGAACCGGTCCCCGGTACAGCACTTCGAAGGTTTTGGGATCATAGACAACCGCCTGATCCATCTGCACCAGGCCCAGCGCTTCGGATACCAGTTGGGCATCATCCATCAGCACCGGGATATCCACCTCGCCAATGTCTCTGGCAACCGCATCACGATCGGTTTGCTGCCCTGGATTGATCAGGAAGAAGACCACATTCTGTTGGGCATACCGGGCTTGCAAACCCTGCAGGGCGGCCAGTGCGGCCTGATCCGTGCGCCCAACTGCCTGGGGCAGCAATACCACGGCGGCCTGATCATCGTACCAGGCCATATGGTGCTGGGTTCCCTGGTGATCTATCAGAGCAAAGTCACCAACGCGCTCGCCGGCACTCAGGCCTGCGGCAAGGAGCGCAAGAACGGTAGCCAATCCGAACTGGAACGAAGTTTTCATGGATGAAGTTTGCATAAGGTATCCCCTGTGCGGTGGATGGAGAATAGGTTGTCGTGTTAACCAAATGAGACAAACGATCAGTCTGTTACAGTAAAATTCTGTAGCCATAAAGTAACAGAGTTGTGGGCAAACAACCATAGTGGCAAAACGCTTAGCCGCAAGGCGTGTCCCGCAGGTAATGGGTCATCGAAATAGACACCACATAATGGCCAATTAGCAATAATATTGACAATTAGCCATTTTTAAGCACAATGCAGACGTGTAAAACAAGCAGAGACCACCATGACCTACATCCCCCGCAACGCAGAATCCAGGCTTCAACACTTCGCCAGCAGCTATCCAGTGGTTGTGGTCACCGGGCCTCGCCAGTCCGGTAAGTCCACTTTGGTGAGGCATGCCTTTCCCGATCACCGTTATGTATCGCTTGAAGATCTCGACCAGAGGGAATTTGCTGAAACGGATCCGCGTGGTTTTTTGAATCAGTTTAGCGGGGGCGCCATCCTGGACGAGGCGCAACGATGCCCTGCTCTGTTTTCTTATCTCCAGACACGCGTCGATGAACGACGACAACCCGGTGAATTTATCCTGACGGGGTCCCAGCAATTTGGCTTGTTGTCAGGTATCACTCAAAGTCTGGCAGGCAGGGCCGCGCTGCTGACACTGTTACCTATGGCTTACGACGAGCTACAGCGCACGGAAAAAATTGGCCGGAACCTCGATAGGATACTCTTTGATGGCGCCTTCCCCCCCATCTTCGACCGCGGTCTTGAACCACATCCCTGGCATGGAAATTATGTGCGCACTTACCTGGAACGAGACGTCCGGCAATTGATCAACGTACAGGATTTGGCAACCTTTCAACGTTTCCTGAAATTATGCGCAGGCCGGACCGGACAACTCCTCAATCTTTCCTCGCTGGCTAACGACTGTGGTATTACGCATAACACAGCCAAAGCCTGGATATCCGTATTGGAAGCCAGTTATATCGTGCATCTGTTGCCACCCCACCACCAGAATTTCAACAAACGTCTGGTCAAAACGCCCAAGCTCTATTTCCTCGATACGGGTCTTGCCACCTGGCTGCTCGGCATCCAAAACAGCGAGCAACTGAATACCCATGTTCAACGGGGCGCTCTATTCGAATCCTGGGTCATCAGTGAATTGCTCAAGGCCCGTTATAACATGGGTGAAACCTCGAACCTTTACTTCTGGCGTGATCGTTCTGGACACGAGGTGGATCTGCTGATCGACCATGGAACCAAGCTATCACCGCTGGAAATAAAATCCGGGCAAACCATCAACAAGGATTACTTCGAGGGGCTGGCGTTTTGGAAAAAGCTGGCAGGTGAGACCGCCGGAAAGGCGTGGCTGGTTTACGGTGGTAACAGTCAACAGATACGCTCTGATGTCACTGTACTGCCGTGGTATGAAATCAATTCCGAGCAGATCACAATATGAAAACACCGGACAAGGAAAACAGCACGGCATCCAGCCACGACGCGGATACCCTGTCATCAGATGATGTATCGATTGGTGCGCCGAGCACACGTTCCCGGGAGCAATCCACGCTGACTCCTATTCATGCGAGAATTGGCGTGAATTTCTGTCGTCGCGGAAAATGATAAGCGGGCGAACTTCATCGTCTGACGCGCGGGGTTGTTGTGCCAGTGCAACAGCATCGGCAATAAGGGCATGATGGGACGATTTGCTGCACACCGGATCTGCATTGGCAGCATCACCAGTCAGCATATAGGCCTGGCAGCGGCAACCACCAAAGTCTTTTTCTTTTTCATCGCAGCTGCGACAAGGCTCTTTCATCCAGCTATTGCCCCGATAGGCATTAAACGCTGCGGACTCATACCAGATAGTGCGAATATCGTTTTCACGAACATTGGGGAATTCGAGTCCGGGTAACATTCTGGCCTCGTGGCACGGCAGTGCCAGACCGTCCGGGGCGATGTTCAGAAAGACTGAACCCCATCCGTTCATGCAGGCCTTGGGGCGCTCTTCGTAATAGTCGGGGACCACAAAATAGAGTTTCATTTTATTACCCAGGCATGCGCGAAAATTGTTGCAGATGACTTCGGCACGCTGCAACTGCTCGCGGCTGGGCATCAGATACTCCCTGTTTTCCATCGCCCAGGCATAGTACTGACTGTTGGCCAGTTCCACGTGGTCTGCCTGCATACTCTCGGCCATCTCCAGGATCTGTTCCATATGGTCAATGTTCATACGGTGCAGTACTACGTTCAACACCATCGGGTAATCGTACTGCCTGATCAGCCTGGCCACCTTCTGTTTCAGATCAAACGTTCTGGTGCTGGACAGAAAATCATTAAGCTCTCGTGTGGAATCCTGAAACGACAGTTGTATCTGATCCAGGCCACCCTTTTTGAACGCGGCAAGTCGCTCTTCTGTCAGCCCGATGCCGGACGTTAGCAGATTGACATAATAACCCATCTTGCTGGCCTCTGCGATAATTACCTCTACGTCATCGCGTAGCAGAGGCTCACCACCGGATATGCCCAGTTGCACTGCGCCCAGTTCGCGGGCTTCGCGCAGGGCTTTCAACCACTGGTCTGTGGACAGCTCTGCATCAAAGGTTGATGCGTAGTTCAGTGGGTTGTAGCAAAAGACACAGTGCAGCGGGCATTTGTAGGTAATTTCTGCATTGACCCATAATGGGCCTTTAACGGTCTCAGGCGACGGTGATCCAGCCTTTGTCATGGGCATGCTCCAAAAATTCGATGACGTCTTGTTGCAGGTCAATGCCTGGATAGGCGACTTGCAGGCTGTTGATTATATCGAGCACGCTGGCATTCCCATCAATGCGCTTGAGTATTTCGCCCGCACTGCCTGTCAGTTTGATAAGCCCTTCGGGGTAAAGCAGTACATAGGCGTCCTGTGCTGTCTCCCATTGCAGCTTGTACTGTCTGGCAAAACGCAAGGGCTGATTGTTTGTTAAGCTCACAGGCTCATCCTCGCAATCGCACCACGCTGGGACTCACCGATTCCGTAGGTCACCTGCATGGAATCAAGCATCGTCCACAGTACATTCAGTTTGAACTGCAGGATGCCAAGAGCTCGCTCCTGCTCCACCCTTGTCCTGAAATGCGCCAGTGTCACACGCAATCCATGTTCAACATCCCGCCGCGCCTCAGAAAGGCGTTTACGAAAATACTGATAGCCGTTGTTGTCAATCCACGGGTAATGTTCCGGCCAGCTGTCCAGGCGTTTTTGGTGGATGGTGGGCGCAAAAAGTTCTGTCAGGGAAGAGCATACAGCCTCCTGCCATGGTGCTGTCCTGGCGAAATTGACATAGGCATCCACCGCGAATCTTACACCAGGTGTCACTCTTTCAAGAGAAACCACTTCCTCCCGCGTCAACCCCACCGCCTCGGCCAGTGCAATCCATGCTTCGATGCCACCGCCCTCACCGTCCAGTCCATCATGATCGATAATGCGTTGCACCCACAAACGTCGATGCGCCTTATCTGGCATGTTCGACAGCACTGCAGCATCCTTGATGGGGATCATGATCTGGTAATAGAAGCGGTTCAGCACCCATCCCTGAATCTGTGTTCTTGTGCATTGACCGCTGTTCATGGCGATATGAAACGGATGAAAGATGTGGTAGCACTTCTCTTTCTCACGCAGTTTTGCCTCAAATTGCTCGACAGTCCATGGGGTATTGGCGTTCATCTGGGAAAGTTCCGAAAAATCAGTTACAGGGTAAAATCCATGCCATCGAAGGCAACCTCAATACTCTCTTTTTTAAGGATTTCGCGCTCGCTGGCGTCTTCATGCAGTATGGGATTGGTATTGTTGATGTGGATAAGTATCTTGCGTGCAGCCTTGAGCGGTCTCAAGATTTCTATCATGCCGCCTGAGCCGGACTGGGGTAGATGCCCCATATCCAGTGACAGCTTGTCGCTGATGCCGAGCTTGCGCATTTCATCATTACTCCAACAGGTCCCATCGACCATCAGGCAATCGGCTTTCTGCATGAAACTGTGCACATGTGGTTCGATGGCGGCCAGGCCTGGCGCGTAGAACAATTTTTTGCCGCTGCGCATGTCTTCCAGTTGTATACCGATATTGTCTCCCTCATGGGGATCATGTCGGTGCGGCGAGTAAGGCGGCGCCTTGCTGCTCAGTGGCACAGCCGTGATGCGCACATCAGCGATGCCTTCCACATAAAAGCTGTTGCCGGGCGCTGTCGGAATCGGGTACCAGGACACACCACAGAAGTGCTCCAAAATATTGAATATCGGATTTCCCCGGGTCAGATCTTCATGGACCATGTCGGTGCAATAGATGTTGAGCGGCGTTTTGCCTTCACGCAGCATAAAAAGACCTGTGGTGTGGTCGATCTGTGCATCCATGAGAACGATGGCCCGAACGGCGGTGTCACGGATCGTGCGGGCGGGTTGCAGCTCTGGGAATCGCTGAAACTGCATCAGAATGTCTGGCGAGGCATTAAACAGCAGCCAGTTGACATTGTCGCTGCTGATGGCAATGGATGACTGTGTGCGTGGTGTCGCTTTGATGGTGCCTTTGCGGACTCCATCGCAATTGGGGCAGTTGCAGTTCCATTGCGGAAATCCGCCACCCGCAGAAGAACCCAATACTCGTACCCTCATAACATAGCCTTAACATGAACAGGGGAATCAAAACGTGGCCGTAGCTGTTCACAGCAAAAACGACGCACGCTAAAACAGGCTGGCGATAAAAAGAGAGAAAGAAGCCCCACTACGAAGCAACTCTCTCTCCGTGGCTTATCCCAATACGTTTGCCGCTCGATTAACGATTGGCAAAGTACATGGTGACTTCAAAACCGAAACGCATTTCAGAGTAATCAGGCTTGGTCCACATAATGGTCTTCTCCTTGGTAAAAGTTTGTAGGTACATATTGCCCGTCAATTCTCGCCTTGCCAGACACCAAGGCTCTGCAGCATTATCAGTAAAAATGACTCATGATTTTCATGAGATTCCACCCTGACCTATTGGCAAAATGGTCAGAGCCATGTAAATAAACCCACGTAGCGGACTCCAGTGTCTTGATGTCTCATCCTGTTCGTCGTGTTTCTTGGGGAGTTTTCCATCAGCAGTCTTTATCCGGAAGTTGAGCCCTTCTTCACCCAGATGCTCGCGGTATCATCCCGGCATTCGCTGTATGTCGAGCGGAGCGGCAACAAGGGTGGCCACCCTATCTTCTTTCTGCATGGTGGTCCAGGCAGTCATGTCGGGGCGGCTCATCGGCGCTATTTCGACCCTGACTTTTTCGACATTGTGCTGTTTGACCAGCGTGGTTGTGGACAGTCGGCGCCTGCCGGTGAGACACAAGAGAACGACACCTGGATGCTGGTGGAGGATATCAACACTATTCGCAACGCTCTGGGCATCAACGGTAAAATCAGTTTGTTTGGTGGCTCCTGGGGCAGCACACTGGCGTTGGCCTACGCACTGCGCTATCCACAGTGTGTCGAGGAACTGATATTGAGAGGCATCTTTCTGGGCACTGACGACGAGATCGCCTGGTACACTCATGGCTTGTCCCGTTTTGCCCCTGAAGCCTGGCAGCGGTTCGCCCGCGGCATGGGAGACGATTTGCTGGGCAACTATTATCAGGCAGTGCAGGATACGAACGAACGGCGTGCCAGTGAAGCCGCAAGACACTGGGTAGACTACGAGATGCAACTCATGAGAATCGGGTCTGGATCACACAACGAACAGCATTCGCTGGCGTCTCCTCAGGTATCGACACTGCCGTCCCTGCCACTGCTGAACAGGGCCAGAGTACAATTACATTTCCTGCAACATCAGTGTTTTCTGGCCGATGACCCATTGCTTGACGCCGCACACAATATTCGCATGCCGGTGACCATAGTACAGGGCGGGCTGGATCTGGTGTGCCCACCGATCACAGCGTGGCGCTTGAGCCAGCGCTTGCCACAGGCGAAACTGCACCTGGTGCCTGATGCCGGGCACGGGGCCATGTCTGACCGTCTGGCCCCGGTTTTGAAAGCGGAAGTAGACGGGCTTCGCGACCGGCTTCTTCGCAGCCAGTTGGGGAAACGAGAATGAGTCTGCGCTTCAGAGTCAATATAGCCATCTTGCTCATAGGCATCGTGTGCATGGCCGCCATGGCTTACATGCTGATTGACTACAAACGCAAATCCACTGACCAGGAAATTGAAGCGGGGACCCGGGTGGCGATTCAGTTGCTGCAGTCCGTTCTGCAATCACCTGTTTATTCGGCCGACGCGTCCGATCCTCTGGTGAGCCTCACACAATATCTTGGCAATGTCGGTCGTGTACGCGCCAACGAGGTTCGCCTGTTCGACCAAGAGGGGACGCTGATCTATGAATCACCTCCTTCCGAATATAAAGAGGGACGCTCGGCACCTGCATGGTTTTCCAGACTGATAGCACCTGATATTGGTGAGGTTCGCCTGGCACTGGCAGGGGGTTCTATCCTGATTACTCCAGATTCATCGCGCTCGGTACTGGATGCCTGGGACGAGCTGGAGCGATTTGCACTTTTTCTACTGAGCTTTTTTTTGTTGTTGAGCGTCGCCGTGTTTCGCATTCTTGGCCGCACACTTCAGCCCTTGAAAGACATCGTTAGCGCCATGTCGCAGATGGAACAAGGCAAGTATCAGGTGCGTCTGAAAAACTACCGCGATCTGCCTGAAATCAACGCCATCTCTCAGACCTTTAATCGCATGGCCTCGTCTCTGGAGGAAGCTCTGGCGCAGAATGCCCGCCTGGCGTTGATCGCTCAACAATCAAGTGATGCCATCATGATACGCGACCCGGACGGAATTATTTCATTCTGCAACCAAGCCGTTGAAAGACTGTCTGGCTACCGGATTGACGAGATTATCGGCTCAGATGCCGGCCTAATTCTGGAATCAGCATGTTCAGCGCCAAGCCTGCATGATGCATCTAAAACAGTCGTTGAGCACATGGAAACTCGGGTTACAACAAAACAAGGCAAGCTGGTTGAGGTGGCACTTTCGACAACACCTCTGATAGACCCCACAAGCAAGCTGACCCTGGGAAAAATCTACGTCATCCGGGACATGACCGAGCACAAGCAACGTATGGCAGCCGAACTTGAGTTGGAGCAGAGTCGCAAGCTCACACAGCTGATTCAAGTCAAACTCGAAGAGGAGAGGAAGGCTATTGCCAGAGAGCTGCACGATGAACTGGGTCAGTGTGTGACAGCCATCAGAACCATAGGTACCACCATTGCCAAACGCGCCAGCAACGAACACGATGAAACCCGGCAAAACGCACAAACCATCGTAGAGGTAGCCACTCATATCTATGATGTGGTGCATTCGATGATTCGACAATTGAGACCCAGTGCGCTCGACCACCTGGGGCTGTCGGATGCAATCAGCGAACTTGTTCTACAATACCGGCACCAGCATCCACAGCTGAGCGTTGAACTGGTCCTGGGGAATGACCTGAATCAATTCGACGAAAAATTGAACATTGCCATTTATCGTGTTGTACAGGAATGCCTGACCAATGTCGTCAAACATGCGGCGGCATCGCATGTGACTGTATCGCTGGTTTTGAAACAGGAGATTTTGAAACAGAAGGTTTTGAAAAAGCTGGAGATACGCGTGAGCGATGACGGCAAGGGACTGGGAATGGAATTCTCAGAGAGAGCACGTTTTGGCATCCTGGGAATCAAGGAGCGCATACAGGCCTTCGGTGGTGAAGTGCTGTGTGAAAGCAACCCGGACGGCGGCACTTCAATGCTGGCAACACTACCCATTGCCACGGACAACTCATGAGCAAACAGCGTATCAAAGTCATGCTGGTGGACGACCACGCGGTTGTCCGGATGGGCTTCAGGCTATTACTGCAAAGCTCTCACGATATAGACGTTGTTGGTGAGGCGAAAAGCGGCGAGGAGGCTGTCAGACGATTTCAGGAACTGGCGCCCGATGTGCTGGTGATGGATATTTCCATGCCGGGCATAGGTGGACTTGAGGCCATTGACAGGGTGCTTGCCAAAAACGCGCAACAAAAAATCGTGGCGCTCTCTGCTCATGAAGATGTGATGCATGCCCGGCGCGTACTCAAGGCCGGTGCCGTGGGCTATGTCACCAAACGGAGCGCAGCTGACGTGTTGATGGAGGCAATCCGCTCGGTGCACAAAGGCGGCTTGTATCTGGAACCACTGATCGCACAGGCCATGGCGCTTGAGCAGGTGTCCGGATCCAGGAACCCGGTCGATGCGTTGAGTGAAAAAGAGTTCAAGGTGTTTATCGCACTGGCCAAAGGCCAGTCGGTACAGGAGATTGCTGATGTGATGTCCCTGAGCCCACGCACCATTGGCACACATCTTTACAACATCAAACAAAAACTCAATGCCTCCAACAGCGCTGAGTTGGCCATCATAGCCATTCGCGCCGGATTGATGGAACCATAAACAAATAATCGCTTCCAATTCACGATTCATGGTTTTATGTCCGCATGGATGCGTCCCCGCGCCAGCGATAGCGCGATGGCCGGCAGGCAGATCAGGGCGGCCAGGGTGAAACTAAGACGGATGGAGCGTTCCAGCAGCGGGTAATTATCCGGGCTCAGCGCCGCGCCACCCAGTATCAGCGTCAACACCAGGGTCACCAGTACCATGCTGTTGAGCTGGCCTAACAAGCGTGTGGTGGCCACTGCCGCCGAGGCGCCGCTGTAATGCTGCTGCGGCACACTGCCCATGATGGCACTGACATTGGGCGAGGAAAACAGACTGAAGCCGGCCCCGGTAATCAGCAGCGCCAACACGATACTGGACAGGGGGCTGCCGCTGCTCAGCGTGGCCAGCATCCCCAGTCCCACCGCCGTCAGCAGCATCCCGGCACTGGCCAGCAGGCGCGGTTCAATGCGGTCCGACAAGCGGCCCGCGATGGGCGACAGAATCGCCATGCTGAGAGGCTGCACCATGATCAGCAGACCTGCCATCGTCGCCGGCAGGTCTTTCAGGTACTGCAGATACAGGCTCAGCAGCACCACGTTGGCATAGGTGGCGCTGTACATGATCAGTGACGCGGCGCAGGAGAAGGTAAACACGCGATTGCTGAAAAACAGCCGCACATCCCACAAGGGCGCTGCGCTGCGCCGGGCCTGTTTTACAAACCACAGAATCATTGCCGCGCTGGCCCCCAGCAACAGTGAACTGTCCGGCGCTGGCAGGCGCGAGACCCCCAGACACAGCAGCAATATCGCCGTGCTGTAGGTGATGGCGCCGGGCAGATCAAAGGGCACCGTTTTTTCCGCGCGCCATTCCGGGCGTACCGACCCTATTCCTATCGCCAGCACGATGAGCGCCAGGGGCACTTGCAGCAGAAAAGCGGCGCGCCAGCCAAACAGATCGATCACCACGCCGCCCAGCAGCGGCCCCGCTGCCAACCCGATATAGATCACCGCCACCAGCAGCCCGATGATGCGGCCCCGCTGGTGGGGAGGGTAGACGGAGATCACCAGGGCGGTCTGGGTGGCATACAGCATGGCGGCGCTGACACCCTGCAGAAACCGCGCCGCCAGCAGCATGCCGGCGCCCACCGCCGAGGCAGCGAACAATGAACTGGCGATTACCGCTGCGGTGCCCAGCAGGAAAATCCGCTTGCGACCATGATTGTCCGCCAGGCGGCCAAACATCAGTACGAACATGGCGCTGGCCATCAGGTAGGCCAGCGGGATCCAACTGAGGGTATTGGCACTCAGGCCCAGATCGTCGGCTATGGCCGGCAGTGCGATATTGGCGGCGGACAGCATCAGCGGCGTGGTGAAGGCGTTCAGCAGCACCATCCACAACACAGCCCGCTGCAGGGTCTGCGGATGCTGATCGCTCTCCGATACGCCGGAAATATTGGAATTATTCATCAGCCTGACACTGTCTCATTAACCACGGCGATTCCGTTGAAGGCCATGGGAAGGGCTTTTTAGAGAAAATTATTCGGCCAGATGATGGTGCGCCACATATGGGCCACCGGGCTGCCATCGAAGCCCAGCCCTTCCTTCGGCTGTTTGAAGTGGCGGCCGATGATGTCGGTGAAATCCTCCACGTCCACCTCGACGCCTTCCTCGAAGGAATACAGATCATTTATCGTGATCTGGCGTGAAGTCATGTACCACTTGTGCTTGCGTGCCTCCTCGTAGGCCTTGACGATATAGGGCTCCGGCTTGTAGTCCGCGCCGAAGAAGCCGATGTAGGCCTCCGGATAGGCATAACCGACGGACTCATCAGGGAAGAAGCGCAGCGCTTGGTGTTTCTCGATGGCCCAGGACACCTCCTCATCCACATAGGGCTTCATCATCTGCGCGCACCAGTAACCGTGGTCGGTTTTCATCAGGTGGGAGTTGGCCAGATCATGAAGCAGGCAGGCCAGCACCACCTTTTCCTCGTAACCGTTGACCATGGCCAGCCTGGCGGACTGCAATACGTGGTTGGCGGGAGCGAAGCGCAGCTTGAAGAAATCCATCAGGGTCGGTGCCTCGGGCATCTTCGGCAGGCGGGGATCTTCATGCTGGTAGTAGGGGCGGGTATCACCGGGAATCCGCGCCGGAGTGGGCTGGATGTTGCAGGCCCAGGGTGTGGCGATGCGTTTGTCCAGTGCCTGGCTCATGGCCTCTTCCAGGGCATCGGCTTTTTTCGACAGGGTGGCCGCACCGGCAATCGAGGCGATGGTTGCGGCACTCATGCTGCTCAGAAACTTGCGTCTATCCATAAATCCTCCTGCGTTGAAATGCTGATGGAATTTCACGGATTGGAACTGTACAGATTGGAACTTTACGAAAGGTGTACGGAAAGGCTGAACACAACACCATGGAAGCCATTCTGACATATTCTGGCCGCAGGCCGGAAGTAAAGAATTAGGGAGTCTCTGGAGATGGTTCGGGGGCAGAGGCTCATCGATGGGCAATGAACTCGTAGTATTGATATTCACTCATCCCAATTGACTTGTTGCGAAGTGAAGTTTCTCCATAAGTCCCGGCAATGAAATCACTTTTATATCATTACCCACAGGAAATTCATCCTCGCCACCATAAAGGATGTACTTATGCGTTGCGCCAACAGCATCACACGTCTGGCTATAATGCTTGCCAATTTTAGGGGCAACCCCATACTTAATCTCTACAGCCCAGATCTCAGACGAAGGCATCTTGATCACCAGATCGATCTCTGCACCAGCAGCCGTTCGGTAAAAGTAAGTCTCTGCGCGGATTGGCAAGTTAGAATGAATATTTTCGATGACAAAGCCTTCCCAGCTTTTGCCCAAAACGGGGTTAGACAACAAAGCATCATAGCGATTGATACTTAGCAGACGATGCAAGATTCCACTATCACGCACGTAATAACGAGGTGATTTGACCAATCGTTTTTTGACGTTGGCATGCCAGGGCTCCAGGCGCCTGACCAACAAAAGATCCGTCAGAATATCAATGTAATGCGTTACCGTCTTGGCATCGACTTCCAGATTTGAGGCGAGCCTGGAATAGTTAATGGTCTCCCCCTGAAGATGCGCTAACATCGTCCACAGCCGACGCAACCTTGCCGCAGGAACACGAAAGCCCATTTGCGGGATGTCGCGCTCAAGATAGGTACGAATCAGATTTTCCAGCCAGTCCATGGCCAGATCATCATCTGCAGCAAGATAGCTGTCAGGAAATCCGCCTCGCAGCCACAGGGTCTGTTTTTCCCGTTGCTGACCATCAACCTCAAGCAGGTTCAGGCCACTCATCTCCAGATAACTAATCCGGCCCGCAAGGCTTTCGGAAGACTGACGCAACAAATCCATTGATGCTGACCCAAGCAGCAAAAACTGACCTGCTCGACGATCCTGCTCCCGGTTTTTGTCGATAAGCCCCCGCAGCACGGGAAACAAGTCCGGGCTTCGTTGTATTTCATCCAGGATAACCAACTTGTCGGCATGAGAACGTAAGAAACTACTGGGATCACTAAGCTTCAGCAAATCCTCGGGAGCTTCCAGATCGAGGTAAATTGAATCGATGCCTTTAGCAATGGTTTTTGCCAACGTTGTCTTGCCAACCTGGCGTGCCCCCAGCAGTACGACTGCAGGCATTTGTGTGATGGCTGCTTGAAGTTTTTCTGTAATTTGCCGATTAATCATACCTTGTATTTTAGGACTCAAACTCCGAATTTACAAGGTTTAAAAGATGACTGATTGATATTCCTACGTTATGTTTCTAATACCTGGCAGTGGCAGGTATTGCCTGAGTCCTACAGTCGACACTTTTAAGGTCATGGGGTCGGCCAGAACTTAGGGAGCCTCTGAATAAGTCTATGGTTACTCTGCGGGAGTCTGGCGCGCGCTGCTGCAAGGCGTCGTGCGCCGGCAATGGCCGTAGCCCTTGGCAAGCACGACAACGCGGCAGCAGGGCGCGCCAGGCCCCGCCCGAAGGGGTCTTCAGCCGATTCCGCTCTCTTCGTTGCACTTTCTTGACAGGCCGACGCATGCCTGCGAAAGTGCGCCTCGATAGCGAAATCGGCTGAAGACCAGAGTGACCATAGACTTATTCAGAGGCTCCTTAGATACACCTGAACTGCCAGGACATGGTTGCGGCGCCAAGGCAATATCTCGATATCCGGAATCAGGCGAGGAAGAATGCTATCGCTGATCAGGCTCGCTAAACGTTCTTCCATGGCCAGCGGCTTTCAACACCACGCACATTCCGTGTGATAGCGCTGACGTGTAGACGGGACAGTATTCGTCTTGTTTCCCACCTGGACGTGGATGATAATGACATTGAGCACGCTGCTCTCGTGTTTGAATACTTTACGAAAACAAGTTGAAAATCACAGCTGTCAAGGGGCTTTCGCCATGATAAAAATACGCATTTCCGGTTTGTTGCTGATCGCTCTATTCGCGGCAAGTTGCGCACACGCCGCCCGGGAGCCTGCCGACGACGAACGCATGATTGATGACCCGCGGGTTCAACATCGTCAATATGTGTTTACACCAACAGGTGAGACTCTGCCCTACGCCATTTTTGTGCCATCGAGTTACCAGAATAATGGTGATGCGATCCCTCTGATCGTTTCCCTGCACGGACTTGGCAGAACCTACGACTGGCTGATGGGCTACGAAGGGTTTCTGGACTATGCGGAACAATACGGCTTCATGGTGGTGACACCACTGGGTTATGTCCGCCGGGGCTGGTACGGTTCACGTCCGACCGAAAATCCTGTACATGCCAGTCACAGCGAAGCGGATGTCATGGCCGTAATTGATCTGGTTCGCAACGAGTTCAACATAGACTCTCAACGCATGTACCTGTGGGGTCATTCCATGGGCGGTGCTGGCACCTACCATATTGCAGTGAACAATCCCGATATGTTCGCAGCACTTGCAGTGGCTGCCCCTGCACCACAGACTAATCTGTCACCCACTGTGTTGCAGGCGATCAGGGATGTGCCCATTCTGGTATTACAGGGAACAGATGACGAGTTGGTTCCGGTTGAACTGACTCGGCGCTGGGTAGCAGGCATGCGCTCAATAGGGATGCCACATGTTTATGTTGAACTGGAAGGCGCGGATCATTCATTATTCATCGCACGCAGTCGTGACAATATGCGGAAAGTAGTCAATTTTTTTGATACTGTTGGTTCCAGATAAGCAGTTTAAAATTAGCAGTCTTTTTTAAAAAAAAGCGTGCCCCTTGGGACACGCCAACGCCGAACATTACAGCAACAATAAAAAGCCTGTCAGTTATCGCGGAAGCACCACTGTGTCGATGACATGGATGACTCCATTGTCCGTTTCAATATCAGCCGCGACAACGGTAGCGTCGTTGATTTTAACACCATTGGTCGCATTCACGGCCAACATGCCACCCTGCACAGTGGCCACTTCCGTGGTAGCCCCGGCAATATCGGCTGACATGATTTTACCTGGCACCACGTGGTAGGTGAGCACAGCGACCAGCGTGTCGCGATTTTCCGGCAACAAAAGACTTTCCACAGTACCTGCTGGCAGTTTTGCAAATGCCTCATCGCTTGGTGCAAACACTGTGAATGGGCCTTCACCTTTCAGTGTGTCAACAAGACCGGCTGCCTGCACAGCCGCGACCAGGGTATTGAACTGACCGGCGGCGATGGCAGTATCAACAATATCAGCAGCTTTGGCTGCAACCGCGCTGAAACTCATGGCCGCGGCAAGGAAGACAGATGACAATACTTTACGGTTAAAAGATATCACGATAAAACTCCTTAACTCAGAACAAAAAAGAAACAATCACTTTTGTCTTGCGGGGAGTTTTACGGATTTTCACGATCGGGCAGATCACAAAATATTAAAAATATAATTGTGATCCACCCAGTTTTTTGAAACGTACGCAGCGCTTCGATCTAAGCGACAGCAGGCTGATTCAGGCTCCGGTAACAGCCTCATTCATGCTCAGGACTCAGGCATGCGTAACTGTAGATCAATTATCTGGCAATTTAATCTGAACTTATATTTCCTCGGCATCTCATAGCCTCTATTATCCGAGTAGCTTGCCTGCTATCAACCTCCGCTCCATGTAATCCACCTTGCGTGACTCTTAGATCTTCGACTCCAAGTGCTTTCGTCAACGTATCTAACGACGGACCTCTGTGGCCACATGGGAGATTCATTGCCTGCGCCCAGGGAATGGCTGCTTTCTGACTGCAAAATACGCCTTGAATTGGCGGCATTGATAAACCGTATCGAGCCACGTGATCCAGCAGGAACGGATTCCGCTATCGCTCGATTTCTCACCACGGTGATGCCGAGTGTCACGATATCCGGCGGACCGTTTTCGCCAGGGAATCCGGTGGTTTCGGTATCAAGGACGATGTAATCATTCGGGAGTTGGGTGAAGATCCACAGCAGTTCTTTGTACATTGCCATCACCTCCTGCCACTTCCATCGAGAGATTCGACGTTGACTATCGCTCCCTGCTCATAGTGGTAGCGCAGATAACGCCAGTGGATCGCATCGGACAGCGCTCGGCCACGCATCACCCCGTAGCACTCCCCTTGCGCTCTCACGCTTTGGTAGTGAACACCGAAGCTTTTGGCATCACGTAATGCGTAACCGAGTTGCTGGGCTTCAGCGTAGTCATCGGGATGGTAAATGGCATGTCCGGCCAGATGCCGTATGTCATGCAGGGTGACGGGGCCGAGTTGCGCACGGATAACACGCACTTCCTGGGTGGTCTTGTCGATTCTGGATTCACGCAGGAATCGCGCCCGGTGGTAGGACGATTCGGCGATGGCGACCGCTTCATCGGCGGTGCAGTAATAGATGCCGAAATCCCGGTTGAAGCGACCACCGCGGCCATCCACCGGCGGGTGGGTAAAGGCCGCCATGATCCAGGAGGCGCCATCGCCATAGACCCGGTCTTCCGGCGGCACCAGGCGAATATCACCAACCTCATCGCGCAGTCGGGGATTGGTCAGGGATTCGACGGCGCAGAGCACATCCCAATCCTGTGGACTGGAGACGCGCTCGAACAAACTGATCTGCGGATAGCGCGACAGAATGACCCGGTAGACCAGTTCATTGGCCTCGCTGTTGGGCAGCGTTGCGATATCGATCACCAGCCACCCCGCTCCGCATCGAGAAAGTTTCTGACCACGGCCAGATCCACGACCTGACCAGCGAGTATCCGGTCCAGCGGCGCCGTGCCATTAAACAGCGGGTTGTCGTTCGGTGTGGCCAGCCACTGGTCAGCCAGTACCTGATCGGGCAACAGGATTTGCAGGGACTTGTAGATTCCCAGAATGTAGCTGGCCCGTTCCAACAGGTCCCGTGTCAGTTTGGCCTTCTCGGGTTGACTCTTCCAGTTATAAAGAGTCTTCTCATTACTGAGCCCCAATAGCGTCATCTGCTGGGCCCCCGTCAAGCGCCACTGGCTGAAGATATTGAAAATCGCCGGCAGCAGTGAACTGGTGACACTGGAACCACGTTGCAGCAGTTGTTCGGCTTGAGCGATCATGCTTATCTCCTAAGCAGTATTTAAGCAGTATTCAGACTGTATCTTTACAGTGTTTAAATGCAGCCTAGCAGACTGTAATAGTACAGTCAACTGGTTCAATGACTTTGTATCAAAGGTACTGGCTGTGGTGGTAACGGCAAAGGCCAGGGCATATGGTTTATATCGACTATGCCGAAAGGATGGATATTGGCGCTGTTTACCGGCGCCTGGTTTTTTTGCTGGAAACCGTCAGCAACTCCATGTTGTCCCGCCTGCTCACCGGGTGCCGGGTTGCCTCCTTGGTGATGTTCACTTCCAACGCCACTTGCGCGATTTCCAGTATGCCATTATCAATCTGGTAGCCCCCTCGTGCCTTCAGCCAATCCAGCACCTCCGCCAGGTGCCAGATCGAGGCGCTACCTTCGTGAACCGGCATGGGGAATATCCCCCGGTGGGTCAACATGAGCTTGCGCATCGCCTGCCGGGAAACCCCCACAATATCGGCCACATCCGTCAAGCCGACAAGGTCCGGAGAAGCTTCAATCAGGCGGGCGGAAGAAACAGCGTTTTTGACATCGGCCAGGGCAGTGCGAACTGCTTCCTCGGCGCTGTCTGCCTCGCGGGAGAATTCCAACGCCAAGCGGACCGGGCTGCCCCACACCGACAAGGGCGTCATCACAACCAGCGGCGCCCAGTCGTTCCACAAGTGCATCCAAATCGCTGTCGTGGTCAGCCAATTGGTATTTCAGCGTAAAAACATATTCCATAACTCAATCATCAACAAGGGCTTTAACCCATTGAAGGTAAAGGATTTACAAATGGCTGACTTCAGGTTTTACCGTCGCGTTTACCGTCACAATCGCCAGCTCTTTGTTTCCGCGGGTGATGCGGCGATTTTTCCGGCGGCGGTGTATTGCACACCATATATCAACCAAGTGACATATTATCAGAGTTGGAAATGAGTGTTCGAGCGCATAATTTCCAGTTGAATCAAACAGTTTGCCGAACCACCATGCAATCAATATTTATCGCCGAAAAAATACCGTCACGGGCCATGAAAAGACAGACTCAAATTTTATAAAATTTCGTTCCATAACAGGCAAAAACAACTTACACATCAAGATCAAAAGCCGGTGAAAAATCGATAAGATCCGTACTTTGCATACCCAGCTTCCTGGCCAGCGAACGCCAGTCCGCCACCGCCTGAACCACTTCTTCCCAGACGTCTATGGCTTCTTTGTGAGCCAACCTGAAATAAGGCGCTCCTTCCGTGAGGATCTCTCGACTGTCAATCGGACCGGAGTCCTCAGTCAACCAGGTTTTACTCTCACGACGATCACCCGGCATCGGATTCAGATCAAAGGCCGGCGCCAGACGCCAACCATGGTTGCGGGCATCGTACAGAAAAGCAGTATTGCGCAGGTGGTCATCCGTATTGCAGATAAGGAAGTTAAAGACCAGTCGTCTCCAAAGCTCCCGGGTATCGGCTATCGGATCGGCGCCCTCCTTCAGCAGGGCATCCGCCAGTTCAGTATAAGCATGAAGATCACCGCGCCCTCTGACCTGCAGCATGGTCGCCGCCGACATGTAGGGAATACGGTTGCCATCGCTTGTCCGGTCGAAGCGCCGGATAATGGCAACGGGGGTGTCCTTGATCAATTCCATTCGGGCTTCGGCCACACGAATACCGGCCTTCGCCGCCAACTGCATGGCCAGCACTTCACCACGGATCACATCGCGCTGATCCGCCTGGCTCGGGAATTTGCCCAGAGCCAGGGCGCCATCTGTATCACGCATGGTGGACTTGGGCCGGGCCCCGCCCAGGGAAGTGCCGCGGCCCAGTAAATACTGCAGATCCTGCTCACTCTCACTACCGTCTTCCAGTGCCTGGGCCGCTTTCAACACCCTGTCCAATTCCACCAATGGCGGCACATGTCGCTGCGCCTCCCCTGAATTCAGATAGACACCGGCTTGTGTGTCGAACAATCGGAGCGCACCTACACGCGCCTCGTCATCCACCCACAACAGAAAATCGACAGGTGCCAATGGTGCCAGGCTGTGACCCTTCTGGCGCAATTTTGCATGGGCACGGCGAATCACACGCTCACCCCAGGCATCCGGCCCTGTATCCTCCAAGGCTTGAAAAAACACACCCTGTGGATGCTGTACCCCAGACACAGGCTGCAGATCGGGCGACAGATTGAAAAACCGCGCATCACGTAGCCAGGTTTCATCGTAACGGAAGGCGCTGCGCTTACCGCTACCCAAGTGCAGGCGCCCTACCACCAGGCCGCTTGTGCCCAGATGAACCTCAATATCCTCTCGCCTGGAAAGCTTGTCAGCCATCAGAACCCCTCCAATTCATCGGGGCGGGGCTTAAGCTTGGCATTCTTCTTGGCAACGGCAGAGCGCTTGCCGTCAGATTGACTTCCTGAGGAACGCACCCGTTGTGGCAACTGCTCCCGCATCAGCTCCATCCCCAAGTCATCGTTCTCCAGCGCTAGAACCTTGACCATGGCATCAAGCCGCCCAAGCACCTGCAGGGTGCGCAGAAAGGTATGCAGCGCTGTCCCTGGGAAGCCATCCTCCATGCGCCTGACCGTACTCAAAGAGGCCCCTATACGCTGCGCCAGTTCTCCCTGGCTCAGGCGGCGCATACGGCGTGCCGCCGAGATGTCCTGTCCCAGGGTACGCAAGGCACGCTCCACCGGCCTTGGCAAGGCAACTTGCGCGCCTGAATACTTTTTGTCTGTAGCGGCCATGCCTTTCACCAAATATGAGCAAATAGCAAAATTAAGACTTCATATTTGAGCTGACAATCTTTCCAAAGTCAAGCCTTTCTAGCCTTTAGAATCCATATATGGATAACTAAAACATATTAATGATCATATTTAAGCATATAAAACGACTTTTGCTACGTCACCCGCGCTACGTGCGGAATTTCGGACATGATTTTCCTGTTGGCTGTCTATCGGCAAGTCTGATTCCTTGATTGGGGAAGCACGAACATCATTCCCCCTTCCCCGCCGAAATCCCCAATCCCGTACCATAAACGCTTCCAGCATGTGCGGGATCAGACGTCACCGGGTCCACCGGCTCGCAGCCAAGTCGATATCACTGAACCCAGCCAACAGCCGGTTTATTCTTTTCTCATTCTGGTCACTCATAGTGACTAAACTCCACTTTTTATAAACTAAAACCAAACCAGTCAGACTGGTATGAGACCAACAAATTGTTGCAATAGTCCCATATTGGGACTACAATTTGAACCATGAGAATCATCGCCCTGTCGACACTCAAGGCCTTCTGGGAGGTAAACCCGGAATATACGGATGCCAAGGACCCGACGTTGTCGTGGCACTGTCATGTCCTGCATGCTGACTGGAGCTCACCTGCCGAGGTAAAGCAGGACTTCAGGAATGCCAGCATCCTTAAAGAAAGCTTGCCCCATGAGCGTAGCGAGTGTTTTGGGTATGGCCGGGTAGTGTTCAATATTGCGGGAAACAAGTATCGACTTGTCGTCTGGATCAACTACACCTATCGAGTCGTATACATCCGCTTTATTGGTACCCATGCGCAGTATGACAAGATTGATGTGCAAACCATTTAACTGCCCCACAAAGGCAAAATGAAAGGTATTAACGATGGACATCAAACCAATTAAAACTGATGCCGACTACCGCGCGGCATTGAAAGAAGTTGAAAGTCTGATGATGGCTGGGCCAGATACGCCAGAAGGCGAAAAGCTGGATGTCATGGTCACACTGATCGAGGCTTATGAAACCAGGCATTTCCCCATGGATTTGCCCGATCCTGTTGAGGCGATCAAATTTGAAATGGAACGCCAGGGCTTAACCGTTAAGGATATGGAGCCCATGATCGGAAAAAGTAATCGCGTTTACGAGATCCTGAATCACAAGCGCTCGCTGACCTTGAAGATGATCTGGAAACTCCACGAAGGCCTGGGCATTCCAGCAGAGTCTTTGATCAAGCCACCTCAGGCTCATGTCTGATCACTCTCCAACCAGAAAGAAGCTGCGCGTCAGCAGAGATAATTTTCGTGATATTTCTGCCATTGATGCGAGATTGACTGAACTTGAGCAGGAAAAACAACGGCTCATAGCACTCAGGGAAGAGCTGCGGAAACCCGAGCCAACGCCTCCAGTTTCAGAGTCATTCTCCCCAGCACAAAAAGTAGCGATATTCAGAAGCCTGTTTCGGGGTCGCAGCGATATCTTTGCCAATCGCTGGCAAAATCAACAAGGGCGAAGTGGCTATTCAGTGGCTTGCAACAATGAGTGGGTGCAAGGGATCTGCAACAAACCTCGGATTAAATGCCTGAACTGCAATCATCGCCAGTTTAGTGAATTAAGCGATCAAGTCATCTATCGGCACCTGGCTGGGCAGCAGGTCGTTGGCCTGTATCCATTACTCCAAGACAGTACCTGCTACTTGCTGGCCACCGATTTCGATAAAGGAAACTGGCAAGAAGAAGTAAAGGCCATGTCCAGAGCATGTAGTGAATATGGAGTGCCTCATGCAGTAGAAATTTCCCGCTCTGGGAATGGTGCGCATCTATGGATATTTTTTGCTGACAACGTACCCGCCAACGAAGCTCGTTTGCTGGGTTTTGGACTACTTGACAAGGCCATGGAAGTTTATCCAAACCTGTCTTTCGACTCCTATGACAGATTATTTCCCAATCAGGATATTCTACCCGAAGGAGGATTCGGCAACTTGATCGCATTGCCACTGCAGCGTGAAGCTCGACTCACCGGCAATAGCTCATTTACCGATGAAGAGCTGAATGTCATTGACGACCAATGGCTATACCTCGCACAAATAAAGAGCCTTTCCAGGCAGGAGTTGAACAAGCTACTTTTGCAGATATCTCCCAATGCCGGCCTGATTTCAGAGCAGGACGTTAGCGATACCCGGCCACCTTGGGAGATAACAGCCATACCCAAGCCACTAGTTCTGGAAAACCTACCTCAGCGGATAACCATAACGCTGGCTAACCACATCTATTTTGAAATGAAGACGCTGCCAAGCACTCTGTCCGCTAGATTAAGACGTTTAGCCAGCTTTTCAAATCCGGTTTTCTTTAAAACACAAGCGCTTCGCTTTTCTACACACGGCATCCCACGCTTCATTTCTTGTGCACGCATTGAACATGGCTATTTGGCTTTGCCACGCGGATGTTTGGATGATGCTCTCGCGTTACTGAAAGAGAACAACATAGACGTTCAAATCGATGACAAGCGTGAATTGGGCACCAAGCTGTCAGGCATTAAGCCATTGTTAACCTTGAGAAAAAATCAGCAGTCTGCCGTAAAGGGAATGTGCAAACATGAGTCGGGCATACTGCATGCGCCCACGGCTTTTGGAAAAACCGTAACAGCTATCGGAATGATCGCCAAGCGAAAAGTCAACACGCTGATTCTAGTGCACAGCCGCCAACTACTTGATCAATGGCAAGAAAGACTGCGCTCTTTTTTACCAGAAACAGAGATCGGCGTCATCCGCGGTGGAAAGAAAAAGCCAACCAGAATCATTGATATCGCAACGTATCAAAGCCTCATTAACAAGAAAGACAATACCATTTCTCCCATTGTTCAGGAATACGGACACGTAATAGTTGACGAATGTCACCATGTCTCTGCACCGCGCTTTGAAATGGTGTTGAACGAAGTTCGAGCGAAATATGTACTCGGCCTTACAGCCACCCCAGAAAGGCAGGACGGCCACCAGAAGATCATCTTTATGGCTGCTGGTCCCATTCGACACAAAGTAAAAGACTCGGGCAAAGGGAAGTTTTACCAAGAAGTTCAAGTCCATCAACTCTATGATACTCCGCCACAATCTCTTACCTCGTCCGAAGAACGACCAAAAATTACGGATGCATACCGATGGATCATTGAAAATGATAATCGTACACAGAAAATCGTGTCAGATGTGATCGGTGATATTCGTGGAGCCAGGCATCCAATCGTCCTCACAGAAAGACGTGAACATGCGGAAACCATTAACCAGCTTCTTAAAGAAAGTGGAGTCAATTCCGTCATATTGAAAGGAGCAATGAAAGCTGCTGAACGCAAGCATGTTGAAGAGCATTTGCATTCGGCACAGGTTGTGGTCGCCACTGGAAAGTATGTGGGAGAAGGTTTTGACCTACCCAGGCTGGACACACTGTTTCTTGCCATGCCCATCGCCTGGAAAGGCTCACTGGCGCAATATGCCGGTAGAATTCATCGGGAATCAGACGGTAAAACGCAAGTGACCATCCACGACTACGTTGACAGTGGTCTTCCCATGCTACAGCGTATGTTCAACAAGCGTGAGAAGAGTTACAAGACAATGGGCTATACCATCCTGTTCTCAGAAAAATCGGCCAGTCCAGATGAGGCAAAACAGTTTGAAGCTGTGCTGCTATAGAAAGTTGCGGAGAGCCATTTCCTCTCAATTATTGAGAATCACCTCCGCCAGTGAGTCGAGCCTGGCCTTGCTTTCTTGCCATCCGGGCAGTGCTTTATTGAGTAAGGCATAAAAACCTCGCCCATGATTGTGTTCTTTCAGATGACAAAGCTCATGAACGAGCACGTAATTCACACAATCCCGCGGCGCCTTGACCAATGAAGGGTTCAGGATCAGCGTTCCTTTTGAAGAGCAACTACCCCACTGCTTTTTCATCCGCTTGAGCTGCCAGCACGGGGCCTCATCCAACCATGGCATTGATGCCGCCAATTGCTTGAGGCGGTTATCAAGCTGCTGCCTGGCATGCTCACGGTACCAGATCGCCAATAGCTTCTTTACATGATTGGCATCCCGGTCGTAAGTCCTTACCTGCAACTGACCGCGCAACAGTTTTACTGATTCTTCCTGCCTGGAGACTACAAAGATCTTCAAAAGATAGCGTCTACCGAGATAGTAGTGCGTTTCTCCACTGACATACTCTCGTGGCAGTACATGGATGGTATTGGTTTCAAGCTTTTCCAATTGTTTGCAGATCCAGCGCGCACGCTTGCTCACTGCCGCTTTCAGTTCGACAAGGTGGGCTCCCGGTGACGCATTGACACTGATGGTGCTGTCGGGATGGACCCGAATAATCACTTTTCGTGAGTTGAGCAGTTCGTAAGAAACGTGGCAAACAATCTGGCTGTCGCCATAAGGCACAATGAGTTTATGGGGAGCATATTCTTCTGTGCTCATCACACTGTTCATCTACGCCTAGCTTCACTGGACAAACCAATACGCGTCACATGGATAACCTTGTCGATCACGTCCTTCGCTTTATCCATGCCCATCAGTTTGAACAGCCGGGGCAGCAAATGCTTGCGGATGGAAGCTTCGATATTCTTGGGGTTCAGGGAGTACTCGGATACAGCATTACTGACAATAACATCCATCTCGTGGGCCTCGCTGACATATGCTTCCTGCTCCTGAGCTGATAGCGAGGCGAAAACATCCTCACCCACAGCCAGACGCAGAATCCCGTAATACGCTCTGGCGTGCCGGTTGCCGGAAAGACTAGCGGGTATGCCCGCTACTTCAGCGGCCTCCACTTGTTCTTCAAAGCGCTTGAACAAGGCATATTGTTTAATCGGATGATCGAACAGAGCCTCGGCTTCTTCGATGGCCTTTTTCAGCAAGGCCGAGAACACCAGCTGGGCATAGGGGTCTTCGGCCAGTTTTTGCTCGATGGTGCGGCTGACACGGGAGCGAATGACATCCGCTTCGTTACGCGCCTTGTCATCTGACCAATCGCTGACATCCTCGTCCCGGCCCAGTTCACCCACGATGTAAACGCCCTCGGGTTCATTCACCTGCACGCCAACCACCTGCTTGTCGACCAGTGCGCTGATCTGTTTTTCGTACACACTGTAATCGACAGTTTCCTGGGCATCCTGACGGGCGATCTTGCGCAGGTTGCTGAAGAACCGCAGATCGGCCTTGTAAGTGCTGATCATGGCTTCGGTGAAAGAGCCGTCTTCATAAAATGAGCGGGAGGACAGTGCCAGCTTCAGGCACATGCCAAAGTCGGTCAGTGCCTGATAAAAGTCTTCACGCATCTTCTGCTTCCGATCGAAGGCATAGCCTTCGGCGTCTTCCTCGTATTCCGGTACCAGCACCTGACGAAATTGTTGCAGGTCAAGCCGGTTATCCACTGCCGCAAACAGCCCCCACAAGCGGTCATGCAGCATGGGCAAGCGTTTATATTCTGTACCCATCTGCTGATAGAGGCCGTCCAGGTCATCAATGTCATAGCCACACTGGGTATGACTGGCCAGATCCTGGTAGTTCTTGATTGAGGTATCCAGCTCCTCCAGAATGCCCCGATAGTCGATCAGCAAGCCATACTGTTTGTCTTCATGCAGGCGGTTCACCCGGGCAATAGCCTGAATCAGGTTGTGTTCTTTCAGGGGCTTGTCGATGTAGAGCACGGTGTTTCTGGGCTCATCGAAGCCGGTCAGCAGCTTGTCCACCACGATCAGCAGGTCGGGAGCGCCGTCACTGCCAAAATTATCGATGACCTTGCGCTCATATTCATCGGCGTCATGGCCCACATTGTCTTTCCACCACTGCTGCACCTCTTCCAGCTCGGTTTCATCGACACTCTCATGGCCTTCACGGGTGTCCGGTGGCGAGATGACCACTGCGCTGGTCACCAGCCCGGATTTATCCAGATACTTTTTGTAACGAATGGCCGAGCGCTTGCTGTCGGTGGCCACCTGCCCTTTCAGGCCCAATTTCAGTTCCTTGATATTGTCGTGGAAGTGCACGGCAATGTCCCAGGCGATCAGCTCGATGCGGTTTTCCGAGGTGTAGATGGCCCCCTTGCCCGAGAACTTCTGCTTCAGGTCAGCTTTCTGTTCTTCGCTTAGCGAGGTGGTGATGCGGTCGAACCAGGCATCAATGGCCCTGGCATTGACTGCCAGCTCCGGCCTGCGTTCCTCATAGAGCAAGGGCGTTACCGTGCCGTCTTCCACCGCCCGCTGCATCGTGTAGGCATGTACAATCGGGCCGAACTTGTTAGTGGTCTTGTCGTCTTTGAGCAAGGGTGTGCCAGTGAAGGCAATATAGGCGGCATTGGGCAAAGCCTTGCGCATGCGTTCATGGTTCTCGCCACCCTGACTGCGATGTCCCTCATCGATGAGCACGATAAAGTTGTCCGAGGGGTTGTAACATTCTGGCAAGCGCGAGGCGCTGTTGAACTTGTTGATGAGCGAAAACATTATGCGCTCACTGCCCTGTCCAATACGTTTGGCCAGATCCTTGCCGGAACGCGCCCGGGCCATTTCTCCGTCTTTGCGTGTGGCAATGTGAGAACCAAAGGCGCCGCTGGCGAGAAAGGTGCGGGACAACTGTTTCTCCAGGTCCTTGCGATCGGTGATGACCAGAATGCGGCAATCCTTCAATGAGGGATGCAACAGCAGCGCCTTGCACAGATACACCATGCTGTAGGACTTGCCCGAGCCGGTGGTATGCCAAAGCACCCCGCCCAGCCGACCACCCTGGGCATTGCGCTGATTAACTCTGTCGATGAGAGCGCGAATACCAAAGAACTGGGGATAGCGCGCGGCAATCTTGCCGATACGGGTATCGAACAGGAGGAAGAAGCGGATAAAGTCGAGCAGACGTGCCGGGGTCAGCAGACTGATGAGCAGGCGATCCTGATCCGTCACCAGCTCCCATCTCTGCCACAGGCCCTGGAAATACTGCTGCACCGGAGCCGGCTTGTCGGCGAACAGTCCCGCCAGCACTTGTGGCGCCGGGGTGGTGTTCTTGACTGTCTCGAAATGCACTTCATCGAAACTGTCCGGTTGCGGCTCTTCCAGCCATTTGCTCCAGAACGGCTTCGGGGTTTTGGTGGTGGCATAGCGCCCCCCGGTGCCACTCACCGCCAGCAGCAGCTGGGCATAGGCAAACAGCACCGGAATCTCGTCGTTCTTCTGGTTGCGAATCTGCTGGCTGATGCCCTCGTCCAGCATGTTCTTGTTGGGGTTGCCGGAATCGGGTCGCTTGGTCTCAATCACCACCAGCGGCAAGCCGTTGACATAACACACCAGATCAGGACGCCGGGTATGGGTGCCGTCGCTGGACAGCACTTCCAGCTCTTCGGTGACCACGAAGCTGTTTTGATCCAACGCGTCCCAGGCAATCAGCGAAATCGTCGGCGAATAGCGATTACCATCAACAAACTCGGTGACGGTGATCCCCAGCAACAGGCGGTTGTAGAATTTTTCGTTGGCCGTGAGCAGGCCCTCGTTAAGACCGGGTGCCGACAGCTCGCGTACGATCTGGTCGATGGCATTGGGGGACAGGGGATAAAGTTTGCCCTTGTATTCGAAGCGGCGTTGCTTGAGGGTCTCGACCAGTTCATCACGCAGAATCACTTCGCGCCTACTGCCGCGGGACGCCAGGCACTGTTCACGGGAAAGATAACGCCAGTGGCCCAGCGAAAGCAGAATTTTCAGCGCCGGGATATGGCTGCTGAACTGCTCGCGGGTGTCGGGGCGTTCGTGCAGGGCCATCAGTTGGCTTCCTTCGCAGATTCATCGACTTTGACGCTCCGCTTGCCGGTGAGGAGTTGTTGCATAAGAGATTTTTTTTCAACAACTAGTTCATCAAGAACTTTATATTTAAGTGAAATTACTTGATCTATAGAGCCAAGTATCGACGCTATTCTCTTTTGCTCGTCGAGCTTTGGACAATCGAACCGTAGTCTTGAAAAGTCTTTCTTAGACAGCTCCAGAAAAGTTGAGCCACAGGCATAGCGAATGAATTTATTCCGAAAAAATATAAATAAGTAATTCAAGAAATCGACATCAAAATTTTTCTTTGGAATTAAGTTCTTAAATCCTTGATTGGTAGTGATCTCTGCTGTCGATATAGCCAGATAGCCAATAGTTGCACGAGTACAAATCAATAAAGTACCTTTTGGCAGAATACTGGCAGAACTGTTACTAACTCCTTTCTTAGATATTTTCCGTATTGTATTTTTTATATGCCTATTTCTTAATCCAACAATATCCGATGGTGTGGCCCAAGGAATACTTCCATCCCAATATTCAGAATCACCTGTATCCGGCGTGCCTCCAGAAACAATTTTCCCCATATCTCCAATTTGAAAAGGTTCCCACTCTTCTGGAAATTTAGTAAGTCTCACTTTGCCGGTCAGCAACTGCTGCATAATAGCCTTTTTTTGCGCCTGGCTGTTTCTAATCAACTTTTCTGTAAGATCGATTGCCTTACTCCAAGTAGAAATAATATTGGCAATTCTAGCTTGACTCTCTACACTAGGAACATTAACAGGAATTATTGAGAAATCCGGGAAATATAGGCGTAATCTATCCGATGTCAATCCATAGGAATATGCCCAAAAAAGATATATAAGGCGCTGAGTCTTGAATAGGTATGAAGCATAAAGTGGGTCAACATCATTTTTAGGAGAAAGAACTATATAGGCAGGACTGACAATACTGTCCTTTTCTGCCAAGCCAGACGCACCCTGCCACATGCGCATCATGTTGTAGACCAAATCGCCTTTTCTCACTAAAAGATGTTCATCTTCATCTAAATTAGTATCTGTCTTTCGATCTAAGGAACTTCGATCAATCAGCCCTCTGGTCAACGTGACAGAAACTGTTGGAAGGCCAGCTCTTCCCTTTTCCCTTCTGCTTGAAAAAAAATCCCCTAGCTTTTGGTCTCCCTCATAAACCATATCCCAGCTCCTTCAGGTATTTCTCCATCTGCTCTTCCACTTCGGCCAGTTCTACCTGCAGGGCTTTGCGCTCCTTCAATACCGCTTCCAGATCAATTTCTTCCTCCTCCTCAAAGGTATCCACATAGCGAGGAATGTTGAGGTTGTAGTCGTTTTCCTGCATTTCTTCCGGGGAAGCCAGGTAAGCGTATTTCTCTACACTCACCCTGGCCCGACAGGTAGACACGATTTTTTCAATGTGTGCTTCAGTAAGGAAACTCTGGTTCTTGCCAGACTGAAATTCCCGGCTGGCGTCGATGAACAGCACCTTGTTGTCGGCTTTCTTTTTTCTGAACAGCAGAATGGCAGCCGGGATGCCGGTGCCGAAGAAGAGCTTTTCCGGCAGGCCGATGACGGTGTCCAGCAGATTTTCCTCAATCAGTTGTCTGCGGATTTTGCCTTCACTGGCGCCACGGAACAGCACACCATGGGGCACCACCACGGCCATGCGCCCGGTGGTGGGCTTCATGGTTTCGATCATGTGCAGGATGAAGGCGTAATCCCCTTTGGTTTTCGGCGGCAGGCCGCGACGGAAGCGACCGAATTTATCGTCGGCGGCCTTTTCATGACCCCACTTTTCCAGTGAGAAAGGCGGGTTGGCGACTACCACGTCGAAGTGCAGCAGGTTGTCGTTACCATCGAGCAGGCGGGGATTGCGTAGAGTATCGCCCCACTTGAGGATGTGATTGTCTTCGCCGTGCAGGAACATGTTCATCTTGGCCAGGGCCCAGGTGCTGCCGATGGCTTCCTGGCCATAGAGCGCGTATTTCTTCGAGCCCTTGAAATGTTCACGCACCTGGCGGCCGCATTTCATCAACAGCGAGGCGGACCCGCAGGTCGGGTCGCAGATGGTGTCACCTGCCTGCGGCGCCACCAGCTCGGCCATCAGCTCGGAGACTTCCGGCGGCGTGTAGTACTCACCTGCCTTGCGTCCGGCGCCGGCGGCAAAACGGCCGATCAGGTATTCGTAGGCATCGCCGATCACATCGCGCTTGCCCACGCGGCTGGGGCGCAGGTCGAGCGCCGGCTTGTTAAAGTCTTCCAGCAGGTGACGTAAAATGTCGTTCTTCTGGGCCTCGTCACCCAGCTTGTTGGCATTGAAGCTGATGTCCTGAAACACGCCGTGGTCACCTTCGCGCAGCTTGGTGCCGTTCTCGTCTTCGATGGCATGCAGGGCCTTGTCGATGCGCTCGCCGTTGCCCGGCTCGTAGCGCTTGTCATACAGGGCATAGAAATTGGCGGATTCAGGCAGCACGAAGCGCTCGCTCTTGAGCAGTTCCCTGATCAGTTCAGGGTGATCGCCGTGTTCCTTCTTGTAGGTGTCGTAATGGTCCTGCCACACATCACTGATGTATTTGAGGAACAGCATGGTGAGTACGTAATCCTTGTACACATCTGACGAGATGGTGCCTCTGAAGGTGTCACAGGCCCCCCACAGTGCTTGATTAATTTCTCTCTGATCAACTTTGCTCATTGCTTGCTATACCTGTTCATTAACTTGTACCTACTTTTCTGTCTGTACTGACGGCTGCGCTCTATTTGTGTTGCCCTGCACTGCGCTTTACCAGCTTCTGCACCATGACCTGTGTAAGATTTTTGCTGTTCCGCGCCAATTCCTTCAGCAGCGCTTGCTGCTTTTGCTGTACGCTGATCAATTCAACGATACGCTGCTGTGTTTCTAGTGGAGGCAGATCAACACCAAGCGCTTCCAGGTTACCTTTAGGCAAAAACAGCATATTGCTTCCTCGGGTCACTCCTTTCAAATAACTCTCAGTTTTTTCCTGGCTCAATACCCATGACAGATAGAGCGGTAACGCCCGCTCCGGTCTGGCTCTGATGATGAAGACCAGGTTGCTGGCGATGACTGGGTATGAAGGTCGCTCACCCTCGCAAAACAGGGCGGCGCGGTAATGCTCACCCCGGCCAGGCAACAGAATGTCCTGATGCCGGAGAATCAGTTGCTCATTGACTGACAGCGGCTCTATACGCTCCAGCTGATGCGGAGATACCGTGCCGCCCTCTGTGAGGTCACGAATAGTAAGATATGCCATTTCACCCACCGGATCTTTCGGCACCTTACCACGAAAGGTATGCCCGACCCTGATTTCGGCTATGTCTTTGAGAAGCGCTTTTGTCATATCGTATTCATTGTTACCTTCATGAAGTTAGCGCCATCCCTGGCGCCACGTTCAAACGGTACACTTTCCAAGTTGCTGCTTGAGCCAGTCTGTGATTCTCTGGCCCAAACCGAGCCATGCTGCCTCACCCTGCAGGCGGGTCACCAGCAAACCATCATCAGCATCCATAACCAGAGACAGTTGGTCTCGGATTTGTGCAGCCGTCTGGTTGCTCGCGATCACCCAGGTGGACTCCAGCGCATGACAGTAGGTGCCATAGCTTTGAAGCCGCTCATAGAGTGACTCATAGTTTCTCTGCTTTCGCAGGTCGTAACTTACCTGATACACTTTCATCGTTCGATTACCTCGCATGTGTTTGAAAGTGATTGGACATTAGTGCAGCGGGTCTAGACCACCCGCTGCACATTCATTTCTGGCTTCCCGACTACCCAGCCTTCTGATACTATCCAGCGACACCATTCAGAAAGTCGCAGTAGAACTTATACTGCAGCCATTGGTAAGCACTTTACTTCTCCCGCTGACCTTCTGTCAATATTTTTTGCAGTAGATTTACTACTGATAAAGTTGACACCGAAAAATCATGATATAAACTTCCAAAAAGTGGAAGTTTCGGGATATTTCCAGGTTATGCAAACTCTGACTCAAATGATCCTTGATCAAAAGCTGGCAAACCATGCACTAAGTGACAGCCAGATTGCCAGGCTGGTAGAGGGCAGCGATCAACGCCGCTACCACCTGGTAAACCGAGCCATGAAGGCCGAGGAACTCGTTCGGCTAAAACGTGGCCTCTATGTCATGGCACCAACCTTCCGTGCCTATCCATTACATCCTTTTGCCATTGCCCAGGCACTGCAGCCAGGCAGTTATGTTTCCCTGGAATCCGCTCTTGCCTTTCATGGCTGGATTCCTGAAAGCGTTTACACCACAGCAAGTATTTCTCCAGCCAACAAATCCAGCGAGCTCACTCATCCACAATTGGGCAAGTACACCTTTCAGCCGCTGGCGACCAAACCCGGTCACTTCCTTGAGTTAGTTGCCTGGCTCAAGCGTGAGAACCAGCCGTTTCTGGTCGCCAGGCCGATTCGCGCACTGATGGACCTTGTGTACGTGAGAAATCTGGACTGGCAAGGCATGGGCTGGTTAACCAGCAGCATGCGGATTGATGAAGAGCAGCTACGAAGCATTACCAGTGCAGACATTCGCATACTCAAACTCACTTACAAACAACAACGCATGCAAAGATTTCTGACAGCACTGGCACAGGAGCTGGGCAATGATTGATCTGATTCAGACCCGACTCGATAAATATCAGGCCAGCAATACCATTGAGGAAGAGCAGGCCATCAAGGAAATCATTCAGGAAATAGCGCTGTTCGCGCTCTGGCGAGCAGATTTCTTCGAAGTGGCCGCCTTTCAGGGCGGCACCAGCTTACGCATTCTGCATAACCTGCCCCGCTTCTCGGAAGATCTTGATTTTATTCTGAAAGTACCTGCAGATGACTTTAAATGGCCCCCCTATCTGGAAAAGCTGCTAGCGACACTGGAAGAGTTTGGGCTAAAAACCGAAGTGAAAGACAAAAGTCGCATGGATCAACGAGTGAGGAAGGCAGTCATAAAGGATAACTCAGTCAGCAATCAGCTAAGTTTAAGCTTTTATCGCGGACAGCCAGATCAGAACCAAACCATCAAGCTGGAGATTGACATCAACCCACCGGTCGGGTCGGGCTTTGAATATACCTACCGCGACTTTCCGGCAGACTTTGAAATCTGCCACCAGGATTTGTCCAGCAACTTCGCGCTGAAAATTCACGCACTGCTGTGCCGACCCTATTTGAAAGGCAGAGACTGGTATGACTTCAACTGGTATGTTCGCCAGGGCATCAAGCCCAAACTGGAATTACTGCAAGCGGCACTGGTTCAATTTGGTCCATGGATGAATCAAGAGCTGAGCGTTGATGAAGGCTGGCTGAAAGCACAACTACGGGAAAAGGTCGCAATGATCGACTGGCCTGCTGCATCGCAGGATGTTGAGCGCTTTATCAAGCCTGTCGAGCTGGACAGCTTAAAGCTTTGGAGTGTTCGATTTTTCAACAGTAAAATTGATCAGCTGTAGCCCCTAGTGGTCCATGCGAAATGTTGGCTTTATGGCGGCAAGACAGTTCAGCGTCTTACGAATCAATTTACTCCCACTCAATCGTCGCCGGCGGCTTTGAGGAAATATCATACGCTACCCGCGACACATCGCTGATCTCGTTGATGATGCGGTTGCTCACCAGTTCCAGGAACTCGTAGGGCAGTCTGGCCCAGCGAGCCGTCATGAAGTCTATGGTTTCCACCGCCCGCAGGGTGATGACATAGGAGTAACGCCTGGCATCCCCCACCACGCCTACCGACTTCACCGGCAGGAACACGGCGAAGGCCTGGCTGACCTTGTCGTAGAGGCCGGCTTTCTGTAATTCAGTGATGAAAATGGCATCTGCCTGGCGCAGGGTATCGCAATAGTGTCGGGTCACTTCACCCAGAACCCTGACACCCAGGCCGGGGCCGGGGAAAGGATGGCGATAGACCATCTCGTAGGGCAGGCCCAGTTCAAGACCGATTCTGCGCACCTCGTCCTTGAACAGTTCGCGCAGGGGTTCCAGCAGTTTCAGCGCCATGTTTTCCGGCAGACCACCCACATTGTGATGTGATTTGATCACATGTGCCTTGCCGGTTCTGGAACCCGCCGATTCAATGACATCGGGATAGATGGTGCCCTGCGCCAACCAGTTGACCTCGGTAATCCGGCTGGCTTCGGTATCGAAAACCTCAATGAAGGTATTGCCGATGATCTTGCGCTTTTTTTCCGGATCGGTCTCGCCCGCCAGTCGCGATAAAAACATCTCTTCGGCATCTACCCGAATGACCTTTACCCCCATATTGCGGGCAAAGGTTGCCATCACCTGTTCGCCCTCGTGCAGGCGCAACAGGCCATTATCCACAAAGACACAGGTCAGTTGATCACCGATTGCCTGATGCAGCAGGGCGGCAACCACGGACGAATCGACACCACCGGAAAGACCCAGCAACACCTTGTCCTTGCCGACCTGGGCACGAATCCGCTCAATGGCATCCTCGATGATATTTGCCGACGTCCACAGGGCAGCGCAGTCACATATCCTGTGTACGAAGCGTTCCAGTATTCGCAAACCCTGCAGCGTATGCGTCACTTCGGGATGAAACTGCAGGCCGTAGAAATTGCGGGTTTCATCTGCCATGGCCGCGATGGGGGCCGATTCGGTCACGGCAATGACGCTGAAACCGGCTGGAACCGAGGCAACCTTGTCACCATGGCTCATCCATACATCCAGCCGGGCCTTGCCTTCCTCATCGATGCGGTCTTCAATGCCGTCAAGAAGCCTGTTCGCTGCGGGGATGGTCACTTCGGCATATCCAAACTCGGAGGTAGATGATGCTTCAACCTTGCCCCCAAGCTGTGTGGCCATGGTCTGCATGCCATAACAGATGCCGAGCACGGGCAGGCCCAGGGTGAATACGAACTCGGGTGCCCGGGGAGCCTGTTGCAAGGTTGTGCTTTCCGGCCCGCCGGAAAGAATGATGCCCATGGGAGAGAAATTGCGCACTTCCTCGGCACTGCACTGGAAGTCCCATATCTCACAGTACACGCCCAGTTCCCGCACACGCCGTGCTATCAACTGGGTGTATTGCGAGCCAAAATCCAGAATAAGGATTTTCTGGCTATGAATATCTTGATGCGACATGACTCAGCTCATTCGGTAATTGGGGGCTTCTTTGGTAATGCTGACGTCATGGACATGGCTTTCATTGATACCAGACGCTGTGATGCGGACGAACTCCGGCCTGGTACGCATCTCTTCCATGGTGGCGCAGCCCGTGTACCCCATACTGGAGCGCAGCCCGCCCATCAATTGATGCACAATGGCAGACATGGCCCCTTTGTAGGGAACCCGGCCCTCGATGCCTTCGGGCACCAGTTTCTCTGTGCCCGAACTGACATCCTGAAAATAACGATCACTCGACCCCTGAGTCTGTGCCATGGCACCCAGCGAACCCATGCCCCGATAGGCCTTGTAACTACGCCCCTGGAACAACTCCACCTCACCGGGCGCCTCTTCAGAGCCAGCCAGCAAACTGCCCACCATGATCACATGAGCACCGGCGGCAACCACCTTGGCGATATCACCGGAAAAACGGATGCCACCATCGCTGATGACGCAGACTGAAGTGTCTTTCAGCGCCTCAGCCACATTGGCCACTGCCGTTATCTGGGGCACACCGACACCGGTCACGATACGTGTGGTACATATGGAGCCTGGGCCAATACCCACTTTCACCGCATCGGCGCCAGCATCTGCCAGGGCACGGGCAGCATCGGCCGTGGCGATATTGCCACCGATCACCCCCAGTTCAGGGTACAGGCCCTTGATTCGCCGGACCTGATCAATGACCCCTACCGAATGGCCATGCGCCGTATCAACGACGATGACATCGACTCCGGCTTCCACCAATGCCTCCACCCTGTCCGTTGTATCCGGGCCGGTGCCGACCGCAGCCGCCACCCGCAAGCGACCCAGTTGATCCTTGCAGGCATTGGGATAATCCTCGGACTTGCGGATATCTTTCAGGGTAATCAGGCCCTTGAGCTGGAATTCTTCATTGACCACCAGAATCTTCTCGATGCGGTGGATATGCAGCAGTTCCTTGACCTGCTCATGGCTGGCGTTTTCCTGGACTGTTACCAGCTTGGCCTTGGGTGTCATGATGGAGGCCACCGAGGCGGCATAATTGGTTTCAAAACGCACATCCCGGCTGGTAACGATACCCACCAGATCGACACCATCCACCACCGGCATACCAGAGATATCGTTTTCTTTCATCAGCGCTATCAGCTCACCGATGGTGGCCTGGGGGGAAATCGTGATAGGGTCCTTGACGACACCACTTTCATACTTCTTGACCTGGCGTACTTCACGGGCTTGCTGCTCAATGCTCATGCTCTTGTGAATTACACCAAGCCCACCTTCCTGGGCCATGGCTATGGCCAGACGGGCTTCTGTTACGGTGTCCATGGCGGCCGAGATCAGGGGAATATTCAGACCAATGGAGGCTGTCAGGCTGGTCTTGAGGGAGACATCTTTGGGCAGAACCGCGGAGTGGGCTGGCAGAAGCAGGACATCGTCAAATGTCAGGGCTTCTTCGGCAATGCGTATCATAAGTTTTCACCTATCCACAAAAACGCGATTATACAGACCTCACTCGCGTCTGTACACCTGCACCGCCTGCAAAGATGGGTGGGCTTGGCTGTAATTTATTTAATGTTTTGAAATCTCTCCTTAAAACTCGTATTCGATAAGAAATCTGAGAGTGATGTCAGGGGTTCGATCATTCAAAGGGAACAGCACACCGGTTTCCCAATGCAGTTTCTTTTGACCTGAGGTGCGAATGAGCCCGGTGGCTACAGGGCCCAAGGCGCTGGTGATTTCATCAACATAGAGTTCAACTGCCGGCTCCAGGTACTCACGAAAGCGGTAACGCCACTGCATGGCCAGGGCAGTTTCAAATTCATTTTCTATATCCGAACCAAATTCATACTCGATACCCAGGTTCAAAGCGCTAGTCCAGCGCCCCCATTCGCGGGCAATAAGCACAGTAGAACTCAGCTCGGTAATGCTTTCACTGCGCTCACGTTCAAACTCGAACAACAAACCCCAGTCGGCCCAGAACTCCCCCTGCTCGGTCAGTTGAAGTCGCGTCTCCAACTCATACCCTTCCAGTGATGTGTTGCCTTGCGGCTCTTTTTTGGTGATGAGATAAACTTCAACAAAAAGACTTTCGCTTAATGAACGGCCCAGACCGGTTCTTACTCTCATCAATCCATCCCTGCTATCCCTGCCATCTTGCTGATAAATGGTTCTTATTTCGAGCTCTCTTTCCAACGGCAACACATAAGGCAGGTAGACCTTGTCAACACCATTATGTTGCTCCGGCTCATCAGCCTGCGCGGATAGCATCCACAGGGAAGCAAAAAGAAATACAGAAAGCCATGGCAGCGTTGATGTTGATTTTTCCGCTCTCACTGCGACTCCCTTTTCCCGGCAGTACGATGGACAAGCACCATCAACATAATCATCAAGAACAGACTGCTGCCATATATCATGACCTGCAACGGAGTGGGTGTGGCCTCATAACCAAGCAAGGCATAGAACAATTCACCAACAATTGAATTCTCCGAGATCAGAAAGCTGCTGTCCCACAAAGGCATCTGCGCGGGCAGTACATCAGCCTGGGTCAAACGCAAACTGGCCTGAAGAATCATGCCGGCAGAAACCAGGGTCAGGACAACACTGCCAACACGCAGGCAATTGATCGGCTGCAGTGCTCTGAGCCCGTAATAGATGAAAGTACCCACACTGATGCCAATCCCTGCCCCGATTGCACCGCCTGAGAATATGGTGCCTATGCTGTTCGCTGCCACACCGTAGGCATAACCATAAAGATAGATTTCAGCCCCTTCATGCATCATTGCCAGGCTCACTGTCATCAGCAGCAAACCCAACAGCAGGGGGCGAGGCAGCAACAAGCCCTTGCGTCGAATGAAATAAACCAGACAAAGATTCCATATACCCAATAATATGGCGATGCCCAGCATCATGGCCGAATAAAAATACTCTTGCCCGAAACCTTCAAACATCATGCTGACTCTTTCGAAAAACAAGGCATAGACAACCGCTCCGGCCAGACCCGTCAGCAACGCTGCTGGCAGCCACTTTTGGTTCAGACCAATGGCGCTGGAAGAAGCCATGAGTATGCTGATCAGCAGCATGGCCTCCAGCACTTCCTGCAGAATGATAATCACTGAACTGATCATATCGATATATCCATTTTACTCAGCTATGATTTTTCCCTGTGCCGTTCTCGGGTTGAACTCACCAAAATACGGATACTCCCCTGCCTTCAAGGGCCCGATAAAAACAGCACCTGTGCTTTTCCCCATGATCACCTTTTCCCGGTTCAACTCAAAACTTTCGAACTCTTCCGGCGTATCATCCTCGTTGATGATCATCAGTTTCACTTTCTTTCCGGCAGGAATGGTCAACTCGGCGGGAACAAAAAGATGTTGACGAATATAAATCTCGAAGATCGGAGTCTGCGCATGGGCAGGAGCAGAAACTACCAGCATGGCCAGTACCCATCGAAGCGACAGGAACATCCTTTTCATAAGCAAGCAACGATACTTCGGCTTTATCCCTGTAGCCCTTGAAAGCAACTGCCCCACCTTCATGAAATTCCTCTCTCAACAGAATTTTCCTGTCCAGGAAAACAAACTGTGACACACAGCCCGCCAAGCAATTCAGATTTGCTCAGTTTTATCCTGGCACTGTGCATTTCAATAATATGCCTTACTATAGCCAGGCCAAGCCCTGAACCAGAAATCGTTGAATCATGTCTGTCTCCATCAAGCCGGTAGAAGCGGTCAAAAACTCGCTCATGAAACGACTCGGGCACTCCCGGCCCCGAATCCTCAACCTGAAGTGTCACCAGCTGTTTATCCTTGTTCACGGAAAGAATAATTTTTCCTTCTTCAGGCGCATACTTGCTGGCATTCGACAACAGATTCTGAATCATTGAGCGCAAAGCTGTCGGGTCTCCCCGCATAAGTGTCGAATTACCCTGCAATTCAAATACCTGCCCCTTCTTTAACATCTGCGGATGCTCGATGCCTGCTGCATCAACTGCAAGCTGGTAAATATCCACCTGTTCGAATTGGCCTATATATTGATCAGGCGTCATTTTGTTCAGTAATAATATCTGTTCCACCAGATGACCCATGGCATCAACACCATGCTTGAGTTCCTCCACTGTTGCATCAGGTTTTTCCAGGCCAGCCAGCACATTGTGCACCTGCACCTTCAACACACTGATAGGCGTCCTCAACTCATGGGCTGCATCGGCTGCAAAGCGTTTTTCCCTGGCAAAGGATGACTGCAGCCTGCGCAATAAATCATTGGTTGATCGTGTCAATGGACTCAGCTCTGCCGGAACCCCATCCATTTCCACCGCACTCAGATCACTGACCTCCCTGCGCCGGACCTCCGCAGCCAGCTGATTGATCGGTCGCAGACCAAAACCAACAATCAGCCATATCAGCACGCCCGCCACCGGGATACTCCAAACAGTAGGGATCACGGCCTGCAGGATGATACTCTCGGCAAGTTCAAAGCGTGCATCGATACGTTGCGCTGCCATCACCCAATGTTTGTTGACCAGATCCTCCACCACCAGGGCACGCCAGCGATACCCATTGAAATTGATATCACTGTACCCGACCTCCAGTTCCGCAATCTGTTGCGTGGGGGCGTTGCTGGAGCGCAATATCAACCTGCCCGCCTCACTGAAAATCTGGTAAGCAATCAAGAGCTGGTCTTCCATTTCAAGATTTGCCTGTTCCGGCAGCAATAATTCATCAAGAACAACTGAACCTGCGTCCACCCCTGGCGTCAGCAAGGTCAGCAACTTGACATGCTCCAGCAGTTGCAAATCAAACAGGGTCTCGGCTTGCTGCATGCTTTGTCGATAACCACGCAGCGCAGACAGGAATGTCACCAACACTATGATGGCAATCAGCGTCATGGTCAGGAACAGGCGAATCGAAGCCATCTCTGCTACTGCCCCCCAACGGCTTCCTCATTGCTTGATGACATAACCCAGACCTCTTACCGTCAGGATAAACCCTTCCGGCAGTTTCTTGCGCAGGTTGTGCACATGTACCTCCAGGGCATTGCTGCTGACCTCCTCTCCCCAGCTGTATAGTTTTCCATCGAGCATCTCCCTGGTTTGCACCTTGTTGGTATTTTCCATCAAGGCCTTGAGCAACATGAATTCCCGGCGCGAGAGATTCAGCGGATTGCCATCGACCTTCACCTCAAAGCTCTGGCTGTCGAGACTTACCGGGCCTACATCGATGACGGTACTCTTTACTTTGCCATGACGACGCTCCAGCGCACGCAGCCGCGCCAGCAGTTCATTGGTTTCAAAAGGCTTGGACAAATAATCATCGGCACCACTGTCCAGGCCCTTGACCTTGTCGTCGATGCCATCGCGCGCTGTCAGAATAAGCACGGGTTTCAAAAACTCCTGCCTGCGCATTTCCCTGAGCACGTTCAAACCATCCATATCGGGCAAGCCCAGATCAAGAATCACTATATCAGGATTGGAGGTACGGATTGCCGTCAACGCACTGCTGCCACGGTTGACATGGTTGATGCTGAACCCGGCCTTGCGCACTGCCACCACCAGGGCATCGGCAAGCAATTGATTATCTTCGACCAGCAATACCTGCATGAATCTCTCCTGTCAGCGTTTTGCCTTGACTTGCTCCAGCATGGCCTGGATTTCTTCGCGCCGGCCTGTATCGGCCAAGGCCCGCCCAGGCCTGGGTGCAGCTGCCAGAGCCTGCATCAGATGGCGCTCCGCCCTGTCAAACTTTTTTTCGGACAGGAGATATTCTGCATAAAAATAGTTATTGTCTATATCATTCGGGGCAAGCGCCAGAGCTTTTTCTATCAGCTCTACCCCCTTGTCCTCATCACCAAAGGCCAGCGGCCAGCCCGGCACATTCAGATAGAGTACTCCCAATGTGGCATAGGCTGAACCATTCATTGCTTCAGGATTCAGGCCGATGGCTTTCTCCAGGTCGGCACGTGCGCCTTTGGCAGCCGACAAGGCACCAATACCTCCCCTGGCTCCGGCATAGGTGGATTTGATAATGCCACTCCAGATCCAGGCCTCTGCCGAACGGGGGTTCTCGGCCGTCACCTTTTCCGCCTCGCTTATCAAGGCCTCAAATTGAGCAATCTGCTCCTTGCCCTCGGTCTGATAATTGACTTCAGCCCAGCGCGTCTGCAGGGCCAGAATTTCAGTATTGAACTGTGCCTGCGACAGCGACGCAGCCGATATGGCGGTCACCATAATTAAAAAAATACTCAGTCTTCGTACCACTGTAGCCATGATTTCCTCCCAGGCAAATCAGCCTGCTTTGTTAAACAATCCACCGTTGCGTGAAAACTGGACCACCTTGTGCAGAGTGCCGACGATTGCCTTGCCTACCATGCCCGGCAACAGGGCATTGAGCACCACATAAAAACGCTCAGGCCAACCTATCACCCGATGCCCCCAACGCTCATTCACCAGACACTGATAAAGCTGCTCTGCGACCTGCTCGGGCTTATCCACTGCATTCCCGAGTGCATGGTTGAAACCCTGCACCCGCGTATCATTGATCGCCGTATCTGTGGCTCTTGGCGCCAGATGCAGCACCCTGACCCGGCTTGTAGCCAGCTCACGCTGCAATGCCTCGCTGAATCCACGCAAGGCAAACTTGGAACTGCCATAGAGACTGAACCCGGGATAACCGATGAACCCAAACACGGAACCTATATTGACAATGGCAGCTTCCTGCTTGCTGCACAGCCCCGGCAGCAATGCCTGAGACAATAGAATCGGTGCGATCACATTAACCTGAAACAATGCCTCCACCTTCTCCGGATTTTCATCCGCCAGCAAATCAAAACTGCCCAAACCGGCGGCATTGATGAGAATATCGGGACCGTGTACCAGATTTCCGCAAAACAGGCTGATCTGCTCCCTGCCCTCTGCACTGGCAACATCCGCACTCAGTGCCATGTGTCCCAATGGGGTGGAGTCCAGTTCGGCTGCCAAGGCCTGCAACACGGACTCCTGCCTGCCAACCAGTATCAGACGCGCACCAGCACGCGCCAGCCGATGTGCTATCTGGCTGCCAATACCTCCGCTGGCCCCCGTCAACAGAATTGTCTTTCCCGCAATTTGCATGAATCAGACCTTTATTTTTCAATGAACCAGGCTGTTTCGATGAACCAGGCTATCGAAAACGCCCTTGTACAAACCATAGAACATCCGGGTACTGTGAATCAGCAATTCCTGTTCAGCCGGGTCCTCGAAGCGATTGACCAGATTTTCAAGGAAACGGATATGCTGTTGATCCAGGGCGCCATGTGAACGCAGATAGCTGAACGCCTTTTCCGGCAGTTGCAGCTTATCCATTATCTGCGTAGCAGCCGTATCGGCCAGATTGATGCTGGTACCTTCCAGTACATGCACCATGCCAAAAAAACCCACCGGGTTGACCCGATTCACCATGTCAAAGGCATAGGACACCATCAGTTCTGTTGCCATCGCCGGCTTGCTGCGACGGATGGTTTCCTTGTCAACGCCACAAACGGCAAGATCATTCAGTATCCACTCCTGGTGTCCTATTTCATCTTCAATGTATTCGGCCAGAGCCTCGCGCAGCCATTCCTTGTCGTCTTGCAGTCTTGCCCCGGCAGCCATCATCAAAGGCACGGTGAATTTGACATGATGATAGGCCTGGGTCAGGAAACCGATATAATCAGCCAGCTCGATATCCTGGCGAAAACAACGCTGGATAATCTCGCTGCTGAGCAACAACTGTCTTTCTGCTTCGGTTTCCAGCTTGAGTTTTTCGTAAAACATTCATGCTTCTCCTGTTGTGGCAAATACGGATTCGGTGGCCAGACCACCTTGCCGGCATTCGCTATAAAGTGCTTCGATTTCCTGTTCAAAATGAGCCTGAATGAGCTTGCGGCGAGGTCTGCCATTGCTGGTCATCAGATCATCCGGTTCGCCTCTTCCGGGCGGCAGGGCTGAGGGCAGGCGATGCCAGGCCCTGATACGGGCATAATCGGGCAGCTCTGCATTCACCCGGACCAGCAAACGGTCTATCTGATCGTTGTCGATATCAGGAGCAGACGGGGCCAGCAATGCAACACAGCAAGGTCTATCATTGCCGAACACGACACATTGGCTGATCAGTGGAGAAGCCTGTATTTCCGCCTCTATCCATTCCGGCATGATATTGCGGCCATAGGTGCTGACCATGACATTCTTGATGCGCCCCTGGTAGTGGACAAAGCCCTGGCCATCGATATAACCCAGGTCTCCGGTATGCACCCAGGTCTCTGCACCAGGTTCGAGCCAGCTGGACCGATCATTGACATAACCCAGGAAACTGCTGCCCGAGACCACTATTTCTCCGTTTTCAATCACAAGCCGTACATGCCCCAGGGGTTTGCCCAGGCTGCCTGTCGATTCTCTGCCGGGACCATTGAGACACACCACCGAGCCGCATTCCGAAAGCCCGTAACCCTCATACACCGGCAGACCAGATGACCTGGCCTGTTGCAACAGTGTCGGACTGACCGTACCCCCGCCCACGGCAATGAATCGCAACTGCTTTGGCACCGTCCAGCCACTCTGGCAGGAGTGCACCAGCGCCTCCAGCAACTGGGGGATCAATATCAGGCTGTTGGCCTGGCTGCTCTGGACAGCACCCAGAAAGCGTTCAATGCTGAACCCGGAGCTGCCGTTGAAGCCCAGCTCTGCCGCTGTCGCCAGCACCAGCTCGGCACCACTTAGCAAGGTGGTGTATACCCCTGCCACATTTTCCAGCAAAGTGGACAAAGGCATGACTGCCAGATGCCTGCTGATCGCGCAGCTATCGCTTATCTCCTTGATGGAGCAGGCCACCTGTTCAATATGCGCACTGCTCAGACAGACTCCCTTGGGCATCCCCGTGGAACCGGAGGTAAAACTGATCTTGCCGGTGGCTGCCGGCATGGTACAGCTGCTGCGCCGCTTATTACTGTCAGTCGCAACCAGGATATTCAGCCCGTCAGGAGCTTCGATCAAGACAGGCTGCGCTTGCCACAAGGGCAACACCCGGTCAGGCTGATCGGTGATCAGTGCATCGACCGAGGTGCTGTCCAGCAAGTGCCGCAACTGTCGATCGGAAAAAAAAGCAGGCAAGGGAATCAATACGACGCCGGCAAGCCTGCAGGCCAGATCGATCACAACCCAATCCGGTGAATTGTCGGCATACAGGGCCAGCGACCGGATACTTTGTTCCTGCAAAATCTTTTTGACAGCAAGAACGGCTGCTTCCAGTTCACGCCAGCTGAGAGCTGCAGAACGATTACCTGCCAACGTGGATATCGCTATCTGATCAGGTCGTTGTTCGGCAAACTGTCTGATCGCAGCCCAGACCTGACTCACCTTTCCACCCCCCTTTCCACTCCCCGTTTCAGCTCACTGACCGCTCTGTCTATCATGGCCTGGTGAGTTGCCAGCACCTTGCTGGTGAATTCATTCTGTTGCAGAATCCTGCGGGCATCGACGATATCTCCCAGCAATACGGCTGGCTTGCCCTCATAATAAGTGCCCCATTTGTTGGCTGCCGTACCCAGCTTGGCGGGGTCGGCATTGCCCAGCTTCACGGGCGAGAACCCCAAGCGCCGCAACAAGGAGCTGACCTGGGCTGTTGCGGTAAAGCTCACCCAGGTATAACCGGCTTGATACAGCAGCTCGGTCAGCAGGATAAACAGTAACTGACTGCCTCCGTTATTCCCGGCCAGATTACCGATCTCGATGATCTGGTCACGCTGGACAACAGTTCCTGTGAGTGTTGAAGTAATCTCTTCGATCGGCTTCTGCAGATAGGTTTCGATCAACAGCGGCCCACTGGCAGCTGGCTGCAAACCCAGCACCGCACGCAGGTACCGGCCTTGCCAGCAGGCAAACAGAAATGGGGCAAACACACTCAGCTGCGCACCATAAAACTGCTGATAGCGATGATGTATATAACTTTCGAGGAACTCCCGGCCAGGAGCCGCCTGGGGATAAAGCAGGATATGTTCCTGCTGAGCCGAGCCTGGATGTTCTTTGCACAGTGTGACCAGCATAATGGTGAACCCTTTTGGATTAGCTTATGGTCCCACTGTAGCAATGCATTCTTAATTAAGTATTAACCCGGATTAATCTTCGGATGGTTTATCCAGTATTTTTTCACCAGTCAGCATGGCTGATACAAGCCCTTGTTTTTCTTTGATTTCCGTTATAACCACCGCAGCAATATGTAGAAAAATGGCTCCCAGCAACAGGTAATAGACAATCTCGTGAATCTCAATGAAAGGAGCACGAAATCTGCGCATTGCTGCATACGCCTCTGGATTCAGTCCCTCCTTGACACCAGGCTGAAGCCCTTGCAGAAGGCTGTGATCCTCGCCTGCAGCGGTAACCCATTCTGCAAACTCATGCCCAAAGGGAGGAAAATACAAATCGGTACCAGCCAGAACCAGACCTGTCGTCATCTGCGTGATCAACAAGGCATACATTATCGTGACCATGATCCTGCCCAGAGGATTATGCCCCTTGTAGGCGGGGGCATTGCCTAGCAGCAAGCCTTTTGTGTACTCTCGCAAGCGGGAAACATAAGCTTTGCCCCCAGGCACTATGGCTGACCAGCGCGCATACCGATTGCCGGTAAATGCATGCACCAGTCGCCACAAGAGATTGAAGGTAAATACATAACCGATCCAGGCATGGATGATCTTCAGAGTGACCTTGCCCTCGGCACTGACTCCCAGGTTATTGGCCTGCAGGATAAAGGTCCCGACCACAATCAGACCCAGCACACACAGCACATTGAGCCAATGGAACAGTCTCACCGGCAAATCCCAAACTTTATGAGCCCGCAGTTCATGATGTTGAATCAATGGCAAATCCTGATCCGTCTCTTTCATTTTCATACCCTCTGGCTCATGACAATCCCACCCCGGGAGTGTTCTAATGGTCGAACTTAACTGATTCTCTTTAAAGGAATATTAACAGTGCGCGCGCCCACCCGGATTGAGCCAGCACAAGATCAGGACATTCTGTCGGTGAGCAGCCTCAATCAACTGGCACGCTCCCTGCTGGAAGGTCATTTCCCCAATGTCGTGGTGGAGGGAGAGATATCGAATCTCGCCATACCCGCCTCCGGGCACTGGTACCTGACCCTGAAAGACGACAATGCCCAAGTCCGCTGCGCCATGTTCCGCAACCGCAATTTGTCTGTCCGCTTCCGGCCCAGCAATGGCATCCAGGTAATCGTCAGGGGCAGGTTAAGTATCTATGAAGGACGCGGCGACTACCAGCTGATTCTGGAGGGAATGGAAGAGGCTGGTGCCGGTGCCCTGCAACGGGCCTTTGAGCAACTCAAGGCTCGTCTGGCCAAGGCAGGATTATTCGATCCTGAACTGAAACAGCCCATGCCAGGCTGTGTTCGTCATGTCGGCGTCATCACCTCGGCCAGCGGGGCGGCCATCCGCGATATCCTCAGCGTTTTCGCCCGGCGTTTCCCAGCCATCACCATCACCATTCTGCCGGTCCCGGTACAGGGTGCTGAAGCCCCTGCGGCCATCGTGGCGGCATTACAAACCGCCAATCGCAGAGCAAAAGAACTGGGCCTGGATGTCCTGATCCTGAGCCGTGGTGGTGGTTCGCTGGAAGACCTGCAGGCATTCAATGAAGAAAGCGTGGCACAGGCCATTTTTGCCAGCAAACTGCCTGTAGTCAGCGCTGTCGGTCATGAAGTCGATTTTACCATTGCCGATTTTGTGGCTGACCTGAGAGCCCCCACCCCCTCGGCCGCAGCTGAGCTGCTGAGTCCCGATCAGCAGGAATACTGGCAATGGTTCAGTGGCTATGAGCAGACCCTGCTCGGCGTAATCACTCAGATCCTGCAAACCAGGCACCAGACCCTGAAGGCCCTGGCGCGACACCTGAAACACCCCGGTCGCAAACTGCAGGACCATGCCCAGACCCTGGACAGGCTGGAAAGCCGCCTGCACCAGGCTACCCTTCGTTTTTTGCAACAGCAGGCTACCCGTCTGCATGCGCTGGGCCGCAGCCTGGACAGTGTCAGCCCCTTGCAAACCCTGCACCGCGGTTACAGCATTACCCGTGACCAGACAGGCCAGGTGTTGCGGCACAACAAAAACCTGTCGCCTGGCCAACTGATTACTACACAGCTGGAATCAGGTAAGATACTCAGCAAAATCACGGAGCTGGAACCATGAGCCTGCAAACTGGCCAACTGATACTGATGCTCTCACTGCTTTTCAGCCTGGTGTTGAAAGCCCAGACAGGCTTTGCCAACCCGATTGTCGAACGTCTGCCTCCCTCTACGCTGGTGCCGGGTGGAGTTGCCGTCATCGCGACCGGAACCCAGGCGCAGTCAGCAGAATATCGTGACCATCAGGTCTTGCTGGTGACTCATGACAATGAGCAGTACGCCATTATTGGCATTCCATTAAGCGCCTCCATCGGCACGCATCACTTTCAGTTACAACTGGCTGATGGCACCCGGCAACAGCTTGCCTTCGAGGTACAGGATAAGCAATACCGCGAGCAACGGCTCACCATCACCAATCAACGGCAGGTAAACCCCAATGCCGAAGACATGGCGCGAATCAACCGCGAGAGTGCAGAAATGAATGCCGCCTTCTCCCACTGGGATGAAAGCCTGAGCCCGATATTGCATATGCAGGTTCCGGTTGAAGGTGTCAGGAGCAGCTCATTCGGATTGAAGCGGTTTTTCAACGAACAACCACGAGCACCGCACTCCGGTATGGATATTGCCGCAGCGGAAGGCACTCCCATTTATGCGCCGGCTACCGGCATAGTGCGTGCTACCGGAAATTATTTTTTCAATGGCAATACCATTATTCTGGACCACGGGTATGGCATGATCAGCCTTTACTGTCACATGAACACCATCGATGTCACTCTGGGCAGCCTGGTCAGAGCCGGAGAACAGATTGGTGAAGTCGGCCAGACCGGCAGGGTCACCGGCCCACACTTGCACTGGAGCATCAACCTCAACAATGTGCGGGTTGATCCGGCTCTTTTTATCAATCAATAGGTTTCATCAACAACCAGATTTCAACAGCGAACAGGCAATACCAACAGGATGCAGGCATGAACAAACGTGAAGCACAACGACTCAAGCGCGAACAGAAACAACAGGCGGCAGAGAAAAATGCCCGGCGCAACAAGCTGATCTGGCGCTCTTTCCTGTTTGTGGGCGTTCCCATGCTTCTGTTTATCAGTCTTTACGCCATACTCTCGCAAGGCCCGGTCTACTCACCGGTTGAAATCTCGCCCGAAGACCATGCCCGGGGCAATCCCGACGGCGTCAAGCTGGTCGTTTATGCCGATTTCCAGTGTCCAGCCTGTGCCACCGAACATCTGCTCATGGCCCAGGCCTGGCCACGGATCAGCGCGCAAACGCAAATGGTGTTTCGGCACTACCCGCTGAGCAATGTGCACCCTCATGCCTGGACCGCAGCAAGCTATGCCGAAGCCGCTGGCAGACAGGGCAAATTCTGGGAAATGTACGATATGCTTTTCGTCAATCAGGCTTATTGGTCTACGCTGTCGGATGTAAACGCGGAATTCGAGGGCTATCTGCAGGATCTTGATCTGGACATCGCCCAGGCCCGCGAGGATATCGGTTCCGCGGAGCTCTTGCAGAAGATCCGCAATGACCAGCGTGGCGGCACTCTGGCGGGTGTTCGTGGAACGCCGACAGTGTTCCTGGACGGCAGACTGATACCCACACCTGCCAGCAGCACCGAATTGATCCGCTTAATCCAGAATGCCAGTGAAGGATAAAAGAGCGCTTGTGTAAGTCTTAGAGACCCAGACTGGCCGCTGGCAAGCCCAGAAACAATCCGCCCCAGTACTGGTCGCCAACCGTGACCGGAACCGAAAGATTGAACATCACCTCGCCCGTATCACGCTGGTAACTCTGTAGTCTGAACCTGCCCATATAGGCGATATCGCGATTCTGGAAGAAGCGCATATGCCTGCTTTTCAGCAGATCGACCTGCGGATCACCAGTTGGCGGCTGGGACAGTTCGCTGCGATGTGCTGCCACATACCCCTTGTTGTCCAGGGGCAGGCAGTACAAGGCATCTTCAAGCTGTTCAGCGGCCCAGGTGTCGATCAGATGCTGGCAGGCCTGCTGGAAAGGTCGGGCCCAGCAGACATCGTATTTCTGGGGGTTGGTGCCCTTTATTTCCTGATGATTGCGATCAAACAGATCTATCCCCCTGGCATGCAGTTTTTCCAGCTCGACCTGCAGCTGGTCTCGTCTTTTCTCCATGGTTTCCAGTGCTGACTCAAGCCGTCCCCGTCCGATGCGGAACTGACACAGCTTGTGCAGCGCCTTGTCGGTGGATTCAACCAGCCCGTTTATCTGGATACTGGATTTCTCCATATCTTCCTTGATGCGACTGCCGGTATCGCGAATCTCCTCACTGCGTGAACGAACTTCCCGATTGCTTCGAGTCAGCTGCTCGGCAGCGGAAGTGACCTGCAACAGATCTGTATGACTGGATTCAAAATCTGCGACCATGCGCTGAAACTGTCCGGATGATTCAGTAACAGCGGACTTGACCTCATCAGCCTCGACAAGCATGTTTTCCGTTCCAACAGAAGTGGTTGCCACCACGGCAATCATTTGCTCCAGCAAGGTCCCTATCTCGTTGGCCGAGCCTTTGACCTTGACAGCCAGATCGCGCACTTCATCTGCCACTACGGCAAAACCACGGCCCTGCTCGCCGGCCCTGGCGGCCTCGATAGCAGCATTCAGGGCCAGCATATTGGTCTGGGCAGCAAAGCCCTGCACGGTTCCCAGAATCTTCTGGATGCTTTCCGAGGTATTTTCCAACTGCCTTACCGTACCGTGAAAATCATGCATCATTCCGCTGACCGAGTGAATCTGCTTGTTTGCCTTCAGCAGTTGCGTCACCGAACCTTGTGCTGCAGCAAGATTTTTCGAGTTGATCTCAGCGATCGAACTGGTCCAGCGCGAAAGCTCCTCGATGGCCTGCAGAGTCTCCCCGCTGGATTGGTGAATCAAGGCGGAAAACGCTTCCTGCTGGCCGGCATCACGGCTGGTCACTTCGGCCATCTGCCGGCTTTGCGCCGACGACAGGGTTACCATGATGGTGTGATTTCGCAGTTCCTCCAAAGCTGTCTGCAAGCGCTGCATGAACTTATTGAACAATTGGGCAGCTTGCTGACTGTGTGGGTTACCCGTCTCCGGCAAGGTAACTGTCAGATCACTCTGCGCACCACTGCCTGCCTGCAAGGCCCGTATCAATGCCGGCAAGAAGTCCTGGTTTTGTGTGCGCCACAAGCCAAACCCCAAGAGCAGACTCGACAGCAATACACCCAGGCCCAGCCAGGCCTGCCAGTTGCCGGTAAGCGTGAATAACAGCACCACCAGCACAAGCTGTGTCAGACCACAAATCAGCAGATAGCTTTTCAGCGTAACTCTCACCGCCACCTTTCCCCCCCGTGCGATTGATCATTTCTTAGCTGTTTTAGCGGCTGGTGACAGAGAAGCTTTACTCTGCACACCCCAAACATGCTCTGGCAGCAAGATACCTCCCTGGCTCAAAATGCAGTATGCTTTCTCCGCCAGAGAGCTATCTGCTCCCGGCAAAACAACCAACCCTGCCCTCATTGAAGGAGTCGCACCATGAGTCTCAAAAACATAGATAATAAATTAGACGGGATAGCTGCAGGTTTTCAGGAAGTATCCTGGGCGTTATTACGTATCCTTGCCGGTCTGATGTTTCTGGTCGGACACGGTTACGCCAAGATGTTTGGTGAAAATGCCCAGCCATTTCTGGGTGGTATGGATTTTTTTGGCATCAATCTTGGCATCAACATGCTCTGGATTGCCGGGGTCATCGAATTCTTCGGGGGAGCCCTGCTGGCCCTGGGTCTGTTGACCCGCTGGACCGCCCTGCTGGCCGCCATTCTCATGGTCATGGCCTATCTCTCGGCGCACATGGCCTGGTTTCCGACCCTTAACCGTGGCGAGCTGGCGACCTTGTACTTCCTGGTCTTCTTCGCCATTTTTGCCTATGGTCCCGGGCGCTACAGCCTGGATGCCATGTTACGGGGCAAGCGCTGAGCCACTCAAGCCTGGTTCAACCAGTAGTCCAGGCCCTGTGCATTGAGGCGCATATCGCCATCCAGCACCTGGCCTATGGTGTCACTATCCAGAGTACTGCCAAGAGTACTGCCGGTGGCAAGAATCCGGTTTATGCTGCTCTGCAATAACGCTGCCTGCAAGGCAGCCACTCTGTCGCTACTGGCTGCATGTGCTGCAGCCAGAGCAACATACTCCTGCAGGCAGTCCAGCAACTGTTGATACAGCGGAGCCGGGTTTTCATGTTTGCCGTAGTGGGTGACGTAAATCCGTTCCGGCTGCAAACCCATCAGGCGCTGCAAGGACACCGCCCAGGCATCGGGGTCAAACTGAATGGGTGTCGTGGGCGGAAATATGAAGCGCTGGCTGGCTGTATTGAGCTCGGGATAGGAGGCGCCAAAGGTATCTCCCGTAAACAGACCTGCGCTCATTGCGTCATGGATACAATAATGATGCCGGGCATGGCCGGGAGTATCGAGAAAGCGCAGACTTCGCCCATTGAAATCCAGGACGAAACCCTCTTCGGCTATACTGATCCGGCTCTCCGCCACCGGCACCAGCTCACCGTACATGCGTTGAAAAGCCTGTTTGCCATAGACGGCAGTGGCCCCGGCACTGAGCTGGGTGGGATCGATCATATGCCTGGCTCCCCGCGGATGAATCAGCAAACGGGCGGCTGGCAACTCCTGCAGCAACAATCCTGCCCCTCCGGCATGGTCCAGATGCACATGAGTGGGCATCACCCAGGCCACGTTTTCCCTGGGAATACGCTTGTGTTCGAGCACCTGCAACAGGCCAGGCACACTGCTGTTGACTCCCGTATCAACAAACCCTGCCATGCCTTCATGCTGGATCAGGTAACAGGCGGCCAAACCTGGACGAATCAGTTCTGTGTCTATACAGGTAATGCCATGGGCATAGTCATGAAAAGCAGGCAGATGGGGCATTTTCGCGAACTCCGGTCACGCTGAAAGCTGTCAAGAGTAGCGCAGCAAGGCTGATAAGACAAAAGTTGCCGAAACTCTATGCCGAACGTACCTCAGGATGCATTGTGCTGGTCGCTGGCAGGACAAACCCCTACAATGCAGCATCATTTTGCCTGACCCTGAAGGACAGCCGCTGTTTGACTACACCAAGCCATTTTGACAATGCCGTTCTGGCGCTCCGCAACAGAGAGCTCGGCCTTGCCCGCAAGCCTTTTCGTGCTCGCGGCAGCAAGGTCAAACGCTGCGAGCTGTGTCTGCTGCCCGTACCAGACTGCATCTGTGCCGACCGGCCACTGCTACGCAGCAAGGCGGCCTTCTGTTTCATCCTGTACACGGGAGAGGCCTTCAAGCCCAGCAATACGGGCCGTTTGATCGCCGATATCTGCCCTGACAGCCATGCCTTTGTCTGGGACAGAACGTCCCCCGACCCGGCATTACTGGCTTTGCTGGAAGACCCTGATTACAGTCCGATTGTGGTTTTTCCGACCCAGTATGCCAGCCCGGAGCGCTGTCTGTTGAGCCCCCAGCAGGCTCCAGGAGTCAGCGGTGGTCGCAAACCTCTGTATGTCATCCTCGATGGAACCTGGCGGGAAGCCCGGAAAATGTTCAAAAGTCCTTGCCTGCAGAATTTCCCGGTGCTGGGTGTCGAGCCGGAAAATGTTTCCGGTTACCAGTTGCGGGTCGCTGCCCATGAGTATCAGTTATGTACGGCGGAGACCGGTATCGAGCTGCTGCGGCTGGCCGGAGAACAGGACTCAGCCAACGCCCTCAATACCTACTTTCTGCGTTTCCGGCAAAACTATCTGGCCGGCAAACCTTCGCTGTCCCTGGCGAGACGATGAAACTGCTTATTTGGCGGGCTTCCGGTTTTTGCTGATGCGCCGTTTCTGGGCAACCTGTTTCTGGCTCAAACCCTGCTCATGCTGCACATAGGGATTCTCATCACTGCGCAGTTCAATCCTGACCGGAGTGCCCTCAAGTTCCAGGGCCTTGCGAAAGCTTTTCTCCAGAAATCGCCGATAATGCTCGGGAACCTTGTCTGTCTGTTTGCCATGAATCACGATGATCGGGGGATTTTTGCCACCGGCATGAGCATAACGCAGCTTGATTCTGCGCCCATTGATAATAGGCGGCGCATGATCGACAACTGCCATTTCCAGTATCCGGGTCAGGGCATTGGTGCTCAAAACCTTTTGCGCAGAGTCGTAAGCCTTGTGAATGGACTTGTACAGATCGCCCACACCAGTGCCATATTTGGCTGAAATAAAATGAATGGCGGCGAAATCGACAAAGGCAAACCGGCGCCTGATATCACTTTTTATCTGCTCTTTCTGCTCAGTATCCATGCCATCCCATTTGTTGAGCGCAATCACCAGGGCCCGTCCGGCATCGACAACATAACCCAGCAAGTGCAGATCCTGCTCAACGATACTCTCCCTGGCATCAACCACGAGCACCACCACATTGGCATCCTGGATGGCTTGAAGCGATTTCACTACGGAGAATTTTTCAACCGTTTCCCGGGTCTTGCCGCGTTTGCGAATCCCCGCAGTGTCGATCAGGGTGTAATGCCTGCCTCGGCGCTCGAAAGGAATATAGACGCTGTCGCGGGTCGTACCCGGCTGATCAAAGACAACCACACGCTCCTCGCCGAGCATGCGGTTGATCAGGGTTGATTTGCCCACATTGGGACGACCCGAAATGGCTATGCGGATACCACCATCCAGCACTGCGGGCGACTCTTCCTCTTCGGGAAATTCAGCCAAAACCGCATCGATCAGCTTTCTGACACCCCGCCCCTGTGTCGCCGTCACCGCGAAAATCCGGCTGGCTCCCATCCCATAGAACTCACCCAGTGCAATGTCTTCATCAAGACCGTCCACCTTGTTGACCACCAGCCAGATGTTCTTTTCCTGACGCCGCAGGTATTGCATGATCTGACTGTCCCCTGGTGCCAATCCCGCCTTGCCATCCACCATCAGCAAGACTGCGTCGGCCTCCTCGATCGCCAACAGCGATTGCGATGCCATGGCGAAATCAATCCCTTCCTCGCCACCGGAAAGACCACCGGTATCAATCACGATGAAGGGACGGTCGGTGAGCTTGCCTTCACCGTATTTGCGATCCCTGGTCAGGCCGGGAAGATTGGCCACCAGCGCGTCTCGCGTCCGGGTAAGACGATTGAACAGCGTCGATTTGCCAACATTGGGACGGCCAACCAAGGCGAGTACTGGCCTCATAATATTCTCTTGTTGCGAGTGAAAAGTGGTACCTGGGCTCAGGCGTTTTCAGGGCATGGTCAGGAAACGATCAACGCAGGGTCAACGCTGTCAATTGCCCGCCATTGGTATAGGCGTACAGAACCCCGCCTTCTGCCAGCAAAGCGGCAGTGATACCGGAGCTGTCGAGTCGCATGCGTCCGACAAAACGACCATCAACCTGCGACAGCAAATGGACGTAGCCTTCAAAGTCTCCCACGGCAAGATAGTTGCCAAAGGTTGTGGCAGCAGTGATACGCCGCAAACGAAGTTGCTCATTCTCCCAGACTGTCTGGTCGGTATTGTTCTGAATGGCGACAACATGGCTGCGGTCGGTAATATAATAGATATTGCCGAAGCCCATCGCCACGCCATGGTAACTGGAAGCAGGCATGCCCCAGACAATGCGTCCGCTCTGCAGATCAAAACCCATCAGATTGCCCTGGTAGCTGGAAGCAAAGACCACACCTCCCTGCAATAACAAGTCTCCGTCCACATCAATGATCCGCTCAATATCATACCGACCCTGGGGAATGGCCACCCGCTCCTCCCAGCGCAGAAAACCATTGCTGATATCGATGGCTGCAATCATGCCATTGCTGAAGCCAGCCACCACCAGATTGCCGGCCAGCAGGGGTTTGCTGCTGCCACGCAAGGTCAGTGGTGGAACCGTACTTTCATAAATCCAGCGTCGACTGCCGTCAACGGCTTCCAGAGCCAGCAATTTGCCATCGATTGTCTGTACCATGACCACCTGGCCATCACTTTGTGGAGCAGCCAGCACTTCGCTGGTGACCGCGACATCCCAGACTTGGTTGCCAGTCAGCTGATCCAGCGCCACGACCCGGGCATTGCGGGTACCGAACAAAACCAGTCCCCCGCCCACCCCAACGCCCCCAGTAATGGCATGACGTGTCCTGGCGCGCCAACGCAGATCACCCGAGGCCTTGTCGACAGCCACTACCGTGCCATCGAAGCTTGCTGCATAAATGTGTTCACCTGATATTGCGGGTGACAGTTTACTGTGAGTGCCGTCCAGACCATCACCCACATTGACCCGCCAGAGGCGTGTCAACCGTGCTTCCTCGTTTATCCGGCTCAGCTCGGCTGGTTGTTCGCCTTCGTCCGAACCGGAGAACAGACCACAGGCACTCAGGAGCGGCAGAACCAGCATGGGTAGCAGGTTTTTGATCATGATCACGTTCCGGCCTGATTATCCAGACTGTTGAGTTTCATCTCCAGTATCTGGTTGCCAGTGCTCAGCTCAGCCGCCTCTTCCCAGGCTGCCTGCGCCTCGACCAGTTCCCCCAAGGAAAAATGGATATCGCCTCTGAGCTCGGCAAAATCTGCGGCAAAGCTTCCAGGGTTTACCCCGCTGATCAAGGCACGAGCCTCCTCTGCCCTGCCTTGTGCCAGAAGAACCCTTGCCAGGCGCCATTGTGTGGTCAGGACCAGTGACTCATCCGTCCGCGCGAACCAGCCATCCTGGCTGTTATCGAGCAACCAGCGCAACTCGCTTTCCGCCCGCTCCAGATCGTTCTGTTCAGCGGCCAGACGGGCCCCTATCAGTGCACCAAATCTGGCATATACACTGTCTGCATAGTCCGCTTTCAAACGCTGGATGATGGCCATTGACTGTTCCCTTTCGGCATCATCCAGAACATCTTCTTCCGCGTCAGCCAGGATGGTGATCAGGGTTTCATAGACCGCCGAAGCCTCTGCCGAGGCGCTGGTCTGCATACCCTGATATTGCTGCCAGCCCAGAAAAAGCAATGCAGCCACCGCCAGGCCTGTCGCCAGCGATTTCCCGCTTTCATCCCACCACTTCTTCAGCGCCTCCAGGGTTTCTTCTTCTGCTGCACTTATCGCCACGCACTGCTCCTCTCATTCTGCCATTTGGCATTGTCTGTATTTTGCTGTTGTCCGGCTGTTGTTCATCTGTATTGGTTTGTCTGAGGCCTGGCTTTTCCACACTTCCTGGCCCCAGGCCCGGGCTGGAAACTGCCGCATCCTGTCCCAGGCCCGTGTCGATGTCAAGCTCACAGCTGTTCAGAACCTTTCCAGTTCTTTTTCCAGCTGTTCCATCAAATCACTGACCTCGACCGGCCATTGCTCCCCGGTTTCATCCAGCCGACGCAGACGGACCCGGTCTGAATCCCCTGTCGAGGCTTCGGCATAGATCACCGCCAGACGTGACCCGTCATTATACGCTTTCTTCAATTGCGTGCTCACCTTCCCACCACCGCAATGGCAGAGCACTTTCAACTCAGGCCAGCGCGTCCGCATTCTTTCGGCCAAGGCCAGAGCCGCAGCCATGTCCCTGGACTTGTCCACGACGAGGGAAACATCCGCCGGTTGTGGCAAGGACTGGGCCTGTGTGGTCAGTGTCTGCAACAACAGGATCAGGCGCTCAAGCCCGATGGCAAAACCCACAGCAGGGTTTGGTCGCCCGCCCAGCTTCTCAACCAGCGTATCATAGCGCCCACCGGCACAGACCGTGCCCTGAGCCCCGAGCGATGAGGTGACCCATTCGAAGACGGCATTATTGTAATAATCCAGACCACGTACCAACAGCGGATTTTCTTCAAACTGCACCCCTGTTGCCTGCAGCAGAAGTTTCAACTCTTCATAGTGAACCTGACTTTCCGGGGAAAGATACTGCGCGAGCAAGGGCGCCTCTTTCAGCACAGCCTGGGTCTGCGGAGCCTTGCTGTCCAGTATACGCAAGGGGTTGGCTTGCAGGCGACGCCTGCTGTCGGCATCCAGTTCCTCTTCACGTCCGCGCAGATAGTCGAGCAAGGCGGCCCCGAATTGCTGACGGTCCTCGGCACTGCCAATATTATTGATCTGCAGGCTCACTGCCTGCCCCAGACCAAGCTCCTGCAATAATCTGGCTGACAGCAGAATGACTTCGGCATCGATGTCCGGGCCGCTCATGCCATAGGCTTCCACCCCCAATTGGTGGAACTGACGATAACGTCCCTTCTGTGGCCGCTCATGGCGGAACATCGGCCCCTTGTACCAAAGCCGTTGCTGCTGATTGTACAGCAGGCCATGCTGTTCTGCCGCCCGCACACAGACTGCAGTGCCTTCCGGGCGCAGGCTCAGATTATCGCCATTGCGATCATCGAAGCTGTACATTTCTTTCTCGACAATGTCAGTCACGGCACCAATCGAGCGCGTAAACAGCTGGGTCTGCTCCAGCACCGGGAAGCGGATTTCACGATACCCATAGCGTGAAACCACGCGCTGAACGGTCGCTTCCATCCATTGCCACAGTGGCGTTTCGTCGGGGAGGACATCGTTCATTCCCCTGATTGCCTGAATTTTTGTCATTCTTTTTCTATCCGTCGAAGTGATGAGGTATACCTTGTCGGCATGCTCTGCAAGCGCAAGAATCAGAGGCTCCCCAGAACAATCCGCGCCGAGTTGTCAATCCGGATATCATCGCTGATATCGATTTCCCTGCCATTCAAATTGACACTGACTGCCATGGCATTACCCAACAGGACATTGAATGGTGCTTGCCCTCTCACTTCCAGCAAATCACCGCTTACCCTCATATCGCGATAAATCGTCGTTTCACTGCCATCATCAATTTCAACCCAGCTATCTCCGTCAAAACGAATCTGCAGTTCGTCATTGCCAGCAGCCAGAACACTGATGACCTTGGCGTCTTCATCCTCGTTGACCACAATGGATACTGGTTCCGCATCAGATTCAGCAGCCTGTCGGGGTTCGGATAATACGTCGACAACGGGTTCCGGCTGCAATTGTTCCGGCACCGCAGAATCCACGGCAGGAGCAGGAGCTGGTGCTGGTGCAGGAGCTGGAGCTGGAGTTGGAGCTGGAGCTGGAGCTGGAGTTGGAGCTGGGGCGGGCGGAGTAGTCCTGGCCTGCGCTGGCACCCTGGCCGGAGCGGGCGCGGTATCTGTTGCACTGAAATACCACAAAACAACAGCCACCAGCACAAAAGCCACTCCGGAAAAGATAATCCAGGGTTTGTTCCTGTCGTGACGTTTTTTTGTTGCTTTCAGGCGCATCCCCTGCTCATGCCGGGTCTGCTCGCTGCCCCCTCGATCAAACTCCTGTAACAGTATATCGGGGTCGAGTTCAAGCAATCGGGCATAGGAGCGCAAATACCCCTTGACAAATACTGTCCCCGGCAACTTATCGTAGGCATTGGCTTCCAGCGCACGCACATAATGCATGGTCAGATAAAGCTGCTTCGCAACCTGCTCAATACTCAGATTTTTCAGCTCGCGTCGCTCACATAAGATCTGGCCCAGTGATTTTGTATTGTCTGCCTTGTCACCGACAGCAACACCTTCATCAGTCTGAGAATTTTGGCTATTGCCTGCTTCAGCGTCGTTATCTTTATTGTCTTCCATAATCGTCTGATCGGCCATTGCTTGAGTTCTTGTAATATTGATATTCCATGGAGTCTGCATACAAGCGCTCAAGCAGCACACCATAAAGAGCAGCCCTTTCCGGGTTATCAAAGCGTCGTTCCAATTGCACACCCAACCAAAGACTGCGCGCACTCTGGGGCACATTGAAGAAATTGCTGCTGACCAAAAATTGATTATAGTAGCGCATGGCCTCGGCAAACTCACCCTGTTCAAATTTGATCAGAGCCAGCTCCAGGGCTGAACGATACATATTGGTATCGAGCAACAAAGCTCGCTCAAAAGCGGCAATCGCCTGTTGCTGACGTTGCATCTGCAAGGCAGTCAGACCCAGGTTTTCAAAGACCAGTGCTCTTGCCTCATAACTGGTATCTGCAGAAACCCGCTCAAGCTGCGCGTAGGCATCTTCATACCGCTCCTGTGCAAAAAGAAAAGCGGCATAGTTGTTTCTCGCCCGCGAATTGTTTACATCATAGGACAAGGCCTTTCTGAAATTTTCCTCGGCCAGACGGGTTTCCCCTTCGCGCTGCAATACCAGGGCCTGTACATTGTAGGCTTCAGCACTGCGACTGTTGATGGCCAGAGCATTCGTGATGTGCCGCCTGGCAGCCGTCATGTCCCCCGCCTCATAATAAGCCGTAGCCAACTGAATAAAATCTTGTAGAGCACGTTCCTGCGAAGGCTCAACATTGAATCCGCCGCTCGTGGTGGTGACACAGGCAGACAGTCCTGGCATTAACGCAAAGAAAAAGAACAGGGTTTTCAGTTTCATGGCCTGCCCCCAGATCAATTGATGACCCTGGCAAGATTATCGGCCCGGGTAAAATTACCAGGGCCATCAGCCTTGCCGACACTGACACTTGAATCCCGTGCCAGCTTATAGCGTTGACTGCGTTTTGTCATATCCCCGACCTGGCCTACCAGTTGCCCACAGGCAGCACCAATATCGTCACCGCGCGTAGTTCTTACCGTCACCGTATACCCGGATTCCAGTAATATCTGCCGAAAATTGGCAATCGAGCTGTTGCTGGGACGGCGATAATCCGACAATTCAAAGGGATTGAACGGAATAAGATTGATTTTACAGGGTGTGGCGCTCAGCAACTGCGCCAATTCACGCGCATGTTGCCGATGATCATTGACTCCGGCTATCAGGGTGTATTCAAACACCACCACCCTGCGTTCACCAAGACTGGACATGTAGCCAGCGACACTTTCCAGCAGCATGGCTATGGGATACTTCCGGTTGATAGGGACTATCTGGCTGCGCAACTCATCATTGGGTGCATGCAGGGATATCGCCAGCGCAGCATCCGTGTAATCCTTGAGACGGTCGATGGCAGGGACCACGCCTGCCGTACTGATGGTCACCCGCCGCTTGGACAGACCATAGGCCCGGTCATCCATCATCAAACTCAAGGCATCCATGACATTGTCAAAATTCAACAAGGGTTCACCCATGCCCATCATGACCACATTGCTCACCGGCCGCAGAGCCTGCCCTCGTTTTTCCGCCTCATCCTCATCGCGGCAAAGCGGTCTGTCCACAGCAAAACCGCCCAGGCGCTGATTTGCCCACCATAATTGACCGATTATCTCGGCCACGCTCAGGTTGCTGTTGAAACCCTGTTTGCCCGTTGCGCAAAAACTGCAGTCCAGGCTGCAACCTGCCTGGGAGGATATGCACAGTGTGCCTCGTCCGGCTTCGGGAATATAGACAGTCTCCACCCTGCTGCCACTGGCCACTTCCACAATCCACTTGTGACAGCCATCGGCAGCAAGAAACTCGTCCACAATAACAGGCGGTTTGATTTCGGCAATGCCGGCAAGTTTTTCCCGCAAGGGTTTGCTGATATCCGTCATCAGCTCAAAATCGGTCACCCCGCGCTGATGCATCCACTTCATCACTTGTGCCGCGCGGAAAGGTTTCTCACCAAGCCCCGCAAAAAACTCCTGTAGCCTGGGTAGACTCAGACCAAGAAGATTGGTTTTTGCAGCAACATCGCTCATGGGGAAAACCCGCTTATCTGTTGACTTTACGACGGTTGGTTAATCAACCGCGGCTGCAGAGTTCTTCCTGCTTGAAGAAGTAGTCGATTTCACGTGCCGCTGAGGCAGCCGAGTCGGAACCGTGAACGGCATTGGCATCAATTGATTTGGCAAAATCGGCACGGATGGTTCCCGCAGCAGCCTCTGCCGGATTGGTTGCCCCCATCAGGGTACGATTCAAGGCGACGGCGCCCTCACCTTCCAGCACCTGAACCATGACCGGACCGGAAGTCATGAAGCTGATCAGATCAGGAAAAAAACCGCGTTCTTTGTGTTCCGCATAAAAACCGCCTGCTGTCTGTTCGGTCAATTGCAGCATTTTGGCCGCCACTATTTGCAAACCGGCTTTTTCGAAGCGCGAATAAATTTCACCAATCACATTCTTGGCAACGGCATCAGGTTTAATTATGGATAAAGTTCGTTCAATTGCCATCTATCAGGTCCACCTCTTCAACGGGTTCACGTGTGTAAAAAGGCGGATTATACTGCTTATGCCGATTGATTTATACGGGTTTCTGGTAACTGCGCCTGCAATCCGCCGACCACTTCAAGCACGGCAGCAACCGCCGAATCAATCTCTTCTTCAGTGGTGAAACGCCCCAGAGAAAAACGCAGAGCACTTTGCGCCAGTTCATCACTCAAACCCAGCGCCTTGAGCACATAGGAAGGCTCCATCGTCGCCGAGGCGCAGGCTGAACCGGAAGACACTGCCAGGCCGCGCAGAGCCAGCATCAGGGTTTCACCGTCCAGGCCAGCAAATCCCAGGTTGATGATTCCCGGCACACTGGCATCCGGGTTGCCATTCAGCGTCCAGCCTGACAGCGGCTGGATGCCCGCCAGAAAACGTGCTCGTAATTGCTGCAATCGCAGATATTCCGATGCCTGCAGCTCGGCCGCCAGACGGAAGGCTTCCCCCATGCCGGCAATCTGATGGGTGGCCAGGGTTCCCGAGCGCATGCCACGTTCATGACCACCCCCGTGTATCTGTGCCGCAATCCTGACTTGCCGGCTCCTGCTGACAAACAATGCGCCAATTCCTTTGGGGCCATAAACCTTGTGTGCGGACAAGGACAGCAGATCAACCGGCAGCTGGCGCAGATCCAGAGGTATCTTGCCCGCGCTCTGAGCTGCATCCACATGAAAAAGTGCACCACCTGCACGCACCACATCCCCCAGTTGCAATAAATCGTTGATAACTCCGATTTCATTATTGACATGCATCAGGGAGACCAGCACCGTATCGGGCCGTATGGCTTCACGCAGCTGTTCGGGATCGATCAGGCCCGATGAATCGGGTTGCAACAGGGTGATCTCATAGCCCTGCCCGGCAAGCCAGGTGCAGGTATCAAGCACGGCTTTGTGTTCGATCCGGGAGCTGATGATATGACGCCCTTTATCCGCATTGGCCTGGGCAGCCCCTTTGATGGCCAGGTTATTGGCTTCCGTCGCCCCGGAAGTCCAGACGATTTCGCGTGGATCACAAGCAATCAGTTCAGCTACCTGGGCCCGCGCTGTTTCCACTGCCTCCTCGGCACGCCAGCCATGAAGATGCGAGCGGGATGCCGGGTTACCAAAGATTCCGTCCCTGCCCAGATGCCGTGACATGACCTCGGCTACAGCCGGATCGACCGGCGTGGTGGCGGCATAATCCAGGTAAATGGGTAACTGCATAGTAGGTTCCGTAACTTGCTGTTGTGATGAAAAAATCAGAGCAGATTGGCGGCCTGCAGACGATCGCTGTCCGTGCTCTCCTGTGGCTGGAGCAGACGCTGATCCTGGCTCGATGCGATACTGCGGATATCATGCCGGTGAATCAGGTCAGCCAGCGAAATATTATCCAGAAAGTCATGAATCTGATAGCTCAGATCCTCCCAGAGGTGGTGAGTCAGACAGGTTTCTCCCTGCTGGCAATCCCCCTTGCCCTGGCAACGGGTGGCATCAACGGATTCATCCACGGCATCGATGATGCCACCAATACTGACCGCTGCGGCAGAACCGCCAAGCTGGTACCCACCCCCAGGCCCACGCACACTTTTGACCAGTCCTCCCCGACGCAGACGTGCAAAAAGCTGCTCCAGATAGGACAGGGAAATAGCCTGGCGGCGCGAGATATCGGCCAGGGTGACCGGCTCGCCATTGGCATGGATAGCCAGGTCAAGCATGGCTGTCACTGCATATCTGCCCTTGGTTGTCAGCCGCATGACACCTGTTCTCTTGGATGATCCATCGAAACTCCCCTGCTGCGGGTGATTATGGAATACCTAAGTATTTTAATCAACTATAGCCCGATTGCTACCGTAAGAGCCCAATGGTCACTGTGAGCAAATACAGCCAAGGAACCTCGCAAGCTGCGAAACAAGCAGGTAACATCTGCTTTACCTTCTAAGGTTCCCTAAAATAAGGTTCCCTAAAATCAACGCAGAAACCCAATGATAGACCTGCATACTCACACCCGTTATTCCGATGGTGCTCTTTCCCCTGCCGCCCTGGTGCGCAGAGCAATAGCCAATGGGGTTCGCTGCCTGGCCATTACCGATCATGACAGTGTGGCCGCTTTTCAATCCCAGGCGGAAGAACCGGACACTCTTGAGGCATCCGACATTGATCTGCAGCTGATACGGGGCGTTGAACTTTCGTCTCTGTGGCAGGGCCGGGAGATTCACATCCTGGGCCTGGTGATTGACCCGGAAAACGAAACGCTCAACCATCTGCTGACAAGACAGCAACAATTGCGCCGCGAGCGTGCTGCCCGCATCAATGAGCAATTGTGTCAGAATGGCATTACCGGCCTGGAAGCCTATCTCGACAGCCTGCCCTGCCAGGCCATAGGTCGCAACCATATTGCCGATTTTCTGATCACCACCGGTTATGCCCGTGATAAACAGCAGGCTTTCAGCAAGTACCTGGGCAACAAGGGGAAATACCGGACACAGCCGCAGTGGTGCACACTGGCAGAGGCAGTTGAGCATATCGCACAGGCGGGCGGCATCAGCCTCGTCGCCCACCCCGAGAGGTATCGGCTGAGCAATGGGAAACTAGGGCTATTGCTGGATGATTTCCAGGCAGCAGGCGGTCAGGGACTTGAAGTGAGCTATTCCAATCTGGCCCCGGAACAGCTGTACCGGCTGGCCAGACTCTGCCAGACCAGAAAGATGTGGGCAAGCCAGGGATCTGACTTCCATTCACCCGAGGCGACCTGGATGGATGTGGGTAAAATACGCGGCCTGCCACCCGAATGCAGGGAGCAGGCTGTTTGGCTGCACCCTTCGTGGCCGACATCAGAGACGGCATCAGGGCAGGCGAATCGCCACCCTGTCAGCGCCGACGCAGGGACGCAATCAAACCCTTGAACAGGTCCAGCAGGGTCTCGTGCTTGTAATCGGTAAATTCACCTGCATCCATGAACATACCATGGTCGGCGCAGGCTTCGTACTCAAGATGAGGTTGACGACTGTCATGCACCTTGGTCATGGCCTTCTGGCAACGCGGGCAATGAATATCCCTGACACGATTATAGGTCTTGCCGATTCGCGGATCCCCGCTGTCAAGAAAATCTGACATCCATGACTCTTTCAGCTGCTCAGCTTCACCGTTGTCAAACCATAGACCCCGGCAACTGGTGCATTGATCAATGACTACCTGACCGTGCAATACTTCCACGGATCGTTCGATCATCTTGGCATTGCATTTGGGACAATCCATCTTTTGCTCCTCATTGTACAGCCTGACTGTACGTCTCTATTTTTGTTGTGAGCCGGGTTGTACATCGCAAAGCACAAGACGCCTGCACGAGCACTCCGTACCAGCCCGCATTTTATAAGATTCTGTAGGACTATACCAACACTGTGCGGGCTTTGATTGTCCTTCCGCAAGACAAGAGCAATCAATCACTGTAACTGGTTGCCAGGGACAATAAGGTCTGGGCATCGATCTGTCCACTGGCACATGCCTGCAAATCCCCGGCAGCAAGAACATGAATACGATCTCTGCGTTCTCCTGCAGCCGTTTCTTCACCCAGACCAGGCAGTACCAGGGTGAGGTGCTGCTGAGCGGGGATCAACGCGGCCAACACAGGTTCTTCGCAAACCCTGGCGAACAGGCGGGCTTCAAATGCCTGCAGCTCCTGCTGCCATTGCTCCATCCGACGCTGACGCCAGGCTTCTAGTTGCTCGTTCAACTCATTGGCCTTTGTTGTTGCTGCCTGCCGCAAAGGCTCCATAGCGGCAGCCAGTGCCGCCAACTGCTGTTGCCATTGCTCTTGCAGGGATTGTGGGGGCACCACAGTGGATTCGGCACTGCGTTGTCGCAGTTGGGCGGTCAAGGCTTCCAGTTGAGCGCGCTGTTCCAGAAGCTGCTCCTGCAGTTGTTGGCGCAAGCGCTGGGCTTCTGCTGCCAGCTCTGGCGCTGCCGGGTTATCAGTCCCCCGCAGGGCATCGGCCCGGGCGCTGATAGCCTGCATGGCCTGTTCAATCTCGGCAGAAAGATCAACCTCGGCCACTTTGTTGATCATGTCGCGATAATATTCGGCAGCCTGATCCCTGCGCAGAGAAAGTGCCATGGTCTCGCGCATGGCCTCGATATCCGGCGCAGTGATTGCCGGCAGTTGTGGGGAGTTCATCTGGGCAAGCTGATTTGATAGGGATTGCAGGGAAGCATTGACCGTATCCAGATTGATCAACCCCCGGCGTGTACCCAATGGGGTCGACAATTCAAGCAGCAATCCCTGCCTGGCCAGGTAGCTTGCCGATATCTCACCAGCCCGGGCAGAAAACAGCCCTGAGCGGACATTCAGCCCCAGGGCTTCCTGCAGACGCTCAACGGCCTGCTCCAAATCCGCTCTGGATTCGGCTGGCAATACACCCTGCGTCTTGACATCCTGGGCCCTCGCTGTCGTAACCGACAGGCTGACTGTCATCAACAGAGCCTGCAGGATGGCTTGCGACATTCTATTCATGCTCATCTTTCTGGCCCCTCTTTGCTGACTCTTCAGACCCCTGGCTTCAGGCTGATCGACTCTACTGTTGCTCGTTCTGTACGTAACTGACCAGTTGCTGTACCGATCTGATGGTCTGGTAATCACTATCCAGCAGTTGCTGATAACCAGCCTCCAGCATCCGCATATCTCTTTCCCGCTGCTGTTCAAAATACTGAACCACCTGCTGCAGGTTATCCCTGTTGCTTGCACTCATTTGCTCCATGGCCGCCGTCAGCATGGCCAGGGTTTCTTCCCGTTGCTCTTCACGCTGCCTTGCCAGCAGTCTGCTGATTTCTGTCGAGGAGCCCAAACTGATATCAACCCCGTCCCTGCCAACCGACACCTGCACATTGAACAGCACGGCCAGCACCAGCACAGCCGCCATGGCCAGCGGGCTCCAGCGCCAGATATCCAGCCCCAGCCAGGATGAATTCTGCTTGCTGTTCTTGGATTGGGCGTTACGACCAATCTCGCCACCCAGGCTGCGATCCCATTCCGGCACAGCTTGATCCCGCCACTGGTGCAAGGCGGACAAGGTGGTCTCCAGCCCCAGCAACTGCTGACGACAGGAGTCACAGCTGTGCAGATGACTTGCCAGCTCAATACGCGCTGCACTGCCCAGCGTTTCCGCAAAGAGATCTTCGAACATTGCCGATGCCTGTTCACATTTCATCGTCTTGCTCCATCCTGATTTTCAGTTTGCCCAGCGCATTGTAAAACCGGGTCTTGGCCGTATTGGCCGGGATGTCTAGCACTGCGGCAATATCCTCAAACGTCATTGCCTGGTACACCTTCAACTCCACCAGCATGCGTTGCTCCAGCGGCAGGGCTGCCAGCATTCTGTTGATGCGCGCATTGTCCTGCTCGCTGATGGCAGATTGCTCCGGTTGCTGGGCCTGGGCTGCTTCCCGGCCACCCAAACCGGCATCCAGAGCCCCTTCAAAACTACTGTCAAAACCACCGACATCGCCATGGCCGGCCTGCAGGGACTGCATCAGCGATGGACGCTGCCGGCGCTTCATGTCCACGGATTTGTTATGGGCTATACGGAACAACCAACTGCTGAACTGGGCATCGCCCCTGAAATTGTGCAGGTTCCTGAACATGCCTAGAAAGACTTCCTGCATCAGGTCTCTGGCGTCAGCCGGATTCCCGGTTAGACGCAAAGCAAAGTTGTAGACCCGGCTTTCATGGCGACGCACCAGTTGCTCCCAGGCAGCAGCCGAGCCTTGCAGGGCGGCTGCTATCAGTTCTTCCTCCACACCAGTTGCTGTCATAGATCACTGTCTTTACTGTCGCACGGGGTCTGGAAAAAGTTTGCCTGCCGCTGAAAATCCGGTCGTTTGCGGAGCAGAAAACCAGTCATATTGCCTCAGGCTGCACGTTGTTCGCGCGCTGCTCGCAAAAGTTCACTGGCGGCACGCAACAGCGCGTTAAGCGAGGAACCAACGATATCTCTGCTGATGGCAACACCGGTATAGCGTTGATTGCGGCTTTTGAGCTGGATATAGGTCACGGCCTCGGCATCGGCGCCCTGGCCCAAAGCATGTTCGCCGTACTCCATGATTTCAAACTCGATCCCGGTACTGTGCTGGATGGCTTCCACGAAAGCATCCATGACACCATCGCCCTCACCCTGGATAGTCAGCTCCTCATCAAAACAGCTGACCACGGCCTTGAAGGTTTCGCGTGCTCCTTTCTTCTCGATACTGAAATTTTCCATACGCACTGGCTGCTCGCTGCTCAGATAATGCTGCTTGAACAGACTCCAAATGGTGTCCGGCGGAATTTCCTGACCGGTCTCCTCGGCATGCTTCTGCACAACCCGGCTGAACTCTATCTGCAGCCAGCGCGGCAACTGGAAGCCAAACTTGCTGGCCAGCACATAGGCTACACCGCCCTTGCCGGACTGACTGTTGACCCGGATCACATCCTGATAGGTGCGGCCAAGATCGCGGGGGTCTATGGGCAGATAGGCAATCTCCCAGGTACTGCCTTCTTCATACAGATCCAGACATTTCTTGATGGCATCCTGGTGGCTGCCGGAGAAGGCGGTGAACACCAGATCTCCCGAATAGGGCTGGCGAGGATGAACATCTATCTGGGTACAGGTTTTCACCACCGAGACAATCTTGTCCATATCCCTAAAATCCAGTTCGGGGTCAACACCCTGGCTGTACATATTCATGGCCATGACCACGATATCCATGTTGCCGGTGCGTTCCCCATTACCCAGCAGGGTGCCTTCAACCCGGTCGGCACCAGCCATGACGGCCAGTTCTGCCGCAGCAACGGCGCAACCCCGATCATTGTGCGTGTGCAGACTGATGACCAGGGCATCACGCTGGCTGATATGGCGACAGAACCATTCAATCTGGTCGGCGTAGACATTCGGCGTGGCCATCTCGACGGTCGAAGGCAGGTTGATGATTGCCTTCTTCACCGGGCTTGGCTGCCACACAGCGATGACGGCATCACAGACTTCCACGGCAAATTCCAGCTCAGTGCCGGTAAAACTTTCCGGTGAGTATTGAAAAATCCAGTCCGTTTCCGGGGCCAGTTCGGCACAGCGCTTGACTTCCCGGGCACCCTCAACGGCAATCTTCACGATACCGGCCCGATCCATCTTGAAGACTTTCTGGCGTTGCACGACAGAAGTGGAGTTATAGACATGCAGGATTGCCCGCTTGACGCCACGCAAGGATTCGAAGGTGCGCTGAATCAATTCAGGACGGGCCTGGGTCAGTACCTGCACCGTTACGTCATCAGGTATGCGATCCTCCTCGATCAGACAGCGCACAAAATCAAAATCCGGTTGCGAGGCGGCAGGGAAGCCGATTTCAATCTCCTTGAAGCCCACTTCGACCAACAGATCAAACAGCATTTTTTTCTGCGCAACCGACATCGGCTCGATCAGGGCCTGATTGCCATCGCGCAGGTCAACACTGCACCAGCGCGGGGCATGGGTAATGACCCGGTCCGGCCAGGTACGATCGGTGAGGTTTACCGGCTGAAAAGGTTTGTACTTGCTGGGGTCAAACATGGTATCTGCTCCTGGTTGTCCGATGCTGTCAGGGTGAACTGGTTTTCGCTGCAGGAAAGAATAGACAAACTGCTCTGGTTTTTCTATGTCTTTTTACTCATAAAAAGCGATATATATGGAACAAAAAACTAATATCTGCATTTTTATTAGTTATTTTTGCTATTATCTGGCTACCCAGCGACAAACCTCGCAGCAAAACTACTTTCAACAGGGGTCAACACATGCACCTGGATAAACTGGACAAACGCATACTTCGCGAGCTGCAACACGATGGCAGCATCACCAATGCAGAACTGGCCGAACGGGTTGGCCTCTCGGCAACGCCCTGCGCCCGTCGGGTCAAGCGTCTGCAGGACGATGGGGTCATTCTTGGCCAGGTCATCCTGCTGAACCCCTCCAGTCTTGGTCTGAAACTCAGTGCATTGATACAGATCAGCATGGATCGACACACCCCTGACCGTTTCGAGCGGTTCGAGACCGAGATACGCAAGCATCCCGAGGTCGTGGAGTGCCTGTTGATCACAGGGCAATCAGCGGACTACCAGCTCAAGGTGATCGTGCCGGACATGGAGTATTATCAGGAGTTCCTGCTGAATACGATCACCCGGATTGAAGGCGTCACCGACGTACATTCCAGTTTCATCATGCGCAGAATTCTGGACAGCACCGAGCTGCCACTGAACCACCTGCCCTGAGACTGCTCAGGCACCTTTCGGCTGAGCTGATCTACCCGCCTGGGAATTGACCGTCAAATGACGCACCTTGTCCTTGTAGGAGCGGCTCATCTTCAGGGAAGAGCCACAATCAAGAGTCAGGTGAAACTCTCCGTTGATATGCGAGGAAACCTTTTCCACTCTTTCCAGGTTGACGATGGTGGAGCGGTGTACCCGTTGGAATATTGCTGGATCAAGCAGCGCTTCCAGCTCTTTCATGGTGGTGCGCATGATGTGTGTCGCGCCTTGCACATGCACACACATATAATCACCTGCCGCATCAATCCAGTCGATATTTCTGACCGGCACAAAACTGATGGATGAGCCATCCTTGATGGCCAGCTTGTCAGCATAGGCAGCCTGCCCGTCATCCGCCTTGAGCAAGCTTTCAATGGCAACTTCGGATTTACCGGTCAAGCCGATGACAATATCCAGCAGCCGTTGCTTCTGCTGCTGTATCTGTTTCACCTCCAGTTCCTGCACAACCTTGTCGACGGCCTGCTGCAGGCGGTCATGTTCAACGGGTTTGAGCAGATAGTCCACCGCATGCACATTGAAGGCATCGACGGCAAAGGCATCGTAGGCGGTAACAAAAATCACCAAGGGCATATTGTCCTGCTGCAACTGCTCGATGACATCAAACCCTGTCATGCCCGGCATCTGAATATCCAGAAACAGCAGCTCGGGTTCCAGTTCGGTAATGGCATTGAGCGCTTCCCTGCCACTGGCACAGGTGCTGATCAGCTCTATCTGGGCAAACTGTTCCAGCCTCATTGCCAGCCCTTTGCGGGCCAGGGGTTCATCATCCACTATTATCGTCTTGATTTTGCGTTGCTCTGTCTCTGTGTTCATAGGCGTCCAGTTCTATTTTCTGACATACGGAATGCTGACCGTGACTCTACAACCCAATGGCTTGCGCTGGGAAAATTCAAGTTTGTAATCCTGTCCATAGATTTCACGCAATCTGTCCCGGATATTCTTCAGACCAACTCCGGTAGAGGTCGGATGGCTCTTTTCAATTACCGGCTCATCCTCAGGCAGGCCAGGACCATCATCACTGATATGGATTACCAGTTGCTGCTGCTGTACGCTGGCATCAATCTCTATCAGGCCACCGTCTTCACTCAGGGCAATGGCATGCTTGATCGAGTTTTCGATAAGAGGTTGCAGCAGCATGCTGGGCACAAGCGCCTGTTCCGCCTCGGGTGCTATATTAAACCTGACTTGCATGCGTTCCTCAAATCGCACCTTCTCGATGTCCAGGTACAGCCGCACAGAAGCCAGCTCATGGGCCAGATTCACCTGGTCATGCAGATCATGTTCCAGCGAATAACGCAGAAACCGGCTCAGCTTGGTCAGCATGGTATTGGCCGATTCAGTGGATTGCTGCAGGACCAGCGTCGAGATGGCGTTCAAGGTATTGAACAGGAAATGCGGATTCAACTGATAGCGCAGCATGCGCAACTGGGCCTCATGGGCCAGGGCTTCCGAGCGCAGACTTTTCTCTTTTTCTATCTGGAACAGCTGGTAGTATTTGATAAAGAAATAGAGCAGGCTCCAGGTGAGTATCAACGAGAACGACATGGGCACGAAACTGACAAAGCTGCCCCAGCCATAATCACTCAGATCAACACTGGCCCCGAACTCGGTGGTGGTTATCAGACTCTTGATGGGTTCCCAGATCAACGAGGCCAGCAAGGAACCCATGATGACGGTCAAGAGCCGGACATGGGCCGGCATGTCCCATACCCGGCGGTAGATATAGCGCAGCAATGTGGTCAGAATCAGGCCAACACCGGCATCGATGACAAAGACACCCACCCGCTCCAGCATGTATTCCGCCGGCACGAAGGTCAGATCACGCACTACCAGCAGCAGTACCCACAGAGACCAGCCCAACAACTGGAAAATCCAGAATTGACCACTGCGATTCAGCGCTAATCGCCTGGCTGCCATAAGCTCATGACCTCGTCAGCGGGCACCGTATCATTGCCAGGTTTCAGGGCAGCAGAGCAGCGACAGAGTCTCGTTCTTCACCCAACTCCTGCTCCGTCTTTTGCATCAGATTGCGACTGAAATCATTGATCTCAAGGCCCTGTACAATGGCGTAATCCCCATCGGCACAAATTACCGGGAAAGAATAGATCAGGCCCTTGGCGATGCCATAGCTGCCATCACTGTGAATTCCCATGCTGACAAGCTTGCCCTGGCTGCCCAAGGCCCAGTCGCGCATGTGCTCGATGGCGGCATTGGCTGCCGAGGCGGCACTGGACAGGCCTCGTGCCTTGATGATGGCGGCGCCACGTTGCTGGACGGTGGGGATGAAGTCATTGTTCATCCAGCCCGGGTCAACCAGCTCCAACGCCTTCTTGCCAGCAACAGTCGCATGATGGATGTCAGGGTATTGGGTTGCGGAGTGATTACCCCAGATGATCACGCTGTCGACATCGGTGCTGTGCTTACCGGTTTTGCTGGCCAGTTGTGCCACGGCACGATTGTGGTCCAGCCGGGTCATGGCGGTGAACTGGCCAGGATTCAGATCAGGTGCGTTGCGATAGGCAATCAGGGCATTGGTGTTGGCCGGGTTGCCTACCACCAGCACTTTTACCTGGCGGCTGGCATTGTCATTGATGGCCTTGCCCTGCACAGAAAAGATGGCGGCATTGGCTTCCAGCAGATCCTTGCGCTCCATGCCAGGGCCACGTGGGCGGGCACCCACCAGCAGACAATAGTCGGCGTCCTTGAAGGCTATATTGGGATCGTCCGTCTGCACAATCCCCTGTATCAGCGGGAAGGCACAATCTTCAAGTTCCATCGCCACGCCCTGCAGCGCAGCCAACGCTGGCGTAATTTCCAGCAATTGCAGGATCACTGGCTGGTCTTTGCCCAGCATCTCTCCGGCTGCAATACGAAATAACAAGGAATAACTGATCTGACCTGCTGCCCCGGTGACAGCAACGCGAACGGGTGCTTTCATAACTCTCTATGGCCTTTTGAATTGATGAAGAATGGCCGCTGAGTATAACACTACCTGATCAACATGGCATCGCCGTAGCTGAAGAAGCGGTAGCGGGCGGCTATGGCCGCTGCATAAGCCGACATGATGGCATTTTTGCCAGCAAAGGCGCTGACCAGCAACATCAGGGTGGATTCGGGCAAATGGAAATTGGTGATCATGGCATCGACTACCTGAAACCGGAACCCCGGGTAAATGAAGATATCCGTTTCCTCACGACAGGGCACCAGCAATTCCTCCCGTTGCTGCTGTCTTGCCCGCAGCGCGGCCGACTCCAGACTTCTTACCGTGGTGGTGCCCACCGCTACCACTCGTCCCCCGCGTTCACGACAGGCAAGAACCTGTGCACAGACTGACTGTGGCACATCTATCCATTCCCGGTGCATACGGTGTTGATGGATATCCTCTACCCTGACTGGCTGGAAGGTACCTGAACCCACATGCAGGGTCAGAAATCCGGTGTCGATTCCACTCTCATGAATCTGCTGCAACAGCGCCTCGTCAAAGTGCAACCCGGCGGTGGGTGCGGCCACGGCACCCGGAGTCCGATTATAAACGGTCTGGTAACGCTGCTGGTCTGCCCTTTCATCAGGACGCTGGATGTAAGGTGGCAAGGGTATGTGGCCATAATGCATCAGCCTTGCCTCGCTGAGGCCACCTGCGCCCGGAAATTGCAGCCGGTAGAAAGAACCTTCCCGTGCTATCACCTCGGCCTCCAGCAAGGGCAGACCGGCAGGTGCATCTTCCCGTGGAGCAAACAGCAAGCGCCCGCCAGGCTGCGGTGGTTTGCTGACCCGCAGCTGCACCAGGGCCTGCCCGTTGTCCAGCACCCGCTCGATCAGCGCTTCCAGCTTGCCGCCAGACTGCTTGTGTCCAAGCAGCCGGGCCGGAATTACCCGCGTGTCATTGAATACCAGCAAATCACCCGGGCGCAGCAGGTCGGGCAGTTGCCTGAAGCGGTAATGGGCAAGTTCACCACTGCGCCTGTCCAGATGCAGCAGCCTGCTGGCACTGCGCTCCGGCTCTGGGTAATGTGCAATCAGTTCAGCGGGTAGATCATAATGAAAATCGGATAATTGCATGAGCCTGGTCTGTGTCGGTGTACCAAAGAGGTCAGAGTAACTGGGGGGCAGGCGCAATTCAGCACCGTGTACCCATGCCCCCCAGGGGGGCGCAATATTGCATATCGAGACCGATATGCCAAGGCCCACAAACTGCAGATGGGCTGCACATGGGCATTGCCTGTAAAATGATTGCTGTTATAATGGCCGCCCTTCCAACCAAGCCGCCGGAGTGGTGAAATTGGTAGACACGCCGGATTCAAAATCCGGTGCTAGTGATAGCGTGCCGGTTCAAGTCCGGCCTCCGGTACCAAAACATCCTATCCCTCGGCCAGACGCCGGATTCCCTATTCTTAAAATCCCTGCGGTGCTAGTGATAGCGTGCCGGTTCAAGTCCGGCCTCCGGTACCAAATCATGCTATCCCCCGGTCAAACGGCGCGCCAGCGCATCGAGTTCGGCCCGCGCTGCCCGATCATAGGCCTGGGCATTGGCGCGGCTTTCCCGCAGACCATTGAAATACAATCCGCTGCGCCCCTCCAGGCTTACCCCTACCGCCAGATTCATCAGCGCAGTGGCGCCCTCATCCACGGTAGTGCGCGGTGTACCCATCTGCCGCACCATCGTGGTATCCATCATGGTAGCCGGATGCAGCGTGTTAAAAGTCACCCCACTGCCTTCCAGTTCCTCAGCCTTGTGGAAAGTATGTAAAATCTGGGCGAGCTTGCTGTGAGCGTAGGCGGCGCTGGCATCGAAATCTGTCGGATTGAAGACTTCTTCGAAATTGATCGGGCGCTGCGCACCCGAGGCCACATTGACAATACGCGCCGGCGCACTGCGCTTGAGCAGGGGCAACAAGAGGTCTGTCAACAGATAGTGGGAGAGATAGTTGACCTGAAAGATCATCTCGTAGCCGTCTTCGCTGAGTCCCTTCTGCCCGTTATTAAACCCGGAGGCAATACCGGCATTGTTAATCAGCAGATGCAATTGCTGGTGGTCGCGCATCACCGCCGCGGCCAGATCACGCACCTGCTGCAACGACCCGAGATCAGCCTGATAAAATTGTGCGCTGCCGGGGCCGGCATTGATGATATCCACCACTTCCGCACCCCGCACGGCGTTGCGCCCATGCACCAGCACATGGGCACCCAGGGTGCCCAAACGCTGCGCTACCTCACGACCCATACCGTCGGTGGAGCCGGTGACCAGCACCGTCTTACCTGCCATGGAAGGACCCTCCTGTGCCAGCACCGGCGCGCACCACAGCGCCAGAGCCGTAACCCAGGCTGCCGTCACTAGCGCGAGCCGCCCGCCAACTTTGCTGTGTGTCTGCATGATATGAATCTCCGCTTGCTCAGGGTGAACCGTCGAGGCTATAGCATAGCGGCTGACGCAGCGGGAAACCACAACACGCAGTCATTCGCTTCAGCCTACCGGCTCATATACTTTTGATGACAACTTTCACAGGGCGGGTACAACAGGTCATTGCCTGCGCTGGACAAGGCTTCCATATCCCGCGCCCGGATGGCCGTCATGGCTGTTCTGGCTGCATCGATCATCTGCTGGTTGTATTCCTGCCATTCGGGTTCAGCTGCCCAGGCATTGTCCCGGGGCCCTGTACCTCCCTGCGAAATACGTTCTCCTGCACCAATCACTGCCACCGCCGCCTGTTCAAGCTCCCGCCATTGGGCATCGGTTTCAATTTCCCAGGCTCCCCACAAGGTGGTTGTGGCAGGAGCAATAATACTGTTCATCACTTCCTGCACAGAGAGTTGAGTCTGGCCGGATTGCCGGGCTTGCTGGCTGTTCAGTTCAGCCTGAAAAAAACCAATGCCCAGCACCACCAGGATGAATACCAGTCTGTTTCGCGGCACGATAGCCTCCTTCTGATACGACACACTGGCCAAGTGTATCACTGTGCAGGCCACCAAGAGAGCAATCAACCCTGATTCCGTTTTCAGGATGGACTTCTGCAGCGCAGGCTTTTATCCTTCTGTGCTGGAGGGCTGCTTGATCGACAGGTCTGTCCAGGTCAAATTCAGCAGCCTCATGATGGAAGCTGACCGAAAAACCGGTTTTCCAACGACAACAAAAAACAAGAATAAACCTTGCAGTGATGGTTGGGGAGTTAAGATGAGAAGAATCCTGCTGCACCCTGTTTTATCGCTTTTGCTTGGCTTCGTCTGTGTCTTTTATGCTGCCACTCCGACAGCACAGACTGCTTCTCCCCTACTGAATGCCCGATACCCAGACCTGGTCAATTATTTCAATGCGTTTGAAATGATACAGGCGGCCATTTTCGAAGAAGTGGTGCTGACCAGCCAATCCGCCGAAGCAGCAATTGGCAAGCAGTTACTGCTGGAATCCCTGCAGGAGTTTGCCAGAGCGAAGACCTCCCACTATCACAGCTCCAGCAATCATCTGGCCATGCTGGGGCCTTACCGCGTATTTGAAAGCCGCGCCACACCGGGGCTGATCGCGATGATCCGCCAGCAACATGATACCAGCCAGGCCAATCTGGCACTGGCCAACATCGCAGTACTGCCGTCCGAAGTAGTTGCCGTATTGAACAGGGGGCGCGATTTCATATCCGGATTGACCGAGATTTATCTGAACGACGACATTCTGGACAAGCACCTGGCTGTCGATGAACTGCTTGCCGACTATCTCTCCAATGATGCCCATTCCGTAGCAGCACTGCCCAAGTCCTCGGACCTGTTGTCAAAACATGCTTACGCCTATGCCTTTCGAGTGGGATTTCCGCAGCTCAGTGGCTTGACCTGGGCATCGCAATGGCTGCAACTGGCCAGTCTTGAAATCATGTTGATGGCCAGCAGTGATCGTGCCCTGGATGTGGGTATTGCAACCGCCACTGACATCTATGTTGAAAAGATTGCCCGCCTGCATAACAGCTTCATGTCGTTGCCGGGGGATATCCCGAGCATGCCGGTCATTGCCCCCAATGTGTACAGTTTCCATCCGGGCGCGGCCTATGTGATCGATAATCTTTCCATGCTGAAAGTGGTCATCGGTGACATCCTCACCCATCCCGGTGTGACTGATCACGAGGCTGAACTGAAGCAGATGCTCGCCAGATTCACCGATAAAAACCAATACCTGGAAGATGAAATCGATTACCTGACTTTCGTTCTGCGTGGTGGCATTTTCAATCAGGGTGGACCGGCATTTGGCGGCATGACCGAATCAGAACGCAACCGCTCCAGAGATTCCCTGGAAAATCCGCATATCAGTCGTTTTCCGATGTCACCTTGAGTACGCTCTGGCAGAATGAACAAACAAAAACTGAAAAAAATACTGTTAACAAACCTTATCGCCGGCCTGTCCGGCATTGCCTGGATTCCGACCCAGGCTGCACTCGAACGCATTGGTGATTTTGCCTTGCTGGATGATCAGGGTGAATTCCATCAATTGAGCCGCTACCAGCACAGAAAAGCCATGGCCATCATGTCCTATGTCCAGGATTGCGAGTCCATGGATGAGATGCTGCAGGACTTCAAAGCCCTGCGTGAGCAGTTTGCGGACCAGAACATCGCATTTTTGCTGCTGGACCCAATGGGTTTATCGCGTGCGGAACTGGCCGGGCTCAATACAGGATTCCCTGTGTTGCAGGATGAGGGACAATTGATAGCAGAAAAACTGCAGCTTGATCAGGCCGGCGCAGTACGCCTTCTCAATCCTGCCCGCTTGTCACTTTATTACCGGGGCAGCAGCAAAGATGTGCAGTTGCCAGCCACCTTGTCCAGCCTGTTGACCCAGACAATAACAGATACGGTGTCCGGCAGTGCACCAGCCAGCACGCACAATGCCTGTACCATTCCGTTCCCGGCAAAACAAAGGCATACGGCAAGCCCTCCCGATTACGCCAGAGACGTGGCGCCAGTGATTATCGAGAACTGTCTCGAATGCCACCGGGAAGGGGGAGCTGGCCCCTTTGCGCTGGACAAGTATGTTTCCCTGCTGGGCTGGTCTGCGATGATCAAGGAAGTTCTACTGAACAAACGCATGCCTCCCGCGCAGGTAGACCCGCATTTGCAACAATCCGGGAACGCACGCTATTTACCGGTAGCACAATTGCAGACCCTGGTGCACTGGATTGATGCCGGCGCTCCCCGCGGTGCGGTTGCCGAAGATCCTCTGGAGCAGCAGGCATCAGACAATTTACAAGACGATTTGCAAAGAAAGGATACCTGGCTACTCGGAGATCCTGACTTTATCGTCGACGTGCCTGCCAACCGGATACCTGCATCCGGCATACTGGATTATCTGTATGTTGATATAGATCTACCCTTCACCGAAGACAAATGGGTTCGCGCCGTACAATACAAAGCAGGAGCGCCAGCTGTACTGCATCACCTGATGACCTTTGTTACCGCGCCAGGGGAAGATTTCTGGGGTGATGAGCGTACCGGCGCACAGGTCTCACGCCGCTTTCTGGAAAGCTATGCGCCTGGCAGAACAAGGGCGACCGAGTATCCGCCAGGCACCGCCATATTGATACCCAGGGGGCATAAACTGTCCATGCAGTTTCATTATGTGAGCAACGGTCAGGAGATGTTTGATCAGACCCAGCTGGCTCTTTATTTTGCCGAACCCGGCGATAGCGCAACAACAGGGCACAAACTGCAGGAACGGCTTACCCAGGCTGTTTCTGCACAATTCACGATTCCCGCCAATGATCCGGATTTTCAGGTGGTGGCAGAACAGGTATTCACTGAGGATGTTGTCATTACCGGTGTGCGGGCACGCATGAATTACCGGGGCAAGAAAATGAAGTTCAGTGTCGAGCAGGCCGATGGCAGCCTGCGTGATTTCTTCAGCATACCGGCCTACAACTACGGCTGGCAGCCACATTATATTCTGGACGAACCGCTGGTGCTTGCTGCCGGCAGACGGGTACAGATCAGTGGCGCATTCGACAATTCCGTATCCAATCCAGCCAATCCTGATCCAGACAAAGTGGTGTATTCCGGTGTCGAGAGTGAGCAGGAAATGTTTACGGGATACCTTAGCTATCACCGGTTGATGGATTAGACACAAAGAAAACGGCCCGGCACGAAAAGATCCCTCTCTTTGTGCCGGGCCGGTCGTCGGTCAATCCTTATTCGCTGGCCAGAGCTCGCTTCTGCTTCTCTTCACGCTCTGCCAACATCTGGTCATACGCTTCCTGATCCAGATGAGTGATGGCTATCCAGGCATGTGACATTTCGTCCGCAGTACGGCTGCCCCCCACTACCCATTGATCAGGATCAGGGTTGTTGGGGTTGTCGGCGGTATTGTCATACCATTGTTTGATGACCAGTACGGCGCCTGTTGGCACCAGTGGTGCGACATCAGGCTCGTACAGGTGGCTGTGATGCCAGGTGGCACTCCAGTTGGAAACCTGACTGATCTGCTCGGTGCGGCCAGTGGCTGGATAGAAAATCTCCAGTGAGGCTGCGCGCATGCGCAGGTGGCCGTGGGGCTGGAAGCTGTCGATACGAACCGGGTGATCGAAGGAATGGAAACCCTGGGTCATCGTGGTTCCATGCGGAGGAACGATCAGATCACCATGGCGCAGACCGTACAGTTTCAAATCCTGCTTGTACTTGGCAACTTCTTCGTAACCCTCGGGATGCAGCCAGATGCCAATTTCAACCACATTGTCATCCAGACCAGCACCTGGGGCTGTTGCACCTATGCCACCTGGATAGATATGGATGTCCCAGCGGACACGTGAATTGGCCGGCAGGGTACGGCATACGCCTTCGGGCATGATCTCGCCCCACTTGCCCATGGCATACTCGGTCAATTGGCCGAAATCCTCGTATTCACCGTCCTCATTCATGACTTCCACATCAGAATTGGCATGGTGAACAATGGTCTTGGCAGCACCGCGCGGTTTTACCTGAATCGCCTTGATGCAGCGATCGGTGGCAAGATTGGTCATGGCGTAGGGTCGGTGCCACATATCGTTGCCACTGGCGGGGATATCGATTGGCGCGGAATCAACGATCAGGTCAGGCTGACCGAACTGGTCAGCGAAATTCCACTCTTCCAGGTCCGGCAAATCGGGCTCTGGCGGCGTACGATCCCCCCAGTCTCCCTCAGGAGCTCCCTGGTCTACCCAGGCGCTGAGCGTATCGATTTCTTCCTGGGACAGGCGCCAGTCGCCCTGCAGCTCCTGGATACCGATACCATGGTCATAAGCGTAGGGTGGCATTTCGCGGCGGGCCACCTTGTACTGAATGAGCGGCGCCCAGGGGCGGACCTGCTCATAATTGGTGAACTGCATTGGACCGATACCGCCTTCGCGGTGGCAGACGACGCAATTGTCATTGATGATTTGTGCCACATGGTCGGCATAGGTAATCTGGTCTGCGTCCCTGATCGACAGGGAACTGGATTGTGCCTGTACCTGGGCGCTTAACCCCATCACTGCAAGGACTGCAAAGCCTGTCAGGGCCTTCCTGTAGTGTTGAGTCTGACTCCAACACTGCTTTCTTGTTTTCATGGATCCTCTCCTCGGCGTGGATGAGCAACTATGGCAATCTAAAACGATATCTCGACATTGTCCATAATCAGGCTCTAAAACTTGCAATTATTTGTGACTTCTCTATCTATCCGTTCTCTAAAGGGTTACCGGCCATGAATCATGGCGTTACAGTGACCTTCTGGTAAAGATTGGTCCAGCAGCATTGATCGCCTGCCGTACTGTCAGAAGCCGCCCAGTTATCGATCCGGGTGCGGATTATGTAGTCTCCCGGCTCCGAAAACGTCCCGATGACATTGGCGGTACCAAAACCTTCTACCAGCGTGACCTGTTCGGCACTGTCCGCACGCATGGGCCGACCGCGAGTATCCAGCACCTCCTCCAGATTTGGAGAGGAAGGATGGCGAGTGAAAGTCACCTCTCCTGGTCCTGTGTATTTGCTCCAGAGCAACCGGATAGGAACAGGTTTGCCATAGCGGGGGTCTGTCGGGTCGCGCTCGGAAGGGTCTCGGGCATGCACGGTCAGGGTCAGCTCTGCACCGACGGCGACCTGCAATGCAGAAGCCGACATCAGTCCCGTGGGGCCGAAACCCGTTGCACCGCCTTCCTCAAACCAGCCCAGAGGCTCAACAGAACCCTGTGGACGTGGCCGATGATCCAGTTCATACGCAGTGGAATCCGCCCGGCCTGGCACTTTCATGACGGGATTCTCTCCAGCCTTGATATGCCACCAGATTTCGTCATCACGCCGGTCAGCCGGTAAGGTAACGGTAAAAACGCCGGTGTGACGGCCGGTTTGAAAATGGGTTGGCTGTGAACCGTTGAATTCGGCCGGTTCGATGAAATTATTGTTGCCCACCGGGATATCCAGTGTCTGCTCGGTATTCCGGTTCAGATAACCAAAGGATATGCTGACGGAACCGTCCTCATTGGCATACCAGCCTTCCATGATGGGAATGACCGGCAAGCCGGTGGGAGGGTTCAGGCTCAGGAAACGCCCGGGTGCTTGCTGTGCGTGGCTGCCGGTAGTGGCGAAAACAAGCAGCATCAGGCTCAAAGCCCACTGGGCATGCTGCAGAGAATTGATTCTCATCTGATCTATCCCCCTAATACTTATCTACTTATATTTTTTGTTATGTGAGACAGACTGCTCTCGTGCGTAATTGAAACAGGAGTCACCTATTCTGGCAAGTACCTATTTGCTGTACCCATTTGCTGCATCGGTTGGCGGGATATATTGCAGCTGATTCACGCTAGAGTGACATGACGGCAGGGATCAAGACTTCTATACTGGCTAACTTTCAATACAACCTTTCAATACACCTATCGGGATTTCTCCATGAGAAGCATTGGATCTGCCGTTAAAACATCACTGTCCACCGCCTTTTTCACTACGCTGCTGGCCACAGTATCATTAGCCGGCTTCGCACAGAATGAAATCATTCGCGGCGAACTGCCGCCAATGCCGGAGACAAGCTGGATCGAATCCCCGCAAGACTACCGGGTGGAAGAATTTGCCACCGATCTGCAAGTGGTCTGGACCATCAGGTTCGCACCGGACGGGCGTTTATTCGTCACCGAGCGCCCTGGCCGTGTACGCATCATTTCCGCCACCGGCGAGATGGACCCGCAACCCTGGCTATCCCTTGAAGAGAGTATCTTCTTTCAGGGCGAAAGCGGCCTGACCGGGCTCGCCTTCCACCCTGACTACCCCGAAGACCCCAGGGTATACCTCATGTACACCTATATGAGCGATGCCGGCCCGTATAACCGCATCAGCTATTTCACGGAAACCAATGGCCGGGCCGGCGAGGAAACCATTCTGTATGACGGTCTGGCGGCGCAGGCACGCGGTGGCAGCCACAGCGGCGGCACCTTGCAGTTTGGTGCTGATGGCATGTTGTATGTGGCTACGGGTGACGCCTTTGAGCGCCAGCGCTCCAATGACCTGCAAGATCTGTCCGGCGCCGTGCTGCGCATTACCCCGGAAGGTGAGGTACCGGCCGACAATCCCTGGCCAGGCAATCCCATCTGGGCGCATGGCATGCGCAACCCGCATGGCCTGACCTGGCAACCCGGCACCGGCAGACTGTTCGCCGGTGATCACGGCCCGACCGGAGAAGATCAACTGATGGGGCATGATCGCATCATCGTACTCGAAGGGGGGCGCCATCATGGCTGGCCAATCATGGTCGGTGCCATCAACTCCCCGGATTATGTTGATCCGATTCTGACCTTTGTGCCTTCGTCACCACCCGGCGATGCCCTGTTCTACACGGCAGACCTGATGCCAGAGCTGAAAAATGACCTGTTTGTCTCCGTGCTGGGTTTTCAGCCGCAGCAGCGCCAGAATCTGATGCGCATCCGCTTTCAGGACCCTGCCAACCCAACCAGACCCACCAAAATAGAACATTGGTTCAACGACGGCAACGACAATGCGGTATACGGTCGCCTGCGGGCACTGGCTATAGGGCCAGATGGCGCACTTTATGTTGGCACCAGCAACCACGATGGCCGGCAGATGACAGCAGCGCACCGTGAACGACCAGACCGGATTCTGCGTATTACACCAGCACACTGAACGAACACAGGAGCCTACTCATGCAAACGAATCAATTAATGACGAAGATTACCGCATCACTGCTCTGGCTTGGCCTGTTTTTCACCGGCTCGGCGCTGGCCCAGCAGAGCAATACCCTGCTGGGGGTCAACTGCGCGGCCCCACCGGTTTACCATTGTCCTGATTCGGACTGCCCTTCCGCCGTAGTCACACAACCGGGTGACACCGTTGAGCTGAAAACCCGGCGTACCTTTTTCCTTGACTGCCCAGCTGATTATCAGCCCGGCGACAAGGTCAGCATTCTGATGAGCCTGCATGGCTTTGGCTCCTATGCCAACTGGCAACGCAATTATTTCCCGGTGATGGATGTCAAGGACCAGCACAAGCTGGTGGTGATTACCCCAGGCTCACCGACACGTTTCTGGAGCGAGGCCGATGACGGGTATTTGCACAACATCGTGGATCTGGTCGTGGGCGCAGTTGGCAAAGAGAATGTCGAACACTTTATCCTGGCCGGACACAGCCAGGGCGGACTGACCAGCAGCCGGCTGGTCTGTACCGATTACTTCAAGGACAAGGTGGATGTCCGTATCAGCCTGTCCGGCGGCCGGGTAGGTGAAACCATTCCGGCCAATCGCGGTTTTGCCGATGGTGGCCTGCCGGTATGGCGCAGTGGTGAGGCAGATGCGCCACCCGCTCCACGTACAACCCCGGCATTCCCTGCCGCATCCGGCCCTCCCGGTGGCCCGTGTGATTATTCCTTCATCTTTGCGGTGGGCGAATACGAACAAACACCAACTGCCACCTCTCCCCTGGCAGACAAATACGGCTGTGATGCGCGGATTGAACTGCCCGAGGTACTCGACCCGAAAAAAGGGTATGTCTGGGATGCAACGCGACAAGACCCTGGAACAGACGGTTGGGGACGTGTTCCGCGCTCGGGCCGCGCCCAGGTGTTCCAGTTCCCCAATTGCCAGGATGGCCGGGTAGTCGCTGATGTCGTGAAACTGCGCAAGGGCCATACCGAAGGCTATGAACCCAATGTCACCGAGAAGATTGTTGAGCTGGCACTCTCGGCCCGCGGCGGCAAGATTGCCAATGGTTCATGGACACCACCCGCTCCCCCTGCGCCACTGCGTGGACCGTTTGGGAATTGAAGAGGGGGCCCGGGTATGGATACAGGTTCTGCTAGGCATCGGGGTCATCATCCTGCTGTTCGGTCTGGCCGCACCCATTGCGACAGTTGACCAGTTGTTCCTTGATCCTGACACCTACTCGATACTCGGCAGTGTACAGAATCTGTTGCACAACGGGGACTGGTGGCTGGCCTTGCTCATTGCTGCCTTCTCCATCGTGTTCCCGGTTCTGAAGTACGGGTTGCTGTTCATCTTCTCACGCGAACCAGTGAGCGAAAGTAATCTGACCCGCAATCTGTCCCTGCTGCGTGTTCTGGGCAAATGGTCGATGCTCGATATTTTCATCGTCGCCATCACCTTTGGCGCGGCCAATCTGGGTGTACTTTCGAAGGTGCAGGTACATTGGGGTGTTTATGTGTACGGAGCAGGCGTGATCCTCGCCATGCTGGCAGCATTCTGCTTATCATGGCTCGTCAACCAGGCTAAGCCGAAAAAAGCAGACTCGATTGCAATACCCGGGACCCATTGGGGAAGATTGCTGCACGGCATAGCCTTTATTTGTTTTATAGCCGGCATCTTTCTGCCTCTTGCCGAAATACAAAAATGGTTGTTCTGGGAAAACAGCTATACCTTGGCATCTGCCCTTGTCCATTTTTTTGCTGCGGGGGAGTATTTGCTGCCCCTGGTCTTATTCCTGTTCGTGATCGCATTACCGATTCTGCATTTCATTCTTACGGGGGTCTTGCGGTGGCAGAGCTCTGTCCATAGCAAGTTGCTTGTCGCCACGGAGTTCCTGGATGAGTGGGCCATGTTTGATGTGTATATGCTGGCGATGCTGCTGGTTATGATCAAGCTCAGCGACAACGCTTCTGTTTCCCTCGAATCCGGATTCTGGCTGCTCGCCGCTGCTGCCCTGATAAACATCATTGACAGCGCCCGTCTCCGCTTTACCTAAGGAGCCTCTCCCCTCCCACCACTGCGCAAATCTTTGCGGAATTGAGGAGGATCGGGGAAAAGTACTGGCATGCTGATTCAGATGCGGGTTGATAGTCAGAAAGGCAAGGAGAGTGACAGCTATGCGCACTAATAAAGATGAGCGATATTGGCTCTCTGCGAAAACAATGGGATACTCCCTTGTAATCCTGAAAAACGTGCAGGCAGCGGTTTCATCCGATGGCATGCATGCACATTATGAGTGTTAGGAGCTGTATGCACATTCCAAGTGAGCGGGTATACAAAGAGATGCGATCAGAGGCAGCATCTCTGTGGGTTGTTCCCGCAAATGCAGGAGCCGAAATTGCCTTTTTGGTAAAGGCCCCCACTTCGGCGATTAAAGCTTTGATTGCCAGATGCTCATTGGAGTTCTTGCTTGGAAAAATAGGAGGTTGTCTATGTCACGGTGTTCGTATCAAAGACTCGCCCGACGCGCCCTTGCTAATTTCTGGTGCAGTGAGGATTGAAGAAGAACATTTGGCCATCGATCGATTAATCCAAGATAAGAGAGCCCCTCTGTTTCTGTTCAATGAAATGGATGTTTGCTTAACTTGGACAAACCTTGAATTTAACGATCTCGAAGCTGAAGCTGCGGCCAATCTGATCGGAGATCATAAAGCCCTATATGAAGGGCCTTTTGACGCATCTTGCTCCCATGCCCTTGATTGCTTTTGTTTCTCAACAGACGCAACTCAACGGTACCCAAATGCCTCAATGGTTCCGATTGCGACTATTCGCTTTATTTTGGAGCCGTGGCGCACAAACACCAATCATTTTGTCGGGGTGCGCGAATCACATGCCGTGAATATGGGGAGCTTGGAGGAAGGTGAAATAGCCGAGCGCTCAATATGGGCTGCACTCGAATCCGTTTTTCCCCTAACGCTGTACAAGTCTCCTCAAGTCGAAATTGGGAATAAGGCGCGCGAACTAACGGATGTGCTGTCATTTCATGAGTATGGATGTTTCCTGATAGAGTCAAAAGATTTGTCCGTGTTGCGTTCTGGATATCAGAGAAGTCAGGATCGGCGAATTTCTGGTGTGCAAAAGCAGGCTAGAAAAGCCGTTAGACAATTGGTAGGCGCAAGCAAAGCAATTAGTCGAGGGGAGCGGATTCTTGATCAGGTCGGGGGCGAGATAGAAGTAATTCGAGATAAGCCTGCCCACTGCATCGTGCTAATCACTGAACTTGAGCATTCTGGTGATTGGTCAGGAGTAGAAAAGGATTTAATAGCTGCGATGCAAGACACGGGGGCGTTTTTCCACGTTATCGATTTAAGAGAGCTAATCACGTTACTTAAAGGATCTTCTGGTGACGCAGCACTACTTGACTACAACTTAATGGAACGATGCAAGCGATTCGCTGAAGTGCGCAGTGTCCACATCAGAAGTCAGATCGCTCCTAACAAACAATACGCTCCATCCGACGCCGGAAACCAGCACGGATGAGCTATAGCGTTATCCGTTTCGAGACATGATTCACCAAAGTCGAAATAGTAACGCTTGACGTTATTATTGAGAGACGTTACTATCGCGGCATGATCATTTCATTCAAATGTAAGGACACAGAGAAGCTGGCTGCCGGAATAAGGGTCAGGCGCTTCACTAACTTCGAGCGAATTGCCTTAAGAAAGATCCGCCAACTCCAAGCAGCGAATAATTTGAGTGATCTAAAAGTTCCACCGGGCAACAAGCTAAAGGCTTTGGCTGATGATCGTCGTGGCCAGCATAGTATTCGTATCAATAAGCAATTTCGACTTTGTTTCCGTTGGACTAAGGCAGGGGCAGAAGATGTTGAAATTGTCGATTATCACTAGGAGGTAAGTCATGCGTAAGATTGATCCAGTAACGCCTGGCGAATTGCTGAAAGAAGATTTCCTTGAACCAATGGGAATCACACAGTACCGCCTTGCAAAGGAAATTGGTGTTCCCGCGCAACGAGTTGGTGAAATTGTTGCAGGAAACCGCTCTATAACGGCGGATACGGATTTGCGCTTGTGTCGTTTCTTTGGTTTGTCCAATGGATATTGGCTGCGTGTGCAAGCTGCGTTTGATACTGAAATTGCAGAAACTGAATTGTCTGAACAGCTCAAGAATATTCGTCCGTGGAGTGAATCAAATACACAATCCGGACAACACGTATAACTCCTATGAGCCTTCTCCTCATCAATAGGCAATAGTTTTTTATTGGCCGCGCCAGCGGCCAATACCAATTCTCTGAGGACGTGATCCTACTTCATCTGTCGTCGTTGGCTGTGTATGACTTACAGCAAACACCTATTGAGGCTCTCTTAGTGTGGTGGTAGCCACTGCCAGATCCGGTTGCCTCCCTGCAGGTTGATCTGGGGCACTAGACATTCATCGGTTAACCAGCCTCTGTCCTATTCAAAAAGCGGGTTGCTGTTTCAGCCCCAGTTAGTTTCAGGTTCAGCGCTGGTGTAAGCCCACTCGCTCAGAGTGTTGATGCAGACCAGCAGGATCCTTAATTTGTTGGGGTAATTGCCTGTGGATATTTGCATTGACCCTGGACCTGTTTAAGGACTATATTTAGCCCTAAACGAGGTGCCTATGAAACTATCTGATCAAATTAAACCCATTAGCTACCTGAAGGCGCATGCCGCCGAAATCGTACGCAATCTATCTGCGCGTATTGAGCCTCTGATTATTACCCAGAATGGAGAAGCTAAGGCCGTCATGCAAGACATCAATAGTTACGAACAAACTCAGGAAACCATAGCTCTGCTGAAGATGCTTGCACTGGGGCAGCGTCAGATTGAAGAAGGCAGGATGCAGCCTGCTGGTGATGTGATTGCTCGGCTTCGCAATCGGGGAAAAAGTACCCGATGAGCTACGATATGCAGACCTTGCTTCAGCGCCGCTTGCTGCAGGCCTGAGTAGCCTCTGAATAAATCCATGCTCACTACAGTGCCGACTGATCCACAAACCCCGCGTGGTTTGGCATCGGCACTTGCGGCAGTGTGCTGCGGTCCATGAGCTGATCACGGTCGATGATATTGTTCAGGTACAGCACATAGGCGCTGAGCTGGTACACCTCGCTGTTGCTCAGGGACTTGGGCTCTGTGGGAGGCATGGCCCGTCTTATGTAATCGAACAGCGTGCTGGCATATGGCCAGTAGCTGCCCACTGTCAACGTGGGCTGAGGGGCACTCAGCGAACCTCCCGCCAGGGCGGGCACACCGCGTATCGCGACTGTACCATCGACACCATGACAGGCCGCGCACTTCGCTTCATACACCGCCTGCCCCTGGGCTGCCGTGCCGCTGCCCTCGGGCAGGTTGCTGCCATCGGGCAAGACGATCAGATCAATATCCCGCAAGGCCGATTCGCTGACTGCCTGACCCAGACTGGGCAATAATGCACTCGCGGTTGCAGCCGTGTTCGTTGTTGTGAGTGCACTCTCATTTACCTCCGGGCTGTCTGTACAGGCACAAAGCCCGCCTGCGATGATCGCCCCAAACAAAACAAAACGGACTTCAGGCATAGACATTTTTCACCTCTCCCTGTGCCGAAACCGCCCAGCTCTGAATGGCATTGTAATGGTATCGGTTGGCACCATATTGCGCCAACCAGCTGTCTCGGCCAGGCTGAACATTGCCGCGGGCATCGGTGGCACGGCTTTGCAGGGTGGCGGGGCCTCCCTGCCATAGCCAGGGCAAATGAAAACGGGTCAGACTCAGCCCCTGATTAACCGTTTCCAGCCGGGCATCTGCCCAGCTCTGCCCTCCATCGGCAGAGACCTGCACCTGACGAATGGCACCGTGACCACTCCAGGCCAGCCCGGTGATCTGATGTACACCCTGGCGCCGCAAGACCATCTGCCCTGAGGGCGAGGTAATGAGCGACTTGACGCCCATCGGGAAAGTGAATTGCAGGCTGCGGCCATCAGCCAACAGATCCGTGTAGCGGGAGGTTTCATCCCTGAAATTGGCGGGCTGATCGGTCAGCTTGATCTGGGTCAGCCACTTGACGCTGACATTGCCTTCCCAGCCTGGCACAAACAGACGCATGGGGTAGCCCTGCTCCGGGCGGATCGGCTCACCATTCTGGTAGAGCGCAATCAGCACATCATCCATAGCCTTGCCCAGGGGAATGGATCGACCCATGCTGGCCGCATCGGCACCGGTGGCGGTCACCCAGGTGGCAGCAGGGTCCACACCGGCCTGATCCAGCAAGGTGGACAAACTGACACCTGTCCACTCGGCACAGGATAACAGGCCGTGCAGGGAGGCTGCCGTGCCATCATCCGGGTTGGGCGCGGTATTGGCACCACTGTTGCCGGAACACTCCAGGAAGTAAACCCGGCTGTGCAGCGGGTAGGCCAGCAGGTCCTCATAGCTGAAGACCAGCGGCTGTGCCACCAGACCATGAATGACCAGTTGATGCTGGGCCGGGTCAATTGCCGGCACACCGCTGTGGTGACGCTCGAAATGCAAACTGTTGGGAGTGAGTGTGCCCCGTAAATGCTGCAAGGGTGTCCGCGAGGAACCCGTGCCCGGTGCCGCGGAATTGGGTGTAGCCGCCAACCGCTGCAGGTGAGCCGTCGCAGGTGACGGAGCACCATACCCGCTGGGCCCCGGGCCAGGAGTCTTTTGCCAGGGCTGGATGGCAGGCGTGGCCTCGGCAGCCAGCGCAGAACCTGTTGCGGCAGCGCCAAGACCAGCCAGCCCCAGTTCCAGCAGGTGCCGACGGTTGATCAGGCCATTGCCGGCCACGTGGTCGAAATCATTATTGTGCGCCATCACTGTCCTCCTTACTGCCACAAGAAATGGCTTATGCAAAAATTTTTATCGGCAAGATACTTATCAAGCAATTTGTCCCTGTTTATACCCTGTCAAGACGGTAACACACCAAGCAAAATAAAGATTTGCTGAAAGATTTATGACAGAATCCCCCACTTATGAAAATCATGCTTCAGCTGTTGCATGTCATTGTCTGTAGTCAGGGAGATCCACCGTATGGCCTATCCAAACAAGAACCCAAAACCCACAAAATTCTTCGGTCTGGAAGTGGGAGATTCCATCAAATACCTGATCGTTATCATCCTGGCCATCATTTTCATCCGTCAGGTGTCTGTGCTGTTTTAGCTGCGGCCGCTTTGTGCTAGATTACGCCTCTTTCCCCGAGCAACACAACTCAGCACAATACGGTTTAAGATACTCATGACCCAATACAAGATAGCACTACTGGACGGCGATGGCATCGGCCCGGAGATCATGGCCGAGGCCGTCAAGATACTCGACCTGGTCGCCGCAAGAAATTCCATCGACCTGACCCTGATCCATGCTCCCTTCGGCGCCAATGCCTATTTCTCTCATGGTGATTCCTTTCCGGAAGAAACCAAAAAGATCTGTGATGAGGCCGATGCCATCATCAAGGGCCCCATCGGCCTGAGCCATGAAGAATCGAAGAAAATACCTGTCGATATGCAGCCCGAGCGCGGCGCCCTGCTGCCCCTGCGCCGACGCTACAACACCTACGCCAACTTCCGCCCGGTCTATCTGCCCAAGGGTCTGGCCCATTTTTCTCCGCTGAAAGAATCCGTGATCGGTGATGGCATCGATATCATGATCATCCGCGAGCTGGTCGGTGGCCTGTACTTCGGCGAAAAGGAAACCGGCATCAACAGTGACGGCATGCGCTACGTCAAGGAAACCCTGGAATACGATGAGGTGCAGATACGCCGGATTGCCCAGGTTGCCTTCCAGACAGCGATGAAACGCAAGAAGGTGCTGCACAATATCCACAAGAGCAATGTGCTCAAATCCAGCGTGCTCTGGAATGAAGTGGTGGAGGAAGTCGGCAAGGATTTCCCGGAAGTGCGCATCATCCACATACTGGTGGATGCGGCGGCAACCTATCTGTGTCTGAATCCCGGCCAGTTCGATGTCATGGTCATGGAAAACATGTTCGGTGACATCCTCAGTGACCAGGGCGGTGGCATTCTTGGCTCGCTGGGCCTGATGCCTTCAGCCTGCCTGGGCGATGACAAGGCCTATTACGAACCCTCCCACGGTTCTGCGCCCGATATTGCCGGCCAGAACATCGCCAACCCGTATTCCATGATCGGGTCCGTGGCAATGATGCTGGAGATGAGCCTGGGCATGGACCGGGAAGCGAAAAATCTGTGGCAGGCCATGCAGGAGGTCTTTGCCCAGGGCTATTCCACACCCGACCTGTCCAGGCCAGGGGCCGGGGTCAGGATGATAGACACCCGCGCCTTCGGCGATCTGGTCGCCGAAGAGCTGCAAAAACTGCCGGTCTGAACTCTCTCAGCCTGAACCTTGCTTTAAACCTCAGGCTTTCTGTCTGCGCAAATACTCCACAAGCAGCGCTACCGGTCGCCCGGTAGCGCCTTTCTGCGTACCCGACAACCAGGCTGTACCGGCTATGTCCAGATGGGCCCAGTGATACTTCGCCGTGAACCGGGACAGAAAACAGGCTGCCGTGATGGTGCCCGCCTTCGGCCCGCCGATATTGGCAATATCGGCAAAATTACTGTCCAGCAGGGATTGGTATTCGTCCCAGAGTGGCAGTTGCCAGGCCGGGTCCAGCACGTTCTGCCCCGAACTCAGCAGCTCTGTTGCCAGAGCGTCATTATTGCTGAGCAGCGCGGAGACGTGTTCGCCGAAAGTGGCCACTGCCGCCCCGGTCAGGGTGGCGATATCGATCACTGTCTTTGGCTTGAAGCGCTCGACATAACTCAGCGCATCGCAAAGCACCAGCCGCCCTTCCGCATCGGTATTCAATATCTCAATGGTCTGGCCGGACATGCTGGTGACAATATCTCCCGGCTTGGTTGCAGTCGGACCCGGCATATTTTCCGCGGTTGCAATAACGCCAACCACATTGATCGGCAATTGCAACTGCGCCACTGCGTTCATTACGCCCAGCACACTGGCCGCCCCGCACATATCGAATTTCATCTCATCCATGCCTGCCCCCGGTTTCAGGCTGATGCCACCGGTATCGAAGGTAATCCCTTTGCCAACCAGCACATAGGGCCGGGACCCGGCTCGGGCACTGCCCTTGTATTCCATGACAGCCAAACGGGCTTCATGCTGGGAACCGGCCGCCACTGAAAGCAGGGAACCCATACCCAGTTTTTTCATCTGCTTTTCATCCAGGATGCTGGTCTTCAACTTGGGGTATTTGCGCCCCAGTGCTGCTGCCTGCTGGGCCAGATAGACCGGCGTACAGAGATTGCCCGGCAGGTTGCCCAGATGCCGGGCAAGGGTAATGCCTGCGGCGATGCTCTCACCAGCAGTGACGGCAAGCTGGGCCTGTTTGCGGGCAAGCCCGGCAGGCGGCTTCAGGCTGACTGTTCGCAATGCCGGCGACTCAGGTTTGCGGCTCTTGGTTTCGGCGTAGCGATACGCTGCCGTCTCACACTCGATGACCAGTTGGGTCAGCCCCCAGGCTGCATCCCGATCCTTGATCCTGGTGACAGGCAAGGCCAGCACCACTTCCTTACTGCCGGATTTCAACAAGGTACCCAGAGCAGCACGCACGGCCTTGCGAAAAGCCCTGGCATCGAACGCATCTGGCTGACCACAGCTGACCAACAGCAGCCGACGGGCATTGATTCCTGCCGGCGCATGAACCAGGAGTGTTTCGCCGGGCTTGTCGGACAGATCGCCGTTGCGAAGGATGGCTTGTATTGGGGCCAGGGCCTCCGCAGGCAGATCACTATCTTCGGTATCTACCCGGTTCTTGCTCCATACTGCCACTGACAGGCAGTCAACGCTCTTTTTTGCCGGGCTGGTACTTTGTAGTAAATATTTCATAAATATCCGTAGTTTTATGGGTGGCTGGAAACCTGAGCAATCCTAATGATATTCAGTAGCTTAAGCAACCGGCAGACAATTGACAGTAACGATACCGGGCTGGCGCGGTCTTCTGCAGTGTACTTGCAGGGCCTAGCCTATTAAAATTGGCGCCCTGAACCGCCCGGCCAATCAGCTTTCGGAGTATTTATGCCACGCGTCAAGATCAGCATGCCCGAAGAGTTCCTGTTCAGCATGGAGTATCCGGTCAGGTTCAGTGACCTGGACTATGCCAAACACCTTAACAGCGTAGCCATGGTGCACATCCTGCACGAAGCTCGCCTGCAGTTTCTGGCCAGCCTCGGGTTTACCGAATCCAACATCTTCGGGCTGGGCATGGTGGTGACCGACATGGCCATCGATTACCGCTCCGAATCATTCGCCAAGGATATTCTTGTAGTCGAGGTCGGCGTGGGCAAGTTCAACCGTTACGGTTGCGATATCAGTTTTCAGATTACCAATGCGGCCCTGGAAAGAGTTGTTTGCAATGCCAAGGTAGGTGTGGTCTTCTTCGATTTTGACAAGCACAAGATAGCGCCGTTTCCTCCCGCCTTTCGGATCTTGCTTGGGCAATCCGAACAGGCTGATCTGGTCTGATGACAGCATGATTATTTTCCGCTACCTGAGCCGACAAATTTTCCAGGTGATGGCTGCGGTCACCCTGATTCTGTTGCTCATTGCTTTCATAACGCGCTTTCTGCAATACCTGTCGAATGTGGTTGAAGGGCGTCTGTCTTCTGATGTGCTGTTCCTGCTGATGCTTTACCGCCTGCCTGATTTCATGCTGGTCATTCTGCCCTTTGCCCTGTTCCTTGGCATCCTGCTCGCCTATGGACGCATGTACGCCGAAAATGAGATGTCCGTGTTGCATGCCTGCGGTTACAGCATGCGCAAACTGCTGACGGCCAGCCTGCTGTGTTCCAGCATGGTGGCCGCAGGGGTTGCGTTGTTCAGCCTGCAACTGGCCCCCTGGGGATTACAGAACACCGAGCGCCTGGGCCAAAGCCAGGACGAGCTGACCGAACTGGATCTGATCATGCCGGGCCAGTTCCAGAACTTCGACAATGATCTGCGCACCACCTATGCGGAAAGCATTGTGGTTGGCAATGAAGGACGCCAGCTCAACAATCCCTTTGTAGCTGTGCGCACTGACTCGGCAGAGGGGACGTCCCAACTGCGCATCATGGTTGCTGAATCTGCGCGCCCGATTGTGGAACCGAACTCAGGACGCCGCTTCATGCTGCTTGAAAACGGGTATTTTTATGATGGCATTCCTGGTCAGGCTGATTATCAGATTACTCAGTTCGAAACCCAGGGACTGTTGTTGCCAGAGCGCGCCGAGCTCGAACCTGTCCTGCGTGAAAAAGCCCTGCCCACCCTGGCATTGTGGCAGTCCACCGATGCCCCTGCCCGGGCTGAATTGCAATGGCGCATCTCGGTCATCCTGCTGATTCCCATACTGACCCTGATAGCGGTTCCACTGAGCAAGGTGGAACCCCGCCAGGGTCGTTTCAGCAAACTGGTGCCGGCAACTGCCATCTATGCGTTCTACTACATCATGTTGCAACTGGCTCTTGCCTGGGTTGAGGATGGGATCATCAGCCCGGTCATCGGTTTGTGGTGGGTGCATCTGCTTTTCCTGACCCTGGCGCTGCTGCTGTACCGACAACCCTGGCGCAAGACTGGCCGGATCAAACGGGCCAGCACACTGATGGGCTCTGTCTGATGCGCACACTGGACCGCTACATCGCCAAAACGGTGATTCTATCCATGCTGGTGATCATGGCCCTGATCGGTGGAGTGGACTTCCTGTTCACCTACATCGACGAGCTTGGCGATATCAATGCCAACTATAGTGCCATGAATGCCTTGCAATTTGTGCTGATGACAACCCCTACCGCTCTGCACGAGTTATTGCCATTCATGGCGCTTGGCGGTGCCCTGGTCGGCCTGGGCATCCTGGCTTCCAGCAACGAGTTGGTCATCATGCAGGCGGCAGGCATCAGTACTTACCGTATTGCCTGGTCTGTGATGAAACCCACCCTGCTGGTCATGCTGCTGGGCCTGTTCATGGGCGAATGGCTGGCCCCCACCCTGGAGCAGCAGGCCCAGAGCAACAGGGCTCTGATCCAGAGTGGTGGCGAGGCCATCAATACCTCGCACGGGGACTGGCACAAAATCGGCAATGAATTCGTCCATGTCAACGCCATTGCCCCCGGTGGGCGACAACTGTTCGGTATTACCCGCTATCAGCTGAACGAACGACGCCAACTGATCAGCAGCAGCTTCGCCAGCGCGGCCCGCTACATCCAGACCCCGGACACCAATTACTGGTTGTTGGAGGATGTGGTGGAGACCCGCTTTGCCAATGCACAGATAATGACCGACCAACATGACACCATGACCTGGGAGGTTGATCTGTCGCCACAGCTGCTGAGCGTCTTGCTGGTGGAACCCAAATACCAGTCCATCTCCGGGTTGTACCGGTTTGCCGGGTATTTTGCTACACAGAATCTGGACAGCAAACCCTATTTCCTGGCTTTCTGGAAGAAACTCCTGCAGCCCCTGACCACCGCCGCACTGGTTCTGCTGGCCATCTCTTTTGTCTTTGGTCCTCTGCGGGATGCCACCATGGGTTATCGGGTTTTCGTGGCCATCTGCATCGGCCTTGGCTTCAATATCATTGAACGCACATTGGCCCCGACCACTCTGATTTACGGGCTTGATCCCGTACTTGCCGTTTTGTTGCCGATAATGCTCAGCGCCGGCCTGGGCCTGGCCCTGCTGCGCCGGGTCTGATCCGCTGTGACCCTGCGTTGGAACCCGGCGCAAAAACCTTTTCTCAAAGCCTTTGCGGTTCAGAAAGGACGGGCATGTTTAGGCAGGAGTACCGTCTTGCTGCCCGAGAGTTTTTCATGCAAGGCATCGCCTTCGCGGTCGATGTACAACCAGAGATAGCCCAGTCCACCCAACCAGAAAGCCGGCCAGGCGGCAAAAAAGCGGATAAGCCCCTGTCGCAGATCGAGAGGGGAATTGTCCACCGACACAACCTTGATCCGCCAGGCGATCATGCCCAGGGTCTGGCCGGTGCGCTGCCAGAAGCCAATATAGAACCAGGCTGCGCTGCTGACCATCAGGGCAAACAGTACAGCACTGTATACCGGGTCCGTCTGCACCCGGCCATCAACCAACTGGCTGCTGCCAGTGCCGACGATCAGCTGCATGATGAAGCCCAGGAACATCCAGATGGCTGCCACCAGGAAGACATCGTAGAGCAAGGCAGCCAGACGCCGCCAGAGCCCCGCACGCGGGGCTGCAGCAAGCACCTCAGGTGTGATTGGGGTAGAGGATTTATCCGACAAGGGTTTACCTATAACTCTTTGACAGCCTGAATCAGTTCATTGGCTGCTTTTTGGCCATCACCGAACAACATCCGCGTGTTATCGGCAAAAAACAGCGGATTTTCGACCCCGGAGAACCCTGTGCCACGTCCGCGCTTGATGACAATGACGTTGTCCGAATCGCCCGCATCCAGAATCGGCATGCCGAACAAGGGGCTGGAGGGGTCTTTTTTGGCAGCCGGATTGACCACATCATTGGCCCCGATAACCAGGGTTACCGTGGTGTTGTGGAAATCGGCATTGATGTCTTCCATGTCATAAATCATGTCGTAGGGCACACCCGCTTCCGCCAGCAGCACATTCATGTGGCCAGGCATGCGGCCGGCAACCGGATGAATGGCAAACTTGACCTTGACACCCTTGTCATTGAGCAATTGCGTCAACTCCCAGATCTTGTGCTGGGCCTGGGCAACGGCCATGCCATAGCCGGGGATGATGATGACCTGGCTGGCATAGGCCATCATGATGCCAACGTCCTGGGCCTGGATTTCCTTCAAACTGCCGCCTTCGGCGGACGCATCGGCCTCGGTTGCTGCCGCAGTGCCAAAGCCACTGAAAAACACATTGCCGACTGAGCGGTTCATGGCCTTGGCCATCAGGTGCGTCAGCAAGGTACCGGCCGAACCGACCACCGTACCGGCAATGATCATGGCAGCATTGCCCAGCACATAGCCTTCGAAACCCACTGCCAGCCCGGTCAGGGCGTTGAACAGGGAGATGATGACCGGCATGTCCGCGCCACCTACGGGTACGGTGATGAAGATACCCAGCACCAGGGCCAACACAAAGAAGGTAATGATTGGTGTCAGTTCAGCCGTGAAATACACCGAACCGGCATAGAACACCATGACCAGCGCAATCAGCAGATTGATCAGTTGTTGCCGGGGCAGCAGCCGGTTGGTCTGCAGCCGGCCATCGAGCTTGGCCCAGGCAATAATGCTGCCGCTGAAGGCGATGGTGCCGATAATGGCGCCCACAATGGCCAGAATGGTGACATCGCTGCCCAGTACCGCCGAGATACTGTCTGCTTCGCCGGCAGTCACCGCTGCCTGGGCCTTGAGCAACTCGACCGCAGCAATGGTTGCTGCTGCACCACCCCCCATGCCGTTGTACATGGCAATCATCTGGGGCATATCGGTCATCGCCACCTTTCTGCCTGTATACCAGGCGTAACCACCCCCAATGCCGATGGCAAGAATGATCAACATGACATTGGTGGCCGCCTGCGCGTTACCGGTAATCTCTTCGGCGGCGAAGGTCACCAGGGTAGCCAGCACCATACCGGCTCCTGCCCATTGAATACCACGCCGGGCAGTCACCGGGGAACTCATCTGTTTCAGGCCGAGGATGAACAGGACCGCCGCAAGAAAATAACTGAACTGGATCAGTGCTTCCATTTACTTCTCCTCACTTTTGACCGGCTTGCGATCACTGGCCTTGAACATCTCCAGCATGCGTTCGGTGACGACATAGCCTCCGACGGCATTACCAGCCGCCAGCAGTACGGCAATAAAGCCAATGGCCTGCTGGGTTGTGGTTTCGGCTATACCCAGAGCAATCATGGCTCCGACCAGAACAATGCCATGCACGAAATTGGAACCCGACATCAATGGGGTATGCAGAATGACCGGAACCCGGCTGATGATTTCAAACCCGGTAAACCCCGCCAACATGAAAATATACAATGCTGCCAGCCCTTCGATCATACGGCACCTCCTGCCACAGCCTGAGCTGCATTTTCGGGTTCTGTCACCAGACTGTCTTTGAGTACCTGGTCTTCCAGATTGATACTGATTTCACCCTCCACCAAAATCAGGCCAAGAAAATTCATCAGGTTGCGGGCATACAGTTCGCTGGCATGATTGGCGACCGTGGCCGGCACATTCAATGGTCCGGCCACTTTCACTCGCTGGTGCACGATGGTTTCACCTGGCACCGTCAATTCGCAGTTGCCTCCGCCCTCTGCCGCCAGGTCCACTATCACTGCCCCCCCTTTCATGCCTTCCACCATGGCCTTGCTGATGATCTTCGGCGAAGGTCTGCCGGGAATCGCTGCCGTGGTGATGAGCACATCTGCCGTGGCCACATGGCGGGCAAGAATGGCCTGTTGCTGGGCTTTCTCGTCCTCGGTCAACTCACGAGCATAGCCACCGCTGCCTTCGGCCTTGATATCAATATCGACGAATTTGGCGCCAAGTGACTCCACCTGTTCCTTGACTGCCGGGCGGACATCGTAGGCTTCCACGATAGCCCCCAGCCGACGCGCGGTGGCAATGGCCTGCAGGCCAGCAACACCGGCGCCGATGATCAGCACTCTGGAGGGACGTACGGTACCGGCGGCGGTGGTCAGCATCGGGAAAAATTTTCCGGACAAGGTGCTGGCCAGCAACACGGCCTTGTAGCCGGCTATCGAGGCCTGCGAAGACAACGCATCCATGGCCTGGGCTCTGGAAATGCGGGGAATTTTTTCCATGGCAAAGGCCGTGATGGATCGGGCATCGAGTTGCTGGAAGCGTCCGGTGTCGGTATAGGGATTCATATACCCGATCAGGATGCAGCCGTCCGGAAGTTTATCCATCTGCTCCTTGCTCAGTGGATTCACCGTCAGCACAATATTGGCCTGCGCATAAAGCGCTGCTTCATCCTGAGCGATGACTGCGCCTTCATAATCAGTGTCGGCAAAACCTGCCAACTCCCCGGCCCCAGTTTCGATGACTACCGTCACACCCTGCTGCAGAAGTTTTTTTGCCATATCCGGAACCAGCGCCACCCGCTGTTCCCCACCCTTGATTTCCTTGGGCACACTGATCTGTATCGCCATGCACTGAACCTCCCTCGGGCTGAAATACCGGGGCAGTATATACCCTCGGGCTTTGTCTGCCTATTGTGCCGCTATCTGTGTGCCGTTGCCTAAAGCTGGCCTGTCCATGACAGGCGGGAAATCAGAATATCTCGGCGGGGGTGACTGCGGGCCGCGGGGGTGAAGCCTGCAACATTTCCTCCAGATCCAGATCCAGAGACTGTGGGTCCCGACTGGGTCTGGCGGGTTCTGAGGAAGAAGCAGGAGGCACGGGTACTGGCGCGGAAATCACCTGCCCAGGGTCCAGCAATAACAGCTCACGCAATTCTTGCAGCATGGGCGAGAGTGGCTCTGCCGCGTCTTCATTTTGCCCTGCCGCCTCCATTTCTGTGCGGGAGGGCGCCAGATAGGAAGGGTCCAGCTCGGCTATGGGGAATACTAGATTGAAGGTTGTGCGGCGATCCTTCAGGCACAGGATGGTAAAAACCGGATCACTGTCCTGGCTGCGGAACTCATTTACCCTTGCGTACAACATTTGCTTGCAGTCGTCGTTTGCCAGCGCACGCAGTACTGCCGCATTCAAATAAGGTCTCAGGTATTCACTGTCGCGTGGCAACCACATGCGGTCCGGTGGGAGATCTGCAATGATGTCAGAATCGGTTTGTGAGAAAACCGGCAAAACCACCAACAAGCCGGCGAGGACGCTAAAAAGTTTCATTTTCATAGCCTGCTGCATCGGCCGCAAAGGCCGGTTCTTTAATAAACCGTTATTTGTTAGAATCGGCTCCCCACTGGCGGGGCCCGGATGCAGGATCATAAATGAGCGCAAAGACAAAGACACGACATATCAAGCTGCTGGATACCACGCTGCGCGACGGGGAACAGACCCAGAGTGTTTCCTTCACCGCCAAGGAAAAGGTCAGCATAGCCAAGGCGCTGTTGCAGTCGCTGAGAGTGGACCGAATCGAGGTCGCTTCCGCCAGGGTGTCGGAGGGGGAAAAACTGGCCGTGCAGGAAATCAACAACTGGGCTGCCCAGGAAGGCTTGCTGGAGCGTGTTGAGGTTCTCGGTTTCGTCGATCATCGCCTCAGTGTCAACTGGGTGGTCGAGGCTGGCGGCAAGGTCATCAACCTGCTGGCCAAGGGCAGCGAAAAACATTGCCGCGAACAGCTGGGCAAAACGCTGGCCCAGCATATCAGGGATATCAAAAAGACCGTGGCCTATGCCCATGAACAGGGCCTGCGGGTCAATATCTACCTGGAAGACTGGTCGAACGGTTACCAGCACAGCCCTGAATACGTTTATGGTCTGCTCACAGGTATCGCTGACAGCGGCATCATCAGCTTCATGCTGCCCGACACGCTTGGAGTCATGACTCCCGATGAGGTGTTTGCCGCCCTGAGCAACATGATTACCCGCTTCCCTGCTCTGCAATTTGATTTTCACCCCCATAATGATTATGGCTTGGCGACTGCCAATGTGATGTCAGCAGTCAAGGCCGGCATCACCACCATTCATTGCACAATCAACTGTCTGGGAGAACGAGCAGGCAATGCTTCCCTGGCGGAGGTGGCTGTGGTGCTGAAGGATAAAATGGGTGTCAGTCTGTCCATCGATGAGACTAGCATTGCCCAGTTGAGCCGCATGGTGGAGAATTTTTCCGGCAAATGGGTGGCGGCCAATACGCCCATTGTCGGTGCCGATGTGTTTACCCAGACTGCGGGCATTCATGCCGATGGTGACTCCAAGGGTGGGCTTTACATCACAGCCCTGCGCCCCGAGCGTTTTGCCCGCCGCCGCACCTATGCCCTGGGCAAGATGAGCGGCAAAGCCTCACTGGCCAACAATCTGGAAGAACTCGGCCTGGAACTGTCGGCAGAGGACCAGGCCAAGGTGCTGGCTGAAATCGTCAAGCTGGGGGATTCCAAAGAGCTGGTCACTACCGATGATTTGCCCTTCATCATTGCCGATGTACTGGAAAGCAGGGAATACCGATACATCCAATTGTTGAACTGCTATATCAGCAGCGGCCTGGATGTGGAGAGCACGGCCAGCATCCGTGTTGAAATCGAAGGCAAGCAATACAGTGCCTCCGGTTCCGGCAACGGGGGCTTTGCGGCTTTCATCAATGCCATCAGCAAGATACTGCGCAAGCGTAACTTCGAGATGCCGGAGCTGGTGGACTTTGAGGTGCATATCCCGCGTGGTGGCAATACCAATGCATTGACCGAGTGTATCGTGACCTGGAGCCTGCCGCAGCGTGAGCTGAAGACCCGCGGCGTGGATTCCAACCAGGTGCTGGCGGCGGTGAAGGCGACATTGCGGATGATCAATATCCGGATGCATTCGCAGCTATAGTGGTGGCGCTACCCAAGGGCGGCTCTCCGTAGTCCGAGTGGCGCTGACGTGGGGTTTCCTGAACAGCACTCCGTAGCCCGAGGGGCGCTGACGTGGGGTTTCCTGAACAGCACTCCGTAGCCCGAGGGGCGCTGTCGTGGGAATTTTCCGGGACGCGCTTGAACCCTTCCGTGGGTCGCTCCGTCGCCGCCATCCCTGGCGGCTCAGGGTCCCGGAAAGTTCCCACCACATCCCCCCTCTGCAGCAGGGGCAGGTTCCAGCCCAGCACTGCTCTTACCACCAGGCACCGGGCAAAAACCGTGTGTTGTTCGAACCCCGTCCAGCCCCAGAGGCGTGATGCTGTGTAAATGGTTCCGAACCTTAAAGCGCCGCCTTGGCGGTGCGTTCGGAACTATTTACACAGTAGCGCACCTCGGCACTACGAAGTGTTCCAACACTACGAAAAGGTCAACAAACTAGGGTATACTTGCCCGCCAACCCCAAGCCCACCCACACAGCCAAGCAGCATATTACATGGACAAGACCTACCAGCCCCGGCAAATCGAATCACACTGGTATACAAGCTGGGAAAACAACAACTATTTTGCACCAAGTGGCAAAGGCGAAGCCTACTCCATCGTCATCCCCCCGCCCAATGTCACCGGCCGCCTGCACATGGGCCATGGTTTTCAGCATGCCATCATGGATGCGCTTATCCGCTATCAGCGCATGCTCGGCAAAAACACCCTGTGGCAGGTTGGTACAGACCATGCCGGTATCGCCACACAAATGGTGGTCGAACGCCAGCTGGAAAAGGCCGGCACGAATCGCAAAAACCTGGGCCGCGAAAAATTTGTGGAAAAAGTCTGGGAATGGAAACAGGAATCAGGTGACATCATCACCCAGCAGATACGCCGCCTGGGGTCCTCAATAGACTGGTCACGCGAGCGCTTCACCATGGACGCCGGCCTGTCGGCGACTGTGGAAAAAGTATTCATCCAGCTCTATGACGAAGGCCTGATCTACCGCGGCAACCGCCTGGTCAACTGGGACCCCAAGCTGCATACAGCGGTCTCCGACCTGGAAGTCATCTCTACCGAGGAAGACGGCTTTTTCTGGCACTTCCGCTACCCCCTTGCCGATGGAGCCACCACAGCCAATGGCGATAATTTCATCAGCATTGCCACCACCCGCCCGGAAACACTGCTGGGTGACACCGCGGTGGCCGTCAACCCGCACGATGAACGTTTCAAGAGCCTGATCGAGAAATGGGTAGACCTGCCCCTTTGCAATCGTCGTATCCAGATTATTGCTGATGAGTATGTGGATCCGGAATTTGGTACCGGTTGTGTAAAAATAACGCCCGCCCATGACTTCAATGATTATGAAGTCGGCAAACGTCATGATCTGGAAATGATCAACATCTTCACCATCGATGCCGCCATCAATGACAACGCCCCTGCAGCTTACCGGGGCCTCGATCGTTTTGCGGCCCGGGCACAGCTTGTTGCCGATATGGATGCCGCCGGCTTGCTGATCAAGGTGGAAGATCACAAGCTGAAGGTGCCGCGTGGAGACCGTACCGGGGTTGTCATCGAACCCTACCTCACCAATCAATGGTACGTCGCAGTCAAATCACTGGCCGAACCGGCTATCCAGGCCGTGGCCAATGGCGATATTGAATTTGTGCCCAAGAACTGGGAGAACACCTATTTCGCCTGGATGAACGACATCCAGGACTGGTGTATCAGTCGACAACTGTGGTGGGGGCATCGCATTCCGGCCTGGTATGATGACGCAGGCAACATCTACGCAGGTCATGACGAGGCGCACGTGCGGGAAAAATATGCGCTGCCGGCAGACCTGACCTTGACCCAGGATGAAGATGTACTGGATACCTGGTTCTCCTCGGCGCTGTGGACATTCTCTACGCTGGGCTGGCCCGATGACCTGGACACGCTGAAAACCTTCCACCCCACCAATGTGCTGGTGACCGGTTTCGACATCATCTTTTTCTGGGTCGCCAGAATGATCATGATGACACTCAAGTTCACTGGTGAGATTCCGTTCAAACAGGTCTACATCACCGGCCTCGTACGCGATGAGAATGGGCAGAAAATGTCCAAATCCAAAGGGAATATTCTTGACCCCATCGATCTGATCGATGGCATCAGCCTGGAGGAGCTGGTGCGCAAGCGCACCGAAGGTCTGATGCAGCCACAGCTGGAAAAGAAGATCGAGAAATTCACCCGTGAATCCTTTCCGCAAGGCATTACCGGCTATGGCACCGATGCGCTGCGCTACACCTTTTATTCCCTGGCATCCACTGGCCGTGATATCAAGTTCGATATTGGCCGCATGGAAGGATTCCGCAATTTCTGCAATAAAATCTGGAATGCCTCGCGCTATGTTCTGATGAATACCGAAGAAAAGGGTATCCGCTTTGACGGCGACGCTGTCCACGGCCTGGCACAGAATCCGCACCTGGGCCTTGCCGACCGCTGGATTCTGTCACGTCTGCAGCAAACCATCAGCCAGGTGCACGAGCAGTTTGGCAGTTACCGTTTCGACCTGCTGTCACAGGAAATCTACGACTTCATCTGGAATGAATATTGCGACTGGTATGTCGAACTGTCCAAACCGCTGCTGTGGGATGCCGAATCGCAACCAGAGAAAGCCCAGGCCAGCCGATTGACCCTGCTGGTGGTGCTCGAAACCAGCCTGCGCATGGTACATCCGCTGATGCCCTATATCACGGAGGAAATCTGGCAACGGCTGAGCCCACTGCTGGGCATGACAGGTCCAAGCATCATGCTGCAAGCCTATCCCCAGGCAAATACCGACTTGCACGACAGCGTCGCCGAAACCGATATCGCCTGGCTGAAAGGCGTCATAATCGGCATCCGCAATATCCGTGGCGAAATGGATATCGCGCCAGGACGCACATTCCAAGTACTGCTGCGTGGTGGCTGCAATGAAGATCAGCGCAGACTGGAGGAAAACCGGCCTTATCTGATGAAACTGGCCAAGCTTTCCGATATCAGCTGGCTGGCAGCGGCAGAAGAGGTTCCGGTCAGTGCCACCCAGCTCTATGGCGACATGGAGATCCTGGTACCCTTGGCAGACCTGATCGACCGGGAGGCGGAAACTGCACGCCTGCAGAAGGAGATCGGCAAGCTGGAAAAAACCCTGCAGGGTATTCAGGACAAGCTGAACAACAGCCGTTTCGTCAATAATGCCCCGGCAGAGATTGTCGCCACTGAGCGGGAACGCCTGCGCAGCAACGAAGCCGCGCTGACCGCGTTGCAGGACAAGCTGGTCCGGATCAAATCGCTCTGAGCACCCCGGACCGCATCATGTCCCCAGTCGATAACGCAGCTTGATGACCAGTTGACTGATCAGAGGATCTGTCCAGGCTCCATCAAACTGGTCATTGAATGGCACCAACCCATTGGCGCGATTATTGGCATTGCGGGTATAAACCACAAACAAATCCGACAGGGGAGCTATCTCCCACCGGTAACGCAACTGGAAATTCATCTGCGAGATTGAAAAACTGTCGGTTGGTCCGGGCGGTTTGCTGCCTTCGATCAGATCGCGGTTTTTGCTTGGCGCATCGTTGGGCAGAATGAAAAAACGATCCTCTCTGGCCCGTATGCCAACCCATTGCAGACCGGCAGTCAGCTGCTGCTTGGCGCTGATGAAATACTCGAAGCGGAAATTGGTGCGCCACTGCTCGGTATTGAACGCGGTAAAATCCTGCCCGCCCTGATGCAGCAACCAGCCATCCCGGTCATCAAAATTGACTTCAGCGGAAAAACTCAGATTATCCTGCGGGCGCCAGTTGATCTGTCCATCAATGGAGTGACTGTTGCCGCCGGCAAATTCGGTCGATGTGCCAGCCCCCAGGCGATAGGAAAAACGCTTGGCTCTGTCAGTCTGGTAGCTGAAACTGTAATTGTTGCGCTCCCGCACTCCGAACGTGCCATTACCGAAGCTGTTCAGATCGTCATAGCGCTTGGGGAAATGCTGGAAGTTGGCGGTGAAGCGATCCAGGTTATTCAGGGTTACCGTCATGCTCATGACAGGAATGGCATTATTGATGCGATCCCCATCCCGGTTTTCTTCATAGCGGATGAATGGATTGAAGCGGATATCGCGCACGCGGGTCAGGCCGGTCTTGATCCATTCGAACCGGTACCAGGCCTCTCTTGAATCATTGCGATCCAGGAAACCAAAGTCGTTGACTTCCAGCTTGTCATCCAGCCAGCTCAGATTCAGGGTATGTGTCATGCCCTGTCGTGGCGCATAAATGATATCCGTGTAGGCGCCAAAACCTTCACCCTTGTCATCCACATCAGAGGCAACCAGCTGCCCATCGAAATTCCAGACGCCTCCGTTGGTCAGGTAATGAAAGTCCACGGCATGCACCGCCGCGTCGGATTCGGGGTGCGCTACCAGCGTACCGATATAACCCAGGCCCCGGTAGGCTGCTCCCCCGCCGGTATCTTCATACAGCAGTCGCACAGCAGCAAAATCGCGGCCATCCTGATCGATACTGAGTCCGCCGGCATGGAAGGTGGTTTCATCTTCGATCGCCGCCAACAGACCATAACGGAGTTTCCCCGCCTGACCGGTTACCTTGGCCGCACCCATCAAGTCTGAATTCTGTATGCGCTCGCGTGCAGGCAGGCTGACCCCGGCAGGCAGATCAGGCGAGCGTGGACGGCCCCCGATACGCCGGGTATTGATAATGGTGAAGCGCTTGCCGGAGCTGCCGTTGGAGCGCAGATTCGTATTGAAAATTTCCTGACCTTCCTGGAAAAAAAGCCTTTTTTCCGGAAAGAACACCTCGGTGGCAGTCAGATTGACCACGACATCGTCGGCTTCGGCCGAGCCGAAATCAGGATTCACCGTTGCTGTCAGCTGGAAATTGCTGGAAGGTCGCCAAAAAATATCAGCTCCGGTACGGTGGCGCCATTTCTTGTCAATATCATCATACGTGGAAGCCGTGGAAGGGAACAGACTCCATTGTTGCCGCGGGTTGACCCCATCCAGTTCCAGCAAGGGGAAATTGCTCATGAAAATCGGATTCGACCGGGCAATTGGAGGCCAGGCCCAGTTCTGATTCAGATGTGCAACCACTCGTTCGACATAAACCCCAATGGTACGCTTGTCTTCCCGCAAGGGCATGGATAACTGCCCCCAGGGCAGGTAGAACTCTGCTGACCAGCCCGTTTCGGTTACTGCCGTGGCCCCATACCAGGCCCCATCCCACTGGCTGGTGTACTGCCGTTCTGGAAGAATGGTGCCATCCAGTTGGCTGTCACCCAGGGCCAGACTGACCCAATAACCATACTGACCTTCACTGGAAGTATCCAGGGTAAATGTGATCCGGTCACGACTCACATCACGATTGTCCCTGGCAGCAATACGTTGCACCAGCGTGTCCAGTGGTTGCTCCATATCCACCGACATATAGAGCCCATCATCGGTATACAGTACCCGGATATAGGTTTTATACGGCGCCGCTGCCAGCGTCTCTGGATCGATGATCCTCATCCCGCTGACCGGCTCCACCTGTTTCCAGGCTGCCTCATCGACTCTGCCGTCGATATTTATGCCAAAACTGTTTTCTTCAAAACGCTGCAGTGGAATCCGTATTTCACGTCCGAGTCGGGTTTCGGTAGCTTGTACTGCAGGAGCTTGTGCTAGAGGAGCTGGGGGCTGCGCCCAGACGGTGTTCGCCAACAACAGCAAAATCAATGAACAACGAGGCCAGATAATCAGGGCGGAGGACAGTTTCAACGCGGCTTTCCTTTGGATAGCATGAAATCAAAAAGCCAGAGCTGACCAGCCCCCCCTGATCAATCTGCAATCTGTAAAAACGGGCGATTCTACCTGTAAAACCGGCCAGACGCGTTATTTTTTCACATTAAATCTTTACAAATTGTAATGCTCAGATTCAAAGCGGCTCGACATGCACAACCAGCCTGACCCCCATCTTGCTGGCAACCAGGGCAAGCTGGTCGGCAAGTGCATGTCCCTGGCGTACAGTCCAATCGCCGGGAACCAGTAGTTCAAGCTCGGCATGCGACTCCTGACCCGCAGAACGGGTACGCAAATTGAGCAGACGGCACTCGCCATACCGGCCTTCCTCATACAGTAGCCGGTTCAGTGCAGATTCAAGACCAGCGCGTTGCTGGCCAGGCAGGGCGGCATCCATCAAAGCGCTCATGGCATGAGTCAACAGACGAAAGCCTGCATACAAAATATTCATGGCGACCAGCACGGCCAACAAGGGATCCAGCCAACTCATACCGGTCAACCAGGCCAACCCCAGGCCGAGCACGACACCGGCGGTAGTCCAGACATCAGTCAACAGATGTTTGCTGTCCGCCAGCAACGCTGGAGAGCCGTTCGCCTTGCCCACCGTGAACAGCAGTCTGGCTACCACCAGGTTCACTGCGCTGGCCAGAATGGACAAGACTGTACCCAGCTCCAATGCCCCCAACTCTACTGGATTCAGAAAGCGTTCTGCGGCAGTGAGGAGGATGGCCAGGGCGGCACAAACGATCATGCCACCTTCAAAGGCTGCGGAAAAATACTCCGCTTTACCATGCCCGAAAGGATGACCTTCATCGGCCGGCTGCTGGGCCCAACTGACCATCAATATGGCAAAACCTGCTGCCAGCAGATTGACCAGGGATTCAACAGCATCAGAAAGATAGGCCACTGAATCGGTAACAGCCCAGGCACCAATTTTCAGCGCCATGGTTGCCAGAGCAGCGAAAACCGATAACCTGAGTACCTTGATGGGAGTCAACATCAGGAGGCAGGCAACTCTTTGGAGTTAAAATCTGAAGCTGGCTGAGTCTGTTTCTGTCGATACATTTTCCTGTCGGCCACCCTCAACAACTGGTCTGCTGTATCCCCATCCTGCGGCCACAAAGCCAAACCAATACTCGGCTCTATGGGCAGCTCCCGGCCTTCCAGGGAGACCGTACCCGCAACCGAATTGCGCAACCGTCGCATTGCCTTCTGCTCGGATGTCATATCCTGAATATCATGCAGAATCAGCAAGAACTCATCACCACCAAGGCGGCCAACAAAATCGGCATCACGCTTGAAGCGCTGCAATCGCCTTGCCACCTCCTGCAACAACTGGTCGCCGAGGGCATGACCATGACTGTCATTGACCGCCTTGAAATTATCCAGATCCAGCAGGAACAGGGCAAAACCCTGACCACTTCTTTGTGCCTGCACCAGGGTCAGGTGCAGGGTTTCATCGATGCTACGCCGGTTGGGAAGTCCTGTGAGAGGGTCTTCACGCGCCAGTTTAAGCACATGCTGATGAGCCTTGAAATAACACGCTGCTATCAATGTATAGGTCCAGCCGATGACATAAAGCAAAATGACGATATACAGCAACATTTCGATCCACAGGCCATTGGCCAGGGCCTCTGGCGAGGCAGTCCAGCTAAGCAGGGAACGGGCGAGAAAGGTCAAAGCTAGGGCAAGACTGAACAGCGAAGAGTAGACATAGACTCTGAACTCCTCTGCACTGCTGCGCCAGACCATAACCAGTGCCGCGGCGACAAGCATCGACGCAGACAGCAGGTCGTGAATCAGAAAACGCCTCAGCGGTGCATCAAGATTGCTCATGGTCAGCAAGGCAAAGACCGGCACCAGGACAAAAACCAGGCGCCAGCGGTGCGGGGAGGAAAATCCACGAAAGCGCAGAGAGCCTTCAAGCATCAGCAATAGCGCAGTCAGGGAGAGCGTGTTGGAGAAAAAGATAAACCAGACCTCGGCAATCTGCCCGAAACTGAGGAACAGCCCTCCCAGAAAGGTCAGCGTATTGACCCAGACACCCAGCAACCACTGCAGAACGCCTGGCAATTCACGATTGATCCGCCATACAATCGCCAGGACCAGCGCGCATACGACAGAAATGAGCATGATGCTCAGTCGCAAGGTGGTCAGATCAAGCTTATCCATGGGAATCACCGCAGCGGGAATTGGCGGGAATAATCGGTAAAATATCAGCGCAGGTCAATCACTTTGGCAACGGCCCTTATTGCCTGAACCGGCTGTCCGAACCGGCAATTGACTTTCCCCTGCTGCTGGCTGACACTCATTCTTCATCGTTTACCTGAAATTTTCCCCAATTCCTTCCGACTCAGCAGGAACCCCGACCATGAAACCCGATACTGTTCTCCCTGCCCTGTCAATCCTGCTGTTTCTGTTGCTGACCGCTTGTGATCAGGGCACAGGCGAAAGACCAGAGTCTGGATCAATGCCGCCTCCTGCGCCACAGCCGTTGCTGATCGAGGAGGCCAGTATCCATGACCTGCAGTCAATGATGGCCCAGGGAAGCTTGACCGCAGTCAGCCTGGTCGAGTATTACCTGCACCAAATCGAGACATTGAACCCTGAACTGAACGCGGTGCTGGAAACAAACCCTGAGGCTCTCACCATTGCTGCCGCCCTGGATGCCGAACGCCTGGAGGGCAATGTCCGCTCGGCGCTGCATGGTATTCCGCTCCTGTTGAAAGACAATATCGATACTGCCGACGGCATGAAAACCACAGCCGGCAGCCTGGCTTTGCTCGATGCACCAAGGCCTGCCAGGGATGCTTTTCTGGTCCAGCAACTGCGCGAGGCGGGGGCCATCATACTGGGCAAGGCCAACCTGAGTGAGTGGGCCAATTTTCGCTCCAGCCAGTCTTCCAGTGGCTGGTCGGCACGTGGAGGTCAAACCCGCAACCCGTATGCTCCCGCCTATACCCCCTGTGGTTCCAGTTCCGGTTCCGCAGTGGCGGTGACGGCCAATATGGTCAGCGTAGCCATTGGCACAGAAACTGACGGTTCCATTATCTGCCCTGCAGCCAACAATGGCGTTGTCGGCATCAAACCAAGCCTGGGCTTGATTTCACGCAGCGGCATCATTCCCATCGCACACAGCCAGGATACCGCGGGACCCCTGGCCAGAACCGTCAGCGATGCTGCCGTCCTGCTCAGCGCCATGGTCGCAACCGATCCCGCTGACAGTATTACCGAAAATGCTGCCAACGCCGAGATGATCGACTACACACAGTTCCTGCAGGCTGGCGCACTGAATGGCAAGCGCATCGGGGTTCTGCGCACACTGTTTACACGCAACCCCCAGGTAGACCAGTTGATGCAGACGCAATTGCAGATTCTGCAGCAAGCGGGGGCCGAACTGATCGATGTCGACATGACGCTGCCGGCCGCCTTCAATGCAGCTGAGTTCGAGGTACTGTTGTATGAATTCAAGCACGATCTGAATGCCTATCTGCAGAATCGAGGCGGCGAGATGCGCAGTCTGGCCGATTTGATCCGTTTCAATCGGGACAATGCCGAAACCGCCATGCCTTACTTCGGGCAGGAACTGTTTGAACAGGCCCAGACCAAGGGTGATTTGACTGATCCGGCTTACCTGGAAGCACTGGCGAACAGTAAACGCTGGAGCCAGGGTCTTATTGATGATGCCCTGCTGACCCAGCAACTGGATGCTTTTGTCGCACCCAGCAATGGTCCAGGCTGGGCAGTCGACCTGGAACAGGGAGACCAGTCTGCCAGTGTGAACTATGTATCCAGTTCCAGTCTGGCTGCTGTTTCAGGTTACCCTAGCATTACTGTACCGGCAGGTTTTATTGCCGGTCGACCGGTCGGCCTGTCTTTCTTTGCCGGCGCTTTCAGTGAACCCGAATTGCTGGCACTGGCCTATGATTATGAGCTCAACAGCAAAGCGAGAAAGGCTCCATGACCAGCGTTCAAATTGAATTGTCTGGCTTTGGCTGGCTTTGGCTGGCTTGGACTGCCCGACTTTGGCTTGCTGATGGCCAGGGCATATGCTAATAATCACCAACCTGTCTGAACAGTTAACATTTAAGGATTGATTCTATGCGTACTCTGCTCACCCTGCTGCTGGTCACTCTGACCAGCTCCATTCTGGTTCAACCTCTTTTGGCCCAACCGACATCGGCACGCACCATCGATGCCGGCCGCGGTGATGTCCCGTTGCATGTACCCAGCAACTACTCGGATAACACGCCAGCCCCACTGATCGTCCTGCTGCACGGATATGGTTCCAGTGGCAACGGCCAGGACGGCTACATGAAATTCAGCAGCCTCACCGAGCGTTATGGCTTTCTGCTGGCGACGCCGGATGGCACCCAGGAAGCCGGTGGCCAGAACAACCGGTTCTGGAATGCCTCTGATGCCTGCTGCAATTTTTTTGGCAGCGAACAGGATGATGCCGCCTATGTGCTCGCCATCATCGATGCCGTGAAAAAACAGTACAGCATCGACGAACGTCGCATCTACCTGATCGGACATTCCAATGGCGGCTTCATGTCCTACCGCACTGCGCATGAATACTCCAATGTCATAGCCGGTCTGGCCAGCCTGGCTGGTGCCGAGGCAACAGTACCGCGCCCTGCTCCAGCCAACCCTGTACATATTCTGCAAATTCATGGCACCGCTGATGGCACCATAGCCTACGCGGGCGATGAAATACGCGGCAATGTTTATCCGGGCGCAATTGAAACCGTCGAGCGTTGGGCCGCCTATAACGGTTGCAAGGCTGAAGGTCTGGTCGCCGGTACCCTCGATCTGGAACAAGGCCTGGCAGGCCTGGAGACCACGGTTACCCGTTATACCCAGGATTGCCGGCCCGGTGGCTCCAGCGAACTCTGGACGATCGCCGAGGGCTCCCATATCCCAGCCATTTCTCCGGTATTCAGTGAAAAAGTGGTGGAATGGCTGCTGGCACATCCAAAAATTGTAGCCAGTGAATCCGCTACCACCGATTGATTGCGTGACGCACTCAGTCAGTTGCATTGATCCTCACCCAGGTGAGCAGGCTTGAATCTGCTCACCTGTTTGTTCAATAATCGTCTCAAATCATCAATAACCATGACATCGTCATGGTATCCAGGGGGAGCTTCGAGATGAACAGATTCCGCAGGACAATCCCGATCAGCATCACCGCAACTTTGGCGCTGCTGTTTAGCGGCAGCACTCTGGCCCAGAGTACCGAGATTCCGCGCACGCCCAGCGGCAGACCGGATCTGCAGGGTATCTGGAGCAACCGCACGCTGACTCCCCTGAGCCGTCCCGCCGAGTTCGGTGAAACCCGGGCACTGACCCCAGAACAGGTTGCCCGGCTGGAAGGCGGTCATCAGGAGTATCTGGAAGCCGAATACGCACCCAGCGACCCCAATCGCGCAGCGGGGACAGGGGCTCAGGCTGGCAATGACGGCGATACCGATGATGGCTACAATGAATTCTGGAAGGATTTGGGCACCCATATCCAACGCATCAATGGTGAGTTTCGCTCCTCGATCATCATCGAACCGAGCAATGGTCAGATTCCCTTTGCCGGCGACCCCCGGGCACGTTTCCGCCGGGACCCGAATGCCCCTGACCGCAATGCCGGGCCGGAAGGTCGTCCACTGGCCGAGCGTTGCCTGCTGTCCTTCGGCAATCACTCCGGCCCACCCATGCTGCCAGTGATGTACAACAACAACTACCAGTTTGTACAGACTGATGATTACGTGATGATTCTGGCAGAAATGGTCCATGATGCGCGCATTATTCGTATCGATGACCAGCATCTGCCGAACATGAACAAATGGATGGGAGACTCGGTCGGCCGCTGGGATGACGATACGCTGGTCGTGGAAACCCGCAACTTCCACCCCCAGCAAACCGTCTTTGGCGCCTCGGAAAACCTTGTTGTCACCGAGCGCTTTTCCCGGGTTTCCGGCTCTGAGGTGTTGTACAGCTTCACCGTGGAAGACCCGACAGTATTCAGCGAACCCTGGACCGGCGAGTTGATGTTCAACGCCCGCCCCAGCGATGAGCAGATTTACGAATATGCCTGTCATGAAGGCAATTACGCCTTGCCGGGCATTCTGGCAGGAGCGCGGCAACAGGAAATGATGGAAACTGATGCACAATAAAACACTCTGCCTCTGCTGGATGGTCAGATCATAGCTGCTGAACGGGAGAAAAATTTCATGTCCATCCGCCTGAAGTCAGTGCCGTCTATTTTGGCTCTGCTGGCCTTGCTGCTGTCTGTGCCACCCGCATTGGCGGCGGATAACAGCATTCCCCGTACCGCCGATGGCAGGCCAGATTTCAATGGTATCTGGCAGGCCATGGGCACGGCTCACTACAATCTTGAGCCTCATGCCGCCGGCTTCCCCCCTGCACCGGAACTGGGGGCTTTTGGCGCAATTCCAGCGGGTCTGGGAGTGGTGGTGGGAGGTGAAATACCTTACCGGCCTCAAGCCAGAGCTCAACAACAGGCCAACCAGGCTGACTGGTTGGCCCGGGACCCGGTGGTGAAATGCTATCTGCCAGGCGTTCCCCGCGCCAACTACATGCCCTTCCCTTTCCAGATAGTGCAATCCCCGGAAACCCTGGTCATGGCTTATGAGTTTGCCAGCGCCATGCGCATCGTCTACATGAACCAGGCTGAATTCAAGGCGCCTGTGCCCAGCTGGATGGGACATTCATTGGGCAGTTGGGAAGGCGATACCCTGGTCATCGAGGTAACCGAACAGATGCCGGATTCATGGTTTGATCATGCCGGCAATTTCCACAGTGAATCCTTGCGTGTGGTGGAACGCTACACCCACCTGTCTGCTGACGTGCTGCAGTATGAAGCCAGAATTGAAGACCCGGAAGTATTCACCGAGGCATGGACCCTGCGCATGCCTTTATACCGGCGTCTGGATCAGAACATGCAACTGCTTGAATTCAAATGTGTGGAGTTTACCGAAGAATTGATCTATGGGCACTTGAGCAAAGGTGCTGAGCACCAGCCCGGGACAGGATCCAACACGACCCCGGACACTGGAACCCAACCTTGAGCCCTAACTTGAGCCGGACCTTGAACCGGACCTTAAACCGAGAGGCAGAGAACATCATGCTGACACATTCCAGGCAGACAAAAAAAACAGGTCTTTTCGGCTTGCTGCTGACCCTTGGCCTTGTCACTGCCGCCCATGCTCAGAACCCAGACTGGGTATTACCCAGGACCATCGATGGACATCCCGACTTTCAGGGTGTCTGGGCCAACAACAGCATCACACCTCTGCAACGCCCTGAAGTGTTTGCCGACCGGCAACAACTGTCGGCCGAGGAATTTGCCCGCCTGCAGACCAAAGCACAGGAAATAGCCGAAACCGATGGCGACGCCCTGTTCGGCGATGGTTTTCTGGGCGCAGTTCTGGCTGGGGAAATCACCTCGTATGACCCTTCAACCGGCAATTATGACCAATCCTGGATGGTTCAGCGCGAACTGGAAAACCGGACCTCACTGATTGTCGACCCTGCCAATGGCAGATTGCCTGCATTCACGCAAGAGGCTCAGCAACGCATGGCGCAACGACCCGCCTCACGTCGTGACCGGCCGGATTCCTATCTTGACCTGCCTCTGCAGGAACGCTGTATCACCTATGGCATGCCCTATATTCTTGCCGGCTACAACAGCTATTACCAGATCGTACAAAGCAAGCATACCGTCGCCATAGTCCAGGAGATGATTCACGATGTGCGTATCATCCCCCTGCAGGACAAACCACCCATTGCCGACAGCATTCGCCTCTGGCATGGCGATTCCAGAGGTTGGTGGGAAGGGGACACCCTGGTGGTGGAAACCCGCAATTTTTCCCCGAAAAGTGAATTCCTTGGCGCTGGGGCCAACAGACTGTTCACGGAAAGATATACCCGTGTTGCCGAGGATGTATTGCGCTATGAATTTACCCTGGAGGATGCGAGCACCTGGACAAGCCCATGGACCGCTGTCATCAACTACACCCGCAGTGAAGACCCGATCTTTGAATATGCCTGTCATGAGGGGAATTATGCCTTGGAAGGCATTCTCTCCGGCGCCCGCGCCCAGGACAGGGCTGAGGGGCTATAGTTCCTGGACAGCAGCCTGGCAATCTGCTGCAAGCTCATGCCCGGCGCAATTCCCGCGGCATGCTGAAAACCACATGCTCCTCGACACCACTGACTTCCTGTGGTTCCTGACCGCATAGTTCGCGCAATCTGCACACAACCTGCTGCACCAGCACCTCGGGAGCTGAAGCGCCGGCGGTGACACCAAACCGGGTTTTCCCGGCAAGCCATTCAGCCTGCAGCTCCTCGACACTGTCAATCAAATGGGCTTCACAGCCCATGCGCTCAGCCAGCTCTTTCAGCCGGTTGGAATTGGAACTGTTGGGAGAGCCTACCACCAGCAGCAGTTCACATTCGAGGGCCAGCTGCTTGACCGCGTCCTGTCTGTTCTGGGTGGCGTAACAGATATCCTTTTTGCGTGGCCCCTCTATGGCAGGAAACCGGGCCCGCAAGGCATCGATGATTCTGGCGGTATCATCCATGGACAGTGTGGTCTGCGTGACATAAGACAACTGGTCCGGCCGCCTGACCTGAAGCAGGGCCACATCATCTTCCGACTCTATCAGGTACATCTGGCCCCCGTTACGGGTATCATATTGCCCCATGGTGCCTTCCACTTCCGGGTGGGCAGCATGACCGATGAGGATACATTCACGTCCCTCGGCACTGTAGCGACTTACCTCCAAATGCACCTTGGTCACCAGCGGGCAGGTCGCATCAAACACCTTGAACCGGCGGGTAGTGGCCTCCTGCTTTACGGACAGCGCCACCCCGTGGGCACTGAAGATGACGATGGGTTCGCGTCCCTGCGCATCGATGGCCGGAATCTCATCCAGCTCTTCGACAAACACAGCGCCACGCTGACGCAGCTCATCAACGACAAACTTGTTATGCACCACTTCATGCCGTACATACACCGGCGGTCCATAGATTTCCAGGGCCCGATTGACGATATCAATCGCCCGGTCCACGCCGGCACAAAACCCCCTGGGATTGGCCAGCTTGATCTGGGCTTCCCGGGCAAGGGGGATAGCGGCGCTGCGATCAGTTTGCATAATGAACTCTTCCGCTGTGATGCTGCATGACAGCTTAACGTGATTGGACTTTGAGCGATTGTACACCAGCGGGAATCACAGTAATAATATCCGCTGAAAACACGATATCCCGCCCTGCCAGTGGGTGATTGAAATCCACCACCAGTACTTCCTCATCAACGCGGACGATCACTCCCGGTATCGAATTGCCTCCGCCATCGGCAAAGGCAAGCACAGTGCCCGCTGTCAGCGGGTCCGTGGTATTGGCCAGCAGACCGGCAAAACGCTGGCGTGGCAGGGAATGAATATTGTCCGGATTGACCTCGCCAAAGGCCTGCCCTGCAGGGATTGTTGCCCGCACCCGGTCCCCGGCAGACTTACCCAGCAACAAGGCCTCAAAGCCAGGCAACAGGCTGCCGTCCCCAACCACAAAACTGGCCGCATCCTTATCATAATTGGAGTCGATGACAGAACCATCCAGCAGGGCCAGGGAAAAATGCAGGGTCACCCGCGCTCCCGCATCGATACACACCGGCACAGATTGCTCAGTTGCTGATTGTTTAGGCATAGTAGCGAGTCTCATAATGATGTGTTGCCGCACCGGTTCATGTTGACGTTTGCGCAAAAAAATCCCGGGTCTGTGCAACATCGATGGCAATCTGTCGTTGCAGCTCTGTTACCGATTCAAATTTTACTTCCTGACGGATGCGTTGCCTGAAAATAACTGTAATCTGCGCGCCATACACGTCTTCATTGAAATCCAGCAGATGCACTTCCAGTATGGCTTCCTGTGTTGAGGATACCGTCGGTCGATAACCAATATTGGCCGCGCCTTCAAGGTGCCGCTGCTGGCCATTTTCCAGCTGCAGACTGACCTCGCAGGCATAGACACCATGCAGCGGGATATTACGCCGATTCAATTGCACATTGCAGGTTGGAAAGCCAAGTTCCCGGCCCAGCTTCTTGCCCGCGACCACAATGCCACTGATAGCATATGGCCGGCCCAGCATGGCCTGGGCACGGACAAAATCACCCGCCTGCAGGCAAGCCCTGACGCCGGTACTGCTGACCCGCTCTCCTGATTCAAAATAGCTGGCTGTTTCCAGCACCTGAAAACCATGGCGCTGGCCATACTGCTGCAGCAAGGCGAAATCCCCGCGGCGCTGGTGCCCGAAACGAAAATCATTGCCCACGATCAGAGCACGCAGGCCCAGACCCTGCACCAGAATCTGCTCAATATACTGTTCAGCCGAAAGCTGGCTTAACTGCTGGTCGAAACGGAGCAGATATACATAATCCAGGCCATGTTCAGCAATAAGCGCCAGTTTTTCTTCCGGTTCACTGAGTCTGGCCGGGCAAGTTGCCAGACTGGAGGCGAAAAACTCCTCCGGGTGCGGTTCTATGACAATGACCACAGAGGGCACCTGCAGCGCCAGGGCTTTTTCCCGCAGTTGCTGCAAAATCAACTGATGCCCTTTGTGAACACCATCGAATTTACCGATGCTGGCGACACAGCCGCTCTCCTGCTGCAGAAAGCCGTCGGGGTCATGAATGACTTTCATTGCTACTGGCCTGGCCTTGAAAAAGGCGGGATTATAGCCTGATTACGCGTGCTGCCCAAACCTCTCATTTAAGCCCTTCATTTATGACCAGTGGATTCGCTTTGTGGCGGGGAATCGCTTTTATCCGGATTATCGGCCTGCAAGCCGGCCCAGCCCTTGCGCCAAAGTATCCGGGCCAGGGCCAGAAAACAGATGATGAGCACGGACTGACCCACCAGGGCATTGACCACCGAGACCGATTCCGGCCGCAGCAGAATATTACCCAGATTGATGGCCGTGGCAATAACCAGCAGCAAACACAGAGCCGCCAGTAACATTTGTAGAATACTCTTGAGTTTATGCATGGTTTGCCTCTCCAGCCCGCAGCTGTCTGCCGGGCTGCCGGGCCCGGCAACTGCTCATTCCATCGATAACACCAGTTTGCCAATCATCGTACCGCTTTCCATGCGGGCATGAGCCTTGCGCAGGTTCTCGGCATTCATGGGTCGCATATGCTCTGTTCGGGTATGTCGCAAAATGCCCTTTTCGAACAAGGCTGCTGCTGCATCCAGCAATGCGCCCTGGGCTGCCATATCGTGCGTTGCGAAGCGGGCGCGGGTAAACATGAATTCCCAGACAATACCGACACTCTTGGGTTTGAACAGATTGATATTCAGGGGCTGGTTGTTTTCCGAATCTACGATCAGACAGATACTGCCCTGGGGCTTGATGATATCCGCCATTGCATGCCAGTGTTGCGCTGTTCCGGACAAACAGAAAATATCATCAACCCCTTCGATGCCCAATGCCTTCAGCTCATCACTCAAGGTCTGTTTGTGATTGATGACATGATCAGCACCCAGCTCACGACACCATTGCACGGTTTCCGGTCGCGAAGCTGTCGCGATGACTGTCAAACCAGCCACTTCCTTTGCCAGCTGGATGGCAATGGAGCCAACCCCTCCGGCAGCCCCGATAATCAACAGGGTGCGTCCTTTGTTGGCAGCCGGATTCTGCTCAATATGCATCCTCTCAAACAAGGACTCCCAGGCAGTGATCGTTGTCAATGGCATCGCTGCCGCGTCTTCGAAACTCAGACTGACCGGTTTACGCCCAACAATACGCTCATCAACCAGATGCAGCTCACTGTTGCACCCCGCCCGGGTGACATCTCCGGCATAATAGACCTCATCTCCCGCCTTGAAACGCTGGCACCCGGCACCGACCGCCTGCACCACTCCCGCACAATCCCAGCCCAGAATCCGCGGCTGTGCCAGATTGCTGCCCGCCGCCATACGGATCTTGGCATCCACCGGATTCACTGACACCGCATACACCTTGACCAGCAGCTCACCTGGCCCGGGTTCAGGTGAGGCAATCTCCACATCCTGCAAAGAGTTCTCCTTGCCAATTGGCAGGGAATTGTAGACACCGACTGCTTTCATTTACTTTTCTCCTTTGATTATCCAGGCATGCTGTGCATTATGACACTTCCGGCTCCAACTGCGCACCTGCTGGATCAGGCCGGAGGCAGACTGTTAAGATGCCTCCAGAAACAGGCTGAACAGAAACCAGGGTATCCTCCTATGCTGAGCAAATTACTACTAACCCTTGCGGTCATCATCATAGCCGTGGTCTATCTGCAAAAACGCAAACTGGCAGAACAACGGGCTGCTGCACACCCCAACAGGCCGAATCCCGAGCACACCAAAACGGATTCAAGCCGCCGTTTCCAGGCCTGGTTGCTGGTACTGGTCATCATTGCCGTCAGCAGCCTCATCTATGCCTGGCAATGGCAGGCCGAACAGCAGGAGCTGACGGTGCTGCTTTACCGGGACAACGGGAGCGAACCCCTGGTGTACCGGGTTCCGCGCAAACAGTTTGCAACAAGAAGCTTCACCACCGTGGACGGTATCCAGGTGCAGGTGTCGGCCAATGAGCGGATTGAGGTCATTGGCCTGTAAACCCGACATCCGCCTATTCAGTCGTCCAGTTCAGGTATTCGCTCCACCGATTTTGTATTATCAATAAACTGAATTCTGGTAGACTCCACCCCGTACCGTAAGTTCCGACTCGGAGAACTTTGGAACATTCACCCGTAGGGGGGAAAGGACAGCTGTCCTGATCGATATGATATGAACCTGGCTCACAGATTGCTGACATCCCTGTTGCTGCTCGTTCTGCTTTTGCCTGCTGAGGCACTGGCCAATGAGCAGATTGTTACCCTGCACGATGGCAGTCAGGTAAAGGTGTTCCTGTTCTATCCCAAGGATCACGGCGAAGGTCCGTGGCCGCTCTGCGTGCTGATTTCCGGTGGAGTCGCCAATGAATACATTGCCCGTGCTCAGTTCTGGCTGGGCCATGAGCTGGCCAATCAAGGCTGGGCCATCGGCGTGCCGGTATCTCCGGATGACAAGGCGTTCTTTGGTGACAATGCCCGCGCCATTCCCCAGGTCATCACTGAGCTGCAGAAAAACCAGCAAATCAGTCCCGGCAAATCCCTGCTGGTCGGAGTTTCCAATGGTGGCAGTTCGGCCATAGAAATTGCTGCCCGCGACCCTGAGCAGTTTCTGGGCGTGGTGGCAGTACCTGGTATATTGAAAAACCCTGATGTCTTGCAGGATATGAAACAATTACCCATGTTCATCCGTATTGGTGAGCAGGATTTTTTGCGCTGGCATCAACAACTTCCTGCCCTGCGCGAGCAACTGATCAAGGCTGGCGCCAAGGTCGATGCCGCCCTGGTTCCCGGCGCCAACCATGTATTCCCGTTGAACTGGGATGAACTGACCCCCTGGCTCGATTCGCTGACCAAATGACCAGCAGTTTTTAATGCTGGATTCTCCAATTGTCGATTGACTTCTGTAAAAATCGGCATAAAATTCGCGCTCTGTTTTATCTTGATGAATGAGCATCAGACCATGAGCATTTCCATCTCTACAAATTTCGCGCTGACCACCATGAAGGTACGGACCGCTGTTGCCAACAGCCGTCAATGCCTGCATGTGCTGTGGACAATGACGGAATTTTTGTGGCGGAGGGTGCTCCGGATGTAATTACTGACCAAACAGACTTTGCTTCAGTAATCAACCAAAGCAAGGGCCTCCAGATTCCACAGGAATTCGGAGGCCCTTTTTTTTATGCCAGATTTTTAAAATATTCTGACTCGCTAGGTCAGGGTACAGGGTGACTATTGTGTCCAGAAAACTGCAAAGAAATATAAAAATAATCCATGCATTGACATTCTTTCATACGTTTATGCTGATCGTTCCAGTTATTGTGCCTTTTTTTCGAGCAAAAGGCCTGACACTGACAGAGATTTTTTACCTGCAGGCCATCTTCGCAGCAAGCATCGTTCTGCTCGAAGCACCCTCTGGTTATCTTGCTGATCTCATGGGGCGACGGTTGGTCTTGTTGATTGGCAGTGCAGCGCATGGCCTGGGTTATTTCTGGCTCAACTTTGCTGAAGGTTTCTGGGAGTTGATGCTGTTCGAGATAACCCTCGGGGTTGCCATGAGCATGCTCTCGGGTGCTGATCTGGCCTTGTTGCTGGATACGGAAAATGCCCTGGCACAGAAGGAACAGGAACACGGCAACAGTCTCGCCCAAATGGGGTTTACCCGCTCCATGGCCGAAGGACTGGGGGCCTTGCTGGGTGGCTTGTTGGCATTGTGGTCATTCGAACTCATGGTCTTGATACAGTCCCTGGTCGCCTGGGTCTGTCTGTTACTGGCCTTGATGCTGGTTGAACCGCCACGTCTCTCTGGCCAGGAGACGGAACAGCTGCTGAGCCTGAAAACAATTTATACGCATTTACTGTTGAAAGACAAACTGCTGCGTCAGGTTTTCATTGCTATTCCAGTCTACAATCTGGCCACTTTCCATGTAGCCTGGTTGATTCAGGCTTATTGGGAAAATGTGGGTATTTCTCTGGGACTGTTCGGCATTCTCTGGTTTGCGCAGAGTGTGACCGTGGGCATGGCCAACAGATTCGCCTATGCGCTGGAACGAAAAAAGGGGGCGGCCTTTGCGCTGCTACTGATAGGTGTATTACCGATTTTCGGACATTTCGGTATGGCCTGGCTGGGCGGCTGGTTTGGTATTGTGCTTTGCTTCAGCCTGTTCTTCTGCCGTGGCCTCTATCAGGTGATTCTGGTCAACGCATTGAATAACAGGGTACCAGGAAGTTTCAGGGCCACGGCCAACTCCCTGACCAGCCTGCTGTTTCGCTTCGGCTTTATTCTGACCGGTCCTCTTGTGGGTTACCTGACAGAACAATATGGCATGGCTTTGACCCTCAACCTGCTGGGCATGGCTTTGGTAATCCTGTTTGTTACCATCATGCTGCCTCTGGTCAAAACAGTGCGGTTGTTGCCAAGGGTCAGCTCAAAGGCGGCGTAAACCTGACACAAGGAAGTGTCACCTCTCTCTTTACTCTTGCTTTGCCAGCATGCGCAGGGTCGCGATGGCATAGACCAGTATGTTGCCATCCCTGTCCAGAAAATGAGTGGCCACCAGCACAGTGGATTTGCCCTGCTTGATCAGCTCTCCGCGCAATCTGACCCGCGGCCCCCAGACGGGCTCCAGATAATCAATACGCATATTGACCGTCGACACCCAGAAATCAGCCTGATCAGGATACAGTGTTCGCGCTGTATAGATAGAAATCATATCGACATAGGTGCCGGTAAAACCACCGAACAGTTGCTGCCGAGGATTCAGCAAATGTGCAGGAATGTGAGCATCCACTTCCACTTTTCCCACCGATTCATGCAGTAGCTTCCATTGTGAGGCCTGGACAAGGTCGCCGGCACAGTGTCCCGGACGCATAAACACAAGATCGTTCGCAAGACTGCCCTGACTTTCCTTCATACTGCCTTTACCCACCCTGGAAACTTATGATGCCTCTGACATTGCTCTTTCCCGCAGCAGATACTTTTGCACCTTACCGGTCGAAGTCTTGTCAATCGTGCCAAATATGACTTTTTTGGGGATCTTGAATCCAGCCAACTCTTCACGACAATAAGCCAGCACCGCCTGTTTGTCCAGCTGGCTGCCTGGCTTGAGACTGACAAAGGCACATGGCACCTCTCCCCATTTTTCATCGGGACAGGCAACCACGGCGGCTTCCAGTATCTCCGGGTGCCGGAACAGAACCGATTCCACTTCGATGGAAGAGATATTTTCTCCACCCGAGATGATGATGTCTTTTGAGCGGTCCTTGATCTCTATGTAATCATCCGGGTGCCAGACCGCCAGATCACCTGAATGGAACCAGCCACCGGCAAAGGATTCTGCTGTGGTTTTCGGGTTCTTCAAATACCCTTTCATCACCAGATTACCGCGCATGAACACTTCACCCAGGGTCTTGCCATCCTTGGGGACTGCCTGCAGGGTCTGAGGATCCGCCACCATCAATTCATCCAGCATTGGCGAGCGAAGCCCTTGCCTGGCGGTCAACTCGGCCCTTGCGCTGACATCCAGGTCCGCCCACTCCGGTTGAGGTTCACACACCACACTTGGGCCATAGGTTTCGGTCAGGCCATAAACATGAGTAACCTGTATGTTCATGCGTTCCATGCCGGCAATGACTGCGGCCGGCGGAGCAGCCCCTGCGGTCATTGCATACAATGGTCCACTGATGCCAGTCCGCAATTCCGGGTCCGAGTTCAACAGCATGTTCAGGACCACGGGGGCACCACAGAAATGCGTCACTCCATGCGCACGGATGGCAGCAAACACGGCATCGGCACGGACATGCCGCAAACAGACACTGGTACCGTTCATCGCGGCCAGGGTCCAGGGGAAGCACCAGCCATTGCAGTGAAACATCGGCAGCGTCCACAGATAAATCGGGCTGGCTGGCATATTCCAGCAAAGCGCATTGGAAATGGCATTCAAATAAGCCCCTCGGTGATGATAGACCACCCCCTTGGGATTGCCGGTGGTGCCCGAGGTATAGTTCAGGGCGATGGCCTGCCACTCATCCTCGATCTGGAAACAGCTGAAATCCTCATCCCCGGTTTGCAGGAAGGCTTCATAATCCAGCTCACCCAGCAATTCCCCCTCGGCATAAAGCACATCGTCAATGTCTATGACCAATGGTTTGCGCTCGAGCAGAATCAGCGCCTTGGCAATGGTCGCGCTGAACTCCTTGTCCGTGAACAATATCCGGGTCTCGGCATGCTCCAGAATGAAGGCGATGGCCTTGGCATCCAGCCTGATGTTAAGGGCATTGAGTACGGCACCGGTCATGGGTACGGCAAAATGCGCCTCGAACAACTCTGGCGTATTCGCCGCCATGAAAGACACGGTATGCCCTTCCTCTATACCCCTGGCTTTCAATGCTGAGGCCAGCTTGCAGCAGCGCTGCCAGGTTTGCCGCCAGGTTCTGCTGATGGGGCCATGAATGATGGCGGGATGGTCCGGTCTGACCATCGCCGCACGCTGAATGAATGACAGGGGTGTCAAGGCGGCGAAATTGGCCGCATTGGCGTCAAGGCCTTGTTGATAGATAGAGCTGTTCATCATTGTCCCTTTACACAGTGGTCACTCTTTATGACTCTTTATGGTTACTGACCTGATCCTGCGGAAGGATCTGGGGTGGATATTCTTCAAACAGATTGATCCAATGATCCGTTTTCCTGCCAAATGCCATCAGTTGTTGATAATGACTGTCCTTGTGTGCCGGCTGCAACACCACATCCAGCACAAACATGATGATGCTTACCGGACTCATCAACAGATCACGCAAGGCGTCTGCTGCCAGCTTGAGCTGGAATATCAGCAAAGAGCGCAGCGCAGTGCCGAAGCTTGTTTTCTCGTTATCCATCAGCGTTTTCTCCAGGTCGTAACCATTTGTTACCGACCCAAGACTGCCGGATAACAAACGGACTTTCAAGCACGGGATAAAATGGTATGATTCCAGCACATGCACACTCACCAGGGCAGCGCCACCAACGCGTCTGCAGCCATAACAATAAAGAGGTCCGGTATGACCAGGCAGCTCTCCACCCTGACCGCAAGCACACTGTTTGCGGCCACCCTGTTTTCATTGTCATTGACATTGCCACTAGCGGCCCAGGCCGATGCGATCAAACAAACCAAGGGCAGCTTCGAGGACAAGTTCCGGCAACTCGATGAAACCCTGCCCACAAACAATTCCTATCGCACCGCCTCTGGTCAGCCAGGGCATGCCTACTGGCAGCAACAGGTAGACTACACTATCGAAGCCACCCTGGACGAGGCCAACAGGCGCCTGATCGCATCCCAAACGGTCAGTTATGCCAACAACTCACCGGACACCTTGAAATATCTTTGGTTGCAGCTTGATCAGAACGTCTTCAAACGCAACTCCCTGTCCGAGCTCAGTGATGACTTTGGCGGCACCGGCCGTCGCGGGCCTGCCGTCCAGGCCGGTGATGCCGATACTCCAGCCAGGCTCAGCCTGGGCGAATTGCGTCGTCAGCAATACATGGATGACACCGAGCTGGGATACGAGATTCATGCCGTTGAAACCGCCTCGGGGAATGCCCTGCCCTATACCATTGTCGGCACCCTGATGCGCATTGATCTGGATCGGCCCCTGAACCCAGGTAGTGATACCCGTTTCCGTATCGACTTCAGCTTCAATATCGTTGAAGAAGATGCCATCTCCGCCCGCAGCGGCTATGAGCATTTCCCCGATGATGAACGCCCCGGCGGCAATGATATTTTTCTCATGGCCCAGTGGTTTCCACGTCTGGCGGCCTACACGGACTATGAAGGCTGGACCAACAAGGAGTTTCTGGGCCGGGGTGAATTCACGCTCGAATTTGGCGACTATGAAGTAGCCATCACGGTGCCGGATGACCATATCGTGTCCTCTACCGGCACCCTGGAAAATCCCCGCCAGGTGCTGACTGCCACCCAGATACAGCGTCTGGAAGAAGCCGAGAATGCAGCTCGCCCGGTCTACATAGTGACGCCAGAGGAAGCGCTGGAAAATGAGCGGGAAGGCACCGATGGCAGCAAAACCTGGCGCTTCAAGGCAGACAATGTCCGTGATTTTTCCTGGGCTTCTTCGCGCAAGTTCATCTGGGACGCCAAGGGCTATCAGCAACCGGGCGCCGATGTGCCCCTGGTCATGGCCATGTCCTTCTTCCCCAAGGAAGGCGACCCACTGTGGTCGGAATATTCGACGGAAGCCGTGATTCATACCCTGCAGGTCTATTCCCGCTTCTCCTTCGATTACCCGTACCCGGTTGCACAATCGGTCAATGGTCCGGTCGGTGGCATGGAATATCCCATGATCACCTTCAATGGCCCACGCACAGAGCTGCAAGATGACGGTTCCCGCACCTATTCACTGGCGGAAAAACGTTTTCTGATCAGTGTCGTCATTCATGAAATAGGCCATATCTACTTCCCGATGACCGTCAACTCCGACGAACGGCAATGGACCTGGATGGATGAGGGCATCAACAGTTTTCTGGAGGCCGTAGCCAGCCGCGAGTGGGATCCGGACATGCCCTGGGGAGTCGAGCCAAGCGATATCGTCGGCTACATGGTGTCCAGCGATCAGCAACCGATCATGACTCAATCCGACAGTGTCACCCGGCTTGGACCCAACGCTTATGGCAAGCCCGCCACTGCCCTGGATATTCTGCGGGAAACCATCATGGGCCGCGAACTGTTCGATTTTGCCTTCCGTGAATATTCCACGCGCTGGCGCTTCAAGCGTCCCACCCCCGCCGATTTCTTCCGCACCATGGAGGATGCCTCTGGCGTCGATCTGGACTGGTTCTGGCGTGGCTGGTTCTACAGCACGGATCACGTGGATATTTCCCTGGACAGCATCTATCAGATGCGGCTCGATACCAAAGACCCGGATATCGACTACCCCCGCCGCCGTCAGGAGCAAGCCGACAAACCGGAATCACTGGCCAGCGCACGCAACCGTGAACAGGGTATCCCCATCTGGGTGGAACAGAACCCTGATGTGCGCGATTTTTACGATGACAATGATCAGTTCACCGTGACCAACAAGGAGAGAAATGCCTACGACAGCTTCCTCGACGGTCTGGAGGATTGGGAACGCACCGTATTCGAAAGAGCTGTCGCCGAAGACAAGAAATACTATGTACTGGAATTTTCCAATATCGGCGGCCTGGTCATGCCTCTTATTCTGCAGTTGAACTATGCCGATGGCAGCAGTGAGGACATGTATGTCCCGGCAGAAATATGGCGCAGAAGTCCGCAGAATGTCCGCAAACTGGTGGTCAGCGACAAGGATCTGCTCAGTGTCGTGCTCGACCCCCGCTGGGAAACTGCGGATGCCAATATCGAAAACAATCACTACCCGCGCCGCATCATTCCTTCCCGCGTAGAGGCGTACAAGGCGGCACAGGGCAGCAGCCTGATTGGCCGGGATATCATGCAGGACATCAAAACCGAGAGGAAATCAGCCAACACTGAGGACGAAACAGAACAGTGAAAACTGCCCGCACCGTATTCCTGCTGTTGGCGACGGCCTTTTTTTTCTTCGGCCCGGTTCACGCCCATCAGCAGAAATTGGCCATCACCCGGCTTGTTTTCAATGAGCGCAGTGGATCGCTGGAAGTGATGCATCGTTTCTATCTGCACGATGCCGAGCATGCCGTGCGTCAATTGTTCGATACTACCGCCGACATTCTTGCCACAGAGGAAACCCGTGTCCGCTTTGGACATTACGTCAGCGAGCTGTTTCAACTTCGGGATGAATCCGGACAAATCATTGCGCTGGACTTTGTCGGGCAGGAAATAGAAGGTAATCATATCTGGGTCTATCAAGAGCACTCCCCGCTCGAAAACTGGCAGGCATTGTCTGTCAGACATGGCGCCTTGCGTGAAATATGGCCGGAACAGACCAATATGGTCAATATTGAATACAAGGCCGGAATCCGGACCTTGACCTTCTTCGAGAGCATTGACGAATTGAGCCTTACTCTGCGTGCACCCGACGGGCACCAGACACCCGAGTAGGGGCTGTTCTACATGAAATCCATATCACCGGCCGTCAACCACCAGGCTTGCAACAGTTCTGCCGTGGCAGGCCCGGCTGATTGTCTGTTGCAGGGAATTTCAATATTCAGGCTGCGACGCTGAAAACCTGGAATCTGCAAAAGCGATTCATGTCCGCTGCTCACCCAGCAGTGCAAAGAACCGTCCAGATTCTGATGATCCCGCTGCAGCGCCTGATGACAGGCCTGTAAGGCTGGCTGCATCAGCACTTGTTCGCAGATGATATCCATCATTAACCAACCCTGTTCATGGGCGCGAAAAATGGCGATGGCACAGACTGCATCCCCCTTGCTGGCTGGCTGGTCTGCAGCAAGCTCTGCAGCGACCTCTGCGGCGCTGACCGCATACAGCAGGTATTGATGTGTGGGATGACCTACATACCGGTAGTGCACCCAGGACCAATCCCTGACGCCGAGTACAGCCCCGGCAAAATCGCTGGCCATTCTTTGCCACAGCGCGTTCAAACAGTCTTCGAGCCAGGCTTCATCGCCCTGCAACTGCTCGGCATGATACTGACCAGTCGTGGTCGGCAAGGTTTGCAGTCCGGCGGAAACATTCTGGGCGGCAGGGATCAACAATTCGATGAAGTCGTCAGTCTTTTCATACAAGCCCAGGCGCGTGGCCACATGCATGGCCTTGATATTGGGGAAACCAAAACCCAGCAAATGCTCACTGGCACTGCCCACATTCAGCTCCAGAAAACTGGCTGCCACCTGATAGAACAAACCTTTCCTGCTGTAAAACCCCCGCTTCTCCGGTTTGACCATAACATCGCAGATCTGCATGGCCCGGTGCGGCTGACCAAAATAACGGATCTGGCGGGAAGCCCCCCCATAATGTGCAACAACTTCCCCATGTTCGCGGATACAAATGGCCTGCCCCCTGCCCTGACCGTATTTCCACAACCAAAGAGACTCATTGAACGGTGTCGAGAAGCTTTCTTCAAACAAGGTGGCCACCGCCAACGGCTGAAAACCATGGATGTCGAGAAATTCCCTGTTCCCGGTGACCGCTATATCAGAGCCAGGTCGCGCAGATTGCAGGGACAACAACATCAGGCGATATCTGCCAGCGTTGAAGAAGGCAGCCTCTTTGCCCAGATTCTGCTGCAGCGCTTCAAGCCGGTGATGGTCAATTGCCAGGTTTCTGCCCAGCTCATCCAGATTTCGTTCCAGCAAGACCTGCAAGGTTTGCAGGCAGGCGGCAACCAAAGCACTCTCATCTTCTTGCTCATGAACCTCGAATCCCAGCAGCGACGCCAGATGTAGAAACGAGGACAGACGGGGCAAGGGGCACGGTTCAATCAAGGTGCTGTCACTGACAAAGGCATCGACCAGCAAGAGCATGCCGCCTGGTCGCAGACAACGCTGAGCCTGCTTCAACAAGGTCAAGGGATTGATATAGTGTGCCGAGTTATGCAGCAAAACCACATCAAAAGCAGCAGGAGTTGGAGCAAAGCGCTCGAATGGAGAATTCTCGAAGCGCACACCCATTGTCGGCAGTTGTCGCGCCAGAGCCAGCTCCGCGGGATTATCAGACACCGCCGTCACCTGATAACCCTCCTGCGCCAGGCGAACAGCGAGCGTGCCCAGCCCGCAACCAATTTCAAGCACCTCGGCAGGAGGCGGGGGCAGTTTGCCAGCCAGCCGGTCCGCCAGCCTTTTTTGCGCTTTTGCCAGGTCCTGCTCTTCCACCGATTCAATGTCACCAATACCATAACCGGTGTACTCAACCTGCCCATAAGTCATTGCCAACAGTGTGGCATAGACATTCGACGGGTAGTTGAGGTCATTGTAAATCATGGGCGGCACTATACCCTGAGTCCGGGAGTGGAGCAAAATGTGCTTATCGTGCAATATAGCCATGCAAAGGACATCCCAATGACAGCTACTTTACTAAAAAGCCTCACCGATATCCTGCAACCGGTTACCGGAGATAGCAGTACGCCCAGGGTTGGCCTGCAGCGTCTGCTGGCCTTGCGGGCTCTGCTCACTGTCGCCGGCGTCTCTGGCACCCTTATTTTTGAATTGGTCTCGCCTCTGCCTCTATCTCCCGTTTTGCTCTGGGGGCTTCTGACGGCTGTTCTGCTCTCTTTGGCCCTGGGTTACTGGCGCATGCAGACTTCTGCTGTTATCAACGAAGCTGAACTGTTTATCCAGTTACTGGTAGATGTCCTGATATTGATAGTGATCCTGCTTTATACTGGTGGAGCCAGCAATCCACTGATCTCCTACCTGCTGGTCTTGCTGGCCGTGGCAGCTACCCTGATCAGGCAAACCCTGGTCAATCTGTTCGCACTGCTAAGCGTTGCCATTTATACCCTGTTCCTGGTCAGTGACCTGCAATCAGGAGCACAACATGATATGAATGCGCCTGATATGGAGGATTTCCAGCGTCATCTGGTCGGCATGTGGGTCACTTTTGTCCTCAGTGCCATTCTGATTACGGTATTTATCACCCACATGGCCGCAGCCATCCGTCGACGTGAACTCAGCCTGGCAAAGGTCCGTGAAAATGAAATGCGCAATGAGCAGCTGGTTGCCATCGGCACCCTGGCGGCAGGCACGGCGCATGCGCTGGGAACCCCGCTGTCAACCATGTCAGTGATATTGTCGGATCTGCTTCCTGAGCACGCCGGGAATGATGATCAGAACAACCAGGACAATGATCAACACCTTGACCTGGCCTCGATCAGGTCAGATATCCACCTGTTGCAGCAACAGGTGGAACGCTGCAAGGATTCGCTGCAACAGCTCACCCGGTTTTACAACAAGACTGACAACCAGGATGAAGAACAAACCCTGGTCGCCATAGTGGCGGAAATACGTGACTACCTGGTCAATATCCATCCACAGGCAAGCATCAGTATCGATATCGACGAAACTGTTCGTCATGCCCGGCTTTTTTTCGATCTGTCCCTGCGTCATGCCCTGATCAATATCATAGAAAACAGCATCAAGGCCGCCAGTACGCATACCAAGGTGACGTTCCGCAAGCCAGATCCACATGCCCTGCTTGAAATCGCCATTCAGGACGACGGTCCCGGAATACCTCTGCAGGTCATGGAAAACCTGGGGGAACCTTTCATATCAACCCGCAAGGACAGCATGGGCCTGGGGATATTCCTGGCCAATGCGGCCATTCAGCGCAGCCAGGGCAGTATCGAGATGTTCAACCTCAACAGTGGCGGCTCGCTGACCGTGATCCGCTTACCCATTCGCACAAAAACGGAGCCTGATAGCGGCAGGGAGTCGCCAGAAAATGACTGACAATCATCTGTTGTTGATCGAAGATGATGAAGTGTTTGCCCAGGTCACAGCCAGGGCAATGGACAGGCGGGGATTCAAGGTTCAGCATGCGCCCGACAAACACACGGCCCTGGAACTCGTCCATGCCATGCATTTTGATTTTGCCATTCTGGATTTGAATCTTGGCGGCCACTCCTCCCTGGAACTGATCCCGGTCCTGCGCAGGAAAAACCCGGATATGCCGATCCTGATTCTGACCGGCTATGCCAGTATCGCCACTGCGGTGGAAGCGATCAAGCTGGGAGCCACCAATTACCTGGCCAAACCAGCCGATGCTGGACAGATTCTCACCGCCCTGCTGTCCGCTGATGAGGGCGATAAGGCTGCACACAACCCTGCAGCAATCCCGGAACCCATGTCGGTGCGCAGGCTGGAATGGGAACATATCCAGAAAGTCCTGCAGGAAAATAACGGCAATATTTCGGAAACCGCCCGGCAACTGAAAATGCACCGACGCACACTGCAACGCAAATTGCAGAAAAAACCAGTAGCGCGCTGAGTGGCCACACTACTGTCGGCATTATATCTTCTCGCCGGCGGTGTTACCTTCGCGCCAAAGGTACCTGATTCAAATGCCGGCCACCATCCACAATCAGGGTTTCCCCGGTAATGATCTGCGGACCAATGATGAAATGCAGAATTGCTTCAGCCACTGTCTCCGGTGACGCAGTGACTCCCAGGGGGGCATGGCGCTCATTATGCTGCTTTGCTGCCTCATACTGCTCAGCTCCCAGCCCCTCTCGCAGCCAGTCACCCTGGATGAAGCCCGGGCACACTGCATTGATGCGCAGCTTCGGCCCCAAAGCCCGGGCCAGTGACAAAGTCATCGTCACCAGGGCTCCCTTGGAAGCGGCATAGGCGACTGAACTGCCAATTCCGGTAATGGCTGCTGTTGATGCCACATTGACAACCACACCCCCCTGAGGTTGTGTCTGCATTGCTGCAGCAACTGCCCGGATCATCTGGTAGGCACCGATGACATTGACAGCATAAATCTGTTGAAAATCCGCTGCATCCAGACCGTCCAGGCGGGCATGATCACAAAACCGGGTCACCCCGGCATTATTGACCAGGATATCAACCTGACCCCATTTATCGATAGCCTGTTGCACCATGGCCCTGCATTCGGCATCCTCTGCCACATTGGCCTTGCAGACCAGAGTGTCTACCCCCAGGGTCTGGCATTCCGTGGCAACTGCCAGCGCGGCCTGTTCACTGCGACTGTAATTGATCAGCACATGACAACCCAGACCTGCCAACTGTCTGGCGGTAGCCGCACCGACTCCAGTGCCAGAACCTGTGACTATTGCCACCTTACCGTTGATATCCTTCACTTTTCACCCTCTTCTTCATGAAATGGAACTGCGCTTGAGGTACTCTCTGTACTTATCGGATATGGTAGCGTAAAGCCCCCATCGCAGTAACCGGGTATTGATCCAAACTGTCATTGCCAGCGAAGAAGTCGTACCACTTGTTTGATGCGTTGAATGACATTGCAATATCAAACCAAGTGGTTACAATACGTAACACTAAAATGCATGGCATCCTGAACAAATGTCGCTAGAATCGGTTTTTTACTCCAGCATTTTTATCCAAAGTGCCAGACTGGATACCTATTTCAAGCAAAATCAACCACACGCTGACGCAAGTGCATCATTACAACGGAGATTGAAGTGAAACTACAACATCTGGTAGCTCTGGGCCTTGTTGCCTTGTTGGTAGTGTGGATGCTGATTCCCCGTGAACGCACCAGCCCGAGCGCACGCTTCGAAACTCCCCAAACCGAAACCAGTATCCGCGCCGTCCCTGAAGAGGCTACTGTGGGTGGTGACAGCAGCGCCTATATAGTCCGGATAAAGAGCGTGACCGAACAGGATTTTGTTGAACGCGTCCGGGTTCGTGGTATTACCGAAGCAAAACGTGTAGTGGATATCCGGGCAGAAACATCAGGTCGCGTTGTTGATACTCCAATCGAACGGGGCAAGCGGGTAAAAACCGGCGATCTGATCTGTCAGCTGGCTATCGATACCCGTGAAGTCGACTTGCAGGAAGCAAAAAGCAGGCTAGCTCAGGCTGAACTGGAGTACCAGGGAGGACTCGATCTTGAGCGCCGCAACCTGACCTCCAGAACCAATGTGGCTCAGCTCAAGGCAGACCTGGACGCAGCCATTGCTGCAGTTGAACGCGCCGAACTCGCTCTGAAACGCACGCGTATCATTGCCCCCTTCGATGGCATTCTGGAAACGCGAGAAGTGGAAGTGGGAGCCTTGATGGATATCGGCGGCACCTGTGCCCGCTTGCTGGATGATGATCCGATGTTGTTGACCGGTTTTGTTTCCGAAGAAAATGTCGCCCGAATAGAGCTTGGCTCTACTGCAACCGCAAGCCTCATGACCGGGGAAACAATCAGCGGCAAGGTGACCTATATCGCTCGTGCGGCAGACCCCGCCAGCCGCAGCTATCGTATCGAGGTTGAAGTTTCCCCGGGAGATGTCGCCCTGCGCCAGGGTGTCACTGCCGAGATATTTGTAACTGGCCGGCAGATCCGGGCTCACATGGTGACACCCTCCGCATTGACCCTGGATGACAATGGACTTATCGGAGTCAAAACTGTCAACCGGGATAATGTCGTTGAGTTCCATGAAGTAAAAATCGTTGGCGAAAATAACGGCATCAACCCAGGCACCTGGGTAACCGGCCTGCCGGCACAAACCGATATCATCACCCTCGGCCAGGAAATCGTTTTCCCGGGCCAGACGGTGGAAACATCACGCTGATACAGACAACAAGGTGTACTCCTAATGCGTTATATCAATGCTGCGGTATCCAGAGCCAGAACCACCGTCAGCGTGTTCGTGGTCATTATGTTGACCGGGTTCGGAGCCTACCTGACCATCCCTGTCGAACTCAATCCGGATGTCAGTGTCCCGATAATAGTCACTACCATTCTCCATCAGGGAATTTCCCCTGAGGACGCCGAACGACTTTTGGCCAAACCCACTGAAATCGAGCTGAAGTCGGTTGAAGGGGTTACCGAAGTCAGCTCTTTCTCCAACGAAGGGGCGGCGACCATCATCGTAGAATTTGACGTGACTCTTGACTCCAATTTTGCTCTTCAGGAAACCCGCGCGGCACTGGATCGAGCCAAAGCCAGATTTCCACAGGAAACCGAAGAACCCATTGTGCAGGAAGTCTCTGCTGCTTCCGTGCCGGTTGTGCAGATAGCCATTGCCGGGAAAGGTGTCCCCGAGCGTGTACTCTTGCGGATAGCTGAAGACTTGCAACGTGAGATAGAAACTTTGCCTGAAATCCTCACTGCCGATATGGTTGGCAATCGCGAAGAACTGCTGGAAATCATCATTGATCCCGCCAAACTGGAAACCTATGGCATTACCAACCAGGCCATCGTCCAGGCGGTCAGCGACAATAACCGCCTGATTCCTGCCGGTGCCGTCAATACCGGTGCCGGCAGTTTTGCCGTGAAACTGCCAGGATTGATTGAAACTGCCGACGACCTGTTCGATCTTCCCATCAGCTCTAGCAGCGCTGGAGTGCTGACACTCAGTGATATTGCCGAGGTTCGACGCACCTTCAAGGATGCCACCCGCTACTCCTACTCAAACTCGGAGCAATCGATCTCCATCAATGTCCAGAAACGCAAAGGCGAGAACCTGATAGAGGCCATGAACGGCATCGATGCCATCGTACGCGAGATGCGCCCCAATCTGCCTCCGGCTGTTCACATCTCCTATCTGAACAATACCATCCCCATGGTGATTGAACAGAACATGGGCCTGCAGGGCAACATGGCCACTGCCATGTTCCTGGTGTTACTGGTGGTTATTGCTGCGGTGGGTATCCGTTCCGGCATTCTGGTTACTCTCGCTGTCCCTTTCTCTTTCTTTTTCGCATTCATCATTATCTCCCTGCTCGGTTTCACCTATAACTTCATGGTGATCTTCGGCATGTTATTGGGACTGGGGATGTTGATCGATGGTGCCATCGTGCTGGTTGAATACGCAGATCGAAAGATGTCAGAGGGCTTCAGCAAGGAAGACGCCTATCAAGAGGCTGTCAGCCGTATGTTCTGGCCCATTATCGCTTCCACCGCAACCACATTGGCAGCCTTCCTGCCATTGATGTTCTGGCCTGGTGTAGCGGGTGAATTCATGCGTTATCTACCCATCACCGTGTTTGCGGTGCTGACCGGTTCATTGTTTTATGCCTTGCTGTTTGCACCAACCCTTGGCTCTTTGTTTGGCAAGAGCAGCCGCTATCTGAGTGCCCCGGCCCAAAGTGACGAACTTGCTGAAAGTGACGCAGCAAATACAGGAGGAATAACCGGCCTCTATGGTCGCATACTCAGGATTGCAGTGGGATCTCCCGGCATCATCTTCCTGGGCAGCATAGGTTTGCTGGTGGGGATCATCATGGCTTATGGGCGTTTTGGTGCTGGTGTTGAATTCTTTACCAGTGTCGAGCCCAATCAGACCCAGATACAGATTTTTGCCCGCGGTAATTTTTCTCCTGAAGAAGTGCGTGACATTGTACTGGACGTTGAAGCACGCGTCAGGGAAGTGGGCTATATCAAGAATATTGTCACCCAATCTGGTGCCGGACAAAGCCTGGGGGGAGGTGAAAGCTCCGCGCCGGACCTGGTCGGCACCATTTTTGTCGAAATGATTGATCGGCGTGAGCGCGAACCGGACGGTTTTGAAGTGGAAAACATGTATCGCGAGGCTATCCGCAATCTGCCTGGCATTTCTGCTGAGATCGCCTCCATTGAGCAGGGCCCTCCGGTAGGCAAGGAACTGCAGGTTGAACTTTACGGTGAAAACCTCGACGACCTGATTTCGGAAGCCAGACGCATCCGTGATTTCCTCAGCAATGGGATGACCGGGCTCATCGATATCGATGACACCACTCCGATACCAGGCATCGAGTGGGAAATAACGGTGGATCGAGCCCGGGCAGCCATGTTTGGCGCCAGTATCCAGGAAATTGGCGCTGCCGTGCAGTTGATGACCAATGGCATTTTCATGGGGGATTACCGCCCTGATGACAGCGAAGAGGAAGTTGAAATTCGTGTCCGCTATCCAGCTGAATACCGAGGCCTGGAACAGATTGACAGCATCCGCATCAATACCGCAAGAGGCCTGGCGCCAATCAGCAGCTTTATTACCAGAGAAGCCAAACCCAAGGTCAGCTCGATACAGCGCGTCGATGACAGTCGGGTTATTTATGTGCGCGCCAACCCGGCACCAGGCGAGGTCACCGATACCAAATTGCAGGAAGTGCAAGCCTGGCTTGATGAAAACCCGCTGGCTCCAGGAGTCAATTACCGCTTCCGGGGTGCCAATGAAGAACAGGAAGCCTCGTTCGCCTTTTTATTGCAGGCTTTCATCCTGGCACTGATGGCCATGGCCATCCTTCTGGTTACCCAGTTCAACAGCTACTATCAGGCCTTGTTGATCCTGTCCTCTGTCCTGCTTTCCACTGCAGGAGTTCTGCTCGGCCTGCTGCTGACCGGGCAGACCTTCAGTGTCATCCTGACTGGCGTGGGCATTGTTTCGCTGGCAGGCATCATCGTCAACAATAATATAGTTCTGATAGACACCTTCAACTACCTGCGTGAAAAACATACTGACTGGGATATCCGTGAAATCATCATTCAAACCGGTATACAACGCTTGCGTCCCGTATTCCTGACTACGTTCACCACCGGATTTGGCTTGTTGCCACTGGCGATGCACGTTTCAGTTGATATTATCGGAGCAGAAATAGAGGTGGGTGGACCAATTACATCGCAGTGGGTCAGCCTGGCCAGCGCCATCGTTTACGGCCTGTCCTTCGCCACCATACTGACACTGATCGTAACCCCCTCCATGCTGATATTGCCAACGCAAATACGCAGTCATTGCCAGAAGCTGCTTGGACTTTTCAGCAAGAGCAAGCCGGAGCGACAGGAACCAGGATTCAGCACCTGATATTCCATAATGAGCGAACGTTCGATACCGGTTACGGTTTGTAACTGTGTTGGCTTATTGCATTTTCCCTATGCTAGGATCATTGCACGTTATGGTTAACCTGTATCAGGAAGATGCACACATACCATGATCAGTCAGGGTTCCAGGCCTTAAAGTGATTCACTGTTCCCCCCCTTTCTGAAACATTGAGTAGCTTTGAGGTCTGGGCTCTGGCGGCCTTGGCTGAACAGGACAGAAAAAACTGGAGCTGGCAAATCAACGGTATGTCCGGTTGGCGATCAGCGTTTCCGCCGCCAGCAGCACCGTCACCAGAATCAAAATCCACCACCAGATACGCTGCGGTTGCTCAATTTCCTGCATCAGTTGCTGGGTGCGTATTTGCTCGGTTTGTTGCGGCGTGGTTTCCGGATTGATGATTCTGTCATGCAACAGTGCCGGATCAATCTGGAGTAGTTCTGCGGCTGCCGGATCAATGTTCACTGCAAAGAACCTCTGAGCCTCACTTCCTTCTTGCCGAAAAAGACCAGGACCAGGGAAAGTCAATGATGGATTGGACGCATCAACCCGCAATTGCTGATAAGCCCGACCTGGCGCTGACAACAACAGCTCGGTTTCATTGTCCAAATAGGCTTGCAGATTGATGATATCACCCACCTGGTAAGCAGACTGCCGGGACTCCGGTTGTACCAGATAACGCAATGATTCATGCATAAGCGGTACAAAAAGTCCCTGCAAGGGCAGGTTGCTCCAGCTTAAATCAAGAGCAGACGCAAACATCATAACCTTACCAGCCCCCACACTGCTTTCCAGCAGAGCAGGCATGGCATTGTCGAAACGCGCCAGCACCTCTGTCTCTGGCTTGGCCTGCACCGACCAGATGCCTTCGAATCTTGCAGTCCAATCAAATTCAAGGGGGCGCAGCGCTGGATGGCGTCTTTCAATCTCAGCCAGTAGAAGATAATCATTGCCCCTCATCAGTTCCGTCTGTAGCAACTGGCCTGGAGCTATATTGCCAAAACGTGAATTGAAGCGCTCTGCATTGACCTGATCGCCTGGAGCCAGAAATGCGGTGCCGCCGTTTTCAATGAATCGCTCGATCTGGGCCATAGCCGCCTGACCTGGATCATCCATATTCAATACGACCAGGACATCTGTTTCTGCAAGCATGCTCGCTTCAAACTCATCGCGTGCCACAGTCTGTACATCAAAAGGAGTTTCACCCCTGCCTTCCAGTGCCAAGACCAGCCAATGGCTTTCATCGTCATACCAATTGGCCGAGGGGGCACCATTGAGTACCAGCACCTGAATCCTGGGCAAAACATCAATGGTAAAAAACCAGCTGTTATCTGCACTGAATTCATCGCCTTCCAGCAACACCTCTCCGGTGTGACTGCCTGCTTGCTCAAAGATGACAGGCAGGGTGATCACAGTCTCGGAAGTATCGCCAAGATCAAACACTTCACTGACCCTGGTTTCACCATCTATAAGCAGACTGACACGACCATTGCTCAACAACTGGCTTCCGGTGCTGCGTAGCCGCACCAGAATGTCATATTCGCTGGTATCGCTCAGTAGTTGTGCGGGTGAACGCACATCGCTGATGCTCAGGTTCCTGCTGCTTCCGGTACTTGTCTGAGTCGCCTCGAAGGCAACCCCGGGTGCCAGCATCGTCCGTTCGGTTTCGGGCAAACCATTGGCCTGAAAATCTGAAATCATCTGAATTCGTCGTTTCGAATGGCGGGCGCTGGCAAGAAGATCATCAGCCAGACGCAATGGTGGTAAAAACTGGACCCGGTCATAACCAGGAGAATCCAATGCGTTGATGAAGCTGCGCAAGGCATCAATATCTGTGCTTAGTTCACGCACGGTTTCCACTGCCGAGGAAAAAGTGATTACTGCCGCCTCATCACCAGCCGACAATCTGTCCAGAGCCGCCAGCGCTTCGGTCCGGGCTGTATCAAACCTGTCCCCATAGCGCATGCTCAAGGAAGTATCCAGCAATAACACCAGAGACTCTGGTTCGGCATCGAGCAAAGAACCCATATTGCTATCAAACAATGGTCTGGCAAAGGCAAAAACCAGCAACACAATCAAGGCCGCCCGCAATGCCAGCAACAACCATTGCTGTATCTGCTGGAACAGTATCAACTTCCTGGTGGTACTTTTGATGAAACGCAAGGTACTGAAAATTATTTTTGGCGGCTTTTCTCGCCTTATCAGATGAATGGCAACTGGAATGGCTGCAGCCAGAAGACCAAACAGGAAAAAAGGGGCCAGGAAACTCATTCAAAAACTCCTGGCTCTTCTGGCGATGTAGGAATTCAATGCCACATCCAGTGGTTGAGAGGTATTCAACAGACAATAGTCCACACCATTGCGTTGGCATTTTTGCTTGCAGTTATCCAGATAGCGCTGCAGATTTTCGAGATAATTCTTGCGAATTGCAGCTGGTGAAGTAATCCAGGATTCATTGGTTTCAACATCGATAAATTCGGATGATTCGGTAAACGGGAACAACAACTCGGCATCATCAAGCACATGGAACAGAATCACTTCATTACCCATCGCCCGCAATTGTTGCAGGGTCTTGATGGTACTTTCCTCGTCTTCAAGCAGATCACTGATCAGCACGACCAGGCTTTTCTTGTTCAGATTGGCTGCAAGATCAAGCAAAGGCCGGTTGGTATCGGTCCGGCGTGACGCCTCAAGCCCAGAGAGCACACGCAGAATCCGGATAAGATGAGGTTGCCGGCACAGGGCTGGAATATAGTCCCGCACCTTTTCATCAAAGGTGATCAGGCCAACCGCATCACGTTGCCGCATAATGAAATAGGCCAGGGCCGAGGCCAATATCCGGGCATATTCAAGCTTGCTGACTGTCGCCGAGGCATAAGACATGGATGCGCTGGCATCCAGTACGATATAACAGCGAACATTGGTTTCATCTTCATACTGCTTGACATAAAGCTTATCGCTGCGGGCATATAGCTTCCAGTCGACATGGCGCATGTCATCGCCACGATAATAGTGACGATAGTCATTGAATTCGACACTGAACCCACGATGCGGACTCTTGTGCAAACCCGCAATGAACCCTTCGACCACGACCCTGGCCTTGAGTTCGAGGTTATCCAGGCCATTCAGCACTGCCGGGTCTATAAAATTGGTCGCTACCATGATTGCTGCTCTATAGGCTTAATTATCTGCACGGGGCTCAGCCACGGTTTCAAGCAGGCGTCTTACCACCTCATCGGTGGTGATACGTTCTGCTTCAGCATGAAAATTGAGCAGTATCCTGTGCCTGAGCACCGACGGCGCCAATGCTTTGATATCACCGAAGGAAACATTGTAACGCCCTCTGAGCAAAGCCCTCACCTTGCCGGCAAGCACCAGATTTTGAGAAGCGCGGATACCCGCCCCCCAACTGACCCAGTCCTTGATGAATTGAGGTGAACTGTCATTCTGGGGACGGCTGGCATGAACCAGGCGCACTGCATAGCGGATGACTGCTTCCGCTGCGGGAACCTGTCGGGCAATGCGCTGAAATTCAAGGATATCCTCTCCGCTCAAAGGATGCGAAACCGTATTGTCGACTATCCGGGTGGTATTGCTGACCACTGCAATTTCATCTTCCTCTGACAGGTAGGCCAGTTCTATCTTGAACATGAATCGGTCCAATTGTGCTTCCGGCAAAGGGTAGGTTCCCTCCAGCTCTATCGGGTTCTGGGTGGCCAGCACAAAAAAGGGCTGTGCCATCTTGTGGGTTACCCCGGCAGCTGTCACCTGGCGCTCTTCCATGGCCTCCAGCAAGGAGGACTGGGTCTTGGGTGGAGTTCGGTTTATCTCATCAGCCAGCAGAATATTGGTAAAAATAGGTCCCTTGACGAAGACCAGGTTGCGCTCTCCCTCTTTTTCTTCCACGATTTCAGCGCCTACTACATCGGCTGGCATCAAGTCAGGGGTAAACTGAATGCGACTGAACTGCACCTGCAGAATATCTGCCACAGTCTTGATCAGGAGGGTCTTGGCCAACCCAGGAACCCCCGTCACCAGACAGTGTCCACCGGCAAACAGGGATATCAACAGCTCATCGATAACCGCCTCCTGCCCGATGATTACCTTTTTGATCTCCTTGACTATCTGATCACGGCCATCCTGCATTTTCCTGACCAGGGCCAGATCATCCTCCTGCTCCAAGCCCTCCAGGTTTGCCTCGTTCTTTCCTTCCAGATCGATCTCTTCAGTCATAATGGGTTCCTGCCTGTTGTCAGTGCGTGAATGCATAGATCAGATAATTGATTGTCAGCTTGTAAGCCTCATTGGTGTAATGCGTGGGATACCTTTCATAAAAAGTGTGCTCCCAACCGTCACCCAGATCTGTGTTGAAATTGGCCACAAACATCACCCGGCCATCATCATCAAGAATTGCATGGACGGAAGGGGGATATGCCGGATCATCAAGATTGAATACACCGCCATCCCAGGTCACCATGCGACCCGGCACCTGAGCGACTTCATTGACATCAAAGAAGGTGTGGAAAATCTCATGCTGTGTATCCAGCCTGACCAGCTCCCGCTCCGGGAAAAGTTTGGCGATTTCCAGCAAAAAATCCTGCCAATGCTCTTCTCCCCAGAAATCATCCACCATTACAAAACCTCCACGAAACATGAACTCGCGCAAGGCTTCGATTTCTTCCGGGTTGAAATTCGGACCACTGTAAAGAGTTCCAATAGGCACTCTTTTCATGTTCATGTAAAGAAAGGTGTGTTCATACAGGCGCGGATCGGTCAGGTCCATCCATTCATAGCTTTTACTGTGCGTGTCTATGTTGGTATACCGTTGCACACCGCGCAGGAAATTGGATTCTGCGTCAGGGTAATCGGTATCCCACCAGCCACCGCGGCGACGCATACCCCGGCCACCGTTCGGATAGTTGGTATATCGTCCCCTGACCCAGACAAAATCGGCCAGAGACTCGCTATTGCCTAACTGGTTGGCATCAAGAAAACTGTCGATATCAAAATCCAGGGGCATCACATTGCTGCTGGATTGCTGCGCCATGACCCTGGCAGGCAGGATCGCCAGCAACAGCAACAATAACAAGGCTTCAGTTCGAACTTGCATTGAGAGACTCCAGCAATACCTTTTGTGCCTGGGGATAACTGGGCGCGATTTCCAAAGCCCGTAAAACACTGTACCTGGCCTCATCAGGCTGACCATTATTCAGGTAGGCCCGGGCCAGATCGGTGCGCACAACCACTGGATCTGTCTGATCCAGACGCACCAGTATCTCATGCTCTCTTACCGCTGCGCCTGTATCGGCAAGCCTGTTTGCCAGCTCGGCAGCAACCCGGTGGACATCCAGCCGGTAAGGATCAACTGCCAGCGCTCTTTGCACATAATATTCAGCCTGTTCAAACTGGGTTTCTGCCAGGGAGAGATTGGCCAGCGTCAACGCTGACTCATAATCATGCTGCTGGTTCTGCAGCAACACCTCCAGTTGTTCCTGCCTGGCTTGCTCGCGCCCCTGGGCCTCGTAAAGCTGGGATAAAACCAGGGGAGGGCTGGGGTATCCCGAATAATCCGGCAACAACTCATGTGCCGTGCTCAGGTGCACTTCTGCGTCCTGATAGTTTTCTTCCTTGAACAACACGATGCCCAGTTGCAGATGTGCCTGAAAATCTCTCGGTTCAGATTGTATTCTCTGCCGCATATGTTGTTTCAGCGAAGCATTGTTGTACAGTTCAGCCAACACAGCACTGGAATTCTCCCTCACTCCGTGCCCATGCCCCGCGCCTTCATCGGGAGCATCCTCGGTATGGACATAGACATTGATCTCTTCAACCCGCCTGTCGATCCAGGCCATGAAGCCCTCGTTGAAAACCTCCAGAGACTGGTCGAATACATTCTGGAACATCTCGTCTTCCGTACGGATAAAAGCATATTCCTGCACCAGATTGCGCAGGGACTCAAAACCAAATTCCCTGGCTATATAGTCAACGACCAGATAGGACTGGAAATAGGCAAACCCCAGATCGGCACTTGAGCCTGCGTTGGTGAAGCCGGAATTGAGCTCTGCCACCGGCAACAGTTTGTTGTCCCGGGCAGCACGCACCAGATCAAGCCCTTGCCTGCGCCCCCATTCAGGGCGTGCCTCATGTTCTTCCCACACCGAAATCCCTTCAGAAAGCCAGCGCGGCATTCTGTTGTTGGTCATCTGCAGGGTAAACACATGAACCAGCTCATGCCAGAGAATTTCCTGCCAGTTGGCGCTCAGTGTATCCGGTGAAATCAAGGTGACCACCTTGCCGAAACAGATACCAACCAATGGGCCGATATCCGGCAGACCTACCGAGCGCACTGCAAAGTCTTCGGTATTTTCAAAGACCTGGATCAATACTGGCACCTCAGGCTCAAAACCGTATTTTGCCGTCAGGGTATCCCAGCTTTCTTCCAGCAGGGGTTCGAAATAAGGCCAGAGAATTTCCGCATCCCGCGGGCTCATGTTCACCCGGAAATGCTCACTTTCCAGAGTAGCGTAACCTTCCAGGGTGTCAAACACCTGCAGGAGGTTGGAGGTCAGCACATTGAAGGGGTCATTGGCAAAGGCCAGCTCAAGATGCCTTTTGCCTTCCTCTTCCAGACCGAGCCTGACCAGATTTGAACCCAGGATGGTATGACCACGCCAGTAGGTCGGGTCAGCAGCTATGGCTTTGCGGGTATATTCAACCGCTTCGGTGAAGCGATAGTTATTGCCAAAGATTTCTCCGATATCGGTATAAAATACCGCATTATCCGGGCTAAAGGCATTGATCTGATTTTCCCTGGCCTGGTAGTCATCCATGCGTTCATGCATGGCATCCTGAGCAGCCAGGATAGACAGCGCACGTATCGATTGTGGATTGATCAGCAGGGCTTCCTGCAGAAAACGGCTGCCTTCCTCGATACGGTTGTTCTGTATCAGCAAATTGCCAAACTCTTCCAGGGCGGGAACATAGGCAGGGTTGATATCCAGAATGCGCTGCAAGGTCATTTCCGGGTTGCTGATTTTGGCCATGCCAAGCAGGGCGGGAACATAGCGGCGGTTATTCTCCAGCACCTCGGCGTAGGAGCGCTGCGCATCGGGGTTATTGAATTTTTCCATGAACAGATTGCCCCACAACACCTGGGCTTCATGGTTCATCGGATCAATCCTGACCGCTTCACTGAACAGTGAATTGGCGTCATGGAAACGGTCAGCCAGCCAGTTGCCAAGAGCAACCATGGCTATCTCTTCCGCATCAAACACCTGACCCGCCAGGTACCGGCTGTGCGCCTCATTCAAATAGCTGAGTGACTCCTGCTTTCTGCCGAGGAACTGCAGCAGGCTGCCATACTGAACCAATGACCTGACCGGCGCCGACCCTGGCTCAATCACCGCCGACAGGACTTCCAGCGCCTCTGCCGCACGGCCTGTTGAACGCAGCACCTCGGCCAGCTGTGTACTGATCAAGGGTGAAGCAGCGTAATCCCCGTTGATGGCCTCACGACAGATATTTTCGGCCTCCTCAAGTTGACCGATCAACCAATGAGCGCGGCTGGCCTCAATGATTGCCTGGTCCCGCTGAAAACCATCCACTCTGCGATATAACTCGATAGCCGCAAGATAGGATCCCCTGCCTGCAAGCAGGCGGGCCTGTTCAAAATCGGATTGTGTTTCGGGCGCAGGGTTGTCTGCTGCCAGCAAAACCTGGGACTGAAACACCGTGGCCATTGAAAGCAACAATATAAACAGGAGCTTAGGGTAATTCATTGTATCTCTCCGTGGTCAATGCCAGATCGATCAACAAGGCTTCCAGGCGATTCCAGTAATCTTGCTCAAGAAAATCCGCCTTGCGATTGCGCAATAGGAAGATTTCGCGCTCAAGTTCCTGCATCTGAACCTGAAGCTGCTGTGCCTGCTGTGACTGTTTCTGTATGCTCGCGGTCAGGGTATCAAAGTAGGCGATTTCGGCCAGGCTGCCATCGGCAGCATCCTGACCCGGCTCAAGCACAAACATGCCATCACCATTGTCATCAAGCACCGCATGTTCCGTGGCAAGCCGTCCCTGCTCTTCGTACCAGCCCGCCACCAACTGCTGAGCATAGATGAGAGCCTCCAGAACCGAGACCCGATTGTTCTTGTCACGGTCACCTTTGCGGTCTGCCAATGCCTCAATGAAGTAACCCGCAAAAACCGGATCAAACCGTTCGGCCCTGGAACGGGTAGCGGACACCAGCACTCTGCCGATACCCGCCAGCTGTTGCGTGAACTCAAAGCTCGCACTGCTGGTATTTATGATGACCATATCCCGATCCCTAAAATTCTCCAGCAAACCGGCAAATTCTGTCCCGGTGATATCAGGACCCACAATATTGAATTTCGCGGCAGAACCCGTGGCAGAACCTGAACCATGTCCGATCAGAAAAATGCCGACCTGATCTCCAGGAGATGATTTCTCATACAAGAGCTGCAGATGCTTTTCAATGTCATTACGGCGTGAACTGCCTGTCGGCGATCTCTGCTTGTCATCGGCACGGCCATCATCCATCAGCAGAATGACATTGTCAGCCGCATAGGCATACTGTTCTACAAGGACATCCTGCAAGGAGAAAGCCCAGGTTTGAAAACGCTGCCGAATCTCCTCTGAGGCTGCAGCGCCAGTAATGACCAGCATGAACTTTGTGGTATCCGTCTGATTTCTGAAATAAGCCTGATCCTCACCATCTCTGGAAGCATCAGACTGTGCAAACACAGCAACACTGAAAATGGCAGGAAACAAGATCGACAGCAGGCGCAGCATCATGACAACCCCTTGAGGCGCCTGGCCACCCACTCAATGCACAACAAAAGGACAAGCAAGGCCAGCAACCAGGGTGAATTCCAGATATCCTGCTGGATTTCTCTGGTCCAGGCATTTGGCGTATGTTTTATTTCTGCCGGCAACTGAGCCAGTTGGCTGGCATTGAAGTATTTGCCCGCGCTGGCTTCGGCAATCCGGGTCAACAAGCCAGTATCCCTTCCGGCCCTGGTGTATTCCCGCAGGGACGGTGTGACCACCAGGGCTGCCTGGCGTTCCATGGCTTCCGGATTGGCTTCGGCGGCCGCCGAGGCCACATCGACCAGCAGCTTGTAAACCCCCTCTTCCTCCACCACGAAACTGCTCCGATACACGCCATCTTCTTCTATATCCCAACTCATGGCATTGTCCACAACCTGGAGGGAGGGTGAATTGAGCTGCAACCAAACGGAAGCATTGTTATCCAGTTCAAACCGGGGATTCCGCACAGTGGCTTTGACATTGACGGTGTCACCCGCGTTATAGAACTCGCGATCAAATTCAATATTGATACGATCCATGGCTGAAACGGATAACCAACGCAAAAACTGACGCCAGAGAACCTCATGCGAAGCATCCTCTGATGGCATCAGCATTTGCCAGCGCCAGGTACTGGCCGTACCCAGGAACATGCTGCGGCCACTGCCATAGCGTTGTGTCGCCAGCACCGGTACAGCTTGATTCTGGTATTGCAAAGACGGATGCTCCAACAATACCGTAGCTCCAGGTTTTGCCCTGCCTGTGATATAAATTCCCTGTAAATCAGGCATCTGCTGCCAGCGTTGACGATTCACGAAATCATCACTGTCGAGCCGCAGCAAATCGGAAAACTCACCAGCAGCAGTGAATCGGGGGGTAAACATCTCACCGGTAAGATGAGAACCGCGCCTGATTCCTCCTTGCAGATACTGCGGAAGCATTGTGCTGCTGATCAGGCTTACTGGAAGAATATCAGCGATGCGGCTATTGACATAGGAGTCTTCCAGCATGCCACTGACCAGAAGTCCGCCACCGCGCTCGGCAACAAAATCCTGGATCATCTGCAGTTGATCCTCATTGAAGAAATCGCGGGGAATATCTCCCAGAAGAAGGGCTTCGTACTGGTAGAGGTCTTCCCGGGAAGCCGGGAAACCGCTATTGAGCTCAAGTGCAGAATTGACCCCTTGCCGATAAAACTTGCCGGGACCGGTCTGCAGGTAACTGGCTATGCGCAAGCTCTGATCGTTTTCTGCAGCACGACGGATGAACTTGTACTCATTGCGCGGGTGGCCATCGACATAAAGAATATCCAGAGCAGGGCGATCTGAATTATCCACCAGGAATTGATAGCTGTTGTTTTGCGGAACTATTTCATCGGCCTGGATGCTGATTTGCAACTCGTAGACAATCGGCTCCTTTCTCTCGGGACTCAGCTCCATGTCATAGCGGCGGGCCGTGCCATCACTGTCCAGCACGATGGTTCTGCTGGCGGCGATCGTATCGCCATCAACAACCTGCAAGACAACTTCCCTGCCCTGATAACCTTGTTGACTGACGGTGACACCCAGGTTAAACACCGTGCCATCGAGTACCGTTCTGGCAGCTTCCACCTGTTCAATGCCAATATCCCGGGGAATCTGTTCCTGACCCACGCCCACAGCAAAAACAGGTATCTCCCGGGCACCAAGATCGCGAGCTGTCGATACCGGGTCAAATGACCCGTTATCAGCGCCATCACTGATCAGTACAATCCCACCCAGGGCCAGCCCACCCAGTTGTTCATCAACATACTGCAGAGCCTGGTCAATGGAGGAAGCATTGCCGCTACGGGTCAGGGAATCGATATCGGTAATTCTTCCCGTGGCTTTATCGAACCGGAAATTTCTGACCTGAAAGGACTCTCCCAGTCTGGCCAGCACACCGTTATCACCATAAAGTTGCTCACTGACCACCTGTTGCCGGGTTTTCCCGGAAGGCATGTCGGCGATGGACATGCTTTGCGAGTCATCCATCAGAACTGCCAGATAGGTCTCCTGGGGCGTGACTTCATGCAGGGTGACAATCGGGCGCAACAGACACAGAAAAATAAGTATCATAACCACCGAGCGCAAACTGATGAAAAATGTTTTCCAGCCTCCGCTCAAGGCTCGTGTGGTCTTGCGATACATACCCCAGCTAAGGGCGATAATGGCAATAACAATAAGCAAGGCAAGCCACGGGCTGATGGCATAGGCAAATGAGAATCGCCCATCTTGGATTGCCTCCAGGTAATACTGATCCAGGAAAAATCTCATGGTTTATGGTGCCGCTGCCGGACTCCTGCTATCAGATAAAACCCGGTAATACTCTTCCACCAGGTTACGATACTGTTCCGGGACTGCTTCGTCAGTTACCGAATAAAGCTTGCGTTGAATTTGCTCCAATTCAGCCTGGGCACGCAACTGGCCTTCCAGTTCGATAATGGGTTGCAGCAAAGCGGCAAACAATTCCGGCTGGGACAGGAAGGATTCGATGGATTGCCGGGTCAGTTCCGAACGAATCGACCGAGCATTACCCAGACCAACCGGCTCCCCAGGCGCAGGTATTCTCCCCAGGCCAAAACCGTCTCTATCCGATCCAGGTTGACCACCACCGGCGGCCAGTTGTTGACCCTGTTGACCCTGTTGACCCTGTTGACCCTGTTGACCCTGTTGACCCTGTTGACC
>JAVVEG010000001.1:4990-13210 GCA_032251455.1 Pseudomonadales bacterium | reverse complement strand
CCTGTTGACCCTGTTGACCCTGTTGACCCTGTTGACCCTGTTGACCCTGTTGACCCTGTTGACCTTGCTGACCTTGCTGACCTTGCTGACCTTGCTGACCTCGCTGACCTTGCTGACCTTGCTGACCTTGCTGACCTTGCTGACCTTGCTGACCTAGTTGACCCTGCTGAGCTTGTTGCTGTGCCAACTGTTCGGTCAAGTTCTGAGCCAATTCCTGCGATCGCGCCAGGCGTTGCCGCATATCGGCAATACTGACCGGGGGCACTCCTTCGGCAGAGGGCTCCCCACCCTGCAAGGCCAGGGCCTGCCGTTGCAACTCCTCAATCTGTTCGCGCAACTCGGCTGCATCCTGCGCAGCCTGCATCACTGGATTTGCACTCGGGTCTTGCGAACCCGGAGCTGAACCGAGGGCCCTCAAATTACGCCCAAGACCTGCCAGGGAGTCGGATATATCCCGTTCCAGATCTGCCGACAGGTTTACCATGCCGTTGTTGAGAACCCGGTTGCTGGTATCCATCTGCTCTCGTATAGGTCTGATTGCCCGGCTTGCTGCCTGAGCCTGAGACAGCAGTTGCTGATCTTCATTGTCCCCCCGGGCAATGATGGCTCTCAACATTTTCTCGATTTCTTCCAGCTCCCGTCTCTGCGCCTGCTGACGACTCATCAATTCCTGCATCTGTTCATCATTGCGCGCTTGTTGACGTGTCTGCCCCAGGCCCTGTTCTCTGCTGGCGGCCTGTAACTGCTGCGCAAGCTCACGCTGCTCCTGTACCAGTTGCTGCCCACGGCGACTGACGTTTTGCGCCAACTGATTCACCGAATTGCCCTGTTGCTGGTTCATGGCCTGTTGCTGTTGTCTCAGGCTTTCCAGTGCGCGCTGACTTCTGGCCGCAGCCATAGAGGGTGAATCTGTTGCAGCTGCTTCCTGCATCTGCTGGGCGGCTCTTTGCAACTCACTGCTGGTGCTGCTCTGCTGTCCTGATTGCGCTCCCTGAGGTGCGCCCCCAGGTGTGGATTGTTGTGAATTCGCTATCTGCCGGGCCAGTTGTTCCACTTCCTCGCTGAGCTGCTGCTGCTCACGACGAAGCCGTTCCAGTTCGCGTCTGCGTTGTTCTTCTGCCATATCTTCAAGACGGCGGGAAAGATTGCGCTGGGCTCTGGTCAGGCCTTCCTGACGCCGGGCCAGTTCTTCCAGCTTGTTGGCCTCTTCGCTGTTATTCTGGGCCGCACCGCCACCACTTTGAGGCGTTTCATAGCGGTTTTCCCGCTGGCCCATCTCCATATCAAACAGCTCACGCAGATCCTCCCGTTCCTGCTGCCCCCCGCCACCTCCACCGCCACCACCAGCCTGTTGCATGCTGATATTGGTTCGGTTGATTTCGGCTTCGGCACGCAGGATGTATTGCAAGGCCGCCTGTTCGGGCTTAAGTGCGCTATTGAGTTGTTCCAGGTCCAGTTCAGCCGCTGCCAGATTCATCTGCTCTATGGCCTGCTGCAGATTGAAGACCGCATTGTCATAGCTGGCATCGGCAAAATTCAGGCGCTCGGCCAGACGATCAATGGACATTGCGGCACGTTGTGTTGCCTCCCTCTGAGCCTCGGCAATGACATCAATATCGGTGGAAAAGGAGTCGGGTGGATTATTGGCCTGCTGCCGCAGTTTCCAGGTAGCGGCAATGATATCCTTCTGTACTGTTACCAGCGCGCTACTGTCGCCCCGATCACCACCACCGCCACCACCCTGGCCCATACCTCCGCCACCGCTGCTGCGGCGAAATTCCTGATCAGTTGGAATTACCTGCAAAAAGTAGATATCGGACACCACCTCGACGGGGCCATTCAAGCCGTTGTTGTCTGCCAGCGTCAGGTAATAACTGACGAAATCACCGGGTTGGACATTCAGGTCTTCCAGGTAGATAAGTTCTGTCCCGACAATCTGCTGAGTTTGTTCCGTCGGCAAGAAATCCACCGATTCTTCCTCTGCACCAACCACACTGTAATGCAGGGCAAACTGACTCAAACCATAGTCATCATTGGCCTGCACCTCCAGAGCGACTTCTTCCAGCGGCATGACATCCTGATCCTTGCCAGGGCTGCGCAGCACCAGCTCAGGCGGCTGATCCGGTATGGCACGCACGTAATAATCGTCCGGGTTTCTGCTCTGCAGCCGATCGAAGTCAGTGGCATTGATGCGATAACTGGTATCAGCAGTCACCGTGAAGCGGGCACGGCCAATATTGCCATCAATATCCAGACTCAGGTTTTCATAGACATCTTCCTGATTGCTGAACTCCAGCAGGGCTTCGGCTACAGGCTTGTTGAACTGGATGTTCAAATCCACCAGTGTGCCTTCCGGTACCACCATATCCCCGCCGTTTTCTTCGACCCCATCAGCAAAGCCGGTATAGTCGGGATAATCAAAGGTGACATCAATCTGCTCAACGGCTGGCAGATCGTACAGCTGAATCTGGTATTGCTGGGAACTGTGCTGTGCCTGCGGCTCTCCAAAACTGACAAAATAAACCATGTCCTCCTGCACCGATGGCAGAAAATAGGTGTAACTGGCACTGTCATTGCCGGAGCCTTCCTGACGCATGGTGGCACTTTGCCAGTTCACATTGTCTGTCTGCATTCGTAACTGCACATCGGCAGGCATGGCATTGGCAACACGCACCGTAATGGTGGCAGATTCGCCGCGCTGCATGGAGATATCGCCAGGCTCGACACTGATTTCAACTGGCAACGGAGCAGGTTTGTCGGCGACCGGCAAGGTTTCCGGGGCCAAAGCGAAAGGCCAGGCTATCCGCACTCCGGCCTGAAACAGAGAGTCAAAGTTGAGAAACAGCAGGCTGACCACAGCCAGGGAGGCCACCGCCGATGCCAGACTCAGCCAGGGGGTTCGCGAATAGGTAACCCTGTCTACCTGAACCTGCTGTTGCTGCACATGTGCTTCGGCATCTGCCCAGAGTTGCTGAATGAACTGCCGTGACACCCCCTTGCGCCCGGACACAAATTCTTCATCACTGAATTCCATCGATGTGAGCAGTCGTTGCTCCAGATCTGGAATCCTGCCCTCGACATAGTGCGCCAGATAGCGATCATCCTGGTGACGTCTTCCCAATACCACCACCAGGCGCAGCAACAACCCACCCATGCCAACCAGCAGCAGCAGGAACAACAGGAATGTGCCAAGACGGGAAGGGTCCAGCCAGGCGGCCAGCAGACTCAGCACCAGCACCAGCACCAGACCAACCGTCAGCGTAAGGGTGGTTTGTTGCAGAATATGCAAGCGGCTGCGACGACGGCGTATCTGTGCGATGGTCTTGCGCAGGTTTTCGACGGTGGGAGATAACATGGCGAATCCCGGTTCAGTGACGTTAAATGAATTTTCTACGACAGCCTGACAGGCCTAACTATCCCATTAACTTCAAACCAAAAGCAAGCCCAAGGATAGCTTGCAAACGTCCAGATACCCAAAACCAGGGGTGGCCGGTAAAACCGGCAGCCCTTAGCCCCAATCCGGGCCTCGGCAGAGCTGTTTCTCAGTTAGTGACCGTTCAGCTGATGACAGTCTTTCCCGGGGGCCAGAATTGAAGGAATATTGCCGGTAGACTACCCTGTCACCTGCCCCTACAATGCGCCATCCACGACTGAAACTTGATCACTACAGGCAGGATTTATGAACACCAACGCATTATTTGTTCCTTTCTCACACCCCAAACTCACTTTAAAAAACCGCATTGTCATGGCACCCATGACACGGCAATTCTCACCCAATGGCGTGCCGGGAGCCAATGTGGTGGATTACTATCGCAGACGTGCGGCAGGCGATGTCGGCCTGATCATCACCGAAGGCACTACTGTCAATCACAAAGGGGCCTCCTCCTCCACATCGATTCCCAATTTCCACAGTGAGGCAGCCCTGGCAGGCTGGGCAGAGGTCGTCCGCGCCGTACATCAGGCCGGCGGAAAAATTGCACCCCAGCTGTGGCATGTCGGTTCAATCCGCAAGCCCGGCGAAGGCCCTTTCCCGGATTACCCCTCGGCATCCCCATCCGGATTGCTGCAACCCGGCAAGAAGGTATTGAAACCATTGACTATTGCTGAAATAGACGAATTGATTCGGGCCTTTGCCGAGGCCGGGCGCAACGCAAAGGCTTTGGGCTTTGACGCTCTGGAAATTCATGGCGCTCATGGCTATCTCATCGATTCCTTTTTCTGGGAGGGGACCAACCAGCGCAGCGACAGATATGGTGGTTCACGCACAGCCAGAAGCCAGTTTGCCGCCGATATCGTGGCTGCCATTCGCGCTGAAGTCGGTGAGGATTTCCCCATCATCCTGCGCTTTTCGCAATGGAAGCAGCAGGATTTTGACAGCCGTCTGGCCTCGACTCCGGAGGAACTGGCCGAGGTGCTTGCCCCCTTGTCCGCTGCCGGTGTGGATATTTTCCATTGCAGCTCACGCCGTTTCTGGGAACCTGAGTTTGCGGGCTCCTCGCTCAATCTGGCCGGCTGGACCAAGAAGTTGACCGGCAAGCCCAGTATCAGCGTTGGCAGTGTTGGCCTGAGCGAGGAATTCATCGCAACCTACCGTGAAGGAACTGCCGAAGTGGCTGATATCAGCGAACTGATCAAGCGGATGGAAGCCGAGGAATTTGATCTGATCGCTGTCGGCAGGGCACTGCTTGCCAACCCGGATTGGGTTCAGAAAATTCGCGACGATCAGCCCGACACACTGAAAACCTTCAGCAAGGACCTGCTGACCGAACTGGTGTAGTTGGCTGTCAACCCTCGCGATAGGGTGTGTAAAACGCCGAATCCTCTGGAAACACGTGGATCTCGGCCTTACGCATACCCTCGCAGATAGCTTCCAGATTATTGAACTGAAGCAATCTTTCCAGTGTCTTTAAGGTCGGAAACGGCAGCTTGATCAGACCCTGCCGATTCTCCTCCAGGGCAGCGCCCGGTGCTATCCAGCGGAAATCGAGAATTTCCTCCTGGTCCACCACTACCGGCTGGGAACTGATCAGCGGGCACAGGAAAAACCAGGTGGAATAGCGTCTGGACATACCCTCGGGGGTTGTCCAGTGCGCGATATGAATCAGCGACTCGCCACTGATGTCAATCCCCGCCTCTTCCCGGGTCTCGCGGACCACTGCCCGACAGGCTGCGGCATACTCGTGAGCGTCTTCTGCGGCATAATCGCCAACATCTATCTTGCCTCCCGGAAAGACCCAGTGGCCACCATTGAATACCAGTGTGCTATTGCGCAACAACAACAGGATTTCCGGTTCGCCTTCGGTGTCGCGAACAAGCACAACCGTACTCGCTGGTTGAGGAGTCACTGCTCATTACCCCGTTCATTGCCCTGCTGATGAGCCTGCGGCCCTTTGCTGCTCATCCGTCTGCGCCTTGTCTTGCGGACAGCCTGTGCTTGAGCACCTTCCCGGAAGGGGCTGTAGGCAACTGTTCCATGAACACAATCCGACCAGGACGCTTGTAGGCAGCCAGATCAGCCTTGATGTATTCCTGCAGTGCCTGCGCACTCAATGTACTGCCCGGTGCCCGCTGCACAAAAGCCACCACCTCCTCATTGCCGGCATGCTCTTCACCAATCACGGCGCAGAGCGTCACATCCGGGTGCTTTGCCAGAACAGCCTCAACCTCGGGGGGATAGACATTGAACCCTGAATGGATGATCAACTCCTTGCTGCGGCCGGCAATATGCATATTGCCCTGCTCGTCACAACGCACCAGATCCCCTGTATTCAGAAATCCATCCTGATCCAGTACGGCAGCGGTGGCCTCCGGGTTGCGGAAATAACCCAGCATGATATTGGGCCCACGCACATGCAACTCGCCTACTGCCCCCGGCTCTACCTCTTTGCCGTCAACACCAAGCACCTTTATATCCAGACCGGGCAAAGGCCGGCCCACAGTACAGGAATCGGGCGTTTCATCACAGCGCACCTGACAGATGGTGGGTCCGCTTTCTGTCATGCCATAGGCGTTGAGCAGGCGCAGGCCAAACAGCTCCTCGGTTTTTGCCTTGATGACAGGATCCAGCGGAGCACCGCCAGAGTACATGAAGCGCAGCCTCGGCATATCCGTCGGTTTCAGCTGCCTGATGGTCGCATATTCAAGCAATCTGGCGTACATCGCCGGGACACCGAACAAACCGGTTATACCTTGAACCCGCAGGGTTTCCATTGTCTGCTCCGGGTCAAAACGATCAGCCAGCACCAACTCGGCCCCCATATACAAAGAGGCCAGAAAAACTGCTGCCAGACCAAATACATGCGAGATAGGTAAGACAGCGTAGATTCTGTCACTGGCCTGCATGCCACGCAATTTGCTGGTGACAGCGGCGACATAAAGAATATTCCTGTGGCTCAGCATCACCCCTTTGGGAGCACCCGTGGTTCCGGTCGTATAGATCAAAGCGGCTACGGCAGCTGATTGCGGGTCTCTTTGTCGGGTCTGCGCAAACGGGTTGATCTCGATGCCCAGCCTGCTGGTTTGCAAGCCCAGATCAAGATTCAACTCCAGCTGTTTTCCCGCCGCATCAGGGTGATCACCGAGCGCTTGCCAGTGCTGCTGCGCAGCCCTGGAATCCAGCAGATAAACAACCGCTTCGGGCTCAGCATGATCACGTATGCGTTTGATCTCACTGGCTGACATGCGGGCATTGACGATAACCGACCAGGCGCCCAGCTCACTCAGCGCCAGAATGAGAACCACCAGGCTGACACTGTTCTCATTGAGCAGCAACACTCTTGCATCCGGGCCGATACCGTGAGCAGCAAGCACTATCTGCGCCTGCCTGACCCGTTCAGCCAGTTCTGCATAGGTGCACGCATTGCCCAGATGATCCCGTACTGCCACTGCCCCAGGACTGGCCTTTGCCCAATGCAACAGGGGGGAACTGATTTTATGCGGCAGGGTCGCCAGTAAATCTGCCATTGTTTGCTTCAACAGCTTTTCATCGCTGCTCACAAGCCCGGAACTACTCAAATTCTTCTCCAATCGTGCGTGGCGGTCGGCCCGGTAAAACCAGTCCTTCTGCGCTTGTCTGTTTCATTACTTAATGGCTGGAAATCATTCACTGGCGGTGCCTATAATACATGAAACCACTTGCTTGCTGAATGGAGAGAAGATGATTGCAGCGCAACCCGCCAAGGCCAGATTTGCCCCGGTTTTTCCAGCCGGAAAACTGCTACTGGCGCTTTCGACTGCCCTCGGCTTGCAGCTTGGGGCAGGCCTGATCGGTATCAATCAGGCTATAGCTCAGCAGGCAGAGGAATCCACAGCGGATGACAGTGCTGCATTCCAGACCTGGTTACAGGAGTTTCGCGCTGAAGCCCTGGAGCGGGGCATCCGGGCAGAAACACTGGATTCGATCATTCCCGCAATCAGCCCCCAGCGTCAGGTAATCCAGGCCGATCGCAATCAGGCGGAGTTTGTGGATACCTACGCACGTTACCTGAACCGGGTTAGTGAATGGCGTATCGAACACGGTAAGAACCTGCTGGCAGAACAGGCCCAGATGATCAATGAAACGGCCGCCGCCTACGGTGTTCAGGGCCGGTTTCCCTTGGCTATCCTCGGCATCGAAAGCAACTACGGCACCTTCCCCATCACTGAACCCCTGTTCAACGTGGTCGCCACTCTGGCATTCGATGGCCGGCGGGGAGCACAGTTTCGCACCCAGTTGTTTGCCGCCTTTGAAATTGTCGACCAAGGCTATGCCTCGATCGATATGATGAAAAGTTCCTGGGCTGGTGCTCTGGGCCAGGCTCAATTTACCCCTACCAGCTACCTGCAGCTGGCGGTGGACCATGATGGCGACGGCCAGCGGGACCTGTGGACATGGGGGCCTGATGTCATCGGCTCGGTAGCGAACTATCTTAAAGCCAGCGGTTGGCGGGATGATCAGACCTGGGGACGAATAGTCAGCCTGCCACCTGGAGGTGAACAATCACTGCCCGCCAGCCAGAATGACGGCATTACCCCGGATGCTGCCTGCCGACGGTATCAGACCCTGGGCGCCTGGCGGCCATTGAGTGATTGGCAGGCGTTGGGGGTGCGCCGGGAAGATGGCACCAGCCTGCCGACGAGAAATCTGCCGGCAGCCTTGATTATCGGGGATGAAGGTGATGACAAGGGTTATCTGGTTTATCGCAATTTCTGCTCACTGATGCGTTATAACCCTTCCTTCAA
>JAVVEG010000001.1:0-4890 GCA_032251455.1 Pseudomonadales bacterium | reverse complement strand
GTCTGTCCTATGCGCAACAGATCGAAATCCAGCTCGGGATTGTACTGCCTCAGTAACCAGATCGGCACCGAGTATTTGCGAGCGGCCAGCGTTGAAATATTGTCATTGGCGGCTATCTGATATTGATCCAGATCCTGAATGCGATATCTTTTGAAAAACTCCTGCTGCTGGGCCAGATGGTAATTGCGCCTTTGCCGCTCAAACTCGGCAATGTCCACTTCGGCAAAATTCAGTGTCAGGCGATCACCCATGACCACCTGCTGACCAAAGCGCAAGCCGTTCCAGGCTCGCACATTGGAAGCTCTCACCCCGAGCCATTCGGCATAATGCCCCAGGGTCTCGGTGGCCTGAATCTCGATGGTGTTATCCGCACGGACACTGTAATCCGAAGGGTCTGCTGACAATTCAACCTCCAGCTGTTCATTGCTGGCTACTGCATCGACGGGAACATCCAGCGCGGGTTGATCTGCCACCAGCTCTGTTGTTGGAGTTTCCGGCAGAGGCTGCTCTCCATCCTGCTCATTAAGTGAATTCTCTGCCACAACAGGTTCTGCAGCTTCGAGCAGAGGCTCAACCGGGTCAGCCTGCACATAGGCCACTGTTTGTGGCACGGGTTCGTTATTCACAACCGAAGCTGTCGTTCGCAGCTTGAGTGTCTGGCCAGGATAGATACGATCAGCGTTGTCGATGTCATTTACCGCGAGCAAGGTCTGCTCAGTCACACCAAAGCGTCTGGCAATGATCGACAGGGTATCCCCCCGGCGGACAGCATAGGTGTCCTGAGTCGCTGTATTTACAGGCTGTGCAGTCGGTACGCTTTGAGCCGCGATTGCAGCTGTCACCTGATCAGTAGGCAAAATGAGGTTTTGACCCACCCGGATACGGTGCGCATCGCGCAGCTGGTTGATTGACACCAGTCTGGCGACACTGGTGTTGAAACGAGATGCTATTGCAGACAGGCTATCTCCCCGTTGCACCACATAGTTCAAATCAGGGGTCTGCATGGCATACATTTGCTGTGCGGGAATCCTGGCCAGCAGCGCGGACAGATCACCTTTCAGCGATTTTTTCTGCACTTTTACCGTATACCCTTTGGGGATGCGCTTGCTGCCTTCCCATATGACCGGTCGCAGGGCTGGATTATCGAATCTGAGCTGGTCGAGACTCACTCCCAGAACCCTGGCCAGGGTCTGCGCCTCGACAAAGGCTTCGAGTTCGAACTCCTCATACTCCGGGTGAGAATCCAGCTGCAAAATGCCAAACAGCGCCTGGGCCTGTTTTTCCACGTCGATGACCGCCAGAAACTGTGGATAGAAATTGCGCGATGCAAAGCCGAAGCTCGAACCCCGGTAGTTGGCAATCACATCCTCGATACGATTACTGCCCAGTTCTCGCACTGCCCGTGCCAGCCCGCCAGCCCCATGATTATAGGCTGTCAGGGCCAACGGCCAGGTGCCCAGCACACTGTAGTTGTACTCCAGCAGGCTCATCGCCGCATAGGTGGCTGTATAGGGGTCCATGCGCTCATCCACTATGTGGTCAATGCGCATGAAACGTTGCCCGGTGGAACGGATGAACTGCCACATGCCCGCCGCATTGGCATGGGAATAGGCGCCCGGATGAAACGAGGATTCCACATGCGGCAGGGCGCTCAGTTCAATGGGGAGGTTGCGCTCTGCAGTCACCTTTTCAATATGTTGACGGTAGGCCCCGGAACGAATCAGCCCCTCTACAAACCGGTCTGACTGCCCCAGCTGGAAGCGCACCGTATTGACCGCCTGTGCCAGACGCTCGTTGCTGACATCCGCAGGCCAGGCCTCCAGCAGCTGCTGTTGATGCCCGGTCAGCCCAGTGCGCTTGCCACTGGCAAGTACCTTCAGGTCTTCCTGTATGCGTTTTCTTTGCTGTTCTATCAAGGGTCGATCGTAATCAACCCGCTTATAGATGACGGCCAGATTGTTTGAGTCGTGCAGGAAGCCACTGTCAGTATCGATTTCGGTATAGACACGGGTCCAGAAGCGGATCGCGGGCTCCAGCTCGGCGGGTCGGGGAAAGTCGGCCGGATTCTGCGCTTGCAGCCCCGCCGCCAGCAAAGTGCCCGCCAGCAGCAGCAAGAGGTTGCCAAGACGCAGGTATTGGCATCTGACCAGCATGAAATTCACTCTCAAAATACGTCCTCGATTGTGTTTCTGCGGAGCCTTCCCGTTCAGGAGTCGATAGCAAGCCAATCCATTTCCTGCGATCTTGCCCGCACGGAAGAAAACTGTCAACTCATTTGCGGGCATACACTAACCGCAATCACGTTTCATTTGCCGTTTTGGTGATTCCCACCACCCGGTCAATTCCACTATACTGCCGACCCCGTTTGTGGATAGTGCTCTATGACTGTGAACCCAAAACTGGCGGAGGCCAGTCTCGATAGCCTGCACCGGATTTTTACCGTACCTGAGGCACCCGATTCCACCCTGGGTAGGATTGATCAAGCCATTGCCCAGAATATGACCGGTTTTCTGCAAGAACATATTGTGGCAGCAGAACGTGACCTGGCAGAGATCGAGAAGGACTTTTCTGACCCTGTCATTCCTGAACAACCCCGGTTTGTTTCTGAGCAGATCCAGTTCGTACTCGACAAACTGGTTGCTCAGTCAGTTCATATTTCTGCCCCCAGTTTTGTCGGACACATGGCCTCGGCATTACCTTATTTCATGTTGCCACTGTCTCGGATCATGCTGGCCCTCAACCAGAACCTGGTCAAAGTGGAAACCTCGAAGGCCTTCACGCCACTGGAGCGCCAGGTCATCGGGATGATCCATCACCTGGTCTATCAGCAAGACCCTGGTTTCTATACGCAATGGATGCACGACCGAAACCATGCCATCGGCAGTTTCTGTTCCGGCGGGACCATAGCCAATCTTACTGCCTTGTGGGCAGCCCGGAATAATATGCTGCGCCCCGATGGTGAATTTGCCGGTCTGGCCCAGGATGGCCTGGCCGCTGGTATGCTGCATTACGGCTACAAGGGTTTGGCGATACTGGTATCCGAACGGGGCCACTACTCATTGAACAAGACAGCCGATATTCTGGGTATCGGCCGCCGCCAGCTGATCTCGATAGCAACAGATGCACATAACCGGGTACGCCCTGATGCGCTGCTGCAAAAATGCCAACAATTGCAGGAAAAAGGTATCAAGGTAATGGCCATCGTGGGGGTGGCTGGAGCATCTGAAACAGGCTCGGTTGACCCACTGGATACCCTCGCCGATATCGCCGCAGAGCAACAGATTCATTTCCATGTCGATTCTGCCTGGGGAGGACCCACCCTGTTTTCCAGCACACACCGCAAATTGCTGAAAGGGATTGAACGCGCCGATTCGGTAACCCTGGATGCCCATAAACAGCTCTATGTTCCGATGGGTGCTGGAATCTGTGTTTTTCGCAACCCCAATACTCTCAACAGCGTTGAACACCATGCCGAATACATCATCCGCAAGGGCTCCAAGGACCTCGGCAGTCACACCGTTGAGGGTTCCAGGCCGGGAATGGCCATTCTTGTGCATGCCGGGCTGAACATCATCGGCCGCAAGGGTTACGCTCTACTGATCGATCAAGGCATTGAAAAAGCAAGGAAGTTTGCCGAGCTGATCACAACGAGCGACGATTTTGAGCTGATTTCCGCCCCTGAACTCAATATCCTTACCTATCGCTATCTGCCAGCGGACATCCATGCCCAATTGCTCAAGGCCAACTCTGAACAGCGCACCGAGATCAATAACCGGCTCAGCCTGATTATCCGTAACATGCAGAAAATCCAACGCAGTGAAGGCAAATCCTTCGTGTCCAGGACACGCCTTACCCCTGAGAAATACCAGGGTGATACCCTGACTGTATTCAGGGCCGTGACGGCAAACCCACTGACCACGATGGAGATTCTGGCGGGAATTCTGTTCGAACAACGAGCCATTGCCGGGCGCGATGACCTACAGGCAGCCTTTGCCGAAATCAGGGCATTGAATCCTGATCGACCCCTTCCTTGACCGGAACCATCAAATCCTCTTTGCTGACACCCATATAAAGCAGGACGTTGGTTACCACGTAGATGGAAGAATAAGTGCCCACGGTAATCCCCATGATCAGAGCCTCGGCAAAACCACGGATGGCGTCGCCGCCCACCAACAGCATGGCGAACAACACCAGTAAGGTGGTAAATGAGGTGATAATGGTTCGGCTTAAAACCTGGTTCAGCGAAATATTGATCATCTCTGCCGGGGTGCCGGTTCGCAGGATGCGAAAATTTTCCCGGATCCGGTCTGCCACCACGATGGTGTCATTGAGCGAGTAACCAATCACCGCCAGCAGCGCCGCCAGTACAGTCAGGTCGAAAGTCACCTGAAATAGCGAAAACAGGCCCAGAATCACCAGCACATCATGTATGAGGGCAACCACCGCACCCACTGAAAACTTGAACTGAAAACGCACCGCCACATACATCATGACTATACCCAGTGCGACCAGCAAACCCATGCCGCCGCTCTCTGCCAGCTCTTCACCAACCTGAGGCGAAACAAACTCTGAGCTTCTCAGCACCAACTCCCCAGTGCTGTTGGCTTGCAGCACCTGCATGATTTCATCCCCGATTGCCGAGGCATCGCGATCCTCCACCCCTTCCGGGGAAGGCACACGCACCAGCACTTCACGATCGGAACCATAGGGCACTACAACGGCTTCGGCATAACCCGCTTCAGTCAGTGATGTTCTGATTGCCGGAATATCAGCCGTCTGTGGGTAGGCAACATCAACCAGGGTGCCGCTGGTAAAGTCCAGGCCAAAATTCAATGAATTGACGGCCAGTGAGAGAATCGATACCAGCACCATGATCACAGAAGCAATGCC